>JAUSCI010000064.1 GCA_030651305.1 Sulfuritalea sp. | reverse complement strand
GGGCCTTAACGGTAAAGGAAAGCAACATGCTCATCGCTAGAAACACTGTCGTCACCCTCAAGTACAGCGTCACGGACGGCGACGGCGCCGCCATCGATCAAGGCGCGGCACCGCTGGTCTATCTGCATGGCGGTTACGGTGGTATTTTCGATCGAATTGAAGAAGAACTTCAAGGCAAGGCCGAGGGTGATGCCCTTGAAGTAAAACTGGAACCCGAAGATGCGTTTGGCGAGTATGACGCCGAACTCGTCGCCATCGAGCCGCGCCAACTGTTTCCCGAGAACATCGAAGTCGGCATGCAGTTCGAGCGCGGCAGCGAGGACGGCGAAGATGACGATGCCCTATTCACCATCACCGATATCGCGGACGACAAGGTGGTGGTTGACGGCAATCATCCCTTGGCTGGCGTCGCGCTCCTGTTCTCCTGTACCGTAACCGGAGTGCGAGCGGCAACGGCAGAAGAAATCACTCATGGCCATCCCCATGGTGAGCACGGACACCATCACTGAGCCGGAGTGACACTTTCGAAGGACCGGAGAGAGTCAGGAACACGAACCATCGCGGGTATCTGTCAGGATCGGCCAGAGGTAGTCCGAGGCGTTTCCCGAGCACATTTTCTGGCACTGCTGAAAGGCCACTGTGACTCGCGTTCCCTGTTCCCAGACGCGGACGATGCAAGGGTCGCGACGGTGGCTAAGTTCGACATTCGGCAACTCACGCGTCTGAATAAAAGTCTTGAGGTCGAAGCTGCATGTGCCTTGCCGCGGAATATTGACTCTTGCCTCGAACGCACGGACCTTGGCTGCGTCGACCATCAGCCTCAAGGTCCCGTTGTAGCCGGTTTCGTCGCGGAAGTTGCACTCGGCGCTTACGTTGAGCGGTCGCGTGGCAATTGGCGCCGGTTTCTTTGCCTTCTCGGTATGTCTTGGCGCTGTGGGTACCGGCGCAATCAGCGTCTTTGCCTCCGTCGGCGCAGTACTGGAGGCGTTAGGTGGCTTCTCGGGATTGGCGCAGGCGCCGAGAAATAACACGGCAATCGTCAGGGCAATGTTTGATTGGGACCGGGCGCCGTGCATCACTTGTCACGCCTTAGTAGTAGACATAATGCCAATTATGCGAAGTATTAGCCTGGTAGTTTTGTCGGTTTGTAGCCGAAATCACTCGACCGCTCCCTCTTTGCGCAAATATGCCACAATTTCCTCGCGTCCGAGTTTTCGCGCCAAGGCGATCGCAGAAATGCCTTCGTAATCCACCAGATCCATGTCGGCATCGGAGTCGATCAACAGTCGAACCATATCCGGATTGCCCAATTTGACCGCCAGCATCAACGATGTTTGGCCATTTGGTGCGCGGGCATCGAGCTTCGCGCCTTTGGCGACCAACAAAGCCGTCACCTCTTTGCTGCCGCCAAATACCGCGTAGTGCAAAGGCGTCCAGCCGGACGGATTGAGATCCGCGCCTTTATCGACCAGAACCCGTACCGCCTCAAGTTGGGCCTTCATTGCCGCAAGTTGCAAAGCCGTATCCCCTACCTGGTTGCGCCGATTGACGTTGGCGCGATTGGCCAACAGCGTCTTCAGCAACTGCAGGTGATTGTTCCTGGCGGCAATCATCAACAACGTGGAACCGCTGCGGTCGGCCGTATTGACGTCCATTCCGCGCGTCAGCAGATCAAGCACTGTGGGTGTGTCTCCGCTGTTTGCCGCGGCGATGATATCGTCGTAGGCACCCGCCTGCGCAAAGCTCGTGACGAACGACAACACAATTCCGATCAGTAGCTTACGCACGTTTCGCGATCCCGAAAAGACGAAAGAAGTTGTCAGTCGTAGCTCTCGCCAGATCCTCTGCAGTGATACCTCTCAATTTCGCGACTTCCTCGGCAACGTGGCGCACCAAGGCGGGATGATTCAGTTTTCCCCGGTACGGAACGGGGGCCAAATAGGGGGCATCGGTCTCGACGAGTATCCGTTCAAGCGGGACAATGCTGGCCACCTCCTTGATTTGCAGTGCATTCTTGAAAGTCACAATACCCGAAAACGAAATATGGAAGCCTAATCGCAGTGCGGATTGGGCAACCGCAAGGGTCTCGGTGAAACAATGGAACACCCCACCTACTTCGCCCGCATCCTCCTCCTCCAGGATTCTCAGCGTATCGGCAGCAGCCTCCCGTGTGTGGATGATCAAGGGTTTGCCGGTACGGCGTGCAGCGCGAATATGTGTGCGAAAGCGCTCGCGTTGCCATTCCAGATCACCTTCCAGTCGGAAGTAATCCAGCCCGGTTTCGCCAATAGCGACGATTCTTGGGTGATCTGAGAGTTGAATCAGGCGATTCTGGTCGGGTTCCTCCCCTTCCTGCGTGTCAGGATGAACACCCACGGCCGCATAAATATTGGAAAAGCGCTCCGTGAGCGCCATTACCCCCGGAAGCCGTTCCAGAGTAACTCCTGCAATCAACGCCCAGCCGACATCATTGGCTTTCATGGCGTCCAGCAACTCGTCTTCCCGGCCCTGAAACTCGGGGAAATCTAGATGGCAGTGCGAATCAACCAGCAGGGCGCTCATCAGGCGGTTGGTCGCAGGGCACGCAAATAGTGAGCGGCCAGGTTTTCGAGAAAAAGCAATTGATTCAATGGATGGTTGGCGCTACGGCGGAACTGATTGATCTCGCGCCAGGCGCCGAGCAAGGCGACCGGGTTGAGGCTTTTCACCCCGTTCGGCCGCTGCCAGCCCCCATGGTAGCGAATCTCACCGGCGATGTTCTCCTGCGCCAGATCGAACAGCCAGCGTTGCACGCCTTCGACCAGGCCTTCCATTCGAAACGCCCCGTCGCCTTTGAGCAAACCATCCCAGCGTGCGGCAAGCACGATCGGATCGGCAGGAGGTGCTATCAGCGAATCGACCAGTGCGTCGATCGGCGCCAGCTGTTCCTGGTCTTTCCACTGTGCGACACGCACGGGAGCCCCGCCGGCCAGTTTGAGATAGCGCGCAGCCTGCCTGTCAAGTCCGGCGTCGGCCAGCCACGCAGCCGCTGCTGCCGCGTCCGGAGTTCCAAAAGGAATCACCCGGCAGCGGCTACGTATGGTTGGCAATAGCGACTTTGTTCTTGACGAAACTAATATAAAATAAACACTTGATGGTGGTTCTTCAAGTATTTTAAGAAGTGCATTCGCTGCCGGCGCGTTCATCGACTCAGCCTCGGTGACAAGGACAACCCGGTTGCCGTTGCGATGGCTACCGACGAAAACGAAGGCTTCGAGTTCGCGGACCTGATCGATGCGGATGATGCTTGATCCGCGTTTCCTGCTCTTTTCGGTGGCAGCTTCTTCTGCTTCGTCATCCCCGTCCGGAGCAACGCGCCTGAAGTCGGGATGATTGCCAGCCTCCAGCCAATGACAAGCCTGGCATCGGCCGCAAGCTGTCAGTTCAGGCGTGATCGACTCGCAAAGCAGGAGTGCGGCAAGTTGTTCGGAGAATGCGGTCTTGCCGACGCCGGTCGGTCCGACCAGCAGAATGGCGTGAGGGAGTTTCTCCAGCCCTTGCCCGAGCAGTTGCTCCCTTATAACAGAGCTCCATCGCAACTGTTGTAAATCAAAGTATTGCAATTATATTCTCAAGTTCTTTATTAATTGTGGCTGGCGTTTGTGTGGCGTCGATGAGACGCACCCGACTGGAATTTTCTGCTGCTATTCGAAGATAGGCTGCCCGAACTCGCTCGAAAAATGCAGACTGCTCCTGTTCGAAGCGATCAGGATTGAACGTTGCGGCATGGAGGCGCTGTTGGGCAATGGCGACAGGCGCATCGAAAATCAGGGTCAGATCCGGTTGCAGACCGCCCAGCACCCAATCGGCCAGTGCTTCGAGTTTCTTCCAGTTGAGACCGCGCCCTCCTCCCTGATAGGCAAACGAGGCGTCGGCGAACCGATCGCACACTACCCACTCGCCACGCGCCAACGCTGGTTCGATTACTTGTGCGACATGTTCGCGCCGGGCGGCAAACATGAGGAGCGCTTCGGTTTCCAGATGCATGGGTTCGGCCAGCAGCAGAGCACGAAGTTTTTCACCGAGAGGTGTCCCGCCCGGTTCGCGGGTTGCAACAACGGTATGTCCTTGGCCGCGCAAGTAATCCGCCAGCCAAGCGTGCTGGGTGCTTTTCCCGGCACCGTCGATGCCTTCAAAGCTGATGAAGCGGCCACGAGCCATATCAACGCTTCTGATATTTGGCGACGGCGATGTTGTGTTCGTCCAGCGATGTGGAAAACTCGCTTGATCCGTCCCCACGAGCAACGAAATACAGCATGTCGCTCGGTGGCGGTTTTGCGGCTGCCTGCAACGAGGCCAGCCCCGGCATGGCAATCGGTGTCGGCGGCAATCCCGATCGCGTGTAGGTATTCCACGGTGTGTCGGCCTGCAAGTCGGTCTTGCGCAGATTGCCGTCAAAGCGATCGCCAAGGCCATAAATCACTGTCGGGTCGGTTTGCAGGGCCATTCCGCGCCGCAGTCGATTCACGAACACGGCTGCAACCTGCGGCCGATCATCGGGAATCCCGGTTTCCTTCTCCACGATCGACGCCAAGGTCAGCAATTCGTAGGGCGTTCTTACCGGCAGGGTGGTTTCCCGGTTTTCCCATACAGCAGCCAACCGCTGCTGCATCGCCTTATAGGCGCGGCGCATTACATCAAAATCGCTGCCGCCCTTGTTGAACAAGTAGGTATCGGGAAAGAACAGACCTTCCGGATGGCCTTCCTTTGCGCCGAGGCCGGTAAGTATTTGCGTATCGCTCAGTTTCAACGAGTCATGGGCGAGATCGGGGTGCTCATTCATGGCGGCGCGAAATTGACGAAAAGTCTTTCCCTCGACCAGCACGAGTTCGCCCTGCGTTACATCACCGCGCGTCAGCGTGTCGAGCAGCGCCAGTGCTGTCAAACCCTCTTCCACCTCATAGCTGCCGGCCTTGATCTTCGACGAGCGCCCCAGAGCGCGTCCCAGCAGTTCAAGTTGCCAGGCCGGCAGATCAATGCCGGCCGCCTCGATCACCTGTGCCGCAGTGCGCAGGCTGGCGCCAGCCGGTATCGAGAACACCGTCGGATCAGTGCGCATGGGCAGGTGGCGTACCGTGAACCAGCTGACGCCCGCAATCGCTGCGAGAAATGCGAGAATCAGTGCCAGCAGGATCAATTTGAAAGTGCGCATGAAGGCTTGAATATGGACGTAACGGGCGCAATCTGCACCGGTGGCACAATCATAGCATTCTCAAACCCCAACCCGGATTTACCTGATGACTCAAGAATTGAACGCCTTGCTTGCCACCCATGGATTGGCAGCGGATGGCAGCAGCTTTGGCTCTCACATTGATGAACTTGTCGCGGCGCGCGATGAAGCGGTCGTGGCACCGCTGAGTGATCTGGGTCTGATCCGAGCCAGCGGTGCCGATGCCCCAGATTTCTTGCACAATCTCCTGACCAACGATATCAAGGGCATCACGCCCGGTGGAGCGCGTTTTGCAGGGCTCTGCACGGCCAAGGGACGCTTGCTGGCGGTGTTTCTGATCTGGCGCGACGGCGATGATCTTTTGCTGATGTTACCGCGCGCTATCTTGCCGGCGATTCTGAAAAAGCTCTCGATGTACGTGTTGCGGTCGAAGGTGAAGCTGACTGATGCTACAGCCGAGCGGGCACTGATTGGTTATTCGGTTCCAGCCGCCGTATCGCCAGCGCCGACTCTTGGCGGGGCCGCAGCAGCGCTGGTGCGATTCGGCGGCGTCGCCATCGAAGGCGGTCAGGTCATCAGGCTCGATGACACACGCTGGCTGCTGGCGCTCGATGCAGCCACGGCAGGTTCCCACTGGCAGCAGTTGGCTCACTCGGCACGGCCGGTGGGTCTGGCGGCTTGGCAATGGCTGGAAATCAGGGCTGGACAACCACGCGTGGTCGAGCCTACTCAGGAGGCTTTCGTGCCACAAATGCTGAACATGGAACTGCCGGCCGTGGCCGGCGTGAGTTTCAGCAAGGGATGCTATCCGGGACAGGAAATCGTCGCCCGTACGCAGTATCTGGGCAAGATCAAGCGGCGTACCTATCGTGCCGCGCTCGCTGCCGCCGTCGCCCCCGGCACCCAGGTCTATGCCCCGGAAACCGGCGATCAGCATTGTGGCGCGGTAGTCAGCGTTGCGCCCTCACCGGCTGGCGGCTTTGAATGTCTGGTCTGCGTGCAAATCGGCGCCATGGAAGGCGGTGAAGTGCATGTCGGCGCTGTCGACGGCGAACGGCTGGAGTTTCTGCCCCTGCCCTACGAGATTGCCTGAACGAAAAATGTGCCTCATCCTCGTCGCCTGGCGGGTGCATCCCGAGTACCCACTGGTGGTGGCCGCCAATCGCGACGAGTTCTTTGCCCGACCGACGGCGCCAGCCGTATTCTGGAACGACGCGCCACAAGTGCTGGCCGGGCGCGATCTTGAAGCCGGCGGTACCTGGATGGGCGTCACGCGCGCCGGGCGTTTCGCCGCACTAACCAACTACCGCGATCCGGCGCAGAACCGTAGCGGTGCACCGTCGCGCGGCGCGCTGGTGACTGATTTTCTGCTCGGAGATGAAGCGCCGCAAGCCTATCTCGAACGCATCGCCGCTCGTGGCAGCAGGTGCAACGGCTACAACCTGCTGGTGAGCGATGGCGAATCGCTGTGGTGGTCATCGAATATGGGCGGCAAATCCCGCCCGTTGGCGCCCGGCGTGTATGGCGTTTCCAATCATCTGCTCGACACACCATGGCCAAAAGTTGGTGCCGGCAAGACGGCGCTGGCGTCGGCTCTTGAGCGCCTGCCCTATGATCACGCGCTGTTCGAATTGCTCCAGGATGATGGGATACATCCCGACGAGCATCTGCCGCAAACCGGAGTTCCTCTGGACTGGGAGCGTCTGTTGTCTTCGGCCTTCGTCAAGTCGCCCGACTACGGCACGCGAAGTTCAACGGTGTTGTGCATGGGGCGGGACGACTCGGTCAGTTTCGACGAACAGACCTGGCTGCCGGGCGCGCAGCGCGGTATGCGCCGGCGCTATCGCTTCACCATGGTTCGGTGTGGAATGCCGGCTTCCATGAATTCCGGCCCTTCATCGACAAAGCCGAAGCGCCGGTAGAAACCGCTCGCCTGCGTCTGCGCGTGCAACGCCAGACGCCGCTGGTCCTGCCGCTCTGCTTCTTCCAGCAGCCGCTCCAGCAGCGCACGACCGACACCCTTGCCGCGCCAGTCAGCCAGCACCGCCAGGCGGCCAAGCTGACCATCAGGCAACAGACGTCCGGTGCCGATGGCGCGACCGTTTCCGTCGCGGGCGATCACATGACGACTAACCCGGTCGCGCTGGTCCATCTCGATGCTGCGCGGAACCTTCTGTTCATCGACAAACACCGCCTCGCGTACAAGTCTTGCCGACTCCCCGAGGTCTTCCCATGACCCGGCGGCGACGCCGAATTCGACAATATCCACCGGCGTATATAACGGGACCATGTCGAAGAGTTCGATGATGTCGCCGTTGCGCATGCGTATGCAGCCGATCGAACCGGGCGTGCCCATCTCAGCTGTGTCGGGAGAGCCATGCAAATATATGTAGCGTCGCATGGTATCCACTTCGCCGAGCCGGTTGTGCCCCGGTTCCTTGCCGGACAACCACAGGATACGCGTCAGAATCCAGTCGCGATCGGGAAACTGTTCCGCGAGTTGCGGCGTCCACACTTCGCCGCTCGGTCGACGCCGGACGAATACCTTATTCGCCGTCTCGCCAGCACCGACTTTCGCCCGCACGATATGCCTGCCGCGCGGCGTGCAGAAACTGCCGCTCTGCTCACCGGCGCCGTTCTTTGCGGTGGATACCGGGTAACGGCGCAGCAGTTTGCCGCGTCCGTCATGCAGTTCCAGGGTTTGTTGCGGCAGGCTGATTCGAATCTGCATGGACATATGTAATCAGGCTAGCAGGGTGCGTTGGCGACGCGCGGCAAAAAAACTCGACAGCAGACTGCCACAGGGGTCCGCCAAGACGCCTCCGACCACGGATGTATGGTGATTGAGGCTGGATTCGGCAAACAGATTGATCACACTGCCCGCCGCGCCCGTCTTTGGATCGCGCGCGCCGAATACGACGCGATCGATGCGGGCATGCATGATCGCTCCGGCGCACATGACGCAGGGTTCCAGTGTCACGTACAGAGTGCACCCCGGCAACCGGTAGTTCCCCATCCGGGCAGCGGCGTCGCGCAGCGCCATTACCTCGGCATGCGCGGTGGGATCGTGCCGGCCGATTGGCTGGTTGAAGCCGCGACCCACCACTTCCCCGTCAAGCACGATCAGCGCACCCACCGGTACCTCGCCGGCGGCACCTGCCTCGCGCGCCAGATCCAGCGCCAGCCCCATGAATCCACTATCGTTCATGGGGCTGATTATGGCATTGCCACTGCCTTGCGCGGTGCCCGTCGTGCCGATTGCCCTATGCGTTCTTGGTGACCGTGCCACCCGCCTCCAGCAACTGAGCCTGTGCCGCAGCCAGGCGCGCGATGGGTACGCGCGGTCCCGAACAGGAGACATAGGTGAGTCCGATGCTGTGGCAAAAATGGATAGACGCCGGATGGCCGCCATGCTCGCCGCAGATGCCGACCTTCAAGTCCGGTCGCGTCTTGCGTCCTTCGGTTACCGCCAGTTTCATCAATTCACCTACACCCTTCTGGTCGAGCACCTCAAACGGATTGTCCTGAAGAATTCCGGTGTCGATATAGGCAGGCAGGAACTTGTTCTCGGCATCTTCGCGGCTGAAGGAGAACGTGGCCTGCGTCAGGTCGTTGGTGCCGAAGGAGAAGAATTCTGCATCTTCCGCCATGCGCCCGGCGCGCAGGCAGGCCCGCACCACTTCCAGCATGCTGCCAAACTTGATGCCAACCTTGATGCCGTGGGTCAATTCCACCACCTTGTGCAGACTCTTCACATAGCTATGCACGCGGCACAATTCTTCCACGGTCGCCACCTGCGGCACCATGATTTCCGGATGGACCTCGGTCCCCTCCTTGGCGCACAAGGCAGCCGCTTCCAGAATCGCCTGAATCTGCATCTTGTAGATTTCGGGGTAAGTGATGCCCAGACGCACGCCGCGGTGTCCAAGCATGGGATTGACTTCCGACAGTGCGCGGACCTTCTTGAGTATTTTTTCTTTCTTGTGGATCGCGTCATCCTCAAGATGGCCGTCCTTGAAGTCTTTCATGCCCTGTGACAGCTTGGAGAGGCCATCGGAATATTGCTGGTACAGACGCGGGCTGAGAAGTTTCAGCGTTTCCGGCAGTTCTTCCATGGCCTTGATCGAATCGCGCATATGGTGCAAATGGGCGATCTCCAGTTCCAGTTGCGCCGCCGTCGGCAGGAATTCGTGCATGGGCGGGTCAAGCAGTCGCACCGTCACCGGCAGGCCCTTCATGGCCTTGAAGATTCCCTTGAAGTCGGCACGCTGGATCGGCAGCAGGCGATCCAGCGCCGCCTGGCGCTCCTCAACGGTTTCGGCAAGGATCATTTCCTGCACGATGGGCAAGCGATCGGAACTGTTGAACATGCGTTCGGTGCGGCACAAGCCAATGCCCATGGCACCATAGACCCGCCCCTTCGCCGCGTCGTCCGGCGTATCGGCATTGGCCATCACTTTGAGCCTTGCCACGCCGTCAGCCCATCCCAGGAGGGTCTCCATGTCCTCCGAAAACACCGCTTCGACTGTGGGAACTTCACCGGCGTAGACCATACCGGTGCTGCCATCGATGGTGATCACGTCACCTTCATGCAAGGTGGTCTCGCCGATCACGGCGCGGCGCGCCGTATCCGAAATGACTATTGCATCGCAGCCGGAAACACAGGGTTTGCCCATGCCGCGGGCGACAACGGCGGCATGCGAGGTCTTGCCGCCGCGACTGGTCAGAATACCTTGTGCCTGGAAAAAACCGTGGATGTCCTCCGGCTTGGTTTCCTCGCGCACCAGAATGATCCGTTCGCCGGCGCGGCCTCGCTCTTCTGCGGTGTCGGCATCGAACACGATCTTGCCCGAGGCCGCCCCGGGGGAAGCAGGCAGGCCGGTAGCCAGCGGTTTGCCCTTGAAATCAGCCGCGAGTTGGGGCGCCAGCATTTGTTCCAGCAGCATCGGGTCAATCCGCATCAATGCCTTCTCGCGGGTGATCAGGCCTTCCCTGTGCATTTCGACCGAGGTGCGCAGCATCGCCCGCGCGTTCATCTTGCCGTTACGTGTTTGCAGACAGTAGAGTTGGCCCTTCTCGATGGTGAATTCGAAATCCTGCACTTCCGCGTAGTGCGATTCGAGTCGCGCGTGCAATTCCTGCAACTGCCGGTAGATTTCCGGCATTTCCTGTTCCATCTCGGCGATCGGCTTGGGCGTGCGAATGCCGGCCACCACATCTTCACCCTGGGCATTCACCAGGTATTCGCCATAAATGAGGTTCTCGCCTGTGCCGGGGTTGCGCGTGAAGCCAACGCCGGTGCCGGAATCAGCACCCATGTTGCCAAACACCATGGTGACGATATTTACGGCGGTACCGCTGGCCATTTCCTTGGTGATCTTGAACTGCCGGCGATAATCGACGGCGCGCTTGCCGTTCCATGAGCGGAATACCGCGCCAATGGCAATCTCAAGTTGTTGGAAGGGATCTTCCGGGAAGGGCTTGCCGGTATGCCGACTGACGATGGCAAGAAACTCGGTGGCCAGTTCGGCCAGGTGGTCGGCCTGGAGATCAACGTCCGTGCTGGCGTTGTAACGGTCCTTGATCAGCGCCATCGCCTTGTCGAAGTGCTCGTCGGCAATGCCCAGTGCGATCTTGCCGAATAGCTGGATGAAGCGACGCCACGCGTCGTAGCCGAAACGCGGGTTGCCGGTCAGGGCGATCAGGCCCTTGAGCGTGGTCTGGTTGAGGCCGAGGTTGAGAATCGTGTCCATCATTCCAGGCATCGACATGGCTGAACCAGAACGCACCGAGACGAGCAAGGGATTGTCGGCACCGCCAAAGGTTTTGCCCGTCTTTTTCTCCAGCGCCTTTATGTGCGCCAGTGTCTCTTCCATTGCACCGTCTGGCAGCCGGTCCTTTTCCAGGAAGGCGAGGCACGCGTCGGTGGTGATTACGAAACCAGGTGGCACATTCAGGCCAATCTGCGTCATCTCGCACAAGTTTGCGCCCTTGCCGCCGAGCAACATCTTGTTCTTGCCATCACCGTCCCCGAAAGCGAATACCCATTGCCGTTTCATCACTACTTCTCCTTGTTGTCGTGCCATCAGATTGTCGCTATGCACAAATAGCGCTACTTTATCGTTTCCAGGGGGAAAGTTGCACAAAATCATGCGATAAAAATCCATTTTTCTCTCAAAAAGGGAATTCCATCCCGGCTCAAAATGCGGTAGATTGTGGCGGGTTCATCGAACGCTCATTACTCGCATATTGTCCGTGACTCGTGGCTTGCTTGCCACGCTCCTGCAGCAGCGGTTTCTAACCAAAGATCGATATGGACATCGTCAGACAAAAACAAATCAGGGAATGGACCTTGCTTGGCTTGGTCGGAGCAATGGCGCTGGTGGCCAATCTCCCCGTGAAGGTGCTCAGCAACATGGGGATAGACGTGGGCCTGCTTATGGCCATATTGGGCCTGATGGTGGTCTTTGCCCTGTTTCTCTATTTGCGGTTTTTTTTCTTTCTGCTGTATGCCCTGTTGGCGATAGGTGCCAATTTGCCGGAAAAATGGGCCAGCGCGCTGGGCATTACCCAGGGGCCTTTGCTGGCAGCCCTGATTGCCATGGTTGTACTCTCCATTTTCAACTATCGCGCCAAAGTGCTGCCTTCGGGGCTCGAGGCGAAAAAGCGCACACAAAATCCTGAAGCGACCCAAGTACTGCTCAACGCCATCGAGCGCGGCAATCTTCCGTATGTCAAGACTGTGCTGACGATGGATTTTGATCTCGACACGATCGATGACAAAGGCATGACGCCGTTGATGCATGCGGCTCAGCGCGGCGAGTTCAAGATGGTCCAGAGATTGATCAAGCGCGGTGCGTCATCGTTGCTTGTCGGTCCGTCCGGGAAGGCTTCTGACGTAGCGCTGCAGAACAACTTTCCGGCAGTTAACGAATTTCTCAAGAAGGTAGAAGACGTGCAGGCCGACGCCGCCGCTCGGCAGGCTGCCAAGGCCCCGTCCGGGACTGCTTCAGCAGCCGCTGCCTAGCTCTGCATCCGATCCGATGGTGACCGGTCATTCCCACTCGATGGTTGCGGGTGGCTTGCCTGAAATGTCGTAAACCACGCGGTTGACGCCGCGTACTTCATTGATTATGCGGTTGGAGACCCGGCCCAGTAGTTCATGGGGGAGTTCCGCCCATTTGGCTGTCATGAAGTCGGAGGTCTGCACGGCGCGCAAGGCCACCACATATTCGTAGGTACGGCCATCGCCCATGACGCCGACGATTTTTAACGGCTGGAACTCGGCGATCGCCTGAATGGTCTTGTCGTACCAGTCGGCAGCGCGCAACTCGTCGATGAATATCGCGTCGGCGCGGCGCAGCAGGTCGGCAAACTCCTGTTTCACCTCGCCGAGGATACGCACCCCGAGGCCGGGGCCGGGAAACGGATGCCGATAGACCATTTCGTGCGGCAGGCCCAGCGCCACACCGAATTCCCGTACTTCGTCCTTGAACAGTTCACGCAGGGGTTCGAGCAGCTTGAGCTTCAGCGTCTCGGGCAGCCCGCCGACGTTGTGGTGGCTCTTGATGGCGTGCGCCTTCTTGGTCTTGCCGCCGGCCGACTCGATCACGTCGGGATAGATCGTGCCCTGCGCGAGCCACTTCGCCTTGGGCAGCTTCTGCGCCTCGGCCTGGAACACCTCGACGAACTCGCGACCGATGATCTTGCGCTTCTGCTCCGGATCGGCAACGCCTTTCAGGTGTCCCATGAACTGGTTCACCGCGTCGACATGGATCACCTTGACGCCGAGGTTGCGGGCGAAGGTGTCCATAACCTGTGCCCCTTCGTTGAGTCGCAGCAGGCCGTTATCGACGAATACGCAGGTCAGTTGATCGCCGATGGCGCGATGCAGGAGGGCCGCTACCACGGATGAATCGACTCCGCCGGAAAGCCCGAGAATCACCTCTTCGGCACCGACCTGTGCGCGCACCTTTGCTATCGCTTCCTCGACATAGTTGGGCATGTTCCAGTCGCCGCGGCAGCCGCAGATGTCGCGCACGAAGCGGGCATATATCTCACGCCCTTTCAGGGTATGGGTGACTTCCGGATGGAACTGGACAGCATAAAACCCGCGCGCCTCGTCGGCCATCGCGGCAATTGGCGTGGATGCATTGCCGCCGATGATCTTGAAGCCCGGTGGCAGCTGGGTCACCTTGTCGCCGTGGCTCATCCAGACTTCGAGCAGGCCGTGCCCTTCGGCGTTGACGCGGTCCTGGATGCCGTTGAAAAGCTTCGAATGCCCGCGCGCGCGCATCTCGGCATAGCCGAATTCGCGTTTGTGGCTGCTTTCGA
>JAUSCI010000070.1 GCA_030651305.1 Sulfuritalea sp. | reverse complement strand
CGATACCTGCTTGGCGTGCCACGCGGAGTGGAAAGTTCCGATTCTTGCCATTTTCAAGACCAAGCATGGCGTGCGCGCCGACAAGCGCACGCCGTTTGCCGCCGGCGGACTGCAATGCGAGGCCTGCCATGGCCCGGGCGCCAAGCACGCCGAAACGACCAGCAAGGACGCGATAAACAGCTTCAAGGATTCGTCCTTCCTGCCGCCCGAACAGCGAAACAAGTTCTGTCTGAATTGCCATCAGGGCAGCACCCGCACCGGCTGGCACGCCAGCACGCACGAGAGCAACAACGTCGCGTGCAGCAATTGCCACAAGATTCACGCGGAGCGCGACCCGGTGCTCGCCAAGGCTACCCAGCCCGAGGTGTGCTACAACTGTCACAGGAAGGAACGGGCGGACTTCAACAAGCCGTCCGTGCATCCGCTGCGCTTTGGCCGCATCACCTGCAGCGAGTGCCATAACCCGCATGGGACGAACACGGCTACGCTGCTGGCGAAACCGACCGTGAACCAGACCTGCTACACCTGCCATGCCGAAAAGCGCGGCCCCTTCCTCTGGGAACATCAGCCGGTGACGGAAGATTGCTCGAACTGCCACAACCCGCACGGCTCCAACATTTCGCCGCTGCTGAAGTCGCGCACTCCGTTCCTTTGTTCCGAGTGCCATGATGGAGCGCACAACAGCAAAGCGCCCTATGGCACTTTGACTGGAGGCAGCCAGGCATCGCCCAACTCGACGGTTCTTCCGACGGAAAACGCGGGCTACCGTGGTTGCATGAATTGCCACTCCATGGTTCATGGTTCGAACCATCCCGCCGGCGCTCTCTTGCATCGCTAAACTGGAAAATTGGAGATTACGAAAATGAAAACCACTAGCAAGAGAATGAAAGTTAGCGTGCTGAGCCTTGCCGTGCAAGGCGCCCTGGCGGGCATGTGCGTCCTGCCTGCGATGGCCCAGGCGGCCGACGATAAAGTCACCGCCTTGACGCAACCCACCAACACAATCGAAGTCGGCGTGGAAAATGTGTCGAAGAAGTCCGCCAAGTTCGGTGAATACAACGGCCTGAACAAATCAGGCACTGAATTCATCGGTAACTTCAGTGTTCGCGGCGGCGATGCCTACAACGGCGGCACCGGCAACGGCACGACGCGTTGGGGCATCAGCGGCACCGATCTCGGTACGACATCGCGCGAACTCGGCGCAACGGTGGAAAACCAGGGGCGGTGGCAGCTGAGCATCGGCCAGGATGAACTGCGCCATAACATCAGCGACACCTATCAGACGCCCCTGCAGGGCAGCATGGGCGGCAACAATTTCACCCTGCCGACTAGTTTTGGCATTATTAACGGCAGCGCTACCAATGCCGGCAATGGAGCCAACCCGCTTGATCCCGTTCTGGGTACCTCGCAAGCAGTCGGTACGCGAGTACTCAGTGCGACGCAACAGAGTCTCTTCCACACAGAGGATGTCGGCACGACGCGCAAAAATACCTCGTTGAATGCCGGTTTTGCCTTCAATCCTCAGTTGAGCCTGAAGTTTGATTACAACCACCTTGCTCAGTCCGGTGCAAAGCTCATCTCCGCGGCAAATTCGCCGCAGACTGTTCCGTTGCCCACGACGGGTACGGCATGGCGGGCGGAGTCCTTTGCGATTCTGATGAATCCCACCAACTACAAGACCGACACGTTCAATCTTGCGCTCAACTGGGCGGGGGACAAGGGTCATGTAAATGCGAGTTATTTTGCCTCGATCTTCCGGGATGGCTATGACAGGCTGAGCTGGAACAGCCCGGTTTCCCAAGGTGCGGCGGCGAATTTACAGACCGCCGCCTGCGGTGTGGGCACCACCAGCGCCACCTGCTACTACACGGGAGCGATGAGCACTGCGCCGAGCAATAATTTCCACCAGTTGAACTTGTCTGGCGGCTATGCATTTTCATCCGCGACGAAACTCACCGGCGGTTATTCCTACGGTCGCAATACACAAAACGACAGTTTTATCGCTGGTATGCCTGAAATTGGAGCTCTCCCGCAGTCGTCACTCAACGGCCTCGTGATTTCCAAGCATGCCGATCTGAAACTGTCGCATCAGGCAAGCAAGGATCTGGCGTTGAGCGCCTCATATAAGTTCAATGAGCGAGATAACCGCACGTCGTCGAATACGTATATATATGCGGCCATCAACAGCATAACGGTAAACGATTACGCCCCCAACGCACCCTACAGCAACAAGAAGGCGGAGATTGAACTGGCCGGCACCTATCGGATAGACAACCGCCAATCGGTTCAGGTTGCCTACAATCATGACAAGACCGATCGCTGGTGCAATAACTACGCCAACGCGGCAGGTTGTCTCATTGCCACGTCGAACACCGAAGACAAGCTGGGCGCGAAATACAAGCTGAAGGCTGGCAACGGTGTCACTTTCAATGCCGGGTATTCCGTTGCCGATCGCAAGGGTTCGTATGATTTCAATGCGCGCACGCCCCTGATCGGTCGTGACACCGCAACGCCAAACTTCGTCAATTCCCAAAACTACCCTGGTTTCGTCGCGGTGCCGTATAGCGGACGCAAACAGGATGTGCTGAAGACGGGTATCAACTGGCAGGCAACCGAGAAACTCGACGTAGGTGTTGAAGGCCGCTACGCCAAGGACAAGTACGATTCCACCCTCGGCGTTCAAGACGTCAAGACGACCGGCATCAATCTCGATGCGACGTACAGCTATACCAATCAGGCAAGTGTTTCTGCGTATGCCAGTTTTCAGGACAACAAGAGAAACAACAGGGTTGGCGCTGCGGGTGGGGGAGCCGTAAATACCGCGGCGACTTATGCCGCTTTGGTGGCGCCGGTAAACATCTTTACCTACTCGCTCAGTGAGAGCAGCGACGCGCTGGGTCTTGTCACCAAGCACAGCGGCTTGATGGGCGGCAAGCTCGAACTGGTGGGTGATTTGTCCTACTCGTTCGACAAGTCGGGCTACAACACGCAGTTGCAGTACGTTCTTGCAACCTGTTCGGCTACCAATGCGCTTTCGTGCGGCGCGTTGCCGGATATCACCAGCCGACTGACCACCTTCAAGCTGACAGGTACCTACAGTATCGACAAGGCGTCGAAGGTAGCCGTGGCGTATGCCTATCAGAACAGGAAGACAAACGACTACTACTACAACACGACCCAGATGGGTTTCAACCTCGCTCGCGGTCTGCCGACCAACGAACAGGCGCCGAACTACTCGGTTAATGTGTTCGGAGTCAGCTATATCTACAGCTTCAAGTAATCCAGATAATTGGGGTCAGACCCCAATAAGAAGCAAGTAAGCATCAATGGGGCTAACACCCCGGCAAACTCTCAAACGGCCACCTTCGGGTGGCCGTTTGTTTGCGGGCTACCGATGCAGGGCGATGCTGCAACTATCAAGCCGATTGCCAAATCCGGCTAGGCTTTCTTGACATCCGCCTGTGATTCAATACACAGTACATATGATTAAGTTCGATTGGGATTCTGCCAAAGCCACGGCAAACCTCAAGAAGCACGGGGTTTCCTTTGAGGAAGCGCAGTCTGTTTTCTATGATGAGTTTGCCGTCCAATTTTTTGACGGAGAACATTCGACGAGCGAGGAACATTTTCTTTTGTTGGGCATGAGCACGGGGGAGAGCCTGCTTCTTGTCTGCCACTGTGAGCGTGAAGCAGGTGACATCATCCGCATCATCTCTGCACGCAAGGCTACCAAGACTGAAAGCACTTTTTACGGAGGTGAAAAGCCATGAAGTCCGAATATGATCTCTCCAGGATGAAATCGCGTCGGAACCCTTACGCATCGAAACTCAAGAAACCTATCACCATGCGTCTTTCTGAAGATGTGGTCGCCTATTTCAAAGGCATGGCTGTGGAGGCAGGGGTTCCGTACCAGAGCCTTATCAATCTTTACCTTCGTGACTGCGTTACGCAGCATCGCCAAGTCAAAATTGCCTGGCCTGGCAAGCCTTAAGATCACCCGGCAGGCTAAGAGCGCGATCCCGCCTGGAGCAAAATCTCAAACGGCCACCTTCGGGAGGGTGGCCGCTTTTTCTGCGTCCGTAACAATTGCTCAGACCCAGTCCCGGGACTTGAGGAAACGCAGGAGGGCGGCAATTCCGAAATAGAGAACCCACGACAAAAGCAGCAAGGCAAGGACGGCAATCACGCCAAAGATCGCCATGGAGCGGTGCCCTCGCGTAACTGCCCAGCTCTCCAGGGGCTGGATCGTTCCGTCCCTGACTTCATACCTGAACAGCGAATTGTCGATATCCGACATGCTGTCCTTATAGCGCACCTCCACGATCTGTCGGGCAGCGCTTTCCTCGACCACCTGAAACGAGACATCCACCCGAAAACCGGGTTCGCCCTCGACATAGGGGCCGCCATAGCTGCCTGACTTCCGCCCAAGCCGGAAACTGCGCTTGCCGATACAGGAATAGTAGTCGTCACCCCTCTCCCTGTTCCACCACTCGATGTCACTCAGATAGTCCGCCTGGAGGGCAGCCAACTGCCGCAAGCTGCGAATATCAACTTGCTTGTCCGCATCGCAGATGACAACGAACAGCCGGTCGGGACAAAGCCAGCAATCGGCTGGCTGCCCTGCCTGCCAGTGCGACGCGGACTTGCCGTAGAGGCCATCGGGCAGACGGCTGCCAAGAAGGTTGAAGGGGCCGACCAGCGCCAGCGCGAACACGGTCACCACAACGATGCCCGTTGCAATGCCTGCACCAATCTTTCCCGGATATTTCATGTTGGCCTCTCGTCTTTCACAATCGTATCGCTATGGCCTATCGCGATTTAGGCTGCGAATCGATTGCCAAGGTAGTCTAAATCACCGCCTCGCCAGCGCCGACTCTTGAGTTGCGAGACGCAAGCAACTTTACAGCAACCCGGAAAACTCCCCGCCCACCCGCCGCTTCATGATCCTGGCGTAGAGCCCAGGCGCCAGTCGGCTTAGCCACCATGCCTTGCGCGCGGTGGCATCGGGCAGCAGCAGCTTGCGCCCTGCCGCCACCGCATCGAAGACGCGCTCCGCGATTTCCTCAGGCGAGGACTCGCCGCCGGTGGTGATGCGCGGGCTGCTGACCGGCGCGCCGCTGCCATCGGTCGCGGCCGCGCCGATGCCGGTGCGGATGAAGGAAGGACAAACGAGGGTGACACCGACGCCGGCGCCTTCGACTTCGCTGCGCAGGCTGTCGAAGAAGCCGTGCAGCGCGTGCTTGCTGGCGGCATAGCCGGTGCGGCCGGTCAGCGGCGAAAAGCCGGCGACGCTGGAGATGGCGACGATGAAGCCGCGCTGCGCCACGATCTGCGCCAGCGCGGCCTGGGTGAGGTTGGCGGCGCCGAAGAAATTGACTTCCATGACGCGGCGATTCACTTCGGGATCGGTGTCCTGCAGCAGGCTGCGCTGACTGATGCCGGCGTTGTTGATGAGGCCGTCGAGCGCACCGAAATGTGCCATCGTCATCGCCACCGCCGACTTGCAGGCGGCAGGATCGGTGATATCGCCGGGCACGGCCAGCACTTCGGCGCCCTTGGCGCGCAGCGTTACTGCCAGGGTGACGAGTTTTGCCGCGTCGAGATCCAGCGCGGCGATCCGCGCGCCGGCGCCCGCATAGCGCTGGCACAGCGCGGCGCCGAGCCCGCCGGCAGCGCCGGTGATGAGTACCACGCGGCCTTTAAGTTCGCGGCGGGTCACACGGCCTGCCGTTGGTGCGAATTGCGCCACAGTTCGAACACCTCAGCGGAGGTCAGCTTGGGCAGGTAGCCGAACTCTTCTTTCAACCGCAGGTTGTCCAGCACGGGCCGGTAGCGCAGGAAATCGATCTGCTCCGGGCCATACTGGGTCAGGCCGAGCGTCTTCAGCAGCCACAGCGCTGCCTGCAGCAGTGCGGGAGGAAACACCACGCAGCGCTTGCCGAGGCGCGCGGCGATCTCAAAGATGGTCAGCTTGCCATCGCCGGCGACGTTGAAAATGCCGGTCACCGGCGAGTCGACGCCTTGCACGATGGCGCCGACCACGTCCTGGTCGTGGATGAAGACGAAGGGGCTGTCGGCACCGCGGATCGCTATCAGGCGTGGCTTCTCGAACAGGTCGGTGATCTGGTTATGTACCGAGGCGCCGAGAATGGTGCCGATGCGGAAGATGATCTGTTCCAGTTGCGGCTGTTGCTCGCGGTAGTCGGCCAGCATTTCCTCGACCAGGCGCTTGTGCCAGGAATAGGCGAAGCTCTGGTTGCCGCGCACCGGATCGCTCTCGGTCAGCCATTCCGGGTTGTCGGGATGGTAGCCGTAGGCCGCGCCGCTGGACGAAACGATGACGCGCTTCACCTCGTGGCGGACGCAGGCTTCGAGCAGCTTGCGGGTACCGTCGACATCGACGCTGTATTCAAATTCGCGGTTGCTTTTCTTGCCCGGCGTGACGATGGAAGCCAGATGCACCACGACCTGCGGCCGGTGGCGGGCGACGATGGCATCGACTTCGGGCGCGCGGATGTCGGCGACTTCATAGGCGACGCCGGGCAGGCGCTGCGCCGGTTCGCGCACGTCGAGCGCGACGGTGGCGATGTCAGCGCGGCGCGCCAGCTCGGCCACCACATGGCTGCCGAGGTAGCCGGAACTGCCAGTGACGAGGACGCAAACTGCGCTCATGTCGCGCCTTGCGGGTCGCGTTTACTCCAATAGGTGGAAACCGTCAGGCCCGAAATGATGTGCCAGATGCCCCACCATGCCGTGACGATGGCCATGCCGCCGAGGCCGTCGAAGAAATTGAAAATCAAGATCAGGCCCAGCGCCGAGTTCTGGATGCCGACTTCAATGGATACAGCGCGCCGGTCGCGCTCGGGCAGACCGCTGAGCCTGGCCGCCCAGTAACCGGTCAGCAGCGCCAGGCCGTTATGCAGAAACACGGCGAACACCACGAAGCCGACGTAGTCGAGGAAATAGCGCCAGTTGGCGGCCAGCGCGCCGAGCACGAAGACGCCGAACACGGCAATGGAGAATATCTTGACGGGCTTGTGCGCGCGCTCGACGAAATTCGGAAAGCGATGGCCAGCCCACATGCCGACGATCATCGGCAGGCCCAGCAGCAGGAAAACCGCGAGCAGCATGTCCAGCGGATCGAGCGCCACCACCTTGAGGATTTTCGCCGTTTCCGGATTCAGCCCGCCCCACAACGACAGGTTGAGCGGCGTCATGACGATGGCCACCGCGGTCGAGATCGCGGTCATGGTGATCGACAGCGCGGTGTTGCCTTTCGCGTAATGCGTGAGGAAGTTGGAAATGTTACCCCCCGGACAGGCCGCCACCAGCATCATGCCCAGGGCAATGCTGGGCGCGGGCCGGATCAGCATGACCAACAGGAAAGTGAATCCCGGCAGCAGGATGAACTGCCCGACCAAGCCGATGATCACCGGCTTGGGCATGGTCAGCACGGCCTTGAAATCCGCCACCTTGAGGTCGAGCGCAACGCCGAACATCACCAGGCCGATGATGGCGTTGAGCGCCCATAGCGAACCGGGATTGAAGTTCAGCCGAACGAGGTCGATTTCGGTCATGGCAGCCTCCCGGCACTTAACCCTTGGGTTCCTCGTGCATCTTCTTGAAGTGGATCAGGCCCGGCGCCCACATGTGCTTGACCGGATCGACGTCGACATGGATCACTGCGCACTTGCCCGTCGCCAGTGCCCGTTGCAGCGCCGGCTTGAGTTGTGCCGGATCGGAGACGCGCTCGCCGTGGGCGCCCATGGCCTGGCCGAGCTTGTCGAATTCGATCTCGCCAAGGTCGGCCTTGATCGTCTCGTCGGGATCGAGGTGCTTGAAGATCATGGTCTTGAACGGCCGCAGCATGAACTGCTGGTTCATCTTGACCATGCCCCACTGGCGGTCGGCGAGCACGATGTAGATCACCTGCGCCTTGTTGCGCACGGCCGTCTCGACTTCCTGCGAATGGAAGCCCATGGCGCCATCGCCGATGATGCAGCAGACCGGCTTGCCCGGCCGCGCGATGGCGGCGGCCACCGACTGCGACATGCCGGCACCGAGCATGCCGAACTTGAAGGTCGATATCACCGTGTTGGGCACGGTGACCTTGTGATAGAACATGGCCCAGATCGTCGCGTTGCCGCCGTCAGCGACCAGCACCGAATCCTCGGGGAACAGTTCGCGGCAAACCGCGCCGATGTGCGCCGGATGCATCGGTATCGCCATGTCGGACAGCGCCTTGTCCCAGCCGGCACGCTCTTCTTTCATGGTCTTGGCATAGCCAGCGACGCGGGTCTGACGGGCGTCGAGCTTGATCTCGCCCTTGCGCCGTTCCAGTTCGTCGCCGAGCAATTCGAGGAAGCGCTTTGCGTCGGCGACGATGCCAAGGTCGGCCGGCTTGTTGAGGCCGATCATGTCGCCGTCGAGGTCGACCTGGATGGTCTTCTGTTCCGAAGGATGGCGCCAGTAGGGCGGCTTGCCCCACCAGTCGGTTTCGCCGATGCGCGAGCCGAGGATCAGCACCACGTCGGCATCGTTGCGCACCTGGTGGTTGAGCTTGACGTGCGGCATGGTGATGGCCAGCGGCGAATTCTCGCTCAGCATGCCGCGCGCCGCCCAGCTGGTCGTGACCGGCGCATGCAGCAGTTCGGCGACGTGGCGCAAGGCGTCATAGGCGCCGCAGTGGATGATGCCGCTGCCGGCGTGGATCATCGGTGCGCCGGCCGCGATCAGCAGCTGCGCCGCCTGTGTGACCTGGTCAGAAGTCGGCTCTGGCGGTACGGCGTTGCGGTACTGGTGCGGCGCCCAGTAAGCAACGTCGGCTTTGAATTTGCCGTTCATGATGTTCTCCGGCACATCGACGTGCACCACGCCGGGCCGCCCTTCCCAGCTCTTGCGCAGTGCCTTGCGCACCAGCTCGGGGACGCGGTCGAAGGAGGACACGGCCGCGCTCCACTTGCCGATCTTGCCGATCACGCCGCTCTGGTCGAAGCACTGGTAGCTGCCGCCGCGGTCGGGATACATGATGCTCGGCCGGCGCGCGCTGGTGATCGCCAGCACGCGGTTGCCGTCGGCCTGCTCGACCACCAG
>JAUSCI010000069.1 GCA_030651305.1 Sulfuritalea sp. | reverse complement strand
CCAGGCGCAGGCGGTGGGTTTCCATCAGGGCCAGCGTCTGCGCCGGCATTTCGCCGTAGCGGTCGATCAATTCTTCCTGCATCGCGCGCAGGTCGTCGTCGCTGTCGCAATTGGCGAGGCGCTTGTACAACGTCAGGCGCTCATGCACGTCGGGACAATAGTCGTTGGTCAGCAGCGCCGGCACGCGCAGGTTGATTTCCGAGGTGATGGACAGCGGCTGGGTCAGGTCGGGCACTTTCTCGCCGGCCTTCAGCGCGCGCACCGCGGCGTTGAGCATGTTGGTGTACATCGCAAAGCCGATTTCGTGGATCTCGCCGCTTTGCGATTCGCCGAGCACCTCGCCGGCGCCGCGGATTTCGAGATCGTGCATCGCAAGGAAGAAGCCCGAGCCGAGTTCCTCCATGGCCTGGATCGCTTCGAGGCGGCGCTTCGCCTGCGCCGTCGGCTTGGCGTCCTCGTGGGTCAGCAGGTAGGCGTAGGCCTGGTGGTGCGAACGGCCGACGCGGCCGCGCAACTGGTGCAGCTGCGCCAGGCCGAACTTGTCGGCGCGGTTGATGACGATGGTGTTGGCGTGCGGGTTGTCGATGCCGGTTTCGATGATGGTCGAGCACAGCAGCAGGTTGTGCTTCTGCTGGGTGAATTCGCGCATCACGCGCTCCAGCTCGCGCTCCGGCAACTGGCCGTGGCCGATTACCATGCGCGCCTCGGGCAGCAGGGTTTGCAGCCGCTCCTTCATGTTCTCGATGGTGTCGACTTCGTTGTGCAGAAAATAGACCTGGCCGCCGCGCTTGAACTCGCGCAGGCAGGCTTCGCGCACCTGGCCGTTGGACCAGCGGGTGACGAAGGTCTTGATCGCCAGGCGCTTCTGCGGCGGCGTCGCGATTACCGAAAAATCGCGCAGGCCTTCGAGCGACAGCCCCAGCGTGCGCGGGATCGGCGTCGCCGTCAGGGTCAGCACATCGACCTGTGCCCGCAGCGCCTTCAGCGCCTCCTTCTGGCGCACGCCGAAGCGGTGCTCCTCGTCGATGATGATGAGGCCGAGGCGCTCGAACTTGACGTCCTTCTGCAGCAGACGATGGGTGCCGATCAGGATGTCGATCTTGCCCTGGGCCAGCAGTTCGACGGCTTCGTCCTGTTCCCTGGCCGACTTGAAGCGCGAGATTTCGGCCACCTTGATCGGCCAACTGGCAAAGCGGTCGGCAAAGTTCTGGTAGTGCTGCTCCGCCAGCAAGGTCGTCGGGCACAGGATGGCGACCTGCTTGCCGTCGGCCACGGCGACGAAGGCGGCGCGCATCGCGACCTCGGTCTTGCCGAAGCCGACGTCGCCGCAGACCAGCCGGTCCATCGGCTTGCCGGATTTCATGTCCTCGATCACGGCGTTGATGGCGGTCTGCTGGTCGGGCGTTTCCTCGAAGCCGAAGCCGTCGGCAAAAGCTTCCAGGTCGTGCTGCTTGAAAACGAACTTGTGGCCTTCGCGCAGGGCGCGCTGGGCGTAGAGGTGCAGCAGTTCGGCGGCGGTGTCGTGCACCTGTTCCGCGGCTTTCCTCTTGGCCTTTTCCCACTGGCCCGAGCCGAGCGTGTGCAACTGGATCGATTCGGGATCGGCGCCGCTGTAGCGCGAGATCACCTGCAGTTGCGCGACGGGCACGTAGAGCTTGGCGCCGTCGGCATATTCCAGATGGAGGAACTCGGTATCGCCCTCGCCAAAATCCATGTGCAGCAGGCCCAGGTAGCGGCCGATGCCGTGGCTTTCATGCACCACCGGGTCGCCCACCTTCAGCTCCGACAGGTCGCGCAGCCAGCCTTCGAGGTTGGCGCGGCGGGCATCGGAGCGGCGTCCGCGCGGACGTGCCGTGGCGGCGTACAACTCGTTCTCGGTGACGATCGCAAAGCCGTCGAGCAGAAAGCCGCCGGAGAGCGGGCCGACGCCGAGCATGAAGGCTTCGTCGCTGTCGAGAAACGTGGCGAAATTCTCGCACTGGGCAGGCGAGAGCTTGTATTCGACGAGATAGTCGTTGAGGGTCTGCCGGCGTCCCGGTGATTCGGTCAGTAGCAGTACGCGGCCGGCATGGCTGGCCAGAAAGCCCCGCAGCGCAACCAACGGATCGTCGGCACGACGGTCGACGCCCAGCGCAGGCAAAGTCGCCGTGTCACCACCGCCGACTTTTGCAATCAACTGCGGTAGAGCTTTGGCGGCGACAAAGAATTCCTCGTCGCGCAGGAACAGTTCCGTCGGCGACAGCACCGGGCGCGAGCGGTCACCGCCGAGCATCTTGTAGCGACCTCTCGTGTCGGTCCAGAACTCGGCGATCGCGCCGGCGACATCGCCATGCAGCAGCAGGATTGCGTCCTGCGGCAGGTAGTCGAACAAGGTCGCCGTGGTTTCAAAAAACAGTGGCAGGTAGTACTCGATACCGGCCGGGAGTATGCCGTTCGAGACATCCTTGTAGAGGCTGATGCGCGAGGCATCGCCCTCGAAAGCTTCGCGGAAGCGCTGGCGGAAGGTGGTGCGTCCGGCGTCCCCGGCCGGGAACTCGCGCGCCGGCAGCAGCCGGATCTCCGGCACCGGATACAGGCTGCGCTGGCTATCGACATCGAAGCTGCGGATGGTCTCCACTTCATCGTCGAACAGTTCGATGCGGTAGGGCAGGGCGGTGCCCATCGGGAACAGATCGATGAGGCCGCCGCGCACGCTGTATTCGCCGGCGGCGACGACCTGGGTCACATGCTGGTAGCCGGCGATCGTGAGCTGGGTACGGAGCTTGTCGAGGTTCAGTCGCTCGCCCTTTTTCATGAAGAAGGTATGGCCGGCGAGAAAGGCGGTCGGCGCGAGGCGCGTGATCGCGGTCGAGGCCGCCGCGATCAGTACCTCGCACTCATTGCGCGAGACCGCATAGAGCGTTGCCAGTCGCTCCGAGATCAGGTCCTGGTGCGGCGAGAAGTTGTCGTAGGGCAGGGTTTCCCAGTCCGGCAACAGATGCACGCGCAGATCCGGCGCGAACCAGGCGATTTCCTCGGCGAGGCGCTGGGCTTCGAGCGGACTGGCGCTCACCACCGCCAGCAGCCGGCCGGGTCGGGCGAGCTGCGCCAGCGCCAGCGCGTCGGCGGAAGCAGCGAGAGGCGGCAGATCGAGGCGTAGGCCGGGTTTGGGCAGTTCGGGAAGGGACAGCAGGGACTTCATGGAATGCGGGTTGCCGATTAGCCGCGAATTATATGTCTGCTACCCAACGGAAGGCAGACGGTATCCCCCGGTGGGATACGCAGCGGCGTTGCCTGCCCGCAAAGCGGAATTGACGGCCCCGAAGGGGAATCCCGTCATACAGAGGCCAGGCATGCAGAGTGAGCCAGCGCCGACTTTGGCTCGGCCACTGCATGCAATGCACACCTTGTTCCCTGACCTGCCAGCTTGCGGATTCCGCTCTGCCTTTGGGTACGCTGGATTCGGGTCATTTCTCCGGCGGTTCGTGCGGCAGGACAATCCGTTCGGTCACACGGTACTCCGTCACGACGGTGGCCTCGCCATCGATTACCTGCCCGCCCGTATCCCGCCCACCTTTCGGGTTCTCCCGCATGGCTTTGCGCAGTGCACGGGTTTTCCACCAGAAGTAGCCCAATGCGCCAAGGCCGAGAACCACGACGACGGTCAGCAGTATCAGGGAGAACATGAACCCGAGCACGAGCACGACCACTCCGGCAATCAGAGCGAAGAGCTTGGCCAGCAGGCCGGGTTCAGTTCGAGTGCTTATCATTCGCTTATCGTAACAGCCTCTGGCCATGAGCCCACATCAGGACCCCTCGGAATCCGCTGCGTTGCCAAGGGTCCTGACGCGGGGGGTGCGCTCAAACCGTGCGAGGGTCGATTTTTACCCCCTTTTTACAACTCGGCGGGTAGCATGAATTCATGAGCGAACCGAAACCATCGCGCGGCATGGGCGATTATTTCCGGGCTGCGCTGGCCTGCGTGGCGACGACCCTGCTGACCTTGCCGCTGCATGGCGTGGTCGATGCCGCCAACATTGTCATGATCTTTCTTCTGGTCGTGGCGCTGGTGGCGGTATGGCTTGGCAGCGGTCCGGCGATCCTGGCGGCCTTCGGCGGCGTGGCTTTGTTCGACTTCTTTTTCGTCGAGCCGAGATTTTCCATGGCGGTGGCCGACGCCCAATATCTGATTACCTTCGCCGTGATGCTGGTGGTGGCCCTGGTGATCGGCCAGCTTGCGGCCCGTCTGCGCGAGAAGGCATTGCTGGCGACCCGGCGCGAGGATGAGATGCGGGCGCTCTACGACATGGCGAAATTGCTGTCCGGTGCAGTGGCAGCGGAACAAGTGGCAGATATCGTGCGCGATTTTCTCGGCTCGCGAATGGAGATCGACGCGGTTCTCTATCTGCCGCGCGGTGACGATGCCCTGACGGCAATACCGGCGCGACAGGGTGGGGACCAGCAGCAGGCTCATGTGCGTGCGGTCTATGAGCAAGGACAGCCGATGCCCCTGGCGGCAGAGGAGAGCGGCTTCGCTCCGGCACTGGCGCTGCCGCTGGTCTCGTCGGTGCGGACGCGCGGGGTGCTTCTGGTTTTCTCCGAACATGCCGAGCGGTTCTGCGCCGCAGAGAAACGTCCGCTGCTCGATGCGGTGGCATCGCTGACGGCGATCGCCGTCGAACGCCTGCACTACGGCGAAGTGGTTCAGGAGGTGACGCTGGGCATGGAATCGGAACGACTGCGCACTGCGCTGCTTTCCGCCGTGTCGCATGACCTGCGCACGCCGCTGACGGTACTGGTGGGTTTGGCCGACGCCTTGACGCTAGCCCGCCCCTCCCTGCCGCCATCGGCGTTCGAGTCGGCAGTGGCGATCCGCGACCAGGCGCTGTGTCTGTCCGGCCTGGTCCATAACCTGCTGGACATGGCCCGTCTGCATACCGGCAAGATCGTGCTGAACCGGGAATGGCAGCCGCTGGAGGAAGTCGTCGGCAGCAGCCTCAAGGCGATGGCGGGAGTGCTGGTGGGGCGTGAGGTGCACGTAGAACTGGCGCCGGACCTGCCGCCGCTGGAGTTCGACGCCGTGCTGCTGGAGCGGGTGTTCTGCAACCTGCTGGAGAATGCTGCCAAATACGCGCCCAAGGGGGAGATCCTCATCACCGCGCAGGTGGCAGGCGACGTCGCGGAAGTGGCCGTTGTCGATGCCGGACCGGGCTTGCCGCCGGACGGTGAGGAAAGCGTGTTCGACCTGTTTGAGCGCGGACGGCACTCGGGCGCCGGCGGCGGCCTTGGCCTGGCGATTTGCCGCGCCATTGTCGAGGCGCATGGCGGGCGCATCCGGGCGGAGCGGCGTGCGGAAGGCGGAACCCGGATTGTTTTCACGCTGCCGCTCGGTACGCCGCCGGTGCTGGAGGAGGAAGCCGGTGAATGATGATCGCCCGCTGATCCTGGTGGTCGAGGACGAGCCGCAGATTCGGCGTTTCGTCCGCGCCGCGCTGGAGGACGAAGGCCGCGTGGTCGAAGCCAGTTCGGCGGCCGGGGCGCTGGAGGCTTTTACCGGGCCGGGGCCGGCGCTGGCGATCATCGACCTCGGTCTGCCGGACCGCGATGGCGTCGAATTGATCCGCGAACTGCGCACCTGGACCATGCTGCCGCTGCTGGTGTTATCCGCCCGCTCGGCGGAGGCGGAGAAGGTGGCGGCGCTGGACGCCGGTGCCGACGATTACCTGACCAAGCCCTTCGGTGTTCAGGAAATGCGGGCGCGGGTGCGCGCCCTGCTGCGGCGGCAGAAAGTCGGCGCTGGCGGGACGGTGATCGAATTCGGCAACATCCGCGTCGACCGCGCTCATCGCACGGTCACCCGCGATGGCGCCGCCATTCACCTGACGCCGATTGAATACCGCCTGCTCGGCGTGCTGCTGACGAAAGCGGGCCGCGTCCTGACGCATCGCCAGTTGCTGAAGGACGTATGGGGGCCGGGCTACGCCGAACGCGGCCACTATCTGCGCATTTATATCGGCCATCTGCGGCAGAAGCTCGAAGCCGACCCGGCGCGGCCCCGGTATCTGCTCACCGAAACCGGGATCGGTTATCGTTTCCAGATTCAGGACTACGCGACATGAGCCACGAGTCAAGCTCCGACAGCACCGCGATCCTCGCCCTGGCCGCCCTCGGCGTGGTCTATGGCGACATCGGCACCAGCCCGCTCTACGCCATCAAGGAAGTCTTCGGTAACGCCCACCATCCGGTGCCGATCACCCCGGAGAATGTGCTGGGCATCCTCTCGCTGGTGTTCTGGTCACTGGTAATCGTCGTTTCGTTCAAATACGTGATGCTGATCCTGCGTGCCGACAACAAGGGTGAGGGCGGCATCATGGCCCTGATGGCGCGGGTGCTGGCCGACGAGGGCATATCCGGTCGCACGCGGCAGGCGGTGATCCTGCTCGGACTGTGCGGCGCCGCGCTGTTCTATGGTGACGGCCTGATCACGCCGGCGATTTCGGTGCTCTCGGCGGTGGAAGGTCTGGAAGTGGCCACCCCCGTGTTCGCCCCCTACATCGTGCCGATCACGCTGGGCATTCTCGTCGCGCTGTTCTGGATCCAGAGCCAAGGCACAGCCAAGGTGGGCGTGGCCTTCGGGCCGGTCACCTGCGTCTGGTTCGTCGCACTGGCTGCTCTGGGCGTGATGCAGATCCTGCGTCATCCGTCGGTGCTGGCGGCGCTCTGGCCAGGGCACGCACTGGCTTTTCTTGGCGCCGATCCGCGCCTGGGCTTTCTCGCCATGGGCAGCGTTTTCCTCGTGGTGACCGGCGCCGAGGCGCTGTATGCCGATATGGGCCACTTCGGTCGGCGGCCGATCCGCCTGGCCTGGTTCGGCCTGGTGCTGCCGGCCTTGCTGCTCAACTACTTCGGCCAGGGCGCCCTGCTGCTGGAAGACCCGGCGACGATCAGGAATCCCTTCTACCTGATGGCGCCGGACTGGTTCCTGCTGCCGCTGGTGGGCCTGGCCACGGCGGCCACGGTGATCGCCTCGCAGGCGGTGATCACCGGCGTCTATTCGATCACGCAGCAGGCGATCCAGCTCGGCTATGCGCCGCGCATGGAACTGCTGCATACCTCCGGCCGCCAGATGGGCCAGATCTACATGCCCGGCGTGAACTGGCTGATGCTGCTGGGCGTGATCGCGCTGGTGCTGGCCTTCAAGTCATCCACCAACCTGGCGGCGGCCTACGGCATCGCCGTCACCGGCACCATGATCATCACCACGCTGTTCGCCTACCTCGTCGCACGCCGGCAGTGGGGGTGGCGGAAACGGCTGGCGATGCCGGTGTTCGGCGTGCTGCTGGCTCTCGACCTGACCTTCCTCGCCGCCAACTCGACCAAGATTTTCGATGGCGGGTGGTTCCCGCTGGTCTTTGGCGGCGTGGTCTATCTGCTGCTGACGACATGGAAAGCCGGACGCGAGTTGCTCGACGAGCGGCTCGACACCCAGGCGCTGTTTCTCAAGGACTTCATCACCGGCATCGAGACCCCGGACACGACCACCGTGCCGGGCACGGCGGTGTTTCTGACGCCCTATCCGGAGCATGTGCCCCACGCCATGCTGCACAACCTGAAGCACAACAAGGTGCTGCACGAACAAGTGGCGCTGGTGACGGTGACGGTGCGCTCCGAGCCCCGTGTGCCGGATGCGCAGCGGGTGGTGGTCGAGCGCCTGAACCATCGCTTCTACCGCGTCGGCATCCATTTCGGCTTCATGGACACGCCCGACGTGCCGGCGGCGCTGGAGTGGTGTGCCGAGCAGGGGCTGGACATGGAGCCGATGACGACTTCGTATTTCCTCGGCCGCGAAACGGTGATACCGCGCGTCGGCGCCGCGATGCCCTACTGGCGCGAGGCCCTGTTCGCAACGCTGTGCCGCAATGCCGGCACGGCGGCGGATTACTTCGGACTGCCGCCGAATCAGGTGGTGGAACTGGGGACGCGGGTAACGCTGTAACTCGATGCCAGGCACAAGCCGGCACCGGCTTATCCCGGGTGTCGCCGACCTGGAAGAGCAGCGAACCCCCGGCTTTGCCGGAACAAACCCGCGCCCGGTGTGCAATCAAACTTTATAGGCGATGAAATTTGCGCCACGCACGCCATACTTGCGTGCGGTGTTTTCCTTACTGGTACCGGCGAAGGTATCAAAATACTCGACCACTTCGGCGCGCTCAAACCCTGCTTCGGCGAGTGCCGCGAGATAGCCTGCAGACTGCAGAGCACCCGCGATTCACCCGACCCAGAGCTCGACATCGTTGAGCGCTGCCGCCGACAGCTCGGATTCGATCACGATGTCGGCAAACTGAACCCAGCCGCCCTTGCGCAGTACGCGGTGGAGTTCGGCGAAGACAGCCGGCTTTTCAGGGCTGAGATTGATTACGCCGTTTGAAATTGCGACGTCGACCAATGCGTCGTCGATCGGCAATTGCGAAATATCCGCTTGCTCAAAACGTACATGACGCATTCCGGCGACCTGTGCACCCTCGCGAGCCTTGCCCAGCATCGCCTCGGTCATGTCGAAGCCGATGACCTTGCCTTCCGGCCCAACCCGACGCCCGGCCAGCAGACAATCCATGCCGCCGCCGGAACCCAGATCGATCACCGTCGCGCGGCGCGGCACGCTGCGCACCTTCAGCGGATTTCCGACTCCGGCAAAGGGCGCGGTCACGAAACCGGGCAGTTCGTCCAGTTCGGCACGATCGTAGCCGAGTGCCGACGACGCGTATGCCGGGCCGCGATGAAAATGAAAATCACCATCCGGTTGCTCGGCTACCCGTCCGTAGGTCACCCGGATTTCCTTCTTCAATCGCTCGCGATCGAAGGTCAAGTCGCAAAAAGCAATAGTTCAAGTGTCAATCACAAATTGTAGTAGCCAAGTCGGCGATGGCAAGCCCCTCAAATTGCCACTATCAAGTCATGGGATTTATGTTGATTGTGTCGCCCGGGATCGAGCGCGACATCCTGATGGGGATGCCGTTCAAGCCGATGGTAGCCGGCACCGAAACTGTATCGTCGCGGCTGGTCCGCCAGAGCGGTTCCGGTTGCATGCCGACACTGGATCTATTTCGCGGACTTGAGGCGATTCAGCCTGTTCCTGGCGATTTCCGAAAAACGCCCATTCGGGTATTGACGCAGATAGGCTTCGAAGTCGCCGGCATCCGGGCTGTCCTTTACCGACTGCCAGAACAGAAGCTCCGCCTCCGAGTCTGCGCCGGCGGCCGGCGCGGACTTCGGCGGCGAACTGGCGCTGACGAAAAAGAAATCGCCGGTCAGGGACGACGCCTCCCACGGAATCTGGGTATCGCCGGTCATGCGCGAGACCTCGCTGCGCACCCGTTTGAATACCGATTCCACCGGCAGTCCTGGCTCCGCCAGCACTTTCAGCAGGGCGGTCGTGTAGGTTGAGTTTGCGCCTTCGCCATCCTGCGCCACCTTTCCGGGCGCCGTGGCATAGGCGATCAGCGTGCCCTTGGGCGCGTCCATCTGCGCCAGGCCCCCACCCACGCTGCGGAAACGTCTTTCGAAGGGATTGTTGCGGCAGGCATCGAGGATCACCAGATTGAGCGGGCTGGCGGAAAGCTGGTCGAGCACGGCATCGACGTCGACGGCCTCGGCGCGCACCGAATTCTCGGAGCCGATTTGGGCGTCCACCGGAATCAGGTAGTTCTTGCCCTTGACCTGGATGCCGTGCCCGGCGAAGAAGAACATGCCGACATCGTGCCCGGCCAGGCGCTCGCCGAAGCGCGCGACGAGGCGGGTCATCTCGCGCTGGCCGAGATTTTCCCCGCTCATGACTTCGAAGCCCAGCGCGCGCAGCTTGGTTGAAAGCGCCCGCGCATCGCTGACCGGATTCTTCAGCGGCGCGTCACGGTAGCTGCCGTTGCCGATCACCAACGCGAGGCGCTTGCCCGTGCTGCCGGGTGCTATTGCGGGGACAACTGCAGCGGTCGGCGGCGCGGCTGGCATCGCGACCGGTGGCGGCAATACGGTTGCCGCCTGTGCCGCGGCGGGCGTTGCGGCTCCTGGCGCCTCGATCATGCTTGGCATCTGGCGTGGCGCCCGCAGGTGGACGACGTCCAGTTTCCGGCGTTCGACCTCGGCGCGAACCGACGCCAGTTCCTGCTCGTAGTCGTTGATGTCGGTGAAGAAAGCGAACTCGCCGCGGTGGCCTAACTGGTCGGTGCCATAACCCTTGCCGGCCGACAGGGAAACAGCCCAGGACTCGGTCTTGATGACCCGGGCGTCGTCGCACCGGATTTCTCCGCGCGCCTTGCCCAGCGCATAGTCCTTGAATGTTCCTTTGCAGGCCGTATCGAGCTTGGCGAAACGTATTTCGGCAGAGCCTTCGCCACCCAGGGGAGCGGCACTTCCGGTCCCGGTCATGTAATCCGACCAGTCGTCGGTGTGCCCGACGATATAGATCTTGACGCAGCCTCCCAGCAGAATGGCCGCGAGGCAGATGATCCAGTTCTTCCAACGGCTGTACCGCTGTGACGGGATAAGGATGTTCATGTCCGTGCGTGGTGGCTGGACGACGGTCGATCTCAGGCGCCGGCGTGCAGCCTGACCGGAATACGCTGCGGGCCGAAGGGCTTGGCAAATACGCCGAAGCGACCGGCAATGGCCGTGCCGCAATGCCGGCAATGCCCCGTATCGTCCAGCGCGTAGCCGAGGATGCGATACCAGTCGCGCTGGACTACGGCCTTGCCGCAGCCGGGGCAGAGCGTTTCGTCGCCGGCCTTGTCGTGTACGTTGCCGGTGTAGACGTAGTGCAGGCCGGCATCCATGGCGATGCGGCGGGCGCGGGCGAGGGTGGCCTGCGGTGTGGCCGGGATGTCGCTCATCTTCCAGTCTGGATGGAAGGCAGAAAAATGCAGCGGCACATCGGGTCCGAGTTCCCTCGCCACCCAGGCGGACAGCGCCTTCAGTTCGTCGTCGCCATCGTTCTTGCCGGGAATCAGCAGGGTGGTAATTTCCAGCCAGCAACCGGTTTCGTGGTGGATCATCGCCAGGATGTCGAGCACCGGCTGCAGACGGGCGCCGCAGAGCTTCTCATAGAAGTCGTCGGTGAAGGCCTTGAGGTCGACGTTGGCGGCGTCCATCTTCGAGTAGAACTCGCGCGCCGGCTCAAGGTGCATGTAGCCGGCGGTGACGGCGACGCTCTTCACGCCCAGGGCATGGCAGGCATCGGCCGTATCCATGGCGTACTCGGCAAAGATCACCGGGTCGTTGTAGGTGAAGGCGACGCTTTTTGCGCCATGCGTTTGCGCTGCGCGGGCAATGGCCTGCGGCGTGGCGTCATCCATCAGGCGATCCATGTCACGCGATTTGGAGATGTCCCAGTTCTGGCAGAACTTGCAGGCCAGGTTGCAGCCGGCGGTGCCGAAGGACAGCACGCTGGAGCCGGGATGGAAGTTGTTGAGCGGCTTCTTTTCGATCGGATCGATGCAGAAGCCCGAACTGCGGCCGTAGGTGGTCAGCAGCATTTCGCCGCCCTGCATGGCGCGCACGAAGCAGGCGGCGCGCTGCCCCTCGTGCACGCGGCAATTACGCGGGCAGAGGTCGCACTGGATGCGGCCGTCGTCCAGGCTATGCCACCAGCGTGCCGGCACGCCGGCTATGGGATCGGCGCTTCTTTCCATTTTTGCACCTCGTAGCGCTGCAGTTGCACCTCGGCGGACCACCAGTCGGCCGGCAGGCCGGCCTTTTGCTTTAGATGGGCCATGAAGGTGCGTGGTTCCGGCAATTGTTCCCAGACCTGCGGCAGAAAGGTGCTCCGTCGTTGGCCCGCGATGAAGATGATGCCATCCACATTCGGCCGCAACTGGCGCAGGGCGTCCGCCTCACTGTTGAAGGTCATTGCCTGCGGTGCGGTGAGCAGCGACACCTCGACGCGAGTGCGGGAAAATTCTTCGAGCGTCAGCGGCGGGAAGCGCGGGTCGCTGAAGGCGGCGGCGACGGCGTTGGCGCGCACATCCTGATCCAGTGGGCGATGCGCTTGCAACGAGCCGATGCAGCCGCGAAGCTGACCGTTCTGCGTCAGCGTGACGAAGGTGGCGCCGGGCAGGGCCAGTGCCGGATGGGCTGCTTCGGTCTGTGTCGGCTGCTTGAGGCGGGCCGCGACGGCATTGCGGGCACGCACCAGCAGTGCCGGACCGGGATCGGCGGCAATGACTTCGGATTCGTAGAGGGCAAAGGAGGCGTAACCGACCACGCGCGACTTGTCGCCGGCCGTATCGCCCGAGTTGCATTGCGCCAGGCGTTCGATGCGCAATCCGCGCCGCCGCGCCACGGCGAGCAGTCCGTTGATCGGCAGCGCGCCGCAGGCCTGATCGAAACTGGTGAGTTGATCGAGGGCCAGGATGTGTTGCGCCGTTGCGTTGTCGATGGTCTGCGCTTCGCGGTAGCTATGAAAATGTGAAAGGTCGGAACTGATCACGATCAGGGTTTCCGGCCCGCCCCACAGCCGCTCCAGCACCTGCGCCACTTCGGCGGCGCCGGTCTGGCCGACCGCCAGCGGCACCAAGGAGAACTGGCCGAGCACGGTTTGCAGGAAAGGCAGTTGCACTTCCAGCGAATGTTCCTGCGCATGGGCGGCGTCGCTGGCGACCACTTGCGGCAAGTCGGACAGCGCATCGAGGGCGGCACGGTCGAGCGGAATTGAACCCAGCGGCGTGGCGAAAGCCTGCACCGTGGGCGCCGCCAGTCCGCGCACGGAAACCCGGTGACACGGCCCGAGCAGAATCACGCGCCGGATGCGGCCGGCGAGTGGTGCCAGCAGGGCATAGGCGTGGCCGGCGGTGCCGCCGGAATAGACGTATCCGGCATGGGGCACGATGAAGGCCTTGAGCAAGCCGGTTGCGGCATGCTCGGAAGTCGGCGCTGGCGGTACGGCAAGACAGGTCGCCAATTCGTCCTGCAAACTGGCAGGATTGCCGGGATAGAAGCTGCCGGCAACGGCGGGCGGACGAATTGCGGTAGCAGGGCTCATGGTCATCTCACCTCATGTCATCAGCAACAGTCCGCCGACAAGTCCCACCGCAATGGCGGCGAGTCCCGGCAGGGTACGGCGGGCCAGCGCGGCGCCGCCGATGACGACTACCAGCCCGGTCTTGAAGGCGAGGTTGGCAAGCGTTGCCAGGGTTATCGCGGTAATGGTCTGCGCGGCAGACAATTTTTCCATGCTGAACATGCGCAGCGACGACAGCGTGATCGCATCGACGTCGGTCAGGCCCGAGGCCAGCGCCAGCAGGTAGATGCCACGGTTGCCGGCAACATCCTGCAGCCAGGCGGATAGCACCAGGATCAGCGCGTAGAGTCCGCCGAAGGTAAGCGCCGTCTTGATCTCGGTGGGGTTGGTGACGTTCGGCATGGGCAGCGCATCGCCGCCAGCGAGCTGGCGCCAGCCCCAGAGCGTGGCGCCGACGCCCAGCGCGATACCGCAGCCGAGGACGCCGAACAACTGCTCGGCAATGTTGGGTGCGACCGCGAAAGAGACCAGCCCGAGGCGCACCATGACGACAATGTTGGCGAGCAGGATCACCACCATGGCCGTGCGGCCGAGATCGACATTGGCCTTGGCGTGGCGGGCGAAGATCATGGTGGTCGCGGTGGATGAGGCGATGCCGCCAAACAGGCCGATCAGCGCCGCGCCGTGTTGCGCCCCGGTCAGCCGCAGGGCGGCGTAGCCTGCCAGCGACACGCCCGAGATCAGCACCACCATCCACCAGATGTTGTGCGGGTTCAGGGCCTGGTAGGGGCCGAAATCCTTGTCCGGCAGAATCGGCAGGATCACCAGCGCCAGCACGCCGAACTGCAACATCGACAGCAGGTCGATATGCGTCAGGCTTCTCGATATGCCATGCAACTGGGCTTTGAAGTACAGCAGCACCGTGGTGGCGATTGCCAGCATGACGGCGGTCGAGGTGTAGCCGAACCAGACGATCGCACCGAGTGCGTAGCAGACCATCAGCGCGATCACCGAGGTGGTTCCCGGGTCGCCGGTATCGAGCGGATCGGAGACGTGCGCGGCGATCATCATGGCGGCGATGGCGAGCATGCCCGCGGCGAGTATCCAGCCGCTGTCGGTGGTTTGCGCCAGCAGGGCGCAGAGACAGCCGAGCATGCCCACCAGGGCAAAGGTGCGCAAGCCGGCCTTGAGATCGGACTGGCGCTCACGCTCAAGACCGATCAGGAGGCCGATGCCGATACTGGTGGCAAAGGCTTGAATGACTTCGTAGCCGGCTTCTGCGGCGAACATCTTCTGTCTCCCGCGACTTCCTGTAATGCGATTGTATAGAATTGCGCGATGACTAAAAGTTCTTATCACGCACTGGTTCCTGCTGCGGGCTCGGGGTCGCGCATGGGCGTTCTCTCGGGTCGCGCCGCGCCTAAACAATACCTGCCGCTCGCCGGCCAGCCCATGATCCGGCACGCACTGGCGACATTGTGCGCCACGCCGGCGATTGCGAATGTTTTTGTGGTGCTGGCGCCGGATGACGCGCTATGGCCCGCTGCACAAATGGTGGCACTCGGCCCGAAATTGCGCGTCCTGCGCTGTGGCGGCGAGATCCGTGCGCAAAGTGTCGCCAACGGTTTGCGGGCGATGGCCGCCGAACTAGGCGACCAGCTTGAAATTGGCAACGACTGGGTGCTGGTGCACGATGCGGCACGGCCCTGTCTTACGGTGGCGATGGTTGAGAAGCTGATCACCGAAGTCGGCCAGGATGATGCCGGCGGCCTGTTGGCCGTGCCTGTCGCCGACACCCTGAAGCGAGCCGGGGAGGACGACCGCATTCTGCAAACAGTGCCGCGCGAAGGTCTGTGGCAGGCGCAGACACCGCAGATGTTCCGCCACCGAACGCTGCTCGCTGCGCTCGATCTTGCGCCGCAGGTCACCGACGAAGCCGGCGCCATAGAGGCGATGGGGCTCTCGCCGCGCCTGGTGGCAGCGGATGCCAGCAACCTCAAGGTCACCTATCCTTTGGATCTGCAGCTTGCAGCGTGGATACTGGAGAACCGGGCAAAGCCGTGACGCAAAGGCGCTGAGCTGTTACTGACAGTCCTGCGGCAGGCGGCGAGTCAAACATACGCCTTGTATCGATCAAGATAACGCACCGGTTTGGAAAGTGCGTCGCGGCGGAAGGGATCGCCCAGTTCGCGCGTCACCATCATTTCAAGAATGGTCGTCTTGCCCTCCTTCTGCGCGGCGCAGGCGGCGCGCAGCGCCGGGCCGACGTCGGACAGCTGGTCCACTACCAGGCCTTCTGCACCCATGGACCGCGCCATGCCGGCAAAGCTTGGATTCTCCAGGTTCGAGCCGAGGAAGCGGTTGTTGTAGAAGTCCACCTGGTTCTTCTTCTCGGCGCCCCATTGCTTGTTGTGGAAGACGACGGCGGTGACCGGAATTTTCTCGCGCACGCAGGTCAGGATCTCGCCGAAGCTCATGCCCCAGGCGCCGTCGCCGACGTAGGCTACCGCTGGCCGCTCCGGCGCGGCAAGCTTGGCGCCGATGATGGTGGGGAAGGCGTAGCCGCAATTGCCGAAGCTCATCGCCGCGAACATGCTGGGGGCGCCGTTGAAGCGAAGGTAGCTGTTGGCCACCGAGCAGATGTTGCCGATGTCGGTGGACACCATGGCATGCGGCGGCATGGCCTTTTCCAGTTCGCGCAGCATCTGGCGCGGATGCATGTACGGGCTGCCAGCCGCTATCTCAAGGCTCCAGGGGTCGCTTTCCTGCGTCCAGCTGCCGAGTTCGCCTTCCCAGTCCTGTTTCTGTTTTGCCACCTCGGCGAGTCGCGCGGCCCGGTTGCCGGCACCGGCCAGGGAGCGGCCGGTGAGGCGCGAGACGATGGCGTCCGCCGCGGCACGCGCGTCGCCGCAGATGCCGACGGAAATCTTCTTCACCAGCCCGAGCATCTTCGCCTCGGCATCGACCTGGATGATCCTGGCATTCTGCGGCCAGTAGTCCATGCCGTACTGCGGCAGCGTGCCGAAGGGGCCGAGACGCGTTCCCAGCGCCAGCACCACGTCGGCCTGGGCGATCAGCTTCATGCCGGCCTTGGAACCCTGGTAGCCGAGGGGTCCGCACCACAGCGGATGGTCGGCGGGAAAGGCATCGTTGTGCAGGTAGCTGGTCACCACCGGGGCGCCGAGAAGATCAGCGAGCACGACGCAGGAGGCAATGCCATCGGCCGAGATTACCCCGCCGCCGGAAAGGATCACCGGAAATTTGGCGTTGGCCAGCAACTCGGCCGCTTCGTCGAGGCTTTTTTCGCCACCGGCGCCGCGCTCGATGCGTATCGGTTGCGGGATTTCGTAGTCGTGGTCGCCGTAGAAGAAGTCGCGCGGGATGTTGAGTTGCGTCGGGCCCATCTCCAGCATGGCGCGATCGAAGCAGCGGGCGGTGATCTCGGCCATGCGTTTGGGATTATTGACATGGCCCTGGTACTTGGTGATCTTCGAGAAGATCGGCAACTGCTCTGTTTCCTGAAATCCGCCGAGGCCGATGCTCATGCTGCCGGTCTCGGGCGTGATCATGACCACCGGACTGTGGGCCCAGTAGGCGGCGGCAATCGAAGTGACGAAGTTGGTGATGCCGGGGCCGTTCTGCGCGATGCAGACGCCGTGGCGGCCGGTGACCCTGGCATAGCCGTCGGCCATGTGGCCGGCGCCTTGCTCGTGCACCGTTGGCACGAAACGGATGCCGGCGGCGGGGAAGATGTCAAGCGCGTCCATGTAGGCCGAGCCGACGATGCCAAAGACGTCGGTCACGCCATTGGCCACCAGGGTCTCCACCAGCGCCTCGGAAGGCGTCATGCGGTGTTTGCCGGCGATCGCGGCAAGGCGTTGGGTGGAACTCTTCATGGGAACCCTTTCAATAAAAAATGGAACTGGCGTGTTAAGTTACTGCGTTGCCGCATATCAAGGCAATATTAATGACAAAAAACTGATAACTTCATTATTTTGTCGCTGCCGTGAAAGGGTTTTTCTGAAATGAACGCTCCATTTCGCGTTGGTCAGGGCTATGACGTTCACGCGCTGACGCCGGGGCGCAAGCTGATTCTGGGCGGCGTGCATATTCCACATCATCAGGGCTTGCTCGGACATTCGGATGCCGACGCGCTGCTGCACGCGATTACCGATGCGATTCTCGGTGCGGCGGGGCTGGGCGACATTGGCGGCATGTTTCCCGACACCGCCTCGCAGTGGCAGGGCGCCGACAGCCGCAGCTTGCTGCGCGGCGCGATGGACGCAGTGCGTGCAGCAGGCTGGCGGGTGAGCAACGTCGATGCCACCATCATCGCCCAGTCGCCGCGCTTGGCTCCCCATGTCGCGGCGATGTGCGCCAACATCGCGGCCGACCTGGGCGTTGCGACCGGGGCCGTCAACGTCAAGGCAAAGACCAACGAGCGGTTGGGTTTCGAGGGTCGCGGCGAAGGCATCGTGGCACATGCGGTGGCACTTCTGGTGCGCGCAGCGCGCGAAGCCGACCCAGGATGAATTAGAATTCCATCATTGCGTCGGAGCCGATAACCCGTGGTCAATTTTTTTCGCACCAGCAAGATACCGTTGCGCCTGGAACGCCTGCGCGGCCTCAGCCTGTTCGTCAAGCTGACGCCGGCCGAGTTGCAGATTGTCGATGGCCTGCTGCATGAACGCGACTACCTCAAAGACGAGGTGATCTTCGATGAAGGCGAAGAGGGGCAGGCCATCTACATCATCGCCTCGGGCGAAGTGCTGATTTCCCGGCAGGGAGCGGGGCGCACGGCGCAAGCCGTCCCCGATGAGGCGCGGCTTCCGCGCCGGCGCCAGGGTGATTTCGGGCGCGTCGCGCAACTCGGCCCCGGCACTTTTTTTGGCGAACTGGCGCTTCTGGATGACTCGCCGCGATCGGCGCAGGCTCGCGCCGCCAACGCCTGCCATCTGATCGTGTTTTTCCGCGACGACTTCGTCGGCCTGCTCGATACCCACGCCCGCATCGCTTCGAAAATATCGCGCCAACTGGCGTGCCACCTTGGCACCCGCATGCGCAACATGGCGTTGTCGGTGGGTGCCTATCATCATCTGCTGTAGAGCCGACGGGTGAGCGCAACGATCAAATCGTCGGAACTGCCAAGGCGGGGCAATCATGGTTCCGGCCCGATTGTCTGGGCCGTGATCATTGCGACCACGTGCCTGCTGTTGCTGGCTTTCCAGAAGTTGCTGTGGTTGGTGGTGCCTTTTTTGCTCGCGCTGATCCTGTACTACTTTCTTTACCCGCCGGTCAGGGTGCTGATCTATCGCGGCATGAGCCGCGATGCCGCGGCAAGCCTGGTCACCCTGGGATTCCTTGCACTGCTGTTTGTCGTCGGGGTCGCAGTGACACCCTGGGTTACGGGGCAATTGGCCAATTGGCAGGACACGGTAAGCCGTTACGCACAGGGTGGTCTGCAATTGCTCGACAATTCACTGCGTAACATCGAGGCCCATTGGCCGACCCTGGCCCGGGCTCATCTGGCGGATACCCTGGCGGCACGTATGGTGCAAGGCGCGGACAGCATTTCCGATCATCTGGAACCAGTCGCCATCGGCATCATGACCTGGGCTCCGTCGCTTATGCTGGCGCCATTTCTGGCCTTTTTCTTTCTGCGCGACGGGCGCCGCTTCAAGCGCTTCCTGAGCGCCGCCGTGCCCAACGCCTTTTTCGAAAGGACGCTGTACCTCCTGCACGAGATCGATCGCACTTCGCGCGCCTATTTCCAGGGCCTGATCAATCTCACCCTGCTCGACACCGTGACGCTCGCCGCCGGCCTGTGGCTGCTCGGTATTCCCGGCCCGCTGGCGCTCGGGCTGATCTGCGCCGTGCTGGCCTGGGTGCCCTATGTCGGCTCGGTCCTCGGCGGCCTGCTGGTGGTGCTGGTGGCGGCAACCGACTTCCCCGATGCGCCGGGCACGGCCTACTGGGCGATCGCTCTGTTTGGACTGGTGCGCTTGCTCGACGACTTTGTTTATATGCCGCTCACCATCGGCAAAAGCCTCGAATTGCATCCACTGGTGACGGTGCTGATGATTTTTGTCGGCGGCGCCGTGGCCGGCGTGGCCGGTTTGATGCTGGTGCTGCCGGTGCTGGGGGTGGTGATGGTGATCGGCGAAACCGTCGGTCTCATCGTCACCGATCCGCGTCTGATGGCGCGGCACCGTCACGCGCGCGCGCTGCTCCGAGAGTACGCGAGCAAAGACCTCTGACCCTCCGCCTCAGGCAGGAGGCGTCGGACTGACCGGCGACAGCGCGAAGCGGGCCAGCAGCCCACCGCCTGCGCGCGGCAGCAGTTCCAGGCGGCCGTTGTGGGAGCGGGCGATGCGATCGACGATGGCCAGCCCGAGCCCGGCTCCGGTGGCATTGCTGCGAGCTGCGTCAAGCCGGGCGAAGGGACGCTTCATGCGCTCCGCGTCTTCGGCGGGTATGCCCGGGCCGCGGTCGCAAACGTCGATGCTGAATGCACCGTTGGCGGCGCTGAAGGCCAGTTCCACCGGCGACTCACTGCCGGCATAACGCAGTGCGTTGTCGATCAGGTTGGTGACGGCGCGGCGCAGGGCTTGCGGCCGCACCGTCATTACCATGCCAGGAGTCGGCGCTGGCGATACGGCGACATTGAAGCCGCGTCGCCGGTATTGTGTGGCCAGTTCGTCCAGCAGGGCGGCCATATCCACCTCCTGCTGTGCTTCGCCGCCGTCCGAACGGGCGAAGTCGAGGAACTGGCCGATGGTCTTGTCCATTTCCTCGACATCGGCCGTCATGCCTTCACGCAAGCCTTCGTCGGGAGCCATTTCGATGCCCATGCGCAGGCGCGTCAGCGGCGTACGCAGATCGTGCGAAATCCCGGCAAGAATCAGGGCGCGGTCCTGGTCGATCCGGGCCAGGTCGGCGCTCATCTGATTGAAGGCGCGGGCGACCGTCGCCAGTTCGGTCGGGCCGTTTTCGTCGAGGCGGGCCGGCGTCTCGCCGGCGCCGACTTTGCGCGCGGCCTGTTGCAGGGCTTGCAGCGGACGGGTAATGCGAAACACGATGACCCAGGCGCCGACCAGGGATAGCAGCAGCGCCGCCACCCCCCAGCCCAGCCAGCCGAGCGGAAACACGCGCTCGATGCGCTCGCGGGGTAGCGCGAGCCAGAAAGCCCCTTCGTCGCTGTCATCGATGCGAAAGCTGACGAACAAGGCCCGTTCGCCCTCCCGCTCAAGCGTCAGGCGAGTCTCCACGCCCATCTGTTCCTGAACCAGTTCTTCCACCCGCTGGAGAAACGGACGGTCGGGAAGAGGCGCGATCCGATCCGCCGCATCGGCCGGATAAATGTGGATGCCTTCGCGATCGGACAGGTCGCGCAACAATCCGCGGCGCGCCTCGGGACGGGCCGATATGAGTGCGGCCCGGGTCAGGTTGACAACGCTGACCAGGGTCTGCGCCAGTTGCCGGGCGCGTGGTTCGCGTTCGTAGGCCCGAAAAATGGCGAACCATGCGGCCACCGAGAGCATCATCAGCAGGGCGACCAAAAGAAAAGTGCGCCACAGCAGCGAGCGCGGCAACAGCTTCATTCGTGCTTTTTTCCGTCGGGGACGAATACGTAACCGAACCCCCACACGGTCTGGATATAGCGCGGCTTACTGGAGTCTTCCTCGACCAGCTTGCGCAGACGCGAAATCTGCACGTCGATGGCGCGATCGAATACTTCATATTCGCGGCCGCGCGCCAGTTCCATCAGCTTGTCGCGGCTCATCGGCTGGCGCGGGTGTTCGAGCAGAACGCGGAGCAGGGCGAACTCGCCCGAGGTGAGCAGGGTGCGTTCGTCCTCGCGCTCGAGCTCGCGCGTCGCCAGATTGATCCGCACTTTGCCGAAGCTCACGCTTTCCTCGGTGATGGCCGGGGCGCCCGGCGGCGGCGCGGCGGCGCGGCGGCGCAGCACGGCATGGATACGGGCCACCAGTTCGCGCGGATTGAAAGGTTTGGGCAGGTAATCGTCGGCGCCGATCTCAAGGCCGACAATGCGGTCGACCTCGTCGCCCTTGGCCGTCAGCATGATGATGCTGACCGGGCTGTCTGTCCCGCGCAGCCGGCGGCAGATGGCCAGGCCATCTTCTCCCGGCAGCATCAGGTCGAGCACGATCAGATCGTATAACTCGCGCTCCAGCGCGCGATCCATGCCCGGTGCGTCGGGTACGGCCTTGACGGTGAAGCCCTGATCGGAGAGGTAGCGCTCAAGCAACTGGCGCAGGCGCAGATCGTCGTCGACGACCAGAATCTTGGCTTTGGTTTCGTTCATGGGGTAAATGCTAGCCGGATCGCCGACATCGCGCCAGCGGGCTTTACAAACGATTACAAAGCCCATCTGCCGGTAACACTTGGCTTACAGGCCCTGCCGACAATGCAAGCGTGCCTGAATGGATGCCTCAAACAAGGCGGCAAGGCAGGCGGCAGCGGCCCGAAAATGGACTATCGGAGGTAATCATGAAACCACTATTTATCAGCATGGCTCTGGCAGCCGCACTGGCGTTGTGGGGCGCGGAGCCGCAGGCCGGCATCGACTACCTGATGGCGGCGAGCCACGTCGCGGGCGAGCAGGTCTACAATATCCTGCATTGAGTAGCGTAGAGGAATGGTCGTGACGGCAAAACGCGGGGCAGGATGGGTGTGTGGGGCGAGTGTCCTGTGGCTGCTGGCTGCGGGTGCTGCAGCAGAGGTACCGCAGCGCTCATTGCCGGAGCGCGGTCCCGGTGGCGATGGTCCGCAACGTATGATGCCGGCCGACCAGCGCGCCGAACAACTTCCCAGGCGCGATGCATCGGCGCGTGGCAACGACAACCGGATGTCACCTGAAGATCGTCGGCAGCTTCGCCGCGATGTACACGAGGCAGGACGCGACTTGTATCCGGAACGCATGTCGCCCGGCCGTCGCGAGTCGCGGCGCGAATAGGTTCAGTTTCGCCGGCCGTCAAGACGTACCGGTTTTCCGGTATCGCGAATACGGCGACCGTGGTATTTCCTTTCACCGCTGAGCCGGATATCTTTTGCCCATTCGGACTAATGCGCACGCTTCCGGTTGCGTTTCAGCGACTTACCGGACTCGTCGCCGACGGGTGGAAATCATGATGGGACAAAGCTCGACAGCGCTGCATCAAGCCGCATCGAAGCCGGACATGATTCATGCGGATGCAAACCTGATGAACGGGGTTCAGTATGGCACCCTGATTCTGGACCGGTTGGGCAGAATCCTCAGTTGTGGCGCGCCTGCGGAGAAAATATTCGGTGCCAGTCAGGTTCGCCTGGTGGGACGGTGGATTTCAGAGTTCATCGGCGGTCTTTTCCTCGCAGGGAATTCGCCAAGCTATAACACGAGATATCTGGTCTACCTTTGTGCAGACGGCGAGTGGCGAAAATTCGAGGCGAGGGATGCCGACGGACAGGCGTTTGAAGTCGAACTCAACTTGTCCCGCGTAATGACGGAGGAGCAGGAAATGTTTCTCCTCAATTTGCGCCGCCCAGAGGGCGATACACGCCCATAGTACGGGCGAAAAGGCATGCGATGTACTTGGTCTACAAAGAAGATTCCGCGCACACCGCCCAACCTCGTTCGCACGACAGCCTGGAAGATGAGTTGCAAGGAGTCTTGCGGGTAAGCAGGCAGTGGCTGGAGCAGTTCTCCGTCGATGAACCGCAGCGTGGCAATCTTGTTCATCTGCAGCATTTGACCGAGGACCTTATCCTGGCGGGGGATCTTTCGCCCGCTGCCATGACGACTATACGGGCTTTCCTGTGCGCCAGTTGCCGTCGTCTCAATGCCGCGCACGGGCAATGCGCAGGCCAGTCACTGGATCGATGCCTGCTTCTAAGAGGCTAGGCAGTGAATGTTTCGGTCGCCATTGGTACCGCCAGCGCGCTTTTTCACTCCGTTGCATCCAGATGAGGAGACCCACATGAAATCCACCAACGCACCCGTAAGCAAGAGCAAGGGCAATGGATCGTCGCGGCAGGCGCGCGAATCTGGTCAGCCGTTTTCATCGCCCGGCAGTGATGACTGTCCGCGTGAGCAAATGATTGCCGAAGCCGCCTATTATCGCGCTCAGCAGCGCGGCTTCGAGCCCGGCAACGAAATGTCCGACTGGCTTCAGGCCGAAGCCGATGTCGAAGCCATGCTGGGGAATATTCACTAGTTTGTTGTCCGGACGGCGCAATTCCCTTGGGAACCCGCCTTTATCCACGCATGACAAAGCGGATCGTCCTCGCCATCGTGACGGGACCGGCCTCGTGCTGATCATGACCGATGATGGTCGCGCCTTCGATCCAACCGGTTACCATGATGGTTTGCGGGGCAAGGTAATATTGCCTGAGTTCGCCATGCGAACGGGTGACCACTATCGGAGGCGAAAATGGAAATTGACAGCAGCCGTGGCAATGACGCCGCGGTTACCTTGACCGTGCCGTGCTCCATCGCCGCGAAGGAGGATCGGGCGTGAAAATCCGGATCATGCTGGTCGATGACCATACGATGGTACGCGAGGCCTTGCGCACGGTGCTGGAGCAGGACGGCGGTATGGAGGTCGTCGCCGAAGTCGGCGACGGCGAGGCGGCATTGCGTGTGGCGACAGAGTTGGTACCCGATGTGGTCGTGATGGATGTCGCCCTGCCCGGGCAATCAGGTATTGAAATCACGCGGCGTCTGCTTGCCAGACACCCGGACATGAAGGTACTGGCCTTGTCGACGTATCTTGACCGGCGCATCATCCAGCAGATGCTCGACGTGGGGGCTCGCGGCTACATCACCAAGTCCGCGGCCGGCGCCGAGTTGAAGCAGGGTATTCGGAGCGTGATGCAGGGGCGCAGCTATCTTTGTTCTGAAGTCGGGGCTTTACTGGCCGACAGTCTGCGCGACCGGCAACCCAAGTCGGGAATCCCCGACAAGAACGCACTCTCGCGTCGCGAAGTGCAAGTGGTGACCCTTCTCGCCGAAGGCAAGAGCGCGCCCGCAATCGCGGCAGAATTGCATATTGCGCCAAGCACGGTCGACGTTCACCGCCGCAATCTGATGCGCAAGCTCCAGGTACATAACGTGGTCGACCTGACCAGGTACGCTATCCGCAGCGGCCTGGTATTGCCGTGACGCCAGGTTTTGTTTGAGGCAGATGAGGGCTCGCCTGTCACTCACCCGAAAATACCCGTAAGGCGGTAGCCGAAATACCTGTTGGCAGGTATTTCCATTCCATTTGGATTGCATAGAATGATTGCCAGGAGCGACTCGTGCACTGTCTGGATGGATCGATGTCGGGACGGGTGGCGGCTGGTTCTTTGCTGGGTAAACTGATGACGTGCCATCGCAAAGTTGACGAAAGGAATTGGAATGCCAACCGACAAGAACGTGGCCACCGCAGCGAAGCTCGTCCCAGCAGCGGCCGAGTCGAGCACGGTGACCAGAGCCAGCCGTGCGCGACTTTCGAAAGTCCTTGCGGCCAGGCCGGCCGGGCAACCGGCAAGCAGTGCAACGCCTGCAAAAAGGCTGAAGTCGAACGGCGGCAAGCAGAAGAAACTCAAACTCGTATCCAGTCGCTGCAAGATGCCGGACACCGAGTATGTCCAGCTTACCGCACTGAAGAAGCGCCTGTTGGCGCTCGGCATCGGTGTCAAGAGAAGCGCGTTGCTGCGCGCCGGCCTGATGCTGCTGGCAGACTTGGATGACGGTCGGTTGAAGAAGGCAGTGGCGAAAATCGAGCTTATCAACACCGCTCGACCTGCGGCAAAGGCCAATTGACGTCTGCCAGGCCGAATAGCGTAAATCAGGAATACAAGAATGATTCGTCCGCTCCATGAAATGGTTGGTTTGCCGCCGGAAACGCCACCGGCGGAACTTCACTGCGCAAGTGAGCTGCATTTGCAGGCGGCGTTTGAGCGGGCTTCGGGTGGCGACACGGATGCGCATAGCGAATTGGTCAGTTTGCGTTTTGCCTATCTCAATTGGGCTTATGCCACGAGTAAGTGTGGCCCTTCGGGTGCGTCGTCGCACGAGTGATCAGAGGCGATCGATCTGTTGCCGGTGTGAGTCTCGCCGAAGGAATGCAAAGCGCCCCCGCCGGTTTTCCGGAGGGGCGTTTCTGTGGCAATGCTCAAGAGTCGGCGCTGGTACTACGGCGAACGCGCGCCAATCTTGAGGTTTGCACTGTCACCGCATTCGCCGCTTCCCTGCAGGCCTCGATCCGCTCGAATAGATATCCGGCGTGGCACAGGTGCCAGCGCAGGCCGCGGGCGCCGACATTATTCGTCGGGGAAGCCGTACCGTGTTGCGGCTTCTGGTTGACGCCGTGGCGAGCGTGGCGAACAATACGTCTGGTTTGGAACACGTTTGCCGCCTGATCGCGGCTACCGGAGAAGACTCATGATGAAACGCATACTGACGCTGCTGTGCTGTGCGGTATCCGTGGCGGCCTTGGCTGGTCCGCTCGACGAGAAGAAGGCCGATGCGCACCTGCGGGCGATTGCAGCGGGGAACGTCGAGGCGCTGATGGCTGATTATGCGGATGACGCTTACATGGACTGGGTAGGTGGGCCGCTCGATGGCCGTTATCGTGGCAAGGCGGAGATTCGCGAGGTGTGGAAGAAGTTCGTCGCAGCTAACGACGGACAGCCGCGTCCGGCGCGCACCGGGAAGCTTTCCGCCCGTACCAATCCGAAAGGCGTGTCTCTCGAAATCGAGGCTGAATACGGTGGCAAGACGCCGCTCAAGGCATGGCACGGGCTGGTCTATCGCGACGGCATGCTGACTACCGAAATATGGCAGATCGCGCCGGCCATCAAACTGGCCGACTGACGCTGCGTCTGATCCTGGCGGCACTGGTCTTGGCGTTGGCCTGCGCCGCGGACGCGGCGAGCGTGACAGTGCGGGTCAGAACCCCGGCCGGAACGCCCGTGGAAGATGCTGCGGTCGTGCTTGATGCCGTGAGCGGGGTGCCACCCAAATCGCGCCGACGCGCGACCATCGAGCAGCGCAATCGCGACTTTGTCCCCTACCTGAGCATCGTGCAGAAGGGCACAGCGATTGATTTTCCCAACCGCGATCCTTTCAAGCATCACGTTTACTCTTTTTCGCCGGCGAAAGTCTTCGAGATCAAGCTCTACGCCGGCAAGCCCGCCAATCCGGTAGTTTTCGACGAGACCGGAGTAGTCGCGCTCGGCTGCAATATCCACGACTGGATGGAGGCGTACGTACTCGTGGTCGATACGCCCTGGTTCGCGAAAACCGGCGCCGATGGCGTGGTGCGGATTGACCGGGTGCCGGCAGGTGCATATCGCCTGCGCCTCTGGCATCCGCGCCAGAAAGCAGCCGTCGCCGACATCGGCATCGAGCTCCGCGGAGCAACGCGCCACATCGATCTCGCGCTCGACGTGGCGCCGCGCGCCATTGTTGCGAAACCCCCGCTGGACGTCGGCGGATATTGATCGATGATTCTGTTCCGGACTCTCGAACGACGTATCGCCGTTGTCTTCGTCGGCCTGCTGGTGGTCGTGATGCTGATGATGCTGCTGATCGTGGCGCGCAGCGGCGAGGCGATCATTGCGACGGAATCGGAACGTCAACTGACCGCCGGGGCGCGCAACGTCAGCAACCTGATCGACCGCGATCGAAGGCAACTCGAACTCGCGGCGAGCGTGCTTTCCGGGGATTTCAGTTTTCGCGAGGCCATCGCCACGCAGGATCGCGCCACCGTGCTCTCGGTATTGCGCAACCACGGCTCGCGTATCGGTGCCCGCGTCATGATGGTGCTTTCCCTGAACGGAGAAGTGATCGTCGACACCCAGCGTCCCGGCAAACCGTCGCGCCCGTTCCCGTTCGGCGATCTGCTGCGCGCCGCAGAGAGCAGTGGCCGTAGCGGCGACGTCGCGCTGATGGAGGACGGCTTGCTCTACGAAATCGTGGTGGTGCCGATCCTGGCGCCGATGCGAACCGCATGGGTGGTGATGGGCTTTCCGGTGGAGGATGCCTGGGCATCCGAGGTCGCGCGCGGCAGCGGACTTGATGTCAGCGTGGTGGCGACCGGCGGCATTCGCGCCAGTTCGCTGTCGCCGACGCTGCGCGGCGCGCTGGAAAGACAGCAATCGACTGCGCTGAGCGAGCAGCCGCGGCAACTGACGCTCGAAGGCCGCAACTATCACGCCGTTGCCCTGCCGTTCGGGCCGCAGGCGCGCGTCCTGTTGCTGCACTCGCTCGAACACAGCGAAGCCGTGTTTCGCGAACTCGAACATGCCCTGGAAATAATCGCCGGAGCCGGCATTGCACTGTTCGTGATCGGCAGCTTCGGACTGGCACGACGCATTGCCGGCCCGGTCAATGCCCTGGCGCGAGCTGCACAGCGCATCGAGGCCGGCGACTACAGTCAAGCCGTGGCGGTCACTGCGTCGGACGAGATCGGCCAGCTTGCTGCCGGCTTCGAAAACATGCGCAGCGGAATCGCCTCGCGCGAACACAAGATAATGCGCCTGGCGTACGAAGATACCCTCACCGGTCTACCCAACCGCACCCGGCTGACGGAGCACCTGGCCGGGCTTGATCCTGAGGCCGCAGCGATGGTCGCCGTGCTCGACCTCGATCGCTTCGCGCCGATCAATGACGCGCTCGGTCACCCTGTTGGCGACCGCCTGCTGCAGCAAGTCGGCGCGCGCCTTGCCGGTCTGATGCCGCCGCGCGGCAAGCTGGCGCGCTTGTGGGGCGACGAGTTTGCATTCGTCATCGAAGGTGCCGATGAGCTGTCGGCGCGAAATTTCGCCGCACGACTGTTGGCGGCGTTGCGCGAACCGATCGAACTCGACGGCCAGAAACTCGACGTCAGTGGCAGCCTCGGTATCGCCTTCCGTCCCGCCGACGGCCGCGACATGGATGCCCTGTTGCGGCGCGCCGAACTGGCGATGTACTCGGCCAAGCGTCGCCAGTGCGGTTACACGCTGGCCGGGGAAGTCGGCGACGGCCCGCCGCCGGAGCAACTGTCGATGATCGGCGAGATGCGCCAGGCACTCGATCGGCGCGAATTCGTCCTTCACTACCAGCCGAAGCTCGCTCTGGCATCCGATCGCGTCGTCGGTGCCGAGGCCCTGGTGCGCTGGCAGCATCCCGAGCGCGGCCTGATGCCGCCCGGGCGTTTCATCCCGTTTGCCGAACAGACCGGCTTCATCCGCGAGATCACGCCGTGGCTGCTGGGGGAAGTTGCTGCGCAGGCGGCCAACTGGCGTGAGCGCGGCATACGGGTGGTTCTTTCGGCCAACCTGTCGGCACGCGACCTGCTCAATCCAGACCTCGTGGTGCTGATGCGCGAACTGCTCGCCGCGCACGAGTTACCGCCGGCAGCGCTGTGCCTGGAAATCACGGAAAGCGCGCTGATGGAGGATCCGACGCTGGCACTGTCACATCTCGCCGAGCTTGCCGCCATCGGACTCAAGCTGTCGATCGATGATTATGGTGCCGGACAGGCATCGCTGTCCTACCTCAAGTCGCTGCCGGTGCATGAACTCAAGATAGACCAGAGCTTCATCGGCTCCCTGGCAACGTCGCCAAAGGACGCAGCCATCGTCCGCTCGACCATTGCCCTGGGCCATGCGCTTGGCCTTACCGTGGTCGCCGAGGGCATCGAAGGCGAGGCCGACCTCAACTGGCTTGCGGCGGCCGGCTGCGATATCGGCCAAGGTTATTTCATCGCTCGGCCTATGACGGCAGCGGCATTTGCCGACTGGATTTCCGCTCGAGTGGCGGCCCAGGCAGTTTGACCGCAAGGCGGTGCCGGCGCCAAGCAAAACGCCCCCGACGATTTCCCGTCGAGGGCGTTCCGTTCCCAATACTCAGGAGTCGGCGTTGGTGACACGCCGATTTTTGGCGCGCGCTACACCGTCACCGTATCCGCCACTTCCTTGAACTCGGCAATCTGGTCGAAGTTCATGTAGCGATAGACGTCGGCGGCCTTGGCATTCACCGCCTGCACCTGCTCCAGGTACTCGGCCATGGTCGGGATCCGGCCCATCAGCGCCGTGACTGCCGCCAGTTCGGCTGAACTGAGATAGACGCGGGTGTCGATGCCCAGCCGGTTGGGGAAGTTGCGCGTCGAAGTCGATACCGCCGTGCTGCCCTTCTTGATCTGCGCCTGGTTGCCCATGCACAGGCTGCAGCCCGGCATTTCCATGCGCGCGCCGGATTTGCCGAGGATGGCGTAGTAACCCTCTTCGTTGAGGATCATGGCGTCCATCTTGGTCGGCGGCGCGATCCACAGGCGGGTCGGGATGTCGGTCTTGCCTTCGAGCACCTTGCCGGCGGCGCGGAAGTGGCCGATGTTGGTCATGCAACTGCCGATGAAAACTTCGTCGATCTTCTCGCCAGCAACTTCGGACAGGGTCTTGGCGTCGTCCGGATCGTTGGGGCAGGCCAGGATCGGTTCCTTGACGTCGGCCAGGTCGATTTCGATTACTGCGGCATACTCGGCATCGGCATCCGGGGCGAGCAGGGTGCCGTTGGCGATCCACGCTTCCATGGCCTTGATGCGGCGGCCCAGCGCGCGCTTGTCTTCGTAGCCGGCGGCGATCATCCACTTCATCAGGGTGATGTTGGAACGCATGTACTCGACGATCGGCGCCTTGGCGAGGTGCACGGCGCAGCCGGCGGCGGAGCGTTCGGCGGAGGCGTCGGTGAGTTCGAAAGCCTGTTCCACCTTGAGGTCGGGCAGGCCTTCGATTTCGAGGATGCGGCCGGAGAAGATGTTCTTCTTGCCCTGCTTGGCCACGGTCAGCAAGCCGGCCTTGATGGCATAGAGCGGAATCGCATTGACCAGGTCGCGCAGGGTGATGCCGCGCTTGCCGGCTTCGGCCAGCGAACCCTTGAAGCGCACCAGCACCGATTCCGGCATGTCCAGTGGCATGACGCCGGTGGCGGCGGCAAAGGCCACCAGGCCGGATCCGGCGGGGAAAGATATGCCGATCGGGAAACGGGTGTGGGAATCGCCGCCGGTGCCGACCGTATCCGGCAGCAGCAGGCGGTTGAGCCAGCTATGGATGATGCCGTCGCCGGGCTTGAGCGAAATGCCGCCGCGGGCAGTGATGAAGGAGGGCAGGGTACGGTGGGTCTTGACGTCCACCAGTTTCGGGTAGGCGGCGGTGTGGCAGAAGGACTGCATCACCAGGTCGGCGGAGAAGCCGAGGCAGGCAAGGTCCTTGAGTTCGTCACGAGTCATCGGGCCGGTGGTGTCCTGGCTGCCGACACTGGTCATTTTCGGCTCGCAGTAGGTGCCGGGACGCACGCCTTTGCCCTCGGGCAGGCCGCAGGCGCGACCGACCATCTTCTGTGCAAGCGAATAGCCCTTGCCGGAATCGATCGGCGATGTCGGCAGGCGGAACAGCGTGGAGGCGGACAGGCCGAGGAACTCGCGCGCCTTGGCGGTAAGGCCGCGGCCGATGATCAGGTTGATGCGGCCGCCGGCGCGCACTTCGTCGAAAATGACATCGGACTTGACCTTGAACTCGGAAATGACAGCGCCGTTCTTCAGTGCCTTGCCTTCATAGGGACGCAGTTCGACTTCGTCGCCCATGTTCATCTGCTCGACGTCGAGTTCTATCGGCAGGGCGCCGGCATCTTCCATGGTGTTGTAGAAGATCGGGGCGATCTTGGTGCCGAGGCAGACGCCGCCGAAACGCTTGTTGGGAACGAAGGGGATGTCCTCACCGGTGAACCACAGCACCGAGTTGGTCGCCGACTTGCGCGAGGAGCCGGTGCCGACCACGTCGCCGACATAGGCGACGAGATGGCCCTTGGCCTTGAGGGCGTCGAGTTGCTTGATCGGGCCGCGTTCGCCGACCTTGTCAGCCTCGATGCCGGGGCGCGGGTTCTTCAGCATGGCCAGGGCATGTAGCGGGATGTCCGGACGGCTCCAGGCGTCGGGCGCGGGCGAGAGGTCGTCGGTATTGGTTTCGCCGGTGACCTTGAAAACGGTGACCTTGAGCGATTGCGGCACTGCCGGGCGCTGCGTGAACCATTCGGCATCTGCCCAGGATTGCATCACGGCTTTGGCGTTGGCGCTGCCGGCCTTGGCTTTTTCGGCGACATCGTGAAAAAAGTCGAACATCAGCAAGGTGGATTTGAGCGCCTTGGCGGCGACGGCGCCGACCACGGCATCGTCGAGCACGTCGATCAGCGGCTTGACGTTATAGCCCCCAACCATGGTGCCGAGCAGTTCGGTGGCCTTTTCGCGGGAAATCAGCGGGCACGCCGTACTGCCAGCGGCAACCCCGGCGAGGAATTCGGCCTTGACCTTGGCGGCATCGTCTACGCCAGCGGGAATGCGATGGGTGATCAGGTCGACCAGGAATGCCTCCTCGCCCTTGGGTGGCGCCGTAAGCAGAGCGACCAGTTGTTCAGTCTGCTGCTTGGTCAGCGGGAGAGCGGGAATACCCAGGTTGCCGCGTTCGGCGACGTGTTGGCGATAGGCTTCAAGCATGATGAGGTCCTCTTGTCTGGATCAGTGGGAAACGATATCAGTAATTTGAGCGGCAGGACGGAAGAAGCGATGCCGCGCTTCGGACGGCAGAGCGACGCCGGTGGCGTATGCCCGGCACAGCAACTCCCAGTAGTAGCGATAGGAAGCGCGGTCGTGCAGTTTGCCTTCCCAGGCAATGGGGCCCCAGTTGGCGTTTTGCGCCGCCAGCAGTATTCCGGCAGCTTCGGCCACTGCCGTAAGATCAGGCCGCATTGCCTCGACGATAGGCTGGATCTGGCGCGGGTGGATGCTCCACATGCGCAGGAAGCCGAACTCGTTGCGCGCGCGGCGCGCATCTTCGCGCACGACATCAGGATCGTTCAGCTCGGTGGTTACGTTGTGCGCGGGAACGATGCCATTGCCAAGGGCGGCCGCCGCGACCTCGCACTTGGCGCGCGCAATCAGCGGATGTGAAAACTGTCCCGGCGAACGCATGGCCGTATCGGGAATGGCGCCATGATGAGCACTGACAAAATCCATCACGCCAAAGTCGAGCGATTCGACATGCGGTAGTGCCGCGATGCGCCAGACATCATGCAGCGCACCGGGTGTTTCGATCAGCACATGCACCGGAATTTCGCGGTCGATGTTGCGGCGGGTTCGTACCTCGTCGAGTGCGGCAATCTGGGTCAGCGCGTCGCTGGCGTTCGCGACTTTGGGCAATACGACGTAGGCGACTTGCGCGCCGGCACGACCGATGATGATCTGCAGATCGTCGCGCCAATGCCCATGGGTCACATCGTGGATGCGGGCGCCAAGCCTGCCGTAGCGATTGGCCGGATCGAGCAGCAGATCTGCGATCATTCCGGCATGCTCGGCTTCGCGGCCGGGCGGTGCACCATCTTCGCAATCCGCTGTGATGTCGAAAATGGGTCGTCCCTCGACCAGCAACTCGGATTGCAGATGCAGTGCCTTGCGCAGCGTTTTGTCCGAGCCGGCAAAGTGCTCGCAGGCTGCGAGCGCCGGAAAGGGTTTTGCTCTCTGGTATAGAACGGCGGCAGGATGAAGCGGCGGGCTCACGTCAGCTTGACCTCCGTGCGCCCCGCTTCATCCTGTCGCCCGACATCAACCGAGCAGGCTGGCGACGCCGGCTTGCTCTTCCTGCAACTCGGCCAGGGTCTTGTCCATCATGCTGCGCGAGTAGTCGTCGATGACCAGGCCTTCAACGCGTTTGTACTCGCCGCCTGCACAGGTGACCGGCACGCCGTAGAGGATGTCTTGCGGTATGCCATAGCTGCCGTCGGAAGGCACGCCCATGGTGACCCACTTGCCCTGGGTGCCGAGCGCCCAATCGTGCATGTGGCCGATGGCGGCGTTGGCGGCTGAAGCGGCGGACGATGCGCCGCGCGCGGCGATGATGGCGGCGCCCCGCTTGCCGACCGTGGGAATATAGGTCTCACGATACCAGGCTTGGTCATTGATGGCGGCCAGGGCGGCACCGCCGGCTACCGTGCATGAGCGCAGGTCGGGATACATCGTAGGCGAGTGGTTGCCCCAGACGATCATCTTTTCAACATCAGCAACCGCCTTGCCGGTGCGTGTGGCAAGTTGGGAAATGGCGCGGTTGTGATCGAGGCGCAGCATGGCGGTGAAGTTCTTCTTCGGCAGATCGGGGGCGGACTTCATGGCGATATAGGCATTGGTGTTGGCCGGATTGCCAACCACCAGCACGCGGACATCGCGCGACGCAACTGCATTGAGCGCCTTGCCTTGTTCAATGAAAATCTTGGCGTTTTCCATCAGCAGATCCTTGCGCTCCATGCCCGGGCCGCGTGGCTTGGCACCCACCAGCAGGGCGTAGTCCGCGTCCTTGAAAGCGACTTTCGGATCGTCCGTGCCAACCATGCCGACGAGTGTCGGAAAGGCGCAGTCGTCGAGTTCCATCATCACGCCCTTGAGCGCCGCCTGCGGTTTTTCCATCGGCAGTTCCAGCATTTGCAGGATCACGGGTTGGTCTTTGCCCAGCATTTCACCGGCAGCGATGCGAAAAACCAGGGCGTAACCGATTGCCCCGGCGGCGCCGGTTACTGCAACACGAACGGGTTTTTTTGCCATTTGTAGAACTCCTGTATCAATTTGAATCGATTGGACAAGACTGCAAGAAATCTGGCTGAGCGGATGGCGCACTGCAGGGCTTGGAATTCGCCCATGATACGACAGGATCGGGGTGGCAAATGTTAGTGCGTATGCTGCGCCGTGTCAATATCTGTCTGATGTCTTATATAAGACATCAGACATGGTCTGGACGGGTTCGGGAAAATGTGCTCAAATACTGCGCATGCAGGATTCTACCGCGCCTCCAAAGGGGCCTTCCTCCGCACTGGCGTCATCGCCGACGTCGCCGACGTTTAGTCCCTTGTATCGTCAGATCAAGAGCCTGCTCTTGCAACGACTTGAATCCGGCGAATGGCGTCCGGGTGAGGCAATCCCCAGCGAATCCGAACTTGCGACACGCTTCAGTGTCAGCCAGGGGACTGTGCGCAAGGCCATTGACGAAATGGCGGCGGAAAATCTACTGCTGCGGCGCCAGGGCAAGGGAACATTCGTTGCGTCTCATGACGACCCGCGCGCATTCTTTCGCTTTCTGCGCCTGGTGCCGCTGGCCGGTGGCATTGAACAGTCCCAGAGTATGCCGCTCGAATGTTGGCGCGCCAAGGCCGGCACCGAGGTTGCGCGGATGCTTGAACTCAACGTTGGGGATCCGATCAATATCGTGCGTCGCGTGCTGCAGTTCGCCGGCAAGCCGGTGGTGGTCGACGAAATCTATCTGCCGGGCAGCATCTTCGGCACCGTTACCCTGGAAATGTTGCGCGACTACAAGGGTTCGTTATACAGTTTTTTCGAAAACAGCTTTGGCATCCGCATGGTTCGAGCCGAAGAACGTCTGCGCGCGGTACCGGCAGACCGGACCAGCGCCGAACTCTTGAATGTGGCCGAAGGCAGCCCCTTGCTATCGGTTGAGCGGGTCAGCTTTTCGTACGGTGACAAGCCGGTCGAGTGGCGGCGCGGGCTGTATTCGACCAGCGACCATTGCTATTTCAATGAACTTGGCTAGATGAGGGCATATATTTTGTTTTCACGTGAAGCGCGTTGTTTTATAGTGCACTGCATCAAAGCGCGACGGAGTTTCGCTGCGGGCGCATGACCAGGGAAATGATCGTGCGTCAGGCCGCGTGAGCGAACAATGGAGGAGGACCGCAAGGCACGCATCAATCGACTGAAATGGCATTGCAGACGCTCGCTGCTGGAACTCGACCTGGTTTTTGACCGGTTCTGGGAGCGTCATGAAGACGATCTCGATGCGCAGGGTGAAGCAGCGCTGGAACGATTGCTGGAATTGCAGGATCACGAACTTTGGGCGTTGGTGATTGGCAGGGTAGTTACCGACGATCCCCAACTGATGGGCATGATTAAGCAACTGCGGAAAGCTTGACCGGCAGCCAAATTTTTCAATAAACGGCAGTACTTCAATCGACCTGAAAAAGGAAAGACTATGAGCACCAATCGCACAGCAACCCTTACCGTAGATGGCAAGACCGTCGAGTTTCCTGTGATGGTCGGAGTCCACGGCAACGATGTCATCGATGTCCGCACGCTTGGAGCCAAAACTGGGCTGTTTACCTACGATCCCGGCTTTCTGTCCACGGCCAGTTGCCAATCGAGAGTGACATTCATCGACGGCGACAAGGGTGAGTTACTGTATCGCGGCTATCCGATTGAGCAATTGGCGGAACACTGCAGTTTTCTCGAAGTTGCCTATCTGTTGAAGAACGGCGAGTTGCCCGGAGCCGAGCAAAAAACCGAGTTCGAGAACAACGTCATGCACCACACCATGGTGCATGAGCAACTGGTCAAGTTCTTTCAGGGTTTCCGTCGCGACGCGCATCCGATGGCAGTGATGGTCGGTGTCGTTGGCGCCCTGGCCGCCTTCTATCACGACGTCACGGATTTTGCCGATCCCGCCGATCGCAATGTTTCGTTCATTCGCCTGGTCGCAAAACTGCCGACCATCGTGGCCATGACCTACAAGTACAACACCGGCCAGCCCTTCATGTATCCGCGCAACGATCTCGGCTACACCGCCAACTTCCTGCACATGATGTTCGGGACCCCGTGCGAGGAATACAAACCGAACCCCGTACTGACCCATGCGCTGGACACCATCTTCACCCTTCACGCCGACCACGAGCAGAATGCTTCCACTTCGACCGTGCGCCTCGCCGGCTCAAGCGGCGCGAATCCCTTTGCCTGCATGTCGGCGGGCATTGCCTGTCTGTGGGGTCCGGCCCACGGCGGCGCCAACGAAGCCTGCCTGCAGATGCTGGAAGAAATAGGCGATGTCTCACGTGTTGGCGAATACATCAAGCGCGCCAAGGACAAGAACGACAGCTTCAAGTTGATGGGCTTCGGTCATCGCGTGTACAAGAATTTCGATCCCCGCGCCAAGCTGATGAGCAAGGTCTGCGCCGATGTGCTGGCTGAACTCGGTCTGGAAAATGACCGTCTGTTCAAACTGGCCAAGGAACTGGAAAAGATCGCACTCGAGGATCCCTACTTCGTCGAAAAGAAACTCTACCCGAACGTGGATTTCTACTCCGGTATCGTGCAAAAGGCGCTCGGCATCCCGACTTCGATGTTCACCTGCATCTTCTCGCTGGCGCGTACCGTCGGTTGGATGACGCAGTGGGAGGAAATGATCACCGATCCGGAATACAAGATCGGCCGTCCGCGCCAGCTATATGTCGGCGCTGCGCGCCGAGACGTGAAGCCGCTGGGCCAGCGCTGACCCGTTGTCGTTACTCGAAAAGGGGGGGCCTATGACGCCCCCCTGTGTTCCTCCCCCTAGACAGAATAAGGTGATGCGATGATGAAGCAGATGCTGTCCAATTCGTATCTTTTCGGTTCCAACACGCCGTACATTGAAGCGCTGTACGAAGCTTATCTAGACAATCCGGCCTCTGTCGAACCGACCTGGCGAGATTATTTTGACAAGCTCGGAACCCTGCCCGGTGCCGGCAGTTACACCGGCCCGGATGTAGCCCACAATCCGATCATCACTTCTTTCGTCCAGCGCGCCAGGGAGGGCACGCTGCAAGCCCCGGCGCGGACTACGACGGAGCAGGCGGACGCCAGGCAGGTCAAGGTTTTGCAACTGATCAAGGCCTATCGCTTCCTCGGCAATCGATGGGCGCAGCTGGATCCGCTGAAGCGCATGGAGCGTCCGGTAGTTGCAGAACTGGAGCCCTCGTATTACGGTTTCACCGAAGCGGATCTGGGCCAGAGCTTCAACACCGGATCGTTCGGCGCCGTACCCGAGACCGCCTCCTTGCGGGAGATTCTCGAAGCCTGCCGGCAGACCTTCTGCGGCTCCATTGGCGCCGAGTACATGTACCTTGCGGATCAAGGCCAGAAGCGCTGGCTGCAAAGCAGGCTGGAGCCGATCCGCGCGACTCCGGCATATGGTGCCGAAGACAAGAAACGCTTTCTCGTCCAGTTGACCCATGCCGAGACACTGGAGCGCTACCTCCACACCAGGTATGTGGGACAGAAGCGCTTCTCGCTCGAAGGCGGCGAGTCGATGATACTGGCCATGGATCAGTTGATTCGTACGGCTGGCGCAGTTGGCGTGCAGGAAATGGTTATCGGCATGGCACATCGAGGGCGTCTCAATGTGCTGGTCAATATCCTCGGCAAGCAACCCTCGATGCTGTTCGCCGAGTTCGAGGGCAAGAAGGCCGAGGTCTTGTCGGCCGGCGACGTCAAGTACCACATGGGTTATTCATCGGACGTCGGTACGGCCGACGGTCCGGTGCATCTGACGCTCGCGTTCAACCCCTCGCACCTCGAAATCGTCAACCCGGTCGTGGCCGGCTCGGTCTATGCGCGCCAGGTGCGCCGCGGGCCCGATGGCAAGCGCCAGGCTTTGCCGGTGCTGATCCACGGCGACGCCGCGGTTGCGGGCCAAGGTGTGAATCAGGAGATGCTCAACTTCTCCAACACGCGTGGTTATGGTACCGGCGGTACGGTGCATTTCGTGGTCAACAACCAGATCGGCTTCACCACCTCCGATCCGCGCGATTATCGTTCGTCGCTGTATTGCACGGACATATTCAAGATGATCGAAGCACCGATCTTCCACGTCAACGGCGACGATCCGGAAGCGGTGGCATTGGTGACGCAGATTGCCATGGAATTTCGGCAGGAGTTCAGGAAGGACGTCGTGATCGACATCGTCTGCTTCCGCAAGCTCGGTCACAACGAACAGGACGAGCCGATGGTGACTCAGCCCCTGATGTACAAGAAGATCGCCCAGCATCCCGGCACGCGCAAGCAGTATGCCGACAAGCTTGTAGCGCAGGGTGTGATCGGCGAAGAAGATGCCGAGCTGATGATCCGGGATTATCGTGCGGCACTCGACGAGGGCCGGCATCTGATCGATCCTGTGATCAGCGACTACCGGAGCAAGTTCGCGGTCGACTGGACGCCTTACGTCGGACACCCTTACACCGAGAAGTGCGACACCACAGTATCCAGGGTCGAGTTGCAGCGACTGGCGAAGCGCCTGACCGATATACCGGCCAACTTCACCCTGCATTCGCGGGTACAAAAGATTATCGACGACCGCAGGAAAATGGGAGAAGGGAAGCTTCCAGTCGATTGGGGCATGGGCGAGACCCTGGCCTACGCGACGCTGGTTACCGCCGGAATCGATATCCGCGTCACGGGCGAGGACGTCGCGCGTGGAACTTTCTTTCATCGTCATGCCGCACTCCACGATCAGAACCGGGAAAAGTGGGACGAGGGCATGTATTGGCCGCTAAAGAATATTCAGGAGCAGCAGGGCCAGTTCATGTGTTTCGATTCGGTTTTGTCCGAAGAAGCCGTGCTTGCCTTCGAATATGGCTTCGCCACGGCGGCGCCGACTGAGATGGTGGTCTGGGAAGCGCAGTTCGGCGACTTTGCCAATGGCGCACAAGTCGTCATCGACCAGTTTCTGTCCTCGGGCGAAGCCAAGTGGGGCCGTGGTTGCGGACTCGTAGTGCTGCTGCCGCACGGTTACGAGGGGCAGGGTCCGGAACATTCGTCGGCCCGCATCGAACGCTACATGCAGCTTTCCGCCGAGTTCAACTGGGAAGTCTGCGTACCCTCGAATGCCGCGCAGGTCTATCACATGCTGCGCCGCCAGATGCTCAGAAAACAGCGCAAGCCCCTGATCGTCATGACGCCGAAGTCGCTGTTGCGCCACAAGGATGCCAGCAGTTCACTCGACGATCTGGCGAATGGCACGTTCCAGACCATCATCGGCGAAATCGACAAAGTCGAGGCAAAGAAGGTGACGCGCATGGTCACCTGCGCAGGCAAGGTCTATTTCGAACTGCTGGCGGCCCGCCGGGAGGCGAAAATCGACAACGTTGTCCTGGTACGCGTCGAGCAACTGTATCCGTTCGATGATCGCCGGTTGGCCGCCGAGATGAAGAAGTATCCGAATCTCAAGGAACTGATCTGGGCCCAGGAGGAACCGCTGAACCAGGGGGCCTGGTACGCCAAGCATCACCGAATGACACAACTGATCAAGAAGGGGCAGACCCTGGACGTGGTTGCGCGTCCCGCGTCGGCCTCTCCCGCCGTTGGCTATGCCGCCAAACACGCCTTGCAGCAGAAGGATGTTGTCAACGCCGCCCTCGGCATCAAGGAGTAAGAAGAAATCATGCTGATCGAAGTCAAAGTTCCACAGCTGTCAGAGTCCGTCGCCGAGGCCACGTTGTCGGTTTGGCACGTCAAGGAGGGCGATGCCGTCGCCCGCGATCAGAATCTGATCGATATCGAAACCGACAAGGTGGTCCTTGAACTGCCTGCACCCAGCGCCGGCGTGATCGTCAAGATCATAAAAGGCAACGGTGAAGCCGTAGTCGCCGGTGAAGTCATTGCCCAGCTTGATACCGAAGCCGAGGGCATTGCCGCAGCTCCTGCGGCGGCGAAGCCGGTCGCTGTCGCTGCTGTTGCGCCGGCCACGATGGCCGTAGCGACTGCTATGCCGGCCGCGCGCAAGATCATGGCTGAAAAGGGTATCGCTGCGACGGATGTGCAGGGCAGCGGTCGCGGTGGCCGCATACTGAAGGAAGACGTCAGCGATGGCGTGAAAGTAACCGCGACACCCGCCGCGATCGCCGTGTCGCCAGCGCCGACTCATGTTGCCAAGCCTTCGTTGCCGCAGCCCAATGTAGTCAGCGCCGATGCCATCGTCGCCGATCGTCCTGAACAGCGCGTGCCGATGTCGCGCCTGCGCGCCCGCGTCGCAGAGCGCTTGGTGCAGTCGCAATCCACCAATGCCATCCTGACCACCTTCAACGAGGTCAACATGGCGCCGATAATGGAAATGCGCAGGAAGTATCAGGAAAGGTTCGAGAAGGAGCACGGCGTCAAGCTGGGTTTCATGTCCTTTTTCGTCAAGTCCGCGGTCGCGGCATTGAAAAAGTATCCGGTTATCAATTCTTCGGTCGACGGCAACGATATCGTCTATCACGGCTACTTCGACATCGGCATTGCCGTCGGCAGCCCACGCGGCCTGGTGGTGCCGATCCTGCGTGATGCCGACCAGATGAGCCTGGCACAGATCGAGAAGAAGATCGCCGAGTTCGGCGCCAAGGCGAGGGAGGGCAAACTGTCTCTGGAAGATCTCAGCGGCGGTACCTTCACCATTTCCAACGGCGGTACTTTCGGCTCGATGCTGTCGACGCCGATCATCAATCCGCCGCAGTCGGCTATCCTTGGCGTGCATGCGACCAAGGATCGCGCGGTGGTCGAAAACGGCCAGATCGTGGTGCGTCCGATGAACTACCTGGCGCTGTCCTATGACCATCGCATTATCGACGGACGCGAGGCGGTGCTGGGCCTGGTGGCCATGAAGGACGCACTGGAAGATCCGGCACGCCTGCTGCTGGACGTGTAACCCGGATGTACCCATCCCCCAGCCCCGTCCCCAGGGGAAGGGATGACGGAAGTTCGCCGGCCACGACCGGTTCCATTTTGAACAAGGTCGCCTCCTTGGGGCGGCCCTTCGGAGGCTGATATGGCAAACAAGCAATTCGACGTAGTGGTGATCGGCGGCGGCCCCGGCGGCTATGTAGCGGCAATTCGCGCCGCGCAACTGGGTTTGTCGACGGCCTGTATCGAATCCGAGTCTTACGCCGACCCGAAGGGCGAGGTTCGTCTGGGTGGCACCTGTCTCAACGTCGGCTGCATCCCTTCCAAGGCGCTGTTGCAATCGTCCGAACTGTTCGAGCAGGCCAGTCATTCGTTCGTCATGCACGGGATTTCGACTTCCGGCGTCAAGATGGATGTGGCGACCATGATGAAACGCAAGGACAACATCGTCGGGCAACTGACCAGTGGCATCAAAGGTCTGTTCAAGAAGAACAAGGTCACCTTGCTGCCCGGACACGGAAAATTTGTCGGGCATGAGGACGAACGCTGGTTGGTCGACGTCAATGGCGATGTCGTGGAAGCGACCCACGTCGTCGTTGCCACCGGTTCCACGGCGCGTCATCTGCCCGGTATTCCGGTGGACAACAAAGTTATCTGCGACAACGTCGGTGCCCTGCAGTTTGATTCGACGCCCAAACGTCTCGGCGTCATAGGCGCCGGCGTGATCGGTCTCGAATTGGGCTCGGTGTGGAAGCGTTTGGGTTCCGAAGTCACCATCCTCGAAGCCTTGCCAGATTTTCTCGGTTCCGCCGATCAGGCCGTAGCCAAGGAAGCCTGGAAAGTTTTCACGCAGAAGCAGGGCCTCAACATTCAACTCGGAGTGAAGATTACGAAGGTCGAAACCGGCAAGAAAGGTGTCAGCGTCGAATATGAAATCGGCGACGAAACCCGGACCTTGCAGTGTGATCGGTTGATCGTCTCGGTCGGCCGGGTGCCGCATACCGACGGTCTGGGTGCGGAGAATGTCGGACTTACCCTCAATCCACGTGGCTACATTACGGTCGATCACAACTGCCGCACCAACCTGCCCAATGTCTGGGCCGTGGGCGACGTTGTTCCCGGACCAATGCTGGCGCACAAGAGCATGGAAGAGGGCGTCATGGTGGCGGAATGCATCGCCGGCCAGAAGGGACACGTCAATCTGGACGCCGTGCCCTGGGTTATCTATACCCATCCTGAAATTGCCTGGGTAGGCAAGACCGAGCAGCAGTTGAAGAACGAAGGCATTGAGTATCGCATCGGGCAGATCCCCTTTGCCGCCAACGGTCGTGCGCTGGGGCAGGGTGATACCACCGGCTTCGTCAAGATGATCGCCTGCACCAAGACCGACCGCATTCTTGGCGTCCACGTGATCGGCAACAATGCCTCCGAACTGATTGCCGAAGCCGTGGTGGCGATGGAGTTCAGTGCGTCGTCGGAAGACATCGCCAGAATATGTCACGCGCATCCGACGCTCTCGGAAGCGATGCACGAGGCGTCGCTGGCGGTGGATAAGCGTGCTCTGCATTTCTAGTCCGTCAAGCCGCCATTCAGCTGTCAAATTCAAGCGTATGGTCAGTCACCTGACTGGAAAGCGCGCTCGCGAATAGCGTGCCAACCCGAGCCGGAAAGGTGTTGTGCGGGCGCTTGAAAAGCAGGGTGGCAGGAGTTGTTTCGTTCTCCGCAGACTCGGTTAGAATGAATCGAGTTCGCCGTAGAAGGAGAACCGAATGCTGCATCAAGGAGAAAAAGCGCCGGAGTTTTCGCTGCCCGACGCTGACATGGAGTTGTTCGATTTTTGTTCGTTGCGCGGTCACCAGAACGCCGTGCTGTTCTTCTATCCGCGCGACGGCACGCCCTACTGCACCCTGGAGGCGGCGGATTTCTCGGACCACGAAAGCGAATTCGCCAAGTATGATTGCGTCATCCTCGGCGTCTCGCGTGACGATTGCCTTTCCCATGCGGATTTTCGTGACAAGCACGGCCTCTCCGTGCGGCTGTTGTCAGATGAGGAAGGTGATGTCTGCCGCAAGTTCGGCGTATCCCAGTTCCGCGAACGGGACGGCCACAAGAAACTCTGTGTAATCCGTTCGACGTTCGTCGTCGATAAGCAAGGCATTGTTCGTCACGCCCTCTACGATGTGCATCCGAAAGGACATGCCGCCGAGGTCTATCAACTCGTCAAGGGCCTTAACGGTAAAGGAAAGCAACATGCTCATCGCTAGAAACACCGTCGTCACCCTCAAGTACAGCGTCAAGGACGGCGACGGCGCCGCCGTCGATCAGGGCGCGGCACCGCTGGTCTATCT
>JAUSCI010000056.1 GCA_030651305.1 Sulfuritalea sp. | reverse complement strand
AGGCTGCTGCGAAGAAGCCTGCTGCCAAGAAGGCTGCACCGAAGAAGGCTGCTGCGAAGAAGCCTGCTGCCAAGAAGGCTGCACCGAAGAAGGCTGCCGCGAAGAAGCCTGCTGCCAAGCCGGCCGCGAAGCCGGCTGCTGCTGCTGCGCCTTCAACTGCCGCCGCTCCCGGTATCAAGTCGTCGCTGAATCCTGCAGCGGCTTGGCCGTTTCCCACCGGTTCCCGTCCCTGACGGTAGCATCGGCCTGCGTTTAGTCCTGCGGGGCTGATCGCGGCGCTCGGTGGATAGCAAGCGCGTGCTGTTAATTCAGCACGCGCTTTCTTTTAGCGCGCCCGGCAGCGCGCACTCATCTGGAACTCAGGAACTCCGCCATGCGGGCGAGGCCTTCCTCGATCTGACTCCGGTTGACGGTGTAGGCAAACCGCATGTGGCGCTGAGGCGCGTTGCTGCCGAAGTCGATCCCCGGTGTCGCCGCCACCCCTGCCTCTGTCAGCAGCCGTTCGGCGAGGGCGAAACTGTCCTCGGCCAGAGCATTACTTGCGGCATACACATAAAAGGCTCCATGCGGTTCGGCCGCGACAGCGAAACCCAATTTGCGCAGACCGGGCAGGAGAATATCCCGGCGCAAGGAAAATTCGTGGCGACGGGCTTCGAAGATGCGCATGGTTTCAGGCTGAAAGGCGGCCAGCGCAGCATGTTGGGCAACTGTCGACGGTGCGATGTAGAGGTTTTGCGCGAGCTTTTCGATCTCGCGCACGTACTGTTGCGGCGCTACCAGCCAACCCAATCGCCAGCCTGTCATGCCGAAGTACTTGGAGAAACTGTTGATGACAAATACCTCGTCGCTGATCGCCAGCGCGGAGCAGGCGTCGACGCCATAGGTCAGCCCGTGATAGATCTCATCGACCAGAAGGGTGCCGCCCCTCGCTGCGACGGCTTCGGCCAGCGCCGCCATGGTGTCCGGGTGGAGCAGGGTCCCGGTTGGATTGGCCGGGGATGCCACCAGCAGACCCCGTGTCCTCGTAGTCCAGGACGCAGCAAGCTGTGCTGTCGTTGGCTGGTAGTTCGATGCCGCCGCCACCGGGAGTGACACCGGTTTGCCTTCCAGCAGACGCACGAAATGCCTGTTGCAGGGATAGCCGGGATCGGGCAGCAGCCATTCGTCGCCGGGATTCACCAGCACGCCGAGTGCGAGCAGCAGCGCACCGGAGGCACCGGCTGTGACCACGATTCGTGCGGCCGGTATATCGAGCCCATATCGCGTTTGGTAGAAGCCGCTGATTGCTTCCCGCAATTGGCTGAGGCCCAGTGCGGCGGTGTAATGCACATGTCCGCCGGTGAGAAAGCGCTGGGCCGCTTCGAGGATAGGCCCGGCTGTGGCGAAGTCGGGTTCGCCAACCTCCAGGTGAACGATCGACTTTCCTTCGGCCTCCAGCGCCTCGGCGCGGGCCATCAATTCCATGACATGAAATGGCGCGATCTGCGCCATCCTTGCGGCGATGTTCATTCTGATTCCCAACAAAAGGCGGCTACCCTGCTGCACGCGAGTCGCCCGGCGGCTTTGTCGCGAGCCGCTTTCGCGCAGGTCTTTCCTTCGGTCCGTTGCCGGGCGGGTGGCAGGGTCGCGGAGCAAAAGTGTTCAAGAATTGTCCCACAAGCGCTTGTCCGATTGTCAGACGAGGCTCGGAATTACGCGCGGAAATTCCCGGTGCGCTGGAGTCGGCGCTGGCGCCACGGCGATACAATTGCGGCCAACTATAAAGGAGACGCAAATCATGGATGAACGTATTCGCGCGGAAGCACTGGACTATCACCGTTATCCCAAACCCGGCAAGATCGCCGTCACCCCGACCAAGGCACTGACCAGTCAGACGGATCTGTCACTGGCCTATTCGCCGGGGGTCGCCGCCGCCTGTGACGAGATTGTGCGCGATCCATCCACGGCGGCCTTGTACACTTCGCGCGCCAATCTGGTGGCGGTCGTCAGCAATGGAACCGCCGTGCTGGGGCTGGGCAACATCGGGCCGCTGGCCGGCAAGCCGGTGATGGAAGGCAAGGGCGTGCTGTTCAAGAAGTTCGCCGGTGTCGACGTATTCGACATCGAGATTGCCGAGAATGACCCGGACAAACTGGTCGACATCATCGCGTCCCTGGAGCCGACCTTTGGCGGCATCAACCTGGAAGACATCAAGGCGCCCGAGTGTTTTTATGTCGAAGCAAAACTGCGCGAACGGATGAAGATCCCGGTTTTCCACGACGACCAGCATGGCACGGCCATCATTGCCAGTGCCGCTGTGCTGAATGGCATGCGTGTCGTCAATAAGGACATTGCCAAGGTAAGGCTGGTCTGCTCCGGCGCGGGGGCGGCGGCAATTGCCTGTCTCGATCTGCTGGTGAGCCTTGGTCTCGATCCGAAGAATGTTCTCGCGGTCGACAGCAAGGGCGTGATTCACAACGGGCGCGAAGGGCTCGATCCGTCCAAGGCGCGTTATGCCCAGGCGACAGATGCCCGCTCGCTGGCCGATGCAACTGTTGGCGCTGACATTTTTCTTGGATTGTCGGCGGCGGGAGTGTTGAAGCCGGAGATGGTCAAGACCATGGCGCGCGATCCGCTGATTCTCGCCATGGCCAATCCCGATCCCGAAATCCGTCCGGAAGAGGCCAAGGCCGTGCGCCCGGACGCCATCATCGGCACCGGTCGTTCGGACTATCCGAACCAGGTCAACAACGTCCTGTGCTTCCCGTACATGTTCAGAGGCGCGCTGGATGTCGGCGCGACCACCATCAACGAGGCGATGAAAGTGGCTGCGGTGCGGGCGATTGCGGAACTGGCGCACGCCGAACAGTCCGAGGTGGTGACGGCGGCCTATGGCACGGAGGACCTTTCCTTCGGCCCCGAATACCTGATCCCCAAGCCTTTTGATCCGCGGCTCATCATCAAGGTTGCTCCCGCGGTCGCCCAGGCCGCGATGGATTCCGGCGTCGCCACGCGACCGATTGCCGACATGGATGCCTATGCCAATCAACTGAACGATTTTGTCTATTCCACGGGGCTGCTGATGCGCCCGGTGTTCGCCGCCGCCAAAAAGAACCCGGCGCGCGTGGTCTTCTGCGAGGGCGAGGACGAACGCGTTTTGCGTGCCGTGCAGACGGTGGTTGACGAAAGCCTGGCACGGCCGATAGTGATCGGCAGGCCCGACGTGGTGGAAAAGAGCATCACCCGTTATGGCCTGCGGATCCGCGCCGGGGAGCATTTCGAACTGATCAGCCCGGATTCCGATCCGCGCTTCAAGGAACTCTGGCAGGACTATCACGGATTGATGTCGCGCAAGGGGGTCAGTGTCGAGTACGCCAAGCTGGAGGTAAGAAGGCGCACCACGCTGATCGGCGCCATGCTGGTGCGGCACAATTATGCCGATGCGCTGGTGTGCGGCACCTACGGCAAGCATTCGCTGCATCTGCGCTACATCGACAGGGTACTTGGCCGCAAGCCCGGAATCGAACATTTCTACGCAATGAATATGCTGATCCTGCCGCGCCGTACCTTGTTCATTGGCGATACCTACGTCAATTACGATCCGACGGCGGAACAACTCGCCGAAATGACCCTGCTTGCCGCCGACGAGGTCACGCGCTTTGGTCTGGTACCCAAGGCCGCGTTGCTGTCGCATTCGAGTTTCGGTACCGAGGACACGCCAACGGCGATCAAGATGCGCCGCGCGCTGGAGATTCTGCGCAGAGTTGCCCCTCAGCTCGAAGTCGACGGCGAGATGCACGGCGATGCCGCCCTGTCGGAAAATATTCGGCGGCAGGTATATCCCGACTCAACGCTGAAGGGCCAGGCCAACCTGCTTATCATGCCGACGCTGGACGCCGCCAACATCGCTTTTAACCTGATCAAGACCACTGCGGGCGACGGACTGACGGTGGGTCCGTTGTTGCTCGGCGCGGCGCGTCCGGCTCATATCCTGACGCCGACCGCGACTGTCAGGCGCATCGTCAATGTGACCGCCTTGTTGTCGGTCGAGACCCAGCAGCAAGCCCGGGGAAACGCTTGATCACCTCATGACGGAGTCCCGCACCGCCCTGATCCTGACCGGCGGCGGTGCGCGCGCCGGCTATCAGGTCGGCGTCCTGAAGGCGATTCGCGAGCTGTTGCCAGAGCCGCGTCGCAATCCATTTCCGATTCTGTGCGGCACATCGGCCGGCGCGCTCAACGCCGCCTCGATGGCCGTGGCGGCCGAGGATTTTGGGGCCGGCGTGGATGGCCTGCTGAGGGTCTGGGAAAACTTCACGGCTCACCAGGTTTATCGTGCCGATGCGGCGAGCATGGGCTATTCCGGCGCGCGCTGGGTATCGACATTGGCGCTCGGCTGGCTGACGCGGCATTCTCCGCGGTCGCTGCTGGATAATTCGCCGTTGCGCGAGTTGTTGCGAAGCAGTCTTGACTTCAACCGTATCGCGCAAGCCATTGAACGCGGTTTCCTGCATTCGGTCAGCATCACCTGTTCCGGCTATTCGAGCGGGCAAAGCGTCAGTTTTTTTCAGGGACGACCCGGTATCGAAGCCTGGCGTCGCAGCCAGCGGGTTGGCGCGCCGTGCGGAATCACGGTTGATCATCTGATGGCATCCAGCGCCATCCCGTTCATTTTTCCGGCGGTGCATATCAATCGCGAGTGGTTTGGCGACGGGTCCATGCGACAGGTTGCGCCGGTGTCGCCGGCGATCCACCTCGGCGCCAACAAGATCCTGGTGGTCGGTGCCGGTCGCATGGCGGAGGAAACTGCGCGGCCGCGTGGCGAGATCTATCCCTCACTCGCGCAAATCGCCGGACACGCATTGTCGAGTATTTTTCTTGACAGCATGTCGGTTGATCTGGAGCGGATGAGCCGTATCAACAAGACGCTGTCGCTGATTCCGGAGGATGTTCGCCACGTGAGGGGGACGAGTCTGCGTCCCATAGAAGTGCTGACCATCGCGCCGTCGCAACGCCTTGACCACCTCGCTGCGCGCCATGCGAATGCCTTGCCATGGCCGGTGCGGGCCATGTTGCGCGGCATCGGCGCCATGAATCAAAACGGCGGTGCGCTGACCAGCTACCTTCTGTTCGAGCGGCCCTACACCAGAGCTTTGATCGATCTTGGCTATGCAGACACTGTTGCGCGTCGGGATGAAGTGCGCAGGTTTCTTGAATTGAGTTAATGTTATTGTTGAGGCGATAGGCTTAACCTCATTATTTATAAAGAGAAATATCTATACTACTTGTAGTGGAGAAGATATCCTCTGCTAGAATGTTTCGGTCGCTGGAGGGGGAGTTTCATGAAGAAGGCACTACTGATGTTGTTGGCGGCTGCAATAGTCGGCGCTGGCGGTACGCCAACGGACGTCAAGGCGGCGACCGGGAAGAAGGTCGTGGCTGCAAAAAAGAAGGCTCCGCGCGTAGTCGTGCAGATCACGTCAAAAAAGATGGCGCGCGCCAAATCGGTGCACCACAGCGCATCCCTCGATGACGCCCGGCATCTGGCCTTGCAGTCATCCGCTGCCTTGGTGCTGGATCAGGCCACGGGCGAAGTCCTGTTTGAAAAGAATTCCGGCGCCGTCTTGCCGATCGCATCGATTACCAAACTGATGACCGCGATGGTAGTGCTTGATGCGACGCCCGATCTCACCGAGACCCTGGCAATCGGCGAAGAGGATGTCGATATCGTCAAGGGGACGCGTTCCCGGCTCAAGGTGGGTACCCATCTGGCGCGCGAAGAAATGCTGCGCCTGGCCTTGATGTCGTCGGAAAATCGTGCTGCCGCAGCGCTATCCCGCCACTATTCCGGGGGCCGGGAAGCTTTCGTTGCCGCCATGAACCAGAAGGCGCAGGCTTTGGGCCTGGTCGATACGCGGTTCCAGGACCCGACGGGATTGACCGCGGCGAATGTCTCGAGTCCGCGTGATCTGGCGAGAATGGTTGACGCCGCACATCGCTACCCCCTCATTCGCGAGTTTTCGACAACGTCAACAGGTGAATTCAGTATCGCCGGTCGGTCGCAGCAGTTCCGCAACACCAATACTCTGGTGAAGAGCCCGACATGGGAGATTGGCCTGTCCAAGACCGGTTACATCAGCGAAGCCGGTAAGTGTCTGGTGATGCAGGCCTGGCTCAACAACAAGCCAACCATCATTGTGCTGCTTGATTCCTGGGGCAGGATGACGCGCATCGGCGATGCGAACCGCATCAAGCGCTGGGTCGAGAGCGCATCGCTCATGCGTCCGAGCGCCGGGTGATTTTTGACTGCTGAATCGCTGGCCGCCTGCGAGCGGCCTTTTGCTGTCCCGCGCCGGGAAAGCCGCAGACTGATAAAATCGGCGGCGAATTTCATTCTCCATCGATCGGTCTTCCAGTGAGCCCAGCACCTTCCTCCGCATCCCAACCGCAACGCATGGTCATCGCCACGCGTGAATCCCGGCTCGCCCTGTGGCAGGCGGAACACGTGCGAGACCTCTTGCAGCGACTGTATCCGGCCTGCCGTGTCGAGTTGCTCGGCATGACCACGCGCGGTGACCAGATTCTCGATCGGCCGCTGTCCAAAGTCGGCGGCAAGGGGCTGTTTGTCAAGGAACTCGAAGCAGCCCTGCTCGACGGTAGCGCCGATCTCGCGGTGCATTCCATGAAGGATGTGCCGATGCAGATGGAGCCGGAGTTTTCCCTGGTCGCCATCGGTCCGCGCGAAGTGCCGCTGGATGCGCTGGTGTCGAGCAAGTACGCCAGCCTGGCAGATATGCCGCCGGGTGCCGTGGTAGGCACCTCCAGTCTCCGCCGCGAAGCGCAGTTGCATGCGCGCTACCCCAATCTCGTCGTGACACCCCTGCGCGGCAATCTCGACACCCGCTTGCGCAAGCTCGACGAAGGCCAGTTCGACGCCATCATTCTGGCTGCGGCCGGTTTGAAGCGACTGGGCCTCGGCAACCGCATCCGTGCCGTGCTGTCCGCAGAGGATTCGCTGCCCGCCGCCGGTCAGGGTGCGTTGGGAATCGAAGCGCTGGTTTCGCGAGCGGAAGTTGCGGCCTGGGTAGCGCCCCTGAACGACGCGGATACAGCTGCATGCGTGCGCGCCGAACGCGCCGTGTCGCGTGCGCTGGCGGGCAGTTGCGAGGTTCCGCTGGGAGCCTATGCCGAAATGCGCGCAGGCAGCCTTTATCTGCGTGGCTTCGTCGCCTCGCCCGACGGCACGCGCATGGCGCAGGCCGAACTTGTCGGCAGTTCTGCCGATCCCGAAGCACTCGGTCTGAAATTGGCGGCAGAACTGCGCAAGCAAGGTGCCGCCGAAATTCTCGCTGCGCTAGCCGTCTGACAATGTCATTGACCGGTCGCCATGTCGTGGTGACGCGCCCGGCCGGGCAGGCGGCGCATTTCGCCACCGCGTTGAGCGAAGCAGGCGCGATACCGGTGCTCTATCCGGTCCTGGAAATACGCGACATCGACGATGTTGCGCCGTTGCTCGACGTCGCGATCCGTCTCGACAGTTTCGATCTCGCCGTGTTCGTCAGCCCCAATGCGATAGAAAGGGCGCTCGCCCTGATCCTGCCGCGCCGACCCTGGCCGGCCACTCTGCGCGTGGCGGCGCCGGGCAAGAGCAGCGAACGCGAACTTGCACGTCATGGCATTCACGACGTTATCTCGCCGCCCCTGCGCTTCGACTCCGAAGCCTTGCTGGAGCTTGCGGAACTGACCGATGTCGCCGGCCGCCGCGTGATCATTTTCCGCGGTGATGGCGGCCGCGAACTGCTCGGCGATACGCTCAAGGTGCGTGGCGCCACCGTCGAGTATGTGACTTGCTACCGCCGCGCGAGACCGCAACTCGACCCGGCACCCTTGCTCAAATTGTGGGAGCAGGGGCAGCTTGATGCCGTGACCCTGACCAGCAGCGAAGGCCTGCGCAATTTTCACGACATGGTCGGCCGTCTCGGTCAGGCATGGCTGAAGAAGACGCCGGCATTCGTGACGCATGCCCGCATTGCCGAGCAGGCCCAGGCCCAGGGTCTGGTCAAAGTGATCCCGACCGAACCAGGCGATGACGGTTTGTTGGCCGGACTCATGCAATACTTCGCGCCTCATGGAAACGCCCCTGCAAACTGATACGGACCCGCCGCCGCCACTCGCTGGCGGTTGGCGCACTGCATGGCGGCAGCCCACCGTGCGGGTTCTCGCGGTCGCGATCGCGATCGTCGTCGCGCTGTGGGTCGACAACCGCATGCAGGTCGCCGACCTGCAGCAGGAGCTTGCGCGGCGCCTGAGCGAAGGCGACTCCGTCGCCAAGGAAGGTCGCGCCCTGGCCCGGCAGAGCCAGGAAACGCTGGCGACTCTGCAGGCCAAGGTGGGCGTGCTGGAGGCGAAACTCGCCGAAACGCAGAGTCAGGCCGTGGCGCTGGAGGCCATGTACCAGGAGCTTTCGAGTACCCGCGACGAGCGCGTCCTGGCCGAAGTCGAGCAGGCCATCGTGATCGCCATGCAGCAGTTGCAGTTCGCCGGCAATGTCGAGGCGGCACTCTCCGCGCTGCAGGGTGCCGACGCCCGCCTCGCCCGTTCGGTGCAGCCGCAGTTCCTGCCGGCCCGGAAGCTCATCGCGCGCGACATCGAGCGCCTCAAGGCGACCCCGGGAGCCAATGTCACCGGGTTGTCGCTGAAGATCGAAAGCGTGGTGGCGGCCGTTGACAGATTGCCGCTGGCCTACGAACAAAGGCCGAAGGCCGAAGCGCTGAAGCCGGTACGGTCGGCGAAACCCGCGGACACCGACTACTGGCGCGAACTTGGCGCCGACCTGTGGCGCGAACTCAGACAGCTGGTGCGCATCGAGCGCATCGACCAGGCCGATCCCGCGCTGCTTTCGCCCAACCAGAGTTTCTTCCTGCGCGAGAACCTCAAGCTGCGCCTGCTTAACGCGCGCCTGGCGCTGCTGCAGCGCGACGGCAAGACCTTCCGCGAAGAAATACGCCAGGCGCGTGAGCAGCTCGAGCGCTACTTCGATGGCATGGCCAAGCCGGTGCAGGCGGCGCAGGCGACCTTGAAGGCGCTGGCGACCGCCGATGTCACTTTCGATCTGCCGGGCCTGGCGGAAACGCTGACCGCCCTGCGCAATCTGAAGTTTGCCCGCGAACGCAGCATCGGCGGCGCGGCAGGCAAGTAAGGATCGCGATGCGCGCCCTGTTCTGGCTGCTGATTCTGGCTGCGCTGGCGGTGGGGCTGGCACTGGCCGCCCGCTACAACGAGGGTTATGTGCTGCTGGTGCTGCCGCCGTGGCGCGCGGAACTATCGCTCAACCTGTTTCTGCTGGCCTTGATCGCCGGATTCTTCGTGATCTACCTGCTGGCGCGCGCCGTCAACCACATCCTTGTACTGCCGCGCGCCGTGGCGGAATTTCGGCAGCGGAGGCAACGGGAAAAAGCCGCGCTGGCATTGCGCGACGCCTGGCGCTTGCTGCAGGAAGGCCGTTACGGGCAAGCCATGCGTTGCGCCGAAAAGGTCAGGCCGGAGTCCGCCACCTCGGGCATGCTGGCGCTGGCGGGTTGGCGCGCCGCCCACGCCATGCGCGATGCAGAGCGCTCGGCGCAATGGGCGATGCGCGTACGCGAGCACGACGCCGTCGGCCTGCAGGCGGCCCGATTGATGACCGAAGCCGAATTCGCACTGGAAGACCGCCGCTTCGAGGACGCCCGCGATGCCTTGCAGCAGCTCGCTTCGCGCCAGGGGCGGCACATTGCCGCCTTGCGCCTTAGCGTGCGCGCCGAGCAGGGCCTGGGCAACTGGCGCGAAGTGGCGCGGCTGGTGCGCCAGCTCGAAAAGCACCAGGCCCTGACCCCGGAACTGGCGGCGCCGATTCACAGTCGTGCCGTGCGCGAAGCCCTGCGCAGCCTGCGCGAAGACCCTTCGGGGCTCATGCGCTACTGGCGCGAACTGGATGACGGCGACCGCGCCGAACCCTCATTGGCGCTGGAAACGGCGCGTGCGCTGGCGGCAGCCGGCGACTGCCGCGAAGCCCAGCGCGTGATCGAGGATGCGCTCGATGAAAGCTGGGATGCCTCGCTGGTATTGGCCTATGGTGAGTGCGGTCAGGCCGGGGAGCCCGCCGGCGATGTCCTTGGCCGCATCGCACAAGCCGAGAAATGGCTGGAACGCGCGCCGCGCGATGGCGCCCTCCTGCTTACGCTGGGCAGGCTGTGCCGTCAGCAGCAACTGTGGGGCAAGGCGCGAAGTTATCTTGAAGCGGCGCTGGCCATCGCGCCTTCGCGCGCCGCCCACGTCGAACTGGCGCAACTGCTCGACCAGCTCGAAGAGTCGGCGCTGGCGGTACGCCACTATCGGGCGGCGGCGGTGCTCTAATTTGGAGGTGAGCATCATTGCGAAGCTTTGTCGCGCAGCGCCCTGTTGGGTTCTCTTTGAGTGGCTCTCTTCAGTTCCTAGATAGCTCTGAAAAACATCTCGAAAGTACCGATAGGCACAAGCATGGCCTTCCAATCGCCTTCTCCACGATCTGCCGGAATATGTGGTTCGATATCCTGATGAGTAACCACAGCAAGTCTCTTGGCTGAGCGTTTGCTCATATCCCAAAGATGAAATACGTGGTTCCTAGTCTGCAGCGCTCGCTCCCACTCATTCCGGCTAAGATACAAGCTACCCGAGGAGCCAATCGTCGTTGTCTTAACCTCAATGGAAAGTGATCGCGGGTCATTCGGCCCCATGATCGACAAGATGTCGTAGCCATCAGCATTCGACTCGAGCGCTATCCACCTAGGCTTTTTTCCCGTGCGGTCCTCTTCATAGGCGATCGTAAGACGCTCCCCATCACGACCTATTGACAGCAGTCGATCATCCTTCTGGCCACGAGCTCTGCCAGCAAGCGTATCCCAGAACGCCACTGTGTCATCATCAGTACCATCAACTAACCCGGCTTCAAGGAATACTTGTGCAATCGCACTTCCGGCAAACGCAAGTAATTTGGCACGTCCAAAGGTCGCGTTCTGTACCCAGACTGGCTGCTGAACATCGATGTAATCCAAGATCGCCCGCCGTAGACGCTCAGGATGGGATCCTAGCCCCAATAACCGCTCACCCGCAGGAGTGAGTGCCGAGTATCCGTCCTCACCGACACGGACCCATCCCATCGCGGTCGTGCTCTCGATCACGATTCCTGTTGGGACAACGCCGATCGACTGAAAGGAAACTCTCACCTCTGGAAACGTTAGGCGGTGCCGAGTGACCAGTTCGAGCAATTCAAAGCAAGACGTGATGACTCCAGGCGAGAAATTCATTCTTAATCGTCTATGCTTAAATCACGCAAGAGAGCCTCAATGTCTTCCTGCTTGAGGCCCACCGTGTAGTCCTCTGGATCATCCTCTGCCGTGGGTTCGAGTGAGATCAACTGATCGATTCTCAGAGAGGAATCCTCAAGTGCTACAGCCATCGCATCGACCTTCTGATGGAGCCTTTCCCGAACGGTTTCGTCGACAGTTCCTGTGCACTCGACAATCTCAATGGTAGTTTTTTGATCTGGCGGCAAACCGAGACGATGGATTCGATCCTCAGATTGTAGATAGTGCGCCGCGTTAAAAGTGCGATCAAGATAAATGGCATGATGGCAGATCGTATGAAGGCTTATACCTTCACTTGCGGCAGCCGGATTTGCCACCAACACCATGGTCTGTTCATTGTCGTGGAAGGCCTTAATCTTTCCTTCCCGGGTCTCATCATCGTCCTCATCGCCAGCGTCTACTCCACCATGGATATAGACGGCTCCAAGATCGGCCAGGCGCAGCGCCAAATACTCAACATTCTGTACGAACGAAGACCAAATCAAGACCTTTTGTCCTTCGTTGGCGAGCTCTCGCGCTCGACGTAAAACGTAACGGATCTTCGGGCCATCGCCCTCAGCAAGTACCGCCCTCATCAAGTCGGGATGCGCAAACTCAATGTTCCGAGCCAACAGAGAGGGATTTGAGACGAACTGAAGCAACCTTGCCACGGACCTTCCCAGTGACCGAAAGGCCTGCTTGCTGCGAATGGACAGTGCAGTAGCGGCTTCCCGAGCGACCTCATGCTTCATGAGCTTGTAGAGCTCGTTCTGTACCGGCGCCAAGGGCAGCTTCTTGATGATGCGTTCAGGCTCAGGCAGACCAAGTTCCTTTTTGTTGGTTCGGACATAAACCGGACGGAAAAACTCAACCACGTTATCCGCAACAACCGGAATTTCAGGAAATAGAAAAGCAAACTGCGGCAGCAAGTCCTCGACCGATTGGGGCATCGGTGTCCCGGACATAATTAGCTTGCCAACCGGCAAGTGAGACAAGCTCAGTACTGCTTGGGGAGTTAATCGCCCTATACCGCCCTTAATCCGATGGCTTTCGTCTAGAAAGACGAACGTCGGATACTGCGCCAGATGGCTGGCGACAAGCTCTTTCACGCGTGGAAGCTGCTGATACGTTATTAGCATAAACTGCGGATCATCCTCAAGCAGCCGAGCAATCCTGTCTTGACCACCGCGCAGCCGAACAAACTGCGCACCAAGATCACTCATACATATAGCCAACTGCTCTCCCCACGCCGCAAACGCATTCTTCGGCGCAACAACAAGAAGTCGATCGCCAGCAGTTGCGCGAACAAAAAAGAAAGCCAGAGCTTCTGTTGTTTTTCCCGCTCCAGGGACCGAGAAAGTTGCTGCCGCTGGGAGCGTTCCTATCTTGCGGACATTCCGAATTTGTTCTGGTGTTAGCGTTCGTGAAAATCCAATCTTCCCCAGATTTGCCTTAAGAGCATCCGCATCTTGTTCATGTGCTTGCGTAGCTAAAGTGTAGCTCTGTGCGTTCCGAGTCGACTTTCGGAGGAAATCCCGCGCTTTTTCTTCCACTGAAATATCCTTTTCAGTGGAAAGCCCAAATCCCTGAAACAGCTCATAAAGCTGCGGTCGTATGGCTGAGAAAGCCCACCATGGAATCGATATCTGATAGCCACCCTGTTGGCTCGCCTCATCTGAACAAGCGAACAGTAGTCGCTTGAGTGTACTCAGCCAGGGCGCATCTTCATCGGCGGCCTGCCAAGTAATCACAGCGCGACGATCTTCGTCGCGGTAGGCAATGTTAAGCATTCTCTCCCAGCCACTTCTGGATATGAGCGATCCGCTTTTCAAGCTCGGCCAGTTGCGTTTCCACTCCGGTCCTGTTCGTTTCTGCCTTTAGGCCATCCGAAATGGCTGATTGAACAAATCCATTTGCGCGCGCGAGTTGGTTGATAAGAAAGTTTGCCGATTGCGCCTCTTTCTTAAGCTCGCGTTGAGCATCAATCACCTCAACGATAATTTCTTTTGCCTTTTCCTTGCTTTCAGGCGTGGCCATAATTGCTGCCGCTAAGGGAATATCCAAGGGATCGTTCTTAGCTACTGCTCCGCCGAAAAGATCCTCCATATCCCCTTTCTTGCTCTCAGGAGCCTTGACTGGAAATTGCTCCTTGAGTTTCGATTTTACGTTTGGTAGATATTTCTGTATCTCAGGGATTGCCTCATACAGTCGGCGTCCCACGGTTTCGGACTTCTCTATCAAAATAAATGCGGCCTGTTTAAACAGGTCTTGCTCACCGGCCGAAGTAATCTTTGAGAGGTTTTGGACAAGTTTCTGGAATGCCATCTCGTTCTCAACAACCAATGACCAATGATCGGCCTTCCCGAGGGACTTTAAGTACTCATCCGCATACTCACGCATCAGCAGTAGTTCTCGTACTTCGGCATCTTTCATTCCGTAAATATCGCCAATTTCCTTCTCACTAAAACCGTGCAGTTTCATCTTCTGCACCATCATGTTCGCTTCGGCGTCCCATGAGTAATCGGCTTTGATGTCCTGCTGTATTTGCAGGCGTGCCTCAAGGCGATCTATTTCCTTCTCGTCGCAATGAGGCAAAACGACAACATCGATATGCGCGAAATGCGCATACTTTTTTGGGCCGTTTGTATAGAGATGGCGCCAGGCTGTAAGTCGGCGGTTTCCGTTAACGACGAATCCGTTTTCGTCTAGCAAGATTGGGTTCGACTGCTTGTTGGCCGTATCTAGAAAGTATTTCAACAAGTCCTGCTTCTCACCAAGCTTGAGCAGTAGTTCATGCTGCGCTTGCTGGACATCCAATAGTTCCGGATCAGCAACAAAGTAGTTGCTTGGCCTATCTGGATGTTTCGCCAAGAATTCCGATTGGCTTGAAGCAGTTCGGCCATTACTTAGCCGGTATTTAGGTAGGTTGAGCGGAACAGTAATGATTGGAAAATCACGAATCTTTCCCTGAAACTCCACTCGATCAGTCGGAAGATTCTTCTGTCCATGGAGCTTCGCAAACTCCTCCAGCCGCGCTGCAAGAGGCCATCCAAGAGGAGAGTCTTTCGGTCCAACGGGAAGAGTCAATTGGTTCATGGCGTCACTCAATGGAGAGTAGAAGAATAGGAACAGTAATCACTTTGGCAAAGATGCTAAGTTCAGCTTCTAGGCGCGTTGCATTGGCAAGGTTATCTCCCAAGACCTTAGCGCATGGATGACTCGGAACAATCATCACCCCTGCCACGATAGAGCTGTCTAGGTAAAGTTTCTGAAGTTTGAGGAGGTCCGCGTACATTCGGGAAATGTTTCCGGTTTGTAAGCAGAGGCCGACGCCTGACTTAGACGAGGTAATGGTGATCTTGGAGCTACTATTGAGTGCTACCTCACCGGCCCATCCATGATGCAGTAGCCCCCGTATAAGTGCTTCCCTGACAGAGGATGCTGCGCCACGTTCGACCTTTACCCGAATTTGCTTGATGATCTGGGAGAGTTCTTCCTGCAGCGCGCGAGGAATAACTATTGCACCATCCTGATGACTGAATGCGGTCCCTTTCATTTTTGTTCACCTTTCTTGGTCAGCCAGTCGTCCGGAAACTTAGAGAGATTGCTCTGTGTATGGTCATACAGTGGCTTATCGTGCGGGCGGTAGAGCGCTTTCCCTGAAATGGCTTCTTTTAGGCGCTGAATACCGACCTCGGCGTACTCAGCCGATAACTCGCAACCCCAGAAGCGCCGCTTCTTAATTGCTGCAGCAACACCTGCCGAACACACCCCTGCGAACGGGTCGAACACCAGATCACCCTTGTTCGTAAGCGCTAGAACGAGCCTTTCAATTAGGCCCACCGGAAACTGGCAAGGATGCAGCGTTTTCTCGACATGGTTGGCTTTCACATTTGGAATCGACCAAACATCATCTAGGTTGGCCCAAACATCTTCAGGATTCTTCCCCATCGGGTTTCCGGACAACTCACCAGCCTTTGGTCCTTTGAAGTGCTTTTTACCTGGGTACTTTGCAGGAACCCTAACAGCATCCAGATTGAAAACGTAATCATCCGTCTTCGTGTACCAAAGCACCACCTCATAGCGCCCAGAAAAGCGTCGTTGCGTGTGTAAGCCATGGCCAAAGTGCCAAATGATGCGATTGCGCATCTGTAGCCCATGCCCTTTGAAGATCGGACCAAATTCAATATCTAGCGGAACAATCTGACCGTTATCGACAAAATTTCCAATCTGCCAGCACAAACTGCCATTGGGCTTCAGCCGAGGCACTAACTCATCAATGATCCGTTTCTGCCACTCCATGTACTGCTTTAGATCATTCTTCTTCTCGTAAGCCTTTCCTATGTTGTACGGAGGCGAAGACACAATCAGGTCAAACAATGGCTCCTTCGGAAGTTTTTTCAGAAATTTCTCTGTATCGCCAACCCAAATCGCATAATCTTCGGCGCGTACCTTGTCAGGTGCGGTCTTAGAGCTAACTCGCTTCACGCTAGGTGCTTTAGAGGGCGCACTTTGACGTTTCTTGACCTTAGGAGATGTTTTTACAGTCATGTCTCCTTCAACGGTTTGTCTTAGAGCCATTGAAGCCGGGGTTCGATCTATTTTTGACATCGCGTGGCAGACTAGACGGTTCTGATCAAGCCACCGTAGGCGGCGACCTTTGGATCGGCAGTCAGCAGAACAAGTGGTTCGACAATCGATTGCGCTACCAGCAACCTGTCGAATGGATCCTTGTGGTCGTTGAGCAGAGGCAAGCGGGCAACCTGCGCCGCATGAACGGCGGCTATCGGTAGTTCGACGAAACCGCTGGCGGCGATGGCGCGTGTCATTTCGTCGGCATCGGCTTTGATCTTGCCGATGGCGGACTTGATCGCGATCTCCCAGATCGACGCCGCCGAGACGAAGACCTCGGTCGCTTCGCGTATGACCTTTCTGGCTTCCTTGCTCAAGCGCCGGCTGTCGGTCACTGCCCAGATGAAGACGTGCGTATCCAGCAATACCCTCACGCTAACGGCCCTCGAACCCGGCCAGCACTTCGTCCGGCAATGGGGCGTCGAAATCGGCTGCGACGCGAACCTTGCCCTTGAGTACGCCAAAGCGTATCGCGCGTTTTGGGGTTTGAATGGCGGTCAGCCTCGCGACCTGTTTGCCACCGCGCGCGATGATCACGTCCTGGCCGGATTCGGCCAACTCGACATACTTCGAAAACTGGGTCTTCGCCTCGTAGATGTTCACCTGTTCCATGTCTTGCTCCTCACGACTTGACCAACTCTAGTCTAGTCTGGCCGCAGTTTATGTCAAGCGCCAATTTCTGCAGACCGCGGGGATCGAATCTAGGCCGGCAGTTCGACCCACTTTGGCGCGATGCCGCGCGCGGTGAGCCAATCGGCCAGGGCAAAGCCCGTACCGGCGCGCCAGCACTTGAGATCTTCGGGGCGGAACAGCTTGTATTCGGCGAGTTCGGGCGACAGGATGATCTCGCCGCTCGCCACCACGTGGTAGGCGATGATGATCTGGTTCATGCGCTGGAAGTCATACACGCCGACCAGTTTTGGCGCGTCGATGCGCAAACCGGTTTCTTCCAGCACCTCGCGGGCGATGCCCGCCTGCGGCGCTTCGCCGGCTTCCATGAAGCCGGTGATCAAGCCGAACATGCGGCCCTGCCATGCCGCATTGCGTGCCAGCAGTACCTGACCGTTGCGGTCGGCCATCTCGATGATCGCGGCGAGCACCGGGGTCGGGTTGTTCCAATGGGTCCAGTCACAGGCCGGACAGCGCAAGCGAATCTTTGGGCCGCCGTCTTCGATCGCGGAGAGCAACTGCAACGGCGTTGCGCAATTCGGGCAGAAGTTGAATGGGTGGCTCATTCGAAAGTCGGCGCTGGTGGTACGGCGATCCGGGGCTAGACCCACTCGCGCGGCGGCAGGAAATCGCTGTACAGCCTGGCTTCCGCGCTGCCCGCTTCGGGTTGCCAGTCGTAGCGCCACTTGACGATGGGCGGCAGCGACATCAGGATCGATTCGGTGCGTCCGCCCGATTGCAGGCCGAACAAGGTGCCGCGATCCCAGACCAGGTTGAATTCGACGTAGCGCCCGCGCCGGTAGGCCTGGAAGTCGCGCTCGCGCTCGCCGTATGGGATGTTTTTGCGGCGTTCGATGATCGGCAGATAGGCAGCGGTGAAATGGCCGCCGACGCTCTGCGTCAGCGCCCGGCAGCGCTCGAAACTGTCCTCGTTAAGGTCGTCGAAAAAGATGCCGCCGATGCCGCGGGCTTCGTTGCGGTGCTTGAGGAAGAAGTAGTCGTCGCACCATTGCTTGTAGCGTGCATGAATCTCCGGACCGAAGGGCGCCAGCGCGTCTTTGCAGGTCTGGTGGAAGTGCCTGGCATCGTCCTCGAAGCCATAGTACGGGGTCAGATCCATGCCGCCGCCGAACCACCACACCGGCTCCTCGCCTTCCTTTTCGGCGACGAAGAAACGCACGTTCAGGTGCGAGGTCGGGCAATACGGATTGCGCGGATGCAGCACCAGCGAGACGCCCATCGCCTGCCAGCGGCGACCCGCCAGCTCGGGACGATGCGCGGTGGCCGAAACCGGCATCTGCTCGCCCATGACATGCGAGAAATTGACGCCGCCGCGTTCGAACACCTGGCCGTCTTCGATCAATCTTGAAATGCCACCGCCACCTTGTGGCCGGTCCCAGGCGTCGCGCAGGAAAGGCTGACCTTCGATGGCTTCGAGTTCGCCGACGATGCGATCCTGCAGGCCGGTCAAATAGTCCCGGATCGACGAAACATCCATCAGAGATCGGGCAGTTTCATTTCCAGCACCTTTTCCGCTTGCGCCACGCGGAAGGCCATCAGTTTTTCGGCCAGCTTGACATCGGTGCCGGCCAGAATCGCCACCGCGGTCAGCGCCGCGTTGGCGGCGCCGGCCTCGCCAATGGCGAAGGTGGCAACCGGAATGCCTTTCGGCATCTGCACGATGGACAACAAGGAATCGAGGCCCTTCAGGTGCTTCGACGGGATTGGCACTCCGAGTATGGGAATAATGGTTTTCGCTGCCAGGATGCCCGCCAGATGGGCCGCGCCGCCGGCGCCGGCAATGATGCAGCGCAGGCCGCGGTCGCGGGCGGCAGCGGCATAGTCGAACGCCAGATCGGGCGTGCGATGGGCCGAAAGGATGCGCGCCTCGTAGGGCACGTTGAAGTCCTTGAGAATCCGGGCCGCCGCCTGCATCACCGGCCAGTCGGAATCCGAACCCATGAGGATGCCGACGATGGGGTTTCTGGTGTTTCCGGCGCCGCTCATTGCGTTACTCCTTTGGCAACTCCGGCAGCGACGCGCTCCGCCGCCTCAAGAGTGTTGGCCAGCAGCATGGTGATGGTCATCGGACCGACGCCACCGGGCACCGGCGTGATGGCGCCGGCGATTTCCTTTGCGGTTTCGAAATCGACATCGCCGCACAATTTACCCTCGGGCGTGCGGTTGATGCCGACATCAATTACCGTGGCGCCGGGCTTGATCATGTCGCCGGTAATCATCTTCGCGCGACCTACGGCAGCCACCAGAATGTCGGCACGGCGCGTGTGGAAGGCCAGATCCTTCGACTGCGAATGGCAGATGGTGACGGTGCAGCTCTTGGCCAGCAGCAGCATGGCCATCGGCTTGCCGACGATGTTGCTGCGGCCGACGATGACGACTTCGGCGCCCTTCAGGGGCACGCTGGCGCTTTCCAGCATTTTCATGACGCCGTAGGGTGTGCACGGGATGAAGCGCGGGTTGCCCTGCATCAGTGCACCGACGTTTTCGGCATGAAAGCCGTCGACGTCCTTCTCGGGCGAGATCGATTCCAGCACCGCAGCGGAATCGAAATGCTTCGGCAGCGGCAGTTGCACCAGGATGCCGTGCACCGACGGGTCGGCGTTGAGTTCCGCGATGCGGGCAAAAACCACGGCCGGATCGACATCGACCGCGTACACGTCCTTGATCGAGCGCATGCCGGCCTTTTCGCAGGCGGCGACCTTGTTGCGGACATAGACCGCCGAAGCCGGGTCTTCGCCGACCAGGATTGCCGCCAGGCAGGGGGTGATGCCTTTGCTCTTCAAGGCCGCGGCACGCTCGGCCAACTGGCCGCGGACTTCCGCCGAGAGGGCTGTGCCATCAATAATTCTTGCAGTCATGAATGGGTTTTCGCGTTAGTTGATGGGGCGATTCAGGCCGCTGCGGTGCCGAGTTGTTTCGCTACGGCTTCCCGTCCCGCCGCAAAGGCGTGGCGATTGGCGTCGACCACGTTTTCTCCCTTGCGCGCGAAGCGCTTGACGATGCATGCCAGCAGTACATCGGGCGCGAACGGCAGATAGTCGGCGATGGCGCCCAGCATGACGGTATTGCCCAGCCGGATTTCACCCAGGTCGTGGGCGATGGACATGGCATCAAAGGACACCACGCGGCGTCCTGCAGCCCGCATCTGCCCGGCCGGATCCTCTGGATAATCGAACAGGCCAAGCTCGACCACCGGCGGCACCAGTCTGGCGTTGTTCACCAGCGCAATGCCGTCGGATCGCAGATAGTGTGACCAGCGCAGGGCCTCGGCGCCTTCAAAGCCGAGCAGCACCTGCACCGTGCCCGGTTCGATTTGGGGCGAAAGCACCTTGCGGCCGAAGCGCAGGTGCGAAGTGACCACGCCGCCGCGCTGCGCCATGCCCGCCACTTCGGTTTTCTTGACGTCGTGGCCTTCGGCGATGGCGGCCTCGGCAAGAATCTCGGTGGCCGTCATGACGCCCTGGCCGCCGATGCCGCAGACGAGAATGTTGGTGATGGTGTCCTGGTTCATGATTTGACAATGTGGATTGGGATGTCGTGCCGGGCCACATGCTGAATGGCATCCGGCGCGCAGGGTTGAACGCACAGGCCGCAGCCGGTGCAGGCCTGGTTGTCGATATTGGCGAAGGCCAGTTCGACTTCCTTGCCCGAGGGTTTGATCACCTTGTCACGGCGGGTGACGTGGATCGCCGGGCAGCCGACGTCGAGGCAGTTGCCGCAACCGGTGCACTTGTCCTCGTCGACCAGGTACGGGCGGAAGGGCTTGAAGCCGTCGGTCAGCACGCAGGGCCGCTGAGCGATGATCACCGACGGCCCCTCGTGCTTGATTTCTTCGCGCACGGTCTTGAACAGCACGGGCAACTCGTAGGGATCCACAATCCTGATGTGCTCGACCGCCACGCCGAGTGCCTCGACCACTTTGGCCAGGCTGACGCGCGGCGCTTCCTGGCCATGTATGTCGCGACCGGAGGCCGGCGTGGCCTGGCCGCCGGTCATCCCGGTGGTGTTGTTGTCGAGCAGCAGGACCGTGATGTTGCCCTTGTTGTAGGTGATGTTGAGCAGACCCTGCATGCCCATGTGCATGAAGGTGGAATCGCCGATCACGGCCAGTATGCGTTTGTTCTTGTCGACCTCGCCACGCCCCTTGTCGATGCCCAGCGCGACGCCCATCGTGGCGCCCATGCAGATCGTGCTGTCGAGGGCATTCCAGGGATGGCCGGCGCCGAGCGTGTAGCAGCCGATGTCGCCGGTGACGATGATGTTTTTGATCTGCGACAGGGTGTAGTAAATACCCATGTGGGGGCAGGACGCGCACAGGGTCGGTGGCCGTGGAAAGACTTTCATCGGCGTTGCGGCGGGAGCGGGCGGTGGCGGCTCCTTGCCGAGCAGGCGGTCCACCGCCGGGCTCAGTACCTGCGGCGAAAGTTCGCCCATCCTGGGCAGCACATCCTTGCCATGACAGGCGATGCCCGCCGCCTTGATTTCCGTTTCGAGCAGCAGCTCGGTTTCCTCGACCACCAGCAACTTGTCGCACATCGCCGCCAGGGCGCGCATCTTTTCCAGCGGCCACGGGTAAGAGAAGCCCAGCTTCAGTATCGGAGCATCGGGGAAGGCTTCCTTGACATGCATGTAGGCCGGGCCCGAGGCGACGAAGCCGACACGGCGGTCGCGGCCAGGCTCCAGCACATTCAGTGGCGAGGTTTCCGACACGCCGCGCAGGGTTTCCTCGCGTTGAAACAGACCGGGGATGCGCGCCTTGGCATGGGCCGGCACCATCACCCAGCGCTGCGGGTTCTTGATGAAGCCGGCCGGCTCGTGCGCCTCGCGCTCGCCCACGCTGACCAGCGCCTTGACGTGACAGATGCGAGTGGTGAGGCGCAGCAGCACCGGCGTCTCGTACTGCTCGGATAGTGCAAAGGCATACTTCGTCATCTCGTAGGCTTCCTGCGAATCCGCCGGCTCAAGTATTGGCAGGTGCGCAAAGCGGCCCCAGAAGCGGGAATCCTGTTCATTTTGCGACGACGACAGGCCGACGTCATCGGCAACGGCAATCACCAGACCGCCGTAGGCGCCGGTGATGGTCATGGTCATCAGGCAGTCGCTGGCGACGTTCAGCCCGACGTGCTTCATCGCGCAGAAGGCCCGGGCGCCGGTCATCGACGCGCCCAGGGCGACTTCCATCGAGACCTTTTCATTCACCGACCATTCGGTGTGCAGATCGGGAAAACGCGCCAGGGATTCGATGATTTCGGTGGCCGGCGTGCCGGGATAGGCGGCAGCGACGCGCACGCCGGATTCCCAGACGGCGCGGGCAACGGCTTCGTTGCCGGAAAGCAGAAGCCGGCTGGGGGCTGGTGGGGTTGCCAACTGAGGCATAACGGCGGCCATGGCGCTCTCTCGGGAAAAGGAAAAAATTGACCTGCGCCGGGGCGCACCCTCGCGCAGGTCATCGTCAAACGTATCGGGACGAATTATCCGGATTTGCGGGGTGGGCGTCCACCCTAAGAGGTGGCAAGGAACTGACTTGGCACGGGGGCGCTTTCCTTGGGCGGTACACATGGCTCCCACCGCAATAAGTCGGCGCTGGCGGGACGGCGCTCTGTTTGCTACTGTTGAGAACCGTGGTCCGTCCCCGATTTACCGATTTATGGAACCTCTAATTCCAAAGTCAGGCTGCTGCCGGCTGAAAAGCGGCAACCGGAATCGGGCGGTTTACGGCGACAGACTTGCGGAGTGCTTTGATGCGCTCGATTTCATGCAGAGTCTGGGCAGAAAAATAGGACTCCCCACAGTTCGGGCAGAAGTACATCGGGATGGCTTCGATGACCAATAAAGCCGCAGCCTTGCCAAAGCTGCGGGTGACATACTTGACCTGGACTGCCGAATTGCCGCAGTGAGCGCAGAGATGATCAGAGGACATAGGTAGTGATGACGATGAGTTTGCCGGTGAAGCCGACTTTGACGACGGCTTGCGCATGATTGCCGTCGAGTGTGACGCCAGAGACGATGATTTTGCTTTCCCTGGTTTTGGCGTCGCGCTGGCGCTCCGTGATTTTCCCCGTGAGGATGATGTTTTCGAGATCAAGGATGGAGAGGTTGTCATCTTCAAGTTTCTCCGCGGCGTGGGTTGAAACGACATAGTTCAGCGTGCGGACCAAATGCCGAAGCTGGTGAATTGTCGGATGTGCCATGCCCAAAGTCTATAGAGCAGCAATAGAAATGTCTAACAGTCGTCCGCTGGCTGGCCTGCCATAAGTCGGCGCTGGCGGGACGGCGATTCATGCAGTCGGGAAAATCAATGCGACTCCAATCACGAGAAATGCGAGCTTGGAACCCCACGTTTTTGGAACCTTTAATTCGAACCTCTAATTCTTCACTTAAGTTTTTCGCGTTCGACGGCTTCGATAAATCCAAGGATGGCTTCACGGTTCATTCCCTTGGTTGGCACCAAAATCTCTTGTCCTCCTTTCGAAGCAACAGAAATTACTGCTTTGCGCGTAACGAAATACGCTACGACTAAGACTGCTGCCGCCAAGAGCAAGCCCCACTGGGGGCCGCCGCTCTGATTGAAGGCGACGAGCAAAGCAAAAACCGCGAAGATAAGCAGGAAGGGAAACGACTTTGTAACTAGGCCGCACGAAGCAACCGAACTGAGAGTAATGCCGATTAGATTGGACTGGCCCCAGACGACGGAATCGTAGCGCACACGCTTGTTCGTGAGAATCAAAATGTCGTTGTCAGAACTCATTACGACGTGCTCACCGGGGAGTAACGCGATCTTATTGCTCATTCAAGTGACCTCCTTAGCTACGTTGATGCATGAACCCACCAGCGCCCAACGAGAAATGCGAGCCTGGAACCCTTAATTCCTTTCGCCCCGGTTACTGGAAAGATCGCCTGCCCGAGATTGGTTTATAGCTGGTCGGCCAATTTCTGAAGAGTCGGCGCTGGCGAGATGGAGCTTTACTTGCTATCGCTAAAAACCGTTGTCTGCTCCTGAATATTTCCGTGGGATTCATCTACTGTTGGGTGGTTTCCGCCTTGACCGCGAGCCACTTCCCGGCCCGCAACTCGAGAACGTATTCCTCCAAGGATTCGAACCGATAGGGTTTCCGGGATTGGCGTCCTTGCTCTACTACCAGCGACCTGAGACTTATGCGGTCGCAGGCGGCACCAGAAGCTGGATCAACCGCCTTGCCTTCAGTCCACACTCGCCGTTGTTTATAGTCCTCGAGTCCTTTCATCGCGACAATCGTACTTCGCACGAACTCTTCACGCCTGATATCAACGGGGGTCATCTTGCCATCAGCGCCGCGTACCGTAGCCCGAACTGCTGCCTCCGGTGCAAATACGGCGATGATCGCCGTTGCGTCGCGTCGGGCAATTGCGGCATCCAATTGGCCGAGCCAAGTTTTGCCAATCGTGGTCAGTGCACATTCCGCGCCGGGCGCTGCTGCTGCCTCAGAAGTCGGTGCTTGGGGAGCGGCGGCAGGCGTCGCCGGTTTTTGCAGCCCCTTCAATTTGATCCTCGCTGCCACTGCGTAGCGGCCTTGGGGATAAGCATCAAGATAGGCTTGATAACCCTCCGCCGTTCTGTCATTTTCCGCCGCCACCCAAGTCTCGGCTTCCGGATCGGCTGCCGGCGTTTGTACCTGCACCGTCTGGCCCCTGGAAGATGAAGTAGAAGTCGCCGCGCAGGCTGCCCTCTACCCACGGTTCCTGCTTGCCCTTGGTCTTGGCCACCACATGGTTGGCGACGCGCTTGAGCATCTGCTCCACGGGCACTCCGGGTTCGCTCATCTGCGCTAGAAGCGCCTCGGTGTAGGTACCATTTTTTCCTTCGCCATCCGACGCGACACTGCCGGGCCGGGTGGCGTAGTGGATCAGCATCCCCGATGCGGCTTCGACCTTGGCCAGACCGCGCGTGCCGCTGCGGAAACGGCGAGCAAACGGGTTGTCGCGGCAGGCGTCGAGAAAGACCAGGCTGACGCCGGCCTTGGCTTCTTCCATGTTGTCCAGCAGGTTGCCAAGGTGGAGGCTTTGCAGGGGCACGTCTTCTTCGCTGTGGATGTCGGCGTCTATGGCCGGAAAGTAGTTCTGGCCCTTGAACTGGACGCCGTGACCGGCGTAAAAGACCAGCGCCACGCCGCCGGGGGTGACCTTGCTGCGGAATTCCCGATAGACGCCGCCGATGTCGCGCGCCTTGAGGTTTTCGCGCAGCACGACGTCGAAGCCCAAGCTGCGCAAGCGCCTGGCCATGGCACGGGCGTCGTTGACGGGATTGACGAGCGCGCCCTGCGTATAGGCGGCATTGCCGATGACCAGTGCGACGCGGTGTTCCTTGCCGGTAACGGCGAGCGCCCGCTCGGGTGTAATGGTTTCGACCGCTGGAGTTTGCTTTTGCGGCTGCAACAGCTTGCCGAGTGATTCAAACAGGCCTGGTTGCTGCTCCGGCTGCGCATGGGCAATCGACGCACAGGATGCCGCAATCACAAGCACTCGCAGTACCCAGGCAAACAAGATAGGCAGAAATCATGATGGCATAGCGCACAAATCTTAGGCGTGTAGTGGCATCAACGCAAGAAAGACTGTGACGGAGGAGGTCGCCATCATTGTGCAGGTAGTACCCGGAACCGCACGCAAGCGAGGATCTTCTCTCTGCAACAGGAGCAACTTGTGCATGGCATCTTGCTTCTCGATGCCATGCAAAGGACCGGGTGGGCGATAAGTCTGCACGATGGCGGCTGCAAAAGGCTCTATGCGCCGCCAAACTGCCTTGTCCTATAATCCGAGAAAAATAGTCAAGTATTATCCCGAACCCCTGATACAGAGAGAAAAAACATGATCAACGTGAATGGACGCGATATTGAAACCGATGCCGAAGGCTATCTGGCTTCGCTCGACGACTGGAGCGAGGACGTGGCGAAATTCCTCGCCGAGCGCGACCAGCTTGCCCTTGCCGACGAACACTGGCAGGTGGTGCGCTGGATCCGCGAGTACTACGCCGAAAACGGCACGGCGCCAAATCTGCGCGTCATGTCGAAGCTGATCGGCGGTTCGCTCGGCGAGCAATTCGGCGACAAGAAGTACCTGTTCGACCTGTTCCCCTACGGCCCGGCCAAGCAGGCAGCCCGCTACGCGGGAATGCCGAAGCCGACCGGTTGCGTCTAGGACGAGGTCATCCGTAGCGGCGAGGTCGGCGTCTTGTGCCGGCCCGTCCGCTACGCAGGGGCTTCATCAGATTTCCTCCTCCACGGTCTTGATCGCGCCGCAGGGGCACTCGGCGACGCACATGCCGCAGCCCTTGCAATAGTCGTAGTTGAATTCGAAGCGCTTGCCGGGGCCGAGCTTGATCACGGCATTGTCGGGACAGACGCCATAGCAATTGTCGCACTCGAAGCAGTTCCCACACGAAAGACAACGCCGCGCCTCGAACTGGGCATTGGTCTCATCCAGTCCGCCCAGCACTTCATCGAAGGTTGACTGGCGGCGGATGATGTTGAGCATCGGCCGCATGGTGTGGGGTGCTTCCGAGTAGTACCAGGTGTTGAGCCGCTCGAAACCGGCGATCTCTGCCTTGGGCGGCGCCACGTAGGTCTCGCCGCGCAGCCAGGCATCGATGTGGTACGAGGCTTTCTTGCCGTGGCCGACGCCAACGGTAACGGTGCGCTCGGAGGGCACCATGTCGCCGCCGGCAAAGATGCCGTCGGAGCCGGTCATCATGTTGTCGCCGACCTGCACCACGCCATCGTTGATTTCAAGGCCCGGTACGCCTTCGAGCAGCGAGAGGTCCACGTCCTGGCCCAAGGCCAGGACTACCGAGTCGGCTTCCAGCGTCTCGAATTCGCCGGTGGATTGGGGGAAGCCCTTGTCGTCGAGCACCATCTTTTCGATGGTGATGTTGCCCTCGCCGGCCTGCTTGATGGTCGATAGCCACTTCATCATCACGCCTTCCTGCAGGGCTTCTTCGACCTCGAAGTCGTGGGCCGGCATTTTTTCGCGCGTGCGGCGATAGACGATGATGGACTCGGAGGCACCGAGCCGTTTCGCGGTTCGCGCGACATCAATGGCCGTGTTGCCGCCGCCGTAGATGACCACGCGGCGGCCAAGCAAGGGCTTCTCCTCGCCTTCCATGCTGCGCAGCACTGAAACCGCGTCGATGATCTTGGTCGCGTCGCCGGCGGGAATGTAGGCGCGCTTGCCGATATGGGCGCCGACGGCGAGGAAGGCGGCGTCGAACTTGCCGGCCTTCATGCTCTCGGCGATATTGTCGACCTTGGTGTCCAGTCGCAGCACGACGCCGAGTTCGAGGATGCGGCCGACTTCGGCATCGAGCACTTCACGCGGCAGTCGATATTTCGGTATGCCGAAGCGCATCATGCCGCCGGCCAGCGGACCGGCTTCGTGAATTTCCACCGCATGGCCCAGCCGCGCCAGATGATAGGCGGCGGACAGGCCCGACGGGCCGGCGCCCACCACCAGCACGCGCTTGCCGGAAGATCGGCCCGGCTTGTCGAATTTCCAGCCGCGCTTGATCGCCTCGTCGCCAAGGAAGCGCTCCACCGAGTTGATGCCGACGGCATCATCGAGATGCTGGCGGTTGCAACCGGTTTCGCAGGGGTGGTAGCAGACGCGGCCCATGATCGCGGGCATCGGATTGTTCTCGACCAGCACACGCCATGCCTTTTCGTAGTCGCCGCTCTCGGCGTGGAACAGCCAGCCCTGGATGTTCTCGCCGGCCGGGCAGGCGGCATTGCAGGGCGGCAGGCGGTCGACATATACCGGACGCGAGGTGCGCCAGGAGCCGGTGTGGTTGGCCAGCGAGGAGCCGGGATTGAGCGTGATGGCAAATGGCTTGTCCATGTCAGCGGCTCCCTTCGCGGTCGAGCAAGCCGTACTTGCGGATGTTCTTGTCCGCCAGCGCCTGGATTCGTGCAATGGTGGCGACGGCAGGACTTTTTCCGAAGAGGTGGGCGAAGCGCTTTTGCGGCCGCAGATAGTCTTCCACCGGAAGCTGGCGCCGTATTGCCAGCGCCGTCTTCAACTCCCCATATTCAGCCCCGAACACCGGAAAGATGCCGGTTTCCTTGGCCAGGCGCGCAAGGTGGATGGTGTCCTGCGAAGCGGTTCCCCAACCGAGCGGGCAGGGAACCAGGATATGGATGTAACGCGCGCCGCGCATGCCCATGGCCTTGGTGATCTTGTGCTCCAGATCGCGCAGATCGGCCACCGTGGCGGTGGCAACATAGGGGATCTCATGCGCCATCGCAATGGCCGGAACGAACTTGCCCTGGCCGAAGGGATTTCCCGGTTCCGGCCCGAGGGGCATGGTGGTTGCCGTGCGGGCCGCCGCCGGCGTCGCCGAACTGCGCTGCACTCCCGTGTTCATGTAGCCGCCGTTGTCGTAGCAGATGTAGAGCACGTCGTCGTTGCGCTCGAACATGCCCGACAGGCAGCCGAAGCCGATGTCGGTGGTGCCGCCGTCGCCTCCTTGCGCGACGACGCGGACATCGCCACCCTGGCCCTTTTGCTTTTTGATCTTGATCGCTGCGGCGATGCCGGTGGCGACCGCCGCCGTATTGCCGAACAGCGAGTGGATCCATGGAATCTGCCAGGAAGTTTCCGGGTAGGGTGTGGAGAACACTTCGAGGCAGCCGGTGGCATTGGCGGCAATCAATTGACGGTTGCTGGCATTCATCGCCGCGTCGATCGCGTAGCGCGCGCCGAGGGCTTCGCCGCAGCCCTGGCAGGCGCGATGTCCCGAGTTGAGCGAGTTGGTGCGCTGCATGTTGGCTTGCACGCTGCGCTCTTCGGGCGCCAGCAGGCGATTGCCGACGGTGAAGGTGCCGGTCTGATAGAACTTGACGGGTTGCAATGGCATGGCTGCCTCCCTTGATCAGGCTATTTTCGAGGCGACGGTGCCGAGGTCCCGCAGCATGCTTTCTGCCGCCGGACCGGAGCGTCGGGTCTGTCGTTCACGTTCGAGCTGCCGGTTGACGACTTCCCAGTCGAGGTCGAGGAAGGTCAGCGGCGCCAATTCGCTGCGCCCGGCCTTTTCGAACAGGCCATACAGCGACTTCTTTGTAATGGCTCGGCCGCCAAGGCCGGCCACCACCGTGTAGCCCTTCAAGCCCATGCCGGTAACCGCCATGCGGACATTGGTTGCGACGATGCCGCCGATGCCCACCGCAAGGCTCTTTTCCAGTACGACGAAACGCTTGCAGTTCTTCAGCGCGGCGCCGACCGCATCGAGCGGAAAGGGGCGGAACGAGGTGATGCCAAGGACACCGATCTTGTGGCCGGCGTCGCGCATTTCATCCACCACATCCTTGATCGTACCCAGCACCGAACCCATCGCCACCACCATGGTCTCGGCGCCTTCGCCGCGGTAGGTATGCGTCAGGCCACCGATATCGCGACCGAACACGGCCTTGAACTCTTCGGCAAGTTGCGGAATGCGTTCCAGCGCCTGCATCTGCTTGGCATGGGCGAGATAACGCACCTCCATGAAGGCTTCCGGGCCGACCATGGCGCCGATCGACACGGGCTCGGCGGGATCGAGCACCTGGCGCGGCTCGTAAGGCGGCAGGAAGGCGTCGACCTGGGCCTGCGTTGGCATATCCACGCGCTCGTAGGCATGGGTCAGGATGAATCCATCCATGCAGACCATCACCGGCAGCGACAGTTCTTCCGCCAGCTTGAAGGCCTGGATGTGCAGGTCGAGCGCCTCCTGATTGGTTTCGGCGAACAGCTGGATCCAGCCGCAGTCGCGCTGCGAGAGCGAATCGGAGTGGTCGTTCCAGATGTTGATCGGCGCGCCGATGGCACGGTTTGCCACCGTCATCACGATCGGCAGGCCGAGACCCGATGCGTTGTAGACGGCTTCGACCATGAACAGCAGGCCCTGCGAAGCGGTAGCGGTGTAGGTACGCGCACCGGTGGCCGAAGAGCCGATGGCGACGCTCATCGCGGCGAATTCGGATTCGACGTTGATGAATTCGCAGTCATGCAATTCGCCCGACTTGCACATTTCGCCCAGGCCTTCGACGATATGGGTTTGCGGTGAAATGGGATAGGCGCAGATCACTTCCGGCCGGCACAGGGCAACCGCCTCCGCCACGGCGTGGGAACCTTCACACTGCTTAAGCATGGCTAGCCTCCTCGCGGCGCGTTTCTTCCATCTTGGCGCGAACGATGTCGTGGGCTTCGGTCGCGCCTGCGATGTTGCCCGCGGCGACCTTGCCCGAGAACCTGCTGTTGATGGCCATGATCACCGATTCGAGTTTGATTACACCGGACACGGCGGCGAAGCCTCCGAGCAGGGGCACATTCGGCATCGGCCGGCCGACGTGCTTCTTGCTTAGATCCGTCGCTGCCACGGTACACAGGCGTTCGGGAGGCCAGTCGCGGATGAATTCGCTCAAACCCAGTTCCTCGAAGCTCTTGTTGGTGTTGATCAGGATGTAGCCGTCCTTTTTCAGCCCGGCGAATACATCAACCTGATGCAGCAGGGTCGGATCCTGGATGATCAGCGCATCGGGCTCCATGATCGGCTCGCGCAGGCGGATTTCCTTGTCGGCAATGCGACAGAAAGCCACCACCGGCGCCCCCATGCGCTCCGAACCGAAACTGGGAAATGCCTGCGCGTGGCGGCCTTCTTCAAACGCGGCAATCGACAGCATCTCGGCCGCCGTGACCACTCCTTGACCGCCACGGCCGTGAATTCGAACCTGGAACATGATTCCTCCTTGGTTTTTTGCCAGCGGGGCGACTTTACGCCCATAGCGTGCCGAATGGAAATAAGGGAAAACCGCAACTTGCAAGTTGCGCTTCCCTCCTCACCGGTAGAATTGCGCTTCACCCCGAATCAAGGCCGGCACATGAAGCATATTACCGACGACGTCCGTATTCGCGAGATCAAGGAACTCTCGCCCCCCGCGCACATTTCGCGTGAATTTCCCACCACCGACGCGGCTGCGGAGACGACCTACACGGCACGCCAGGCCCAGCATCGCGTGTTGCACGGCGCCGACGGCCGGTTGGTGGTGGTGATCGGCCCCTGCTCGATCCACGACTATGAAGCGGCGATGGAGTACGCGCGCAAGCTGCACCAGGAAGCGGTGCGACTGGGCGACGACCTGCTGATCCTGATGCGGGTGTATTTCGAGAAGCCGCGCACCACGGTGGGCTGGAAAGGCCTGATCAACGATCCGCGCATGGATGGCAGCTTCCGCATCAACGAAGGCCTGCGCCTGGCGCGCAAACTGCTGTGGGAGATCAATGAACTCGGCCTGCCCTGCGCCACGGAATTCCTCGACACCATCACCCCGCAATACACGGCGGACCTGATCAGTTGGGGCGCCATCGGCGCCCGCACCACGGAATCGCAGGTGCATCGCGAACTGGCGTCGGGACTCTCCTGTCCGGTCGGTTTCAAGAACGGTACCGACGGCAATATTCGCATCGCGGTGGATGCGATCAAGGCCGCAGCCAGCCCCCATCATTTTCTTTCGGTGACCAAGGCCGGCCACTCCGCCATTGTGTCGACCAACGGCAACGAGGATTGCCATGTCATCCTGCGCGGCGGCAAGGCGCCGAACTATGATGCCGCGGCGGTCGATGCGGCGTGTGTCGAACTGGGCAAATCCGGTCTCGCGGCGCGCGTCATGATCGATTTTTCGCATGCCAATACCAGCAAGCAGTTCAAGCGCCAGCTCGATGTGGCGAAGGATGTAGCGGCCCAGATGGCGGCCGGCGACGATCGCATTTTCGGCGTGATGATCGAGTCGCATCTCAAGGAAGGCCGTCAGGATCTGACGCCCGGCAAGCCCCTCGAATACGGTGTTTCGGTCACCGATGCCTGCATCGGCTGGGAAGACACGGTCATCGCACTGGATATCCTCGCCACTGCAGTGAAGGCGCGCCGCGTCGCCCTCGCGGAGCGCTAAAGCGTTCATGACCGGCCGCCTGTTTGCCGCGCTGCTGGTCCTCACGCTGGTCTTCCGTTTCTGGCTGGCGTCTGCATTTCCGATCACCGGCGACGAGGCATATTTCATCTGGTGGGGCTGGAAGCCGGACTGGGGCTTCTACGACCATCCGCCGATGATCGGCTGGTGGCTCGCCGCGCTGCTGAAAGTGAGCGATGCCGAATGGTGGTTGCGACTGCCGGTCATCCTGCAGCCGGCGGTGCTGGCGCTGGGCGTGTACTGGGCGCTGCCGCGTTTGATTGTCGGGGTCGGCGAGGAGCGCCGGCTCTGGGCGGCGGTGCTGGTGCTGCTGGCACCGGTGAATGTCTGGAACGTGTTCATCACCACGGACACACCGCTGATCTATTTCAGCGTGTTTTCCGGTCTGGCGTGGATTCGCGCCTCCCGCGACGACGCTCTGCGCTGGTATCTGGCCGCCGGCGTGCTGCTTGCCGGAGCGGTGCTCTCCAAGTACTTTGCGGCGATTCTCGGCTTCGCCTATCTGGTGGATGTGTTGCGACGGCGCAAGGCCGGCGCCGGGGCGGGTCTGGCCATCGCCTATGCCTGCACGCTGCCGGCGCTGGCCCTGATGGCCTGGTGGAACAGCGGCCATTGCTGGCCGAACTACATGTTCAACTTCGTCAATCGTCACGAAGATGCCGGCTGGTCACTGAAGACGCCGCTGCTGTATGCGCTCACGCTGATTTATGTACTGGGGCCACCGGTACTGTGGCTGGCGTGGCGCAATCGCCGTACCACCAGCGCCGACTCTTCACTTTCTTTGTCGCTCACGACCCTGGCCTGGCTACCCTTCCTGCTGTTCGCCGTCCTCTCGCTGGTCAAGCAGGTCGGCCTGCACTGGTTGTTGTCGTTTATTCCCTTCACGCTGATCTGGCTGACGCTGCGCCTGACGCCCGCCAGTTTGCGCCGGATCGGCGTGTTCTTTGCCGCGTTTGCAACGCTGCACATTGCCGGCATCCTGGTCGTTTCCCGTGTGCCGCTGGAAACATGGCAGAAGACGCGCCTTTACGACGGCATCGTGCTGAGCTTTGAACATCGGGCGCTGGCGCGGGAACTGCAAGCGTACAGGTCTGACTGGGTACTGGCGATGGACGGTTATTCGAATGCCGTGACGCTGGGCTACAACCTGCGCCAGTACGTGATGATTTTCGGCGAGGCGTCGAGTCATGCCCGGCACGATGACCTGTTGACCGATTTCCGCACGCTTGCGGGACGCAACATCCTGATCCTGAGGAAGTCCGAGCCCAGGCTGGACGACTACCGCAAGTATTTCCGCCAGGTCAGCGCGGACAGCTTCGAGATACGCGGTGCGCGTTTCTGGCGGGTGAAGGGCGAGGGCTTCGACTACGCGGCCTACCGCGCAGGTGTGCTGGCCGGCGTCAGGCAGAAGTACTATGCGATTCCGGCCTGGTTGCCGCAAACTGCCTGTTACATGTGCGATAGATATTTTCCGGGGGAAGCATGCCGCCGCTGATTCGGCTGTTGCGTCCCCACCAGTGGCTCAAGAACGGCTTCGTTTTTGTCGGTTTGCTGTTCGGCCACGCCTGGAACGATCCGGTCAGGCTCGGCCAGGCGCTGGCCGCCTTCGCCGCGTTCTGCCTGCTGGCTTCAGCCGTTTACGTGATGAACGACCTGATCGATCGCGAGCAGGACCGGTTGCACCCGAAGAAGAAAGCCCGGCCGCTGGCGGCAGGAACGGTGAGCGTGACGGCGGCCGCGATTCTGGCGCTCGCCTGCCTCGCTGCCGGCAGTGCCGTCGCCGTGCTGTGGGCCGGTTCGGCGCCGTGGATATTTTTCGTCTATGTGGCGCTGAATGTCGGCTACAGCTGCGGCCTCAAACATGTCGTCATCCTCGATGTATTCATCATCGCTGCCGGCTTCATGCTGCGCATTCTGGCCGGCACGCTGGGCCTTGGCATCGCCCCGTCGCAGTGGCTGCTGCTGTGCGGCCTGATGCTGACGCTGTTTCTGGGCTTCGCCAAGCGTCGCGCCGAACTCGATGCGCTGCTGGCCGACAGCGCCGGCCATCGTCGCGTGCTGGAGCACTACACGGCGCCCATGCTCGACCAGTTCATCGGCATTGCCGTCGCCGGCACGGTGGTTTCCTACGCGCTGTACACGGTGAGTGCGGAGACGGTGGCATTGCACGGCACGCGCGGCCTGATTGCAACAGTCCCCTTCGTGCTCTACGGCATGTTGCGCTACTTGTGGCGCTTGCACGCGCGAGGCGGCGGCGGCGATCCGGCGCAGGAACTGCTGACCGATCCCCACCTTCTGGCGGCGGCGGTCGGCTGGTTGCTGCTGGTTCTTGCCGTACTGGGCGGAGCTATAATGCCAAGGCCATGAGTACCATCGACCATATTCCGAATGTCGAGTTTCTCGGTGATGCCTTGCCGTTTGTCGGCCGCATCCGCGAGATCATCGAGGTCATCCAGTTGTTCGAGGACTTCGATCCGGATGAGCTGGAAGGTCTTGCCCGCTACATGCGCTGCTACCGCGCACCGCTCGGTACCGAAATCATTCACGAGGGCGATCAGGGAGATTTCATGCTGCTGTTGCTGGAGGGCAGCGTCGAGATCGTCAAGAAGGATGTGCGCGGGCTGGCGCAGATCATGGGCACCGCCGGTCCGGGCAAGACACTGGGGGAAATGTCGCTGATCGATGGCGAGCCGCGTTTTGCCAGCTGCATTGCGCTCGACTCGGTTGCCTTTGCCGTGCTTGATCGTGAAAGCCTTTCGCGCATCATCACCGAAGAACCGCAGATCGGCGTCAAGCTGTTGATGGAGTTGTTGATGCTGCTTAATCAGCGACTGCGCAACGTCAGCAAGCAACTCATGGACTGCATGGAAGCCCGCCGTTCGCGCATCCGGTAGGCGGCTTCAAGCTTGCTTCACTGAAGCACCGCGCGCACCGGAAACACCTCCGCGGCGCTGAGAAACTCCGCCAACGGGTCATATACCGTCAGGCTGCGCACCTGGCCGTAAAAGTCCGGTGCCTGCATCGCGTCCGTCTTATTGTTTTTTTACGAAGTCGATCACGATGTTGCCGGGTTCGCGCTGCTTGTAGCCAATTTCCACCGCGGCGCCATAGCGTTGCACGAGCTGCTCGAGGAGTGGCAGGGGATCATGGTCGTTGACGAAACGCATGGTTTCCCCGGCGCGCAGCGCATCCAGCGCGCCGAAAATGGCAGCGTGGCGAAAGCGCTTGGCAACGCCGCGAGCGTCGAAGGGATAGATCGAATCGGGGGAGAGATGAATGTGCATGGTGTATTTCCGGCTGGTCAAGACAACGTCAGTATCGCTCTTCAGCGCGGCCAGGGAATTGATGCAAATCATTTATAAAACATAAACTTAAAACCATACTGGGGAAGTTGGTTCTAGCCGCTTCGGAGCCGTGCGCGGCTTGCTCCGGCTAGGCGCCCGGCGCGGCGCTGCCAACCGAACACACCTGGTTGCGTCCCCCGTGCTTGGCGGCATACACGGCGCCGTCGGCGCGCTCGATGACCGCCTGGAGCGAGAGTTTTTCCGAGGGCAACAGCGTGGTGACGCCAAAGCTGGCGGTTATCTGCAGTGTTGGTTGTGCCTCCAGGCCGGTCTCAATCACCTTGTTCTCCAGCGCGCGACGCAATTTCTCCGCGACCAGCGCACCTTCCCTGGCGTTGGCATCCGACAGCAGGACAAGAAATTCCTCACCGCCAAAACGCGCCACCAGATCGAGGGTGCGCAGATGGCTGACAAGTACGTCGGCTACCGCTTTCAGGCAGACATCGCCGACGATATGGCCCCAGTTGTCGTTAACCTGCTTGAAGTGATCGATATCGACCAGCATCAGTGAAAGCGGCAGGCCGACGCGCGCCTGACGCAAACGTTCGAGCTGGAACCGGTCGCTGAACTTGCGACGGTTGGCGAGGCCGGTGAGCGGGTCGTGCAGAGCCAGTTGTTCCAGCGCCTGCCTTGCCTGGGTGATTTCGGTGACATCGACATCGACGCCGCGATAGCCCGCGTAGTGCCCGCCCTTGTCCAATACCGGTTGCGCACTGGTGGACAGCCAGACAGTGGCGCCGGCCTTGTTTTTTGCCTCCACCACCAGGCGCTCGATCGGCTGTCTGGCCTGCATGAGTTTCCCCACCTCGCAGCCGGGACATCCGTTCGGGCCACACAGGGTAGCGCTGCGCCGCTGTCCGAGCAGTTCGGTCTCGGCGAAGCCGAGAATATGTTCGACACCCTGCAAATGGGTGTAGTTTCCTTGGGCGTCGATCTCCCAGATGAAGGTCGGGGAAAAGTTGATGGCAGCAGTCATCATGTCTTTCACCCGGCGCAAAGTTTCCTCGTTGCGCTTGCGGTCGGTGATGTCGGTGTAGATGGTGACCCAACCGCCGCTGGGCAGGGGTTCGCCGCGAATTTCGAGTATGGTGCCGTTGGGCCGCAGCCGCTCGAACACATGCGGCTTCATGCCGCGCGCCCGTTCGCAGACCTGGTTGGCGAGAGTCTCGGGGTCGCCCTCGCCATACTCCCCGCGCCTGGCATTGAACAAGGCGAAATCGAACAGCGACGGCATGCCGTCGGCGAACAGCGAATCGGGAAATTCGAGCAGGGCACGAAAGTTCTGATTGCACACCACCACCCGCTGCTCGGCATTGAACAGCGTTATTCCGCCCGGCAGAAAGTCGATGATGGTTTGCAGCGTGCCCTGATCGCTGGCGCTTGCCTTGTCCATGCCTCCCCCGTTGTCCTTGGCACTATGTTTTGCTGCAATCATACGCCCGAGAGTTTTCTTCCTGTCCAGGTCAGGCGTTCCTGCCTTTTTGCCACATTACGTCGCCGCCACCTGCCGCCTTGTTCAGCCAGCGGCCAAGAACGAAGAGCAAATCAGAGAGGCGATTGAGGTATTGCCGTCCGGCGTCCGATACGGCTTCCTCGGCGGCAAGCGCCACCGTTACGCGCTCGGCGCGACGGCAGACGGTGCGGGCTAGATGCGTCAGGGCGGCGGATCGGTTGCCGCCGGGCAGGATGAACTCCTTGAGTGGCCCGAGATCGGCGTTGTAGTGGTCGATGGCGGCTTCCAGTCGCGCCGGCTGCGTGGGTTTGAGCAGTGCCGCGCCGGGGATCGACATTTCGCCGCCCAGGTCGAACAAGTCGTGCTGGATGCCGGTGAAGAGTTCGCGTATGTCAGCCGGCAGTTCCTCGCAGAGAATCACTCCGATCAGCGAGTTGAGCTCATCGATGTCGCCCATGGCGGCGACGCGGGCAGAATTCTTGGCGGTGCGCGACCCGTCGCCGAGGCCGGTAGTGCCGGCGTCGCCGGTACGGGTGTAGATTTTTGAGAGGCGGTGGCCCATGATCAGGAAGTCGGCGCTGGCGGGACGGCGAAGTTTACTCGAAGTAACTCAAGCCTGGTTCTTCACGGCGGCGGCCATGCGTTCCGGCTCGGTCGCGTGTTTCACCACCAGTACGGCGCAGTCAAGGCTGCCGATGATCCGGTCGGCCATGCCGCGCCCCAGACTTTGCTGATAGCCGATGATCAGCAAATCGGCGCCGAAATCCTTCGCCGCGGCGGGGATGGACCGTTCCGGCGCGCCGCCAACTACGCGGCTGTCGCACTGGACACCCTCGCTGCGAAGCTGCGCGGCCTTGATCGCCAGCTCTTCGGTCAGCCTTTCGCGGTCCATGCCACTGATTACCGCCGCGACCAGGGTGAGCGGAGTGCGTGTTGCTTTTGCGATCTGCGACGCGATTTCGGTGACGCGATCATTGTCGGTCGAGCCGTCGCTGGCAACCAGGATGCGGCCTCGCCACATGCGCGACCGCCAGCCGGCGATGAGGACATGGCAGGGCGCATGGGCAATGATCTGCGCCGCGACATCGCCGACCAGGCGCTCCCTCAGATCGCCGCGCTGCGGTCGACGACCGATGATCAGGATATTGCTGTCGGCGGTCTTCGCCGCGGCGATGATTTCTTTCACCGGATGTTTGCCGTGGTGCACGATTTCCTCGGTATCGACGCCGGCCACCAGTGCGGCGCGCGTGGCGACCGTCAGCCGGGCGCGGGCCATCTCCTCGTCCTCCGCCGCCGGCACCAGCGTCATGATGTCGAGCGTGACACCAAAGTTGTTCGCCAGTGCGATGGCGATCTCCTGCGGTGCGTGGCTGAATTCGCTGCCATCGGTGGCCAGCAGCAGGCGCTGGCGGCGGAAGCCATCGGGCAACAGCTTGCCGGTGCATGGCTTGAAGATGCGCGTCTTGCAGGTACGGCAGATATCCGGGTCGAGCGTCCAGTACAGGGCACTGGTGACGTCGGTCATCACCGGAAAGAAGGCGGCCTCGCCAATGTCCCTGGTGTAGCCGCCCTGGCCCAGGAACTCGTAATTCGGCTTGTTCAGGCGATAGAAATACAGGCCACCACCCAGGCGCCGCCGCCGCCGCGCTTCCTGTGTCAGCACTTCGGCGCCGGCAATGTCGATGGTATTGAGACTGGACGCGGCGATCAGCACCGACTTCTGCCGCGGGTTGTCTTCGTCAATCTGCTGCAGTGCCTGCTGCACGTAGCTGGCGGCGCCGAAATACACCGAGCCGTTGATGCGCACGATGCGCAACTGCGGGCATTCGGGTCGGCCCTTGGCGCGGACGAAGTGGTAGGCACCCTCTTCCGGCGCGGGCACCACGGGAACGATCTCGGGCTTGGAGGAGCGGTGAAGATATGTCACCAGCGAAAGAAACACGCCGAGGAAGATGCCGGCTTCGAGGTTGAACAGCGTCCCGATCAAGGTGGCGGCGAGAATCGCCGACTCAATCTTGCTGGTGTGCCAGATGTGGTTGATGTGGTCGAAGTCGATCAGGCCCCAGGCCACCAGGAACAGGATTCCGGCCATGGCCGCATTGGGCAGAAAGGCGGCGAGCGGAGCCACAGCCAGCAGCACCAGCAGCAGGAAGATCGAGGCGAACACAGAAGCCAGAGGCGTGCGCGCGCCGGCCTCGTAATTCACGCCGCTGCGGTTGAAGGAGCCGGACGAGGCATAGGCCGAGAAAAAGGCGCCGACGATATTCGACAGACCCTGGCCGATGAACTCCTGGTTGCCGTCGATGCGTTGCTCGGAGCGCACGGCTATGGCGCGCGCAATGGAAACGGCCTCGGTCAGCCCGAGCATGGTGATGACCAGCGCCGGTCCGATGGTATGACGCAGGGTATTGAGCGAAAAGTCGGGCAGCGACAGTGGCGGCAGTTGCGCGGGAAGCGCGCCGACGGTCTTGATGCCGGTGGCGGCCTGGCCCAACCAGACATTCAAGATCTCGGCGACGATGCTGCCGACAATCATCGCCATGATCATGTACGGAATCTTCTTGACGTAGCGGCGGGCGAGGATGCCGGTAACCAGGGTGATGACGCCGACACCGGCGACCCAGGGCTTGATGTGGCCGGCCTGGACGAACAGTTGGCGAACGATTTCGTAGAAGGGCGTGCCGCGCGGAATGTCGATGCCGAAGAAATTGCGCACCTGGCTGGCGGCGATCAGGATGGCAGCGCCGGCGGTGAATCCGATCACCACCGTGTGCGAGATGAAATTGACCAGCGCGCCCATGCGCGCCAGTCCAAGGACCAACTGGAACACGCCGACCAGGAAAGTGAGCGTCAGCACCAGGCTGATGTACTGCGCCGAGCCCGGCTCGGCCTGGTGGGAAAGGGCGGCGAAGACCGCGATGGAAATCGCGGTGGTCGGGCCGGAGACGAGATGCCAGGAGGAGCCGAACAGCGCGCCGATGACTGCCGGCATCATCGCCGCGTAAAGGCCGTACTGCGGCGGCAGGCCGGCGATGGTGGCGAAGGCGACGCCCTGGGGAAGCACGATCAGCGCGCCGGTAAATCCCGCCAGCAAGTCGTCCTTCGCCGTCTGCCGGTTGACCAGTGGCCACCACAGCAGAAAGGGAAACAGCTTGCGGAACCAGGGGAAGGCGTGTGCGGCCATGGTGGGAGGCGGATAGGAATACAGATTGCGGAAGAAAGCCAGAATATTAGCAGATCGAGATATTCAGCCACCTCTGGCCGGGGGTCGACCAGGGTGAGGCGCCTGGGTGGCGCAAGCGTTGCGTTCCTGATCATCAAATTGAAACGAGACCACGTTCAATGGCGTGGGCTATTGGACCGCCGGTGGGTAGCGCCCCCCGAATCGGCGGGGGCTCGTGGCGAAACTCAGTCAGGCAGCGGGGCGGGTGTCAGTGTGGCGATATGCGGCTGCGGACGCAGCGGGTCGTCCTTGTCGGCATATTCGGGGCGCGAATAGATTTTTCCCAATGCCAGTTCCGCGGTGGCGAAGAAGCGCTTTTCGCCAATCAGTTCCCACAAGCCGGTGGCATGCATGACATCGATCACCTGCTTCTTGAGGCCGGAGAAGAGCACGACGACGCCGTTCTCGTTGAGGCGCTCGACCAGGTGATGAATCACTTCCTCGCCCGAGGCATCGATGTCGTTGATGCCGTTGCCGACGATGAGGACGTAGGGTGCATCGGGGTTGTTGGCGACCGCCTCGAGTACGGCATCCTCGAAGTAGGAGACGTTGGCGAAGTAGAGGCGGCCGTCGAAGCGGATGGCGGTCACCACGTCCGAGGCCGGCAGGTTGTTGACCTTGGCGTCACGCAGGGAGCCGTCGTGGAAACGGCCGAGGACGGCGACGCGCGGCTTCATGGTGTTGTAGAGGAAGAGGACCAGCGCAAGGCCGGCGCCGACCATGATGCCTTTGTCGAGATGCGGTGCCGCCGCAAGGGTGACGACGAAGGTGACGAGGACAACCATGCCGTCGACGCGGCTGGCCTTCCAGGTGTGCTTGATCGCCTCGGGCGTCACCAGTCCGGTCACGGCCAGCAGGATGATGACGGCCAGCACGGCCTTTGGCAGGTCATAGAGATAGGGCGTGAGGAACAGCAGGGTGACGGCGACGAAAATGCCATTGAACACCATGGCGAAGCCGGTCTTGGCGCCGGCCTGCAGGTTGATCGCCGAGCCGGTGAAGGAGCCGCAGGCTGGATAGGCCTGGAAGAATGCGCCGCCGAGATTGGAGAGCCCCTGACCAATCAGTTCCTGGTTGGGGTCGAGACGCTGCTTGGTTTTGGCGGCAATCGCCTTGGCCATGGAAACGCATTCCATGAAAGCCACCAGGGCGACGATGATGGCGGCGGAAAGCAGGGAGAACACCGCATCCCAGGTCAGCGTGGGCAGCCGAAAAGACGGCAGACCGGCGGGGATGTTGCCGACTACGTCGCCGCCGCCCATCAGGCGCATTTCGCCTTTCTCGACCTTCTTGATGTGCCAGCTGCGGCCGTCGGTTTCGACGCCGGCTGGCACCGTGCCCTTGACGTAAAGAAGGGCAGGTTCGTCTTCGGCTGCCTTGGAACGTTCGAAGTGCAATCGGTTGATCTGGGCCAGCCGCACCTTGTTATGGCCTTCGAGCGTGGTCAGGCCGAGCTGGCCCAGATCGATGTCATGGCGCAAGTCGGCGGCGGCGCGGCGGTCATGTGCCTTTTCGGCGACGCGCAACTGGCCCGATTTGGCGGTGAGTTCGATCGACAGGGTCTTGATCTGCTGGTCGGCCTGGGCATAGCTCGACACCAGTTCGCGTGCCACGGGATCGGCGATCTGCTCGGGCTTGCCGTGGCTCTTGTGCTCGAACCCGATAGTGACGCTCACCACCGTGGTGATTACCACCGCGACCAGCACGCTGGGCTTGGCAAGGAAAGAAATCTTTTTCAGCCCCAGCATCAGCCCCAGTGCGAATGCCGACATGGCCAGGGTGGGCAGGTGGGTTTGCGGCAGGTAGCCGGCCATTTCCCACATATCGGCGAGGAAAGAATCGCTGCGGCCCTTGGGAATGCCCAGCAGCATGTCGAACTGCGACATCGCAATGATGATGGCAGCGGCATTCATGAAACCGAGAATGACGGGGTGCGAAATGAAGTTGACGATGGTGCCGAGCTTGATCGCGCCGAGCGCAAACTGGATGACGCCGACCATCAGGGTCAAGAGCAGCGCGAGGCCGATGTACTCCTCGGAGAAAGGCACTGCCAGCGGCGTGATGGCGGCGGCGGTCATCAGCGAGATGACGGCCACCGGCCCAGTGGCGAGCTGTCGACTCGAACCCCATAGCGCGCCGAGGATGGCCGGCACGAAGGCCGTGTAGAGGCCGAAATACACCGGCAGGCCGGAGAGTTGCGCGTAAGCCATCGCCTTCGGTACCAGTACCAGTCCGCCGGTGATACCGGCGATCAAGTCGCCGCGCAGGATGATGGAATCGACCGGGAGCCAGGCGAGAAAGGGAAAACAACGCATCAGCAACTTGTTGGAAAACATCGGAATCCTCGGTCGGTGGCCGGGCGCAGGGGGAAGCAAACTACATTTGATGCAAATTACAGCGCCAGCATTGCAATGAGCAACATTTTATCTCTGCATCGTGGTGGCGTACCCGAGAGATGCGTTATGTTTGTATTACATGCCTCTATGTGGACGCCGGGGTGCATGGCATCGGGCGGGTGATGCAGTGGGTGCGCGGGGTCACTGCTCCAACTGATAGCGCTTTAGCTTGCGCCACAGCGAGACGCGGTCGATGCCGAGGGTTTGGGCGGCGAGCGTCTGGTTGCCGCCTGCTTCCTGAAGTACCCAGCGGATGTAGTCGCGCTCCTGTTCTTCGAGCGAGGGCAGGCGGCCCTCCTTCTTGCGGAAAGTGCGTATCGCCAGTTCGCGCAGGTCATCCGGCAGGTAGGCGGACTCGATGATGTCGCCGGTGGCGATGGCGACGCCGCGTTCGATGATGTTCTCCAGTTCGCGCACGTTGCCCGGGAAATCGTAGGCCTTGAGGATGGTCAGGGCCTCGGCGGAAATTTCCGTCACCGGCTTGCCCATGCGGGCCGCGCATTTCTTGAGGAAATGGTAGGCCAGCAGCGGTACGTCTTCCCGTCGCCGCGACAGGGGCGGGACTTGGAGATTGACCACGTTGAGCCGGAAATAGAGGTCCTGGCGGAACTGTCCCTGCTTCACCATGTCTTGCATGTCGCGGTTCGTGGCGGCGACGAAGCGCACGTCCACCTTCACCGGTGCCGTGGCGCCCAGGGGCAGCACTTCCCGCTCCTGGATGACTCGCAGCAGCTTGACCTGCATGGACTGGGACATCTCGGTGATCTCGTCGAGGAACAGCGTGCCGCCGTCGGCAGCCACCAGCAGACCTTTCTTGTCGGTGGCGGCGCCGGTGAAGGCGCCCTTGGCGTGGCCAAACATTTCGTTGGCCAGCAGTTCTTCGTTGAAGGCGCCGCAATTGACGGCCAGAAACTGCCCTGCCGCCCGTCGGCTGTGGTGGTGAAGATCCTGCGCAAAAAGTTCCTTGCCGGTACCCGATTCGCCGGTGATCAGTACGTTGCAGTCGGTGGGGGCGATCTGGCGGGACATGTCCAGCAGTCGCTGCATCTCGCCATCCTGGGTGATGATGCGCACCTTGCCCTGAAAGCTCTCGACCTGCTCGCGCAGGGCACAGTTTTCCCGGCGCAGACTGATTTTTTCCATTGCCTCCGCCACCACTTTGCGCACCTCGTCGAGACGAAAGGGTTTGGCGATGTAGTAGAAGGCGCCTTGCTTCATGGCGTCCACGGCGGATTCGAGGGTGGCATAGCCGGTGATGAGGATGACCTCGGTGTCAGGCCAGTTTTCCCGGCACTTTTTCAGGATTTGCAGGCCATCCACTTTCTCCATGCGCAAGTCGGTGAGGACGACGTCGAATTGTTGCTTGTCGAGGTAAGCCAGTGCGTTGGCGCCGCTCTGGGTGGCGGTGACCTCGTAGCCTTCCTTCTTCAACACATGTTCGAGATTCTTCACGGCGATCTTTTCATCGTCCACGATCAGCAGTTTTCCACTAGGCATTGGTTTCTCCGCAGGGCCGCCCCAAGGAGGAACGGCCAAAAATATGGGGCGGGCGCAGCCCGCGAACAACCGTCACCCCCTTCCCGGGGAAGGGGGGCGGGGGGAAGGGGTGCATGTTTCTCCGCAGGGCAGGTGCACGAAAAAGGCCGTCCCTTTGCCGGGTTGGCTTTCCACGGCAATACAGCCGCCGTGCTCCTCGATAATTTCAAAAACGATGAACAGCCCGAGCCCCAGGCCCCGGCCCACCTCTTTGGTGGTGAAGAAGGGGTCGAAGATGCGCGGCAGGATGTCGGCGGCGATGCCATGGCCATCGTCGCGGATCTCGATTTCCACCAATTTGCCATGGCCGGCGCATTGGCCAAAGACCAGTGCTCCGGCAACGCAGGGATTGTGGTCGTCGCTGGCGAGGCGTGCCGTGATCTGGACATTGCCGGCGCCAGCCGCTGCTTCGACTGCATTGCGAATCAAATTGAGCAAAACCTGTTGCAGGCGCTGCTTGTCACCCTGAATCGCCATATCCGCAGGAATCCGGGTCGACACCGACACCTGGGCCGGAATCAGGCCCCGGATCAAACGCAGGGTTTCTTCCACCAGGGGGGCTACCGGCAGCGTTTCTCCGATGAACTCGCGGTCGCGCGCATAGTCGAGCAGCGAGCGCACGATCTGGCGCGCGCGCCATGTTTCGCCGTTGATCTGGCCCAGAAGTTCCTGCATGAAGGCCGGATTATTGCCGTCGATTTCCTCGACCAATATCTGGCAGGAAGTGGCGATGTTCGACAGCGGATTATTGAGTTCGTGGGCAACGCCCGAGAGCAGCGTGCCGAGGGCGGCGAGCTTTTCCGAGCGGACCAACTGCCCCTGATGCAGTTCCAGTTCCTGAATTACATGGTTGAAGGCTTGGGTCAGCGAGACGATTTCACGGTCGTCGCTGGTCATCGCCAGCTTGGCGAGCCGGCCGGCGGCCACCGCCTCCATGCTCGCCTCCATCTGTTTGAGAGGTCGGACGACCCAGCGCGAGAGCAGTTGGCCGATAACGATCACCAGCAGCGTCACGCCGGCGACGGAGCCGATCAGCATCTGGCGATGCCGTTCCAGCAAGGTCTGCAGGGTGCCGCGCTCCGCCCTGGCCAGTGCTTCGGCGACGGTGACGATTTCCTTGCCGGTCTTGCGGATGGCATTTGCCCGGATATCGCTGTTGCCCTGCTGGCCGTATTCCTTCATCAGCGCGGCGTAGCGCTCAAGGTCACCCGCCAATCGGCTGATGCGAGCAGGTTCGTCAAGCGCCTCGAAGAGCGGATCGTATTCGCGCAGCAGAGCGCGGGCGCGAGCGACGTATTCCTGATTCTCGGCCAGATCGGCCGCCTGGCGATAGAGAAAGTAGTTCTTCTCGAAACGTCGTATCTCGAGGGAGATATCGAAGAATTCGGCGATGCGCTCGCCGGCGGCAATTTTTCTCTCCAGCAGCCTCAGTTCAAAAAGGGAAAACAGCGACAGGCCGATCACCATGACGCCGATGATCGAGTAGCCGAAGATGATTTTCTGTCGCAGGGAGTTCATGGGAAGTGATGGCCAATGATTGCGTCATGCAACATGCCCATGTCTGATTGCAACGATGTTGCGATCTCTGCCAACTGGGCCCTGGGGCTCAGTATAGCCAAAGATTGTTGCAAAGTGCAGCACAAGGCCCCATTTTCCGGTGGTACGTATTCGTGCAGTTAGTTGTGCGTAATCAAGCTATTGAGATCTGTCTGATTTTGCGGCACGAATGCTGCATTACCTCCGATACGGCATTTTTCAGAACAGAAGTTTATTGAGGAGAACTCGCCATGCTGTCCGCCTGGTTTGAAAGACTTAGAACTCAGTTCGTCGCGCGCGCGTTCGGCGAACCGAGTGAAGCTGAGAGCGCCCGCGAAGTCGCCTACGTTCGCGAGCGCCTGCAAAACGATTTTCTGATTTCGACAAATTCCAGCAGCCTGCCATTGGTGCCAACTGACCATGATCCGCTCCAAGTACGATCACAAGGTGTTGCTCGCGGTTCGTGCGGGGCGCATTGATCCGCGGCTGCTCGTCTCGACCCTCAGCCTGTGCCAGAGGATGGCGGCCGGTCTCGACATCCTGGTACTTGCCGAGGGCGACGAGTTGCCGGCCGAGGTTGCCGATCTGGTCACGGCCTTGCGTGAGGGCGGGGTGGTGTACACCCTGACCCAGAAGCCAAACCTGCGCCGTCGCGATATCGTCGATTACGCCAACTCCCACGCATGCATCTCGACCGTGGTCATTGATTCACTTGAGGGTTGGGAAAGCGTGGCCGCCAATCGTGCGTCGGATCCGTGGGCCAAGCTCGCCTGCCCTTTGGTAACAGCTGCCCCGGCCAGGACTCCGAACCATGAAACCAACTGATCGCCGATCATGAAGCTGTCGTTCAAGACCCTGTTCCCCTTCCTGCGCTGGTTTCCCTATTCGGGATCGATCTTCCGCGCCGACTTCCTCGCCGGTCTCACCGTGGCGCTGGTGCTGGTGCCGCAGTCGATGGCCTACGCCCAGCTCGCCGGCATGCCGGCCTACTACGGACTCTACGCGGCCTTCCTTCCGGTGATGGTGGCGGCGATGTGGGGCTCGTCGAACCAGCTCGGTACCGGGCCGGTGGCGGTGGTGTCGCTCCTGACGGCATCGAGCCTCTCTCCGTTGGCGGCGGTGGGCTCTGAAGAATTCGTGGCGCTGGCAATCATGCTGTCGCTGATGGTGGGTCTGGTACAACTCGCGCTCGGTATATTCAAGCTTGGCGTCATCGTTAACTTCCTTTCGCATCCGGTAATAGTCGGCTTCACCAATGCGGCGGCGATGATTATCGGACTGTCGCAGGTCAACAAGCTGATCGGGGTGCCGATGGGCCGCTCCGAGCATTTCGTCGAGGACATCTGGGGCGTGGTGCAGCAGGTCGGCGATACCCACCTGCCGTCCCTGATGATGGGGGTGGCAGCCATTGCCATCATGTGGGTAATTCGCCGCTGGGCGCCGAAGCTGCCTGGCGTGCTGATAGCCGTGGCGCTGACCACCGTGGTGTCATGGTCGATAGGCTTCGAGCGCAACGCTTCTGCTCGCATCGAACAAATCGCCGAGCCGGAAGCCAGGGCGCTGCTGACCGAGTTTGCCCGCACCGACGGGCGGATCAAGGAAATCACCGACCAGATCGGCATCAAGGCGGCGGAACTGAAGGCGCTGCAAAAAGGCCATGGCGAACTTTCCCACGAGGCGGTGACAATAAATTACGAGATCGAACTGGCGAAGTTGCAACTCAAGGATCGCGAGGACGAAAATCGCCGCCGCAACCGCGCTATCCGCAGCATGGCGTTCGAGCGTGTCGCCGGTAGCAATGCCCAGCCTGATATCTTCCATGCATCCGGTAAGGTACCCGCCGGCATGCAGGCCGATGGCCGCCTCTGGCGTATCCCCAAGGCGGGCGGCGGCGACTTGAAGCTCACCGGCGGCGGCGAGGTGGTGGGCAATGTGCCAGAGGGTCTGCCTTCGATCAGCGCGCCGCGGATTTCCTGGAGCATGATCGGCAGCCTGCTTTCCGCCGCCATCGTTATCTCGCTGGTCGGTTTCATGGAGGCTATTTCCATCGCCAAGGCCATCGCGGCCAAGACCAAACAGAAGATCGACCCGAACCAGGAACTCATCGGCCAGGGTCTGGCCAACATCGTCGGCAGCTTCAGCCATGCGTTCCCGGTTTCCGGCTCGTTCTCGCGCTCGGCGGTGAATATCAACGCCGGCGCCATGACCGGCATGTCCTCGGTGTTTACCGGCCTGTTCGTCTTGCTGACATTGCTGTTTCTGACGCCGCTGCTCTACCACCTGCCGCAGGCGGTGCTGGCGGCGGTGATCATCATGGCGGTGATCGGCCTCATCAACTTCGAGGCCGTCAAGCATGCCTGGCACGCCAACAAGCACGACGGCATCGCTGCGGGTGTCACCTTTTTCGCCACCGTCGGGTTTGCGCCGCATCTCGACAGCGGCATCATGATCGGGGCCGGCCTGGCCATCGGCCTCTATCTATATCGCACCATGACGCCGCGCGTAGCCATCCTCGGTCGCCATGCCGATGGCAGTCTGCGCGACGCCGCGATCAACCACCTGCCAGGCTCGGATCTGGTGACGGCCGTGCGTTTCGACGGCCGGCTCTACTTCGCCAATGTTTCCTTTTTTGAGGAAGCGATTCTCGACGCCGTCGCGGCCAATCCGAAGGCTTCCTACCTGCTGGTGGTCGGCAACGGCATCAACGAGATCGATGCATCGGGCGAGGAAGTAATGCACCATCTGGTCGAGCGGTTGCGTGGCAATGGTGTCACGGTCGTCTTCTCTGGTCTGAAGAAGCAGGTGATCGACGTCATGCGCGCTACCGGCCTGTTCGACTACATTTCGCAGAAGCACATCTTCGCCACCGCCGACATGGCGCTCGCGACAATCCATGGATGGGCCGCCGAGCGCGGCCAGGACGATTTCGCCAGCCCGCTGCGGCCCATGCCGGCGACGCGATTCTGATGATGCGGGTCTTCGCGCGATGGTCGCGAGCAGGCAAAGCCGCAGTAAAATAAACCTTTTCGCGCCAACTCCTGCATTGCCGGCTGGCAAGGGCGGACGCGCCGACGATACGATGACTGCCATTTTGCCGAACGATCCCCGCCAGCCCCAGGGCTTGCCTTGCCTCCTGCTAAAGTGTTAGCCAGCCTGCTCCATCTCGACTGGCTGCTGTTGCTGTGTGGCGCCTGGCTCGTCGTGGGTGCGCTCGGCATCTTCGCGCTGCGGCGCTTCCGCTTCGTTTCACACGTTTTGTTCCCCCTCGGCGGGTTGGTCTGCCTTGGCGTTTTTCTGGTCGCGCTGTCGGCGATATTCGAATCGCCCGAGACGGCGGTACTGCCGCTGGGCCTGCCCGGCCTTCCCTTCCATCTCCGGTTAGACGCACTTTCGGCCCTGTTCATTGCGGTGATCGGCAGTGTCGGCGCCGGCGTGTCTATTTTTGCCGCCGGCTACTTCCGCAAGGGCGAAGGCACGCCGCCGGGCCTGCTATGTTTTCAGTACCACCTTTTTCTGACGAGCATGGTGCTGGTGGTGCTGGCCGACGACGCCTACGCGTTCATGGTGATGTGGGAAACCATGGCGCTGTCCTCGTTCTTCCTGGTCACCAGCAATCACCGTATTGCCGCGATTCGCCGTGCCGGTTATCTCTACCTGCTGATCGCGCACATCGGCGCCATCGCCATCCTGCTCTGCTTCGGCGTGTTGCAGGCGAACACCGGCGACTACACCTTTGACAACATGCGCGGCCAGCAGCTCTCGTCTTTCTGGTCCTCGGCCGCGTTTCTGCTTGCGGTGTTCGGTTTCGGCGCCAAGGCCGGCATCCTGCCTTTGCACATCTGGCTGCCCGAGGCGCACCCGGCAGCGCCCTCGCCGGTTTCAGCGCTGATGAGCGGCGTGATGCTGAAGACGGCGATCTACGGTTTGCTGCGGGTGAGTTTCGATCTCCTGCAAATGCAGTTGTGGTGGTGGGGCGTGATCCTGCTTGCCCTGGGTCTGGTCACCGCCCTGTTCGGTGTCATCTTCAGCGCCGTGCAGACCGACATGAAGCGCCTGCTGGCCTATTCTTCGATCGAGAACATAGGCTTGCTTTGTGTCGGCATGGGACTCGGCGTTCTGTTCAAGGCCTACCACATGGACGCGCTGGCGGCCCTGGCGCTCACCGCCTGCCTCTATCACGTCGCCAGCCACGCCTTTTTCAAGAGCCTGCTGTTCCTCGGCACCGGTTCGGTGCTGCATGCCACGGGCGAACGCAACCTGGGTCGCCTGGGCGGCCTGATGCGCTACATGCCCTGGGTGGCCTGGGTCACTCTGGTCGGGGTGCTGGCCAGTTCCGGTCTGCCGCCGTTCGGTGGTTTTGTTTCCGAGTGGCTGCTGTTGCAAAGCTTCCTGTTCACGCCGGGCCTGCCCGATCCCTTCCTCAACATGCTGATCCCGGTGGTGGCGGCGGCCGTGGCACTGGTGGCGGCGCTGGCTGGGTTCGCCATGGTCAAGTTCTTTGGCGTGATATTCCTCGGGCAGCCACGCGAGGCCAAGCTGGCCCAGGCGCATGATGCCGGCTGGCTGGAGCGGGCGGGACTGCTCTGGCTGGTGGCCGGCTGTCTTGTGCTCGGCCTGTTTCCGGTGCAGATCATCGAGCCGATCGGTCGTGTCACGGCGCTTCTGATCGGGCACAACCTGGCCGACACCGTTCGCGCCAATGGCTGGTTCCTGCTGGCGCCGATGTCTGTCGAGCGGGCCAGTTACGCGCCGCTGGTGTTTCTTGTCGTCGGAGCCGCGAGCTTCTACCTGGCTGTCATCATGGTGCGCTTGCTCTATCGCGGCCAGTTGCGTCGCGCCGCGCCCTGGGATTGCGGCTACCCGGCCGGCAACGCGCGCATGCAGGACACCGCCGAGGGCTTCGGTCAGCCGATCCGCAGGATGTTCGATCCCTTCTTCCGCATGGACATCAAGCATCCCACGCCCTTCGACGAGAAGCCGGTCTACAGCGTCAGCGTCGATGATCATTTCTGGCACTGGATCTACCTGCCGATCGCGGCGACGACGGAAGCGGTGGCCAAGCTCGTCGGGCGCTTGCAGCAGGGGCGCATTTCGGTTTATCTGCTGTACAGCTTCGTCACCCTGATTGCCATGCTGGTGCTGGTGAGACTATGAGCTGGTCGGGCGTCTTCTCCCAGTTGCTGGAAATCGTTGCCGCCCTGCTGCTGGCGCCGCTCCTGACGGGCTGGGCGAACCAGTGCCGGGCCTGGCTGCAGAACAAGTCGGCGCCGAGTCTGCTCCTGCAATACCGGATGCTGCGCAAGTTGTTCCACAAGGAATCGGTGGTTGCCGAGCACGCCTCGCAGTTGTTTCGCGTCGCGCCGTATATCGTCTTCGGCTGCATGGTCATGGCCAGCGCCATCATTCCCACCTTGTCCACCGACTTGCCGCTGTCGCCGGCGGCCGACGCCATCGCTCTGGTGGGGCTGTTCGCCTTCGCCCGCGTCTTCATTTCCCTGGCGGCGATGGATATCGGCACCGCTTTCGGCAGTCTCGGCGCGCGCCGCGAGATGCTGATCGGTTTTCTCGCCGAACCGGCGTTGCTGATGGTGCTGTTCTCGGCCTCCCTGATCACGCAGTCGACGTCGCTCACCAGCATCGTCGAGACGCTGGCCCACCGCGAGTTCGTCATCTATCCGAGCATGGCCTTCGCCGGCATTGCGTTCACCATGGTGGCATTGGCCGAGAACGCACGCATTCCGGTCGACAATCCGTCCACCCATCTGGAACTGACTATGATCCACGAAGCGCTGATCCTGGAGTATTCGGGCCGCCATCTCGCGCTGATGGAGTGGGCCGCCAGCCTCAAGCTGTTTGCCTATTCCTGCATCGGTCTCACGCTGTTCTTTCCCTGGGGCATCGCCGAAGTGGGCTCGCCGGAGGAGATGCTGCTGGCGCTGCCCATGCTGGTATTCAAACTGGCCATCGGCGGCGCGACGATGGCGCTGATCGAGACCGCCAGCGCCAAAATGCGCATTTTCCGCGTTTCGGAATTTCTTGCCACCGCCTTCATGCTGGCGGTGATCGGCATGCTGGTGCATCTCCTGCTCGGTTCGTGATGATGCACGCCTACCTGATCCAGTCCATCAACCTGTTTGCCTCGGTGCTGCTGCTGCTGTCCTTCGCCATGCTGTCGCAGCGACGCATTCTGACGGTGATTCATTTGTTCACCCTGCAAGGGGCGACGCTGGTCGCGGCGACCGTGGTGGTCGCCTACGTCACCAATCAACACCATCTTTACTACTCGGCCGCGATAACCCTGGTGACCAAGGTGATCGTCATCCCGATCCTGTTGCACCGCTTGATCGACCGCCTCAATGTCAAATGGGACGTCGAGACGCTGATCAATATTCCGACCACCATGCTGATCGGCATCCTGCTGGTGGTGTTCGCCTTCAACCTGGCGCTGCCGATCGCCAAGCTGTCTTCGTCAATTGCCCACAGCACGCTTGGCATTGCGTTGGCCTGCGTGCTGCTGTCCTTCATGATGATGATCACGCGGGCCAAGGCGGTGCCGCAGGTGATCGGCTTCCTGTCGATGGAAAACGGCCTGTTCTTTGCCGCCACGTCCGCCACCTATGGCATGCCGATGGTGGTCGAGTTCGGCATTGCCTTCGACGTGCTGGTCGGCGTGTTCATTCTCGGCGTGTTCATGTTCCAAATCCGCGAGCAGTTCGACAGCCTCGATATCCGGCATCTGGAAAAACTCAAGGAAGACTAGCCCGCGATGGAATACCTGCTGCTTGTTCTCGCCATCCCCCTGCTCGGCGGCTTCGTTCTGGCCTTGTGCGGGCATCGCGATTGCGCGCCCGAGGTGAACGTCGGCGTCAGCCTCTGTACCCTGATCGCCGCCGGTTTCCTGACTTCCCGAATCATCGATGGCGGACCGATGGTGGTCCTCGACGACCAGTTCTTTGTCGATCCGCTCAACGTTTTCCTGATTGCGCTGACCGCTTTTGTCGGCTTCACCACATCGGTGTTCTCGCGTCCCTACATGCGCGTCGAGCGCGATCACGGCAAGATGACGCCGAAGCGGATGCGTCTGTATCACAGCATGTACCAGATGTTCAACTTCACCATGCTGGTGGCCTTGTCGACCAACAATCTGGGCATCCTCTGGGTGGCGATGGAGGCGGCAACGCTGACCACCGTGCTGCTGGTCAGCGTCTATCGCACTGCGGCCAGCCTCGAAGCCGCATGGAAGTATTTCATTCTGTGCGGTGTCGGCATCGCTCAGGCGCTATTCGGCACCATCCTGCTCTACCTCGCCGCCGACAAGGTGATCGGGGCCGGCGGCGGCGCCCTGTTATGGACCAACCTGGATGCGGTGAAGGGTCAGCTCGAACCCAATGTCATGGCACTGGCCTTTGTTTTTCTGCTCCTGGGTTACGGTACCAAGGTCGGCCTGGTGCCGGTGCATAACTGGCTGCCCGATGCCCATGCCGAAGGTCCGACGCCGATTTCGGCGGTGCTCTCGGGACTGCTGCTCAACGTTGCGTTGTACGCCGTCCTGCGCTGCAAGGTGCTCACCGATGGGGCGTTGCACAACCATCTGGCCGGCAACCTGATGATCGGCTTCGGCCTGCTCTCGGTGGTGGCCGCGGCATTTTTTCTTTCGCGGCAGAAGGATGTCAAACGCATGTTCGCCTATTCCTCGATCGAGCATATGGGCCTGATGACTTTTGCCTTTGGTCTGGGCGGGCCGGTTGCCAACTTTGCCGGCCTGCTGCACATGACCGTCCATTCGCTGATCAAGTCGGCCATCTTCTTCGCGGTCGGACACGCGACGCAGAGTGCCGGCACCCAACTGATGGAAAAAATTCGCGGGCTGATCAAGGTCAACCCCATGGTCGGCTGGGGAATGCTGCTGGGTACGCTGGCGATCCTCGGCATGCCGCCCTTCGGCGTTTTTGCCAGCGAATTCCTGATTCTGACCACGGCGATGCGTGATCTGCCGTGGGCGACGCCCTTCCTCTTGCTGGCACTGGGCGTGGCCTTCGCCTCGATCTTCAGCCGCGTCCAGGAGATGGTATTTGGCGACACCGACTTGAAGCCGCTGGAGCATCCGCCCGCGATTCTGCCGGTGTTTGCTCATCTCGGCCTGGGCCTGATGCTGGGCCTCTACATTCCGCCATATCTGTTGGGCTGGTACCAGCAGGCGGCCAAAATGATTGCAGGATGACCTGAATGTCGCTCTCCGCACTCAATTGCCAATTTCAGGCTGTGCCCGGGCCGCTGCCGATGCAGCGCGCCACGGTGACGCGCGAACAATGGCAGGCAGCGCCGGCGGCGGTTGATCTGGTCGGCGGCCGGCTGGTTTCGCTGTGGGGTTCCGACCGGCGCGGGATTGACGGCGGCTTTGCCGTTTCGGTTGCCTACGCGATGGCCGAAGGCCTGGTCTGGCTGAGTTTACCCCTGGCCGAGACCCTGGCTCCGGTGCAACCGTCCTATCCCGACATCGCAAGGGTCTTTCCCGCGGCGGGGCGCATGCAGCGCGCCTGTCGCGATCTGATGGGCCTGGTGGCCGAGGAAGTGAAGGACCAGCGCCCGTGGTTGCGGCATGGCGCCTGGCCGGAGGACTATTTTCCCTTGCGCCGGGAGAATACCGGTGCCGAGTCGTTCGCCGCGACCCCCGAGTCCTACCCCTTCGTCATGGTCGAGGGCGACGGCGTGCACGAGATAGCGGTCGGTCCGGTTCACGCGGGAATCATCGAGCCGGGGCACTTCCGCTTTTCGGTGGTCGGCGAGCGCGTATTGCGGCTGGAACAGCACCTGGGTTACAAGCACAAGGGCATCGAAAAGCTGTTCGAGCGCACCGCGCCGCTGGAAGGACATCGTCTGGCCGGGCGCGTTTCCGGTGATACGACGGTGGCTTTTGGCTGGGCCTATTGCATGGCGCTCGAATCGATGGCCGGCTGCGAGATTTCGTGGCGCGCGCGCTGGTTGCGCGCCCTGCTGCTGGAGCGCGAGCGGGTGGCCAATCATCTGGGCGATCTAGGTGCGCTGGGCAACGATGCGGCGCTGGGTTTCGGTCTGGCCCAGTTCTCGCGACTCAAGGAGGACTGGCTGCGGCTGAATCGCGAACTGTTCGGCCACCGCTTCATGATGGACCGGATTGTTCCCGGTGGTGTTGCCATTGATCTCGATGTGGCGAGGGGCGAACGCATCCGCAGCCAATGCGATGCGATCGAGGCCGAAGTGCGGACACTGAAGGATATCTACGAAGAGCATGGCGGCCTGCAGGATCGCTTCCTCACCACCGGGCGGGTTTCACCCAGGCTGGCGGGGCAGCTCGGCCTGTGCGGCATGGCCGGCCGGGCCAGCGCGCAGGCCAGCGACCTGCGCATGGATTTCACCTGGGAGCCCTACGCGGCCTTGCAAGCCGTCATGACCAGCCACCGCAACGGCGACGTGGCGGCGCGAGTGACGGTGCGCTTCGAGGAAATCTTCGAGTCGCTGCGCCTGATCCGCGAGATCATCGCCCGCCTGCCGCAGGGCAGGTCGCTAGTCCCACTCGACGCCTTGCCCGCCAACGGCATCGGCGCCGGCTGGGTCGAGGGCTGGCGCGGCGACGTGCTGGTGACGCTGGAACTGGAGGCGGGCAGCATCCGCCGCTGTCATTGCCATGACCCCTCGTGGCAGAACTGGCCGCTGCTGGAACATGCGGTGATGGACAACATCGTTCCGGATTTTCCGCTGATCAACAAGTCGTTCAATCTCAGCTATTCGGGGCAGGATCTGTGAGCCCACCCCGCAAACCTTCGCTTCGCTCGGTTCTCCCCTCAAGGGGCAAGAAACGCTTGGGGCGGCCCGGCGAGTTTCTTATGAGGTCGATACGCTGATGTGGACCATGCTCAAGCAGATTGTCAGAACCGGCCTGCGTACTGAAGCAACGCCGCAGGGCAATGACGACTGGCGCGTGGAGCGGGCCGAGGGTGAGCGTATTCACGCCGAGATCCTCGCCATCCTCGGCCGCGCGCTGACCATCCGCGAAGTCGATGCCGGTTCCTGCAACGGCTGCGAACTCGAAATCAACGCCCTCAACAACCCCTACTACAACATCGAAGGGCTGGGCATCAAGTTCGTTGCCAGCCCGCGCCATGCCGACATGTTGCTGGTTACCGGCCCGGTTTCGCGGCACATGATGGTGGCGCTGCAGCGCACCTATGCGGCCATGCCGGCGCCCAAACTGGTGGTCGCGGTCGGCGATTGCGGCTGTACCGGCGGCATCTTCGGCGAAAGCTATGCGAGCTGCGGCAAGGTGTCGAACGTGATTCCGGTCGATGTCGCGGTACCGGGTTGTCCGCCGCCGCCGCTGGATCTGCTGAGCGGCATCCTGACGGCGATCCGCAGTCAGAAATAAGGCGGCATCCGTGTCCGTCGGACGCCATTGAAGGCCCACTGACAAAAGTCGGCGCTGGCGATACGGCGAATAGGCGGCCCGAACTTCGTGATTGATATGCGTATGGGGTTGTGCGACGCAATGCACCTTTGCTCTTCTGGGATTCTGCGGCAAAGAACTGAATGACAGTCAAGTGCCCGGTGGCGACATTCGACTTGCTCAACAGCGGACTCAGACAGCGACCGGATCTCGCCTACGCCTCTTGCCGATCCAGTTCGCGCAGCAGGATCGCATATAGCGTCTCGGGGTCGAAGGGTTTGATCAGGAAGTCATTCATCCCTGCCTCGAAGCAGCGTGCCTTGTCCTCGGCAAAGGCGTTGGCGGTCATGGCAATGATGGGTGTTTGCCGGTATCCGGGCATCTCGCGGATCTGCCGGGTTGCTTCGAGCCCGTTTATGTTCGGCATCTGCATGTCCATGAAGATGGCCGCATAGGCCGTCTTTCGCGCCAGGGCGATGGCCTCTGCGCCATTCTGTGCCGTATCTACGGCCAGACCGGCCGCCTTCAGCTGAATCTGGGCGACTTCCAGGTTGATCGGCTCGTCGTCGGCGACCAGAATGCAGCGGCCTGCATAGCGCTCGCGGATTGCCGTCTCCGCGTTGGCATGCATCACCGGAGGCGTTACGACTACCTCGTCACCCTTCTTCAGCCTCGCGGTGAACCAGAAGGTGCTGCCCACCCCTGGCGTGCTCTCGACGCCGACTTCTCCGTCCATCAGTTCGGCCAGCCGCCGGGTAATCGCCAGGCCGAGCCCGGTGCCGCCATATTTGCGCGTCATTGAGCTGTCGGCCTGCTCGAAGGCGCTGAAGAGCCGTGACATGACCCCTGGGGCGATGCCGATGCCTGTATCCGTTACCTCAAAGCGCACCAGTACCGATTTGGCTGTCTCTTCCTGCTTGTGGAAGTGCAGCGTTATGCTGCCTGTTTCGGTGAACTTGACGGCATTGGTGGCGTAGTTGAGCAAAGCTTGCTGTAGCCGCGCTGGGTCGCCATAGAGATTGAGCGGGACAGGCTCGGTCTTGACCAGCAGTTTGATTCCCTTGGCCTTGACGCGTTCCGACAGGATCGAGACCACGTTCTTCAGCAGGCTGCTGATGGCAACCGGCGCCTCTTCAAGAGTGAACTTCCCGGCCTCGATCTTGGACAGATCGAGAATGCTGTTGATGACACTCAGCAGATGCTGGGCAGATCTGTCCATGGTGTCCAGGCGTTCGGCCTGTTTGGGCGTTACGCCTTCCCGCCGCAGGATGCTGGCCATCCCCACGATGCCGTTCATCGGGGTGCGGATTTCATGGCTCATATTCGCGAGGAAGGCGCTCTTGGCGATGTTGGCGGCTTCGGCGGCTTGCTTGGCTTGTGCCAGTGCGAGGGTGCGCTCTTGCACCAGTTGTTCCAGGTGGTTGCGGTGTGTCTCGAGTTCTTCTTCGGCCTGCTTGCGCTCGGTGATGTCCCGGTCCAATCCTCTGTAGCCCGAGAGCGCGCCTTGGTCATCGAAAATCGGGAGGCCATTGGTCTGCACATGCCGTAGGCTGCCGTCCCTGTGCAGGTTGATGTTGTCGAGTTCATGGAACGCGCTGCGCGCCGCTACCAACGCCTGGAAGAGAGGTCGAACCCGGTCCGCTTCGTCGGGCGGCATCAAGTCGAAGGGGGTCTTGCCGATAAGTTCCGCCGGCGTGTAACCCAAGAGTTCTTGCACGCCCTCCGACACATAGGTGAAACAAGCGTTGGCGTCCACCTCCCAGATCCAGTCGGCGGAAGCGGCGGCAATGTCCTGAAAGCGCCGTTTGCTTGAACGGAGGGCGTGCTCGGCCTGCTTGCGGTCGGTGATGTCTTGCGCTGTCCCGTGTAATCCTATGATCCGCCCCTCGGCATCGCGCTTGGTTTCGCTGCGAGCCGTGATCCAACGACGAGGGCCCTCGGTAAGGGCAAGCTCCAAATCGAGTACGTACGGTTCGCCGGTTTGCGTGTTTCTTTTTACTGCCGCATCCAGTCGCGCTATGCTCTCCGGCGTATACGCTTTCAGATGATCTTCGTATCCCGGCGGATTCTGTGTCGGATCGAACCCAACAATGCGGTAATACTCTTCGGACCAAGTGATCGTATCCGTTGCCATATCCCAATCCCAACTGCCAATCTTTGCCAGACGCTGGGCCTCTTTCAAATTCTTTTCGCTTTTACGTAATGCTTCTTCGGTCCGCTTGCGCTCTGTGACGTCGCGCGCCGCGGCAAATACCCCAGACACCCCGCCCTTTTCGCTACGGTACACGCTGGCGTTGTACAGAACATCCATCACTTCTCCGGACTCATGCCGCAAGGCTAGAGCGTAATCGGTGACCGAGCCTTCGTGGAGCACCTTCTGGTACCCTGCACGTGCTTTTTCAGGTTCGGTGAAATAGTCGGAAAAGTCCGTCCCGATCAGATCGGAACGGCTCTTGCCAGTAACTTTCTCGGTAGCCTGATTGACGTCGGTAATCTTCCCTTCAACGCTGATGGTCACCAGTGGATCCAGGCTCGCTTCGATCAGGCTGCGCGTGTAGAGCGACGCCGTCCGCAAGCGTTGTTCGTTGCGCGCGCGCGTATCCAGCATTTGATTGACGCTGTTGCCCAGCACTCCGATCTCGTCAAGGGAAGTAATTGTCAATCGCGTTGCCGCGGTTGGCGCCTCGACCATCGAATGCACTTGCCTGGTCATGTTCGACAAGGGCTGGATTAAACGATGGATGAGCAGCCAGGCAAGGACGAGAATGGCGAGTGTGCCGACCGCTGTCGACCACAAGAAGTAGCGCCGCGCTTCCCGGATGGGCGCGTAGAACTCATCGAGGGGAAGGTTCGCGCCGACTATCCACCCAGTCGTCTTGATCCGTTTGAGGGACACGAGGGTTTTTACGCCTGTCGAATTGACAGTTTCGTCCGTGCCTTCCCAGCCCTCTATCGCCTTGTCGAAAGCCTGATTCGCCCCGGGAGCAGCCGACGGCTTCATGATGCGGCTTTTGTCAGGGTGGACGATTAGTGAATCCCGCCCATCCGCGAGGTAGATGTATCCGGTATGGCCGATCCGCCGCTGCGCCAAGTCGACCAGAATGTTCGAACCCAGCAGGTCCATGCTGCCGTACAGCAGGCCGATCAACTTGCCGCCCTGGTCAAACACCGGGGCGGTCATGATCAAGGCTGGCTGGCCCGGTTTGTGGGTCGAACGGTAGGGTTTCGAGATGTACGGCTTGCGCGTCTCGAGTGTCTTGTGAAAATATTCCCGGTTGGAAACGTCCTCCCCTCTGCGCTTCGGCCGTGGAGGGCTTTCCCCGACCAGGCGACCGTCGGGTGCGACCAGGAACAACCCGTTATCGAATAGGGCATGCAGCGCAGACTGACTTTCGAGAAACGCCTCTGAGACAAGATAATCCTTCAGCGCATTAGGAGGCACGGTTGCCGCCACCGCAATAACGGTGCTGTGTGCCATGCGGAGCTTGGCGTCCAGGTCATCCGCGATGTTCGAGACGATCGCAAAGGAATTGGCCGCAAGTGAATTCTTCTTCTCCGCCTCGAACAGGGTGAGGGCCAGGAAAGCGATCACGCCCGAGGCCAGGACGAAGAGCGCGGAGATGGCGACTGCAATCCGCGTCTTGAGGCTCGGTGTAACAAGGTCATTTAGGGCCATATTGATGATCCACGCATCTGTGCATCCGACCAAGGAACCAAGATATCTCTGGCGCCTCAGCGAATCTTGTCGAATTGTCTCATCGCAAAATTGATCGACGCGCTAAGTGCCTACGCGTCTAGAATCCATTCTAAGCGCATGGAAATCCCGTGGCGTTGTTTTGGTCAACGCCACTGTTGTATTCGCAGGAGGTTCAATTCTGTACAAACGCAATCCAGATTCAGCCACAGTTTCCTCGATTACGCGGGAATGCCTCATATCTTCATGCAGGGTGGTGGCGGTGACAGGCGCTTCGGCGCTTAACTTGGATCGCAAATGCATTACCCTTGTCGGCGGTCCGTCGCAAATGCATCCCCGTGCTCTCTGACGGGGAAACTATGTACAGATTCCCACTGGTGCTCCTCGCCAGCGGCAACACCCCGCCTGAATCGCCACGGCTTTACTCCTGCGATCTGCACATAGTTGCGAACAGTGCATAGTGGCCGAACTGCGACGACCAGTTTTGCCCCAAGTTTCAATCCTATGGAATTGTGCATTGCCAGCATATTGTCAATCACGAAATCCGGTTAGCTCAATCAGGAGTCGGTGCAATCTCCGGCCAAGCGTCAACCACCCGGAGAACGCTTGGCGATGGCCTCCAGGATGCCGCGCATGAGATTGATCGGCGTCGGCGGGCAGCCGCGGATGACGGCATCGACCGGGATGACATTTGATACCGCGCCGCACGAGGCGTAGCTGATGCCGAATTCGCCACCGCAGGCGCCGCACTCGCCGACCGCGATGACCAGCCGCGGTTCCGGCGTGGCCTCGTATGTGCGGAGCAGCGCCGTTTCCATGTGCCGCGAAACCGGGCCGCTGACCAGCAGCATGTCTGCGTGGCGCGGGCTGGCGACGAAATGTACGCCGAAGCGTTCGATGCTGTAGAGAGGGTTGTTCAGCGCCTGGACTTCCAGTTCGCAGCCGTTGCAGGAGCCCGCGTCCACTTCGCGGATGGCCAGGCTGCCGCCGAAGCGCTCGCCGATGTGCGCCTTCAGTTGCTCGCCGATTGCGGTCAGCGCGGGCTCGCCGATCTCCGGCAACTGTTCGGTGACGATGCCGAGGCGCTGGATTTTACCGAGGATGCGCAGCATGATTTAGAGGTCGTGTCCGGAATACGAGCCGTTCACCGACTTGTTGCAGACGGGAAAGTCGGGAACGATGTTGTCGTGGATCAGCAGTTCGAGTGCCGGCCAGGTGGTCCACGACGGGTCGCGTGGGAAAAAGCGCGCGATTCGCCCGTTGGCGCCGAAGCGGACGAAACTCAGGATCTCGCCGCGCCAGCCCTCGACCAGGCCGAGCCCTTCGGTGTCCGCCGCCGGATGCATCCAGGCGGCGCGAATCGGTCCCGCGGGCAGCCCGTTCAGCAGCGCCTCGATCAGATCCAGGGAGGTGGTGATTTCCTCGAGCCGCATCCGCGCCCGCGCATTGACGTCGCCATAGTGATGGAGCGGCACGGCGAAAGTCAGCTTGTCATAGGGTGGGTAGGGTGCATCGCGCCGCACGTCGAAATCCATGCCCGAGGCGCGCCCGACATAGCCGACGCAGCCCAGCGCCCTGGCGTGTTCGGGCTTGAGCACGCCGGTACCGCGCACGCGGTCGGCGACCGAGGGCAGATCGTTGATGATGGCCATCAGCTTGCCGATCTGCTGGCCCAAGGCATGGGCTTCGTCGCGCATAGTGGCAATGAAACGCGGGTCCAGGTCCGTCGCGACGCCGCCGGGGACGATGCAATCCATCATGAAGCGGTGGCCGAAGGCCTCGCGCGAGACCCGCTGCCACATCTCGCGCAGCCGGGCGAACTGGTAGAAACCGAAGGCGAAGGCGATGTCATTGAGCATCGCGCCGTTGTCGCCGACATGATTGGCGACGCGTTCGCGCTCGCACATCAGGGCGCGCAGCCAGACGGCGCGCGACGGTACGTCGAGGCCGGCCGCCTGCTCCATCGCCATGCAGGCCGCCCAGGCATGCGCCACCGTTGAATCGCCCGAGACCCGAGCGGCCAGTCGCGCCAGTCCTTCTGCATCGCGGCCCTCGGCAATCTTCTCGATGCCCTTGTGGGTGTAGCCGAGGCGTTCTTCGAGCTTGAGCACCGTCTCGCCCACCGCCTGAAACCGGAAGTGCCCGGGCTCGATGATGCCGGCGTGCACCGGTCCGACGGGTATTTCGTAGACGCCGCCGCCCTGCGCCAGCAAAAAGTTGTATTGGTAATCGGCCGCGGTGCGCGCCGGCGGCGAACCGGCCGCCGGGAAATCCCGGCGCAAGGGACACTCGGCTTGCGTCCATGCCTGATGGCGCGTCCAGCGGCGTGCGTCCGGGTGGTCGGAGTAGACCACGCCCAGCATGTCACGGATGTGGCGCTCGGGACGGTCTGCGCCGGGATAGGACGTGGTGTGGGACGCCAGGACCGGCGCGGCGCGCGGTACCGCGGTACGCGCCACCAGGTAGGCGCCGCCGTGCTCGAAGCAGGTGTTGACGCGGATCACCGTGCCGCCCGCCTGATCCACCTCCTCGCCCCAGCTCGCCACCCAGCGGCAGCCCCAGCTGCGGGCCTCGATGCCGAGCCGGCTCCAGTCGCCGGGCTTGACCAGGATGAGTTGCGCCGGCGCCAAACCGGGCGACTCCCGAGCTTCAACGCGCACGCCGATGTCGGCGAGGCGGCGCGGAAAGGCGGCGAGTTGATCGCGCGGCGTCATAGTGGCGACGCCCCCGTGATGAGCACCGTGGCCTGCTCGAACCAGCGCGACAGGAATCCCGGAATGGCCAGCCCGAGCCAGAGCACCAGCAGCAGGTGCACCACCACCGGCAGCATGTTGGCCTCGACCGGCTTCTGCCCCGGCGGCGGCTCGCCGAAGACCATCTGCTGCATGTGCCGAAACAGCCCGCCGAAGGCCACGCCGAAGCCGGCCAGTAGCGGAATCGTCAGCCACGGCCAGGTCTTCATGGTCGCCATCAGCAGCAGGAACTCGCTGATGAACACGCCGAAGGGCGGGAAGCCGGCGATCGCCACGGTGCCGAGCAGCAAGCCCCAGCCGATCGCGGGCTGGGTGCGGATCAGGCCGCGAATCTGCGTGATGCGCTGCGTGCCGGCGAGCTGGCAGGCATGGCCGACGGTAATGAAGATCGCCGACTTGGTCAGCGAGTGCACGGTCATGTGCAGCAATGCGCCAAACGTGGCGAGCGGCCCGCCCATGCCGAAGCCGAAGGTGATCAGGCCCATGTGCTCGATCGAGGAGTAGCTGAACATGCGCTTGACATCGTGCTGGCGGTGCAGGAACAGGCCGGCGACGGTGAAGGAAAGCAAGCCGAAGCCCATCATCAGGTTGCCGGCGAGGTTGGTATGCAGCGAGCCATCGACCAGCATCTTGACCCGCACCAGGGCATACAGCGCGACGTTGAGCAGCAGGCCGGAGAGCACCGCGGACATCGGTGTCGGACCTTCGGAGTGTGCATCCGGCAGCCAGTTGTGCAGCGGCACCAGGCCGACCTTGGTGCCATAGCCGACCAGCAGGAAGACGAAGGCCAGCGTGATCACTGCCGGGTCCATGCCGCCCGCCGATTCATGCAGCACGGTCCACAGCAACGTGTCATCGCGGCCCGCGCCAAATTTGGTCTCGGCGGCAAAATAGATCAGCACGGTGCCGAACAGCGCCTGGGCGATGCCGACGCCGCAGAGGATGAAATACTTCCACGCCGCTTCGATTGCCTCCGGCGTGCGGTACAGCGAGACCAGCAGCACGGTGGTCAGGGTGGCCAGCTCCATCCCGATCCAGAGAATGCCGAGGTTGTTGGTCGACAGCGCCAGCAGCATCGAGAACAGGAAGCACTGGTACATCGCGTGGTACAGGCGCAGGCGCCGGCTCGTGACGCGCCCGCGTTCGACTTCATGGCGCATGTAGGGGCGCGAAAAGATCGACGTTGTCAAGCCGACAAAGGCGGTCAACACCACCAGGTAAACATTGAAGGCGTCGATGTAGAACATGCGGCTGGGGGAGAGTTGCGGGCCATGGTCCAGGACTTCCAGCGCCATGGCCAGCGCGGCGCCGAAGGTCATTACGCCGACGGCAATGTTGATCCAGCCGGCGATCGGGCGATGGCCGACGAGTGCCAGCAGCAGGCCTCCGAGCAGCGGTATCAGCAGCGTGATTTCGAGCAGAGTCACGAACGCTCTCCGGGCGCAGGTTCGGCGGCTTCGGGCGACGGCATGGGCTGGTTCGCTTCCGACAGGCGGTTGAACTGGCCGACGTTAAGCGAGCCGAAAGAGTCTTTCAGATGGAAGAAGAACACGCCGAACAGGATCGAGGCGACCAGAATGTCGAAGGCCAGACCCAGTTCGACGATCAGCGGCATGCCGTAGGTGGATACCACCGCGGCAAAGAATATTCCGCTCTCCATCGACATGAAGCCGATCACCTGCGCTACCGCCGACTTGCGCGCAATCATCAGCAGCATGCCCAGCAGTTCTATGGCCATGCTGACGGCAATCGTATTGCGCGTCGCCAGTCCCGACAGGTGCACGATCGACTGCGACACGTGGTAACTGAAGATCACCAGGGCCACGCCGCCGAGCAGCAGCAGCGTCGGATGCGTGATTGCCTCGGCGTCATATTGCATGTTGAGTTTTGCGCTGAGTCGGTAGAGCAACCACGGGATCACGACCACCTTCAGGCAAAAGGTGATCGCCGCCGAAATATGCAGGTGGGGATGGCCGGAAGCGATGGCGACCAGCACCGAGACCATCGTCAGTAGCAAGCCCTGCCAGGCGAAGGTAAATATCAGCGGCATCATGCGCGCCTGGGCGAGCATGATGAAAGACATGAACAAGGCCAGCGCCGCGAACAGGATGATGGCCTGGTTAAACAAACTGAGGCTGGCGAATTCCATCTAGATCCCAGTCTCCAGCACGACGTGGGTCAGCATGCCGAGCAAGGACAGCATGAAGGCAAAACCGAGAAACTGTGGGACGCGAAACAGCCGCATCTTCGCCAGCACCGTCTCCCACACCACCAGCAATACGGCGAGCAGCATCAGTTTCGCCGTCACCGCGACGACACCGATCGCCAGGGACGCGGCGCTGAAGTCGGTAGCGATGCCGAGCGGAAAGTAGAGATCGACAATAAATACCGAGTAGATCATCAGCTTGATTTGCGAAGCCCACTCGATCAGCGCCAGGTGGCGACCGCCGTATTCGAGGATCATGGCTTCGTGCAGCATGGTGAGTTCGAGGTGGGTGGCGGGATTGTCCACCGGCACGCGGCTGCTTTCGGCCACCGCGACCATGGCCAGCGCCAGCAGGGCGAACAGGAAGGACGGGCGCAGCACCAGTCCGGCATGCAGCAGGTACTCGGTCGCCACCGACAGATTGGTGGTGTTTGCCGTCATGGACAGCGTGAACACCGCCATCAGCATGGCCGGTTCGGCCAGCGCGCCGACCATCATTTCGCGCGAGGCGCCCATGCCGCCGAAAGCCGTGCCGATGTCGAGGCCGGCCAGCGCGGTGAAAAACCTCGCCAGCGCGAAAAACGCCACCAGCACGATCATGTCGGCGATGGCGGCGGTCGGCAGGTGCACCGCGACCAGGGGCACCACGGCGGCGGCCAGCAGGGTGGCACCGAAGACGATGTAGGGCGTGGCGCGGAACAGCCATGAGGCGTTTTCGGCGAGAACCATCCGCTTGCCCATCAGCTTGCTCAGATTGCGGTAAGGCTGCCAGACCGACGGCGCCCCGCGATTCTGCAAATGGCATTTGACCCGCTGCAGCCAGCCGGCGAGCAGCGGTGCCGCGGCAATGAACAGCAGCCCTTGCGCCGCGGCGAGCACCCAGTCGATCAGCTGACTATCCATAGGAACGTGAGTAGCGTGACGAAGGAAAATTTCAGATAGGTATGGATGTTGCCGGTCTGGATGAAGCCGATGCGATTGGCGGCGGCGAGCACCGTGCGTCCGATCGGCAGGTAGCCTTTGAGCCAGGCCCAGTCGTGGGTGTGCACGCTGTAGTGAAGGCTCGTTACGCGTGGGATCGACCCCGCGTCGGCAAGCGTTTCGATGTGCTCCTCGACCTTCCAGACGCCGCGGAAAACGCGCCGGATCGGTTGACTGAAGGCCGTCGAGGTGTACTGCATGCGCTGCGTCAGATGGCCAAAACCGCAGTCCCAGGCGTCGGCTCTGCGCGTCGGTTCCGCGCCGCGTTTGAGGATCAGGCGGCCCAGGCCGAACACCAGGATGATGGCGACGAGGACAAACGGCGCCGAGTATGAAGCCACCTGCGGTGAAATCGGCGTCAGCCACAGCCAGCCCTGGGCGGTGGCGGAGGGCAGCGCGTCGTGCACCAGCAGTTGCGTGATGGGGGCCATGGCTTCGATCATGGTCGTCGGCAACACGCCGAGCAGCAGGCAGAGCAGCGCCAGCAAGCCCATGCCGGCCAGCATGCCGACCGGCACCTCGCGCGCGCGCGCGACGCGGCGCGTGCGCGGCTGGCCAAGAAAGGCAATGCCGAAGGCCTTGACGAAACACGCAGCGGCCAGTGCCCCGGTAAGCGCCAGCATTGCCGCCGCAATCGGAATCATGGTGCGCAGCAAACCGTCTTTCAGCGCGGGACCCTGCAGGGCTGTCTGGAAGGTCAGCCATTCCGAAACGAAGCCGTTGAACGGCGGCAGTGCCGAGATCGCGACACAGCCGACCAGGAACAGGAAGGCCGTAATCGGCATGCGATGAATCAGTCCGCCCATCTGGTCGAGGTCGCGCGCATGCGTCCGGTAGAGCACCGCGCCGGCGCCAAGGAACAGCAGGCCCTTGAACAGGGCGTGGTTGATGGTGTGGTAGAGCGCCGCCACCAGACCGAGGGTGCCGAGCATCTTGTGCCCGCTGCCGATGAAGATCATCGACAAGCCGAGGCCCATCAGGATGATGCCGATGTTCTCGATCGAATGGTAGGCAAGCAGGCGCTTGAGATCGTGTTGCATCAGTGCGTAAAGGACGCCGAGCAGCGACGAAGCGGTGCCGACGATGAGTACCACCATGCCCCATTCCCAGCGCACATTGCCGATCAGGTCGTAGCTGAGTCGCACGATGCCATAGATGCCCATCTTGATCATGGCGCCGCTCATCAAGGCCGAAATGTGCGACGGCGCGACCGGGTGCGCGTCCGGCAGCCAGACGTGCAGCGGCACCATGCCCGACTTGGTCCCGAAGCCGGCGAAGGCACAGCCAAAGGCGATGGTCGCCCACAGCGGACTCAGCTTGGCCGCGCGCATCTGGTCGAAGGTGAGACCACCGCCAAAGGCGGCGAGTACGCCAAAGGAAAGCAGGATGACCAGGGCGCCGACGTGGGCCAGCAGCAGGTAGAGAAAGGCGGCGTGGCGATTGGCGGCATGCTGGTGCTGATAGACGACCAGGAAATATCCGCAAAGCGACATCATTTCCCAGAAGATCATGAACACCAGCGCGTCATCGGCAACCAGCATCATCTGCATGCCGAGGACGAACAGCGCTGTGAACACCCCCAGCGGCGGCAGCGGTTGCGCCGCTTTGCCGCGCCCGAATTCGCGCGTGTAGCTGGGGCCGTAAAGCGAAATCGCGACCACCAGCGTGCCGAGCAGCACCAGGAAAAAGCCGGACAGGGGATCGATCCGCAGATGCCAGTCGAGCCACGGCAGGCCGAGCTGGAATCGGTCGGTGACGGTGAGATTGGCGAGCAGGGTCCAGCCGCCGGCGCCGATGCTGCCCGCACCGGAGCAGAACAGAAACAGGAAGGAACCGAAATGCAGGAAATCAGGGTGGCGGCGCACGGCCAGCAGGGAAACGGCGCCCGAAAGCAAGGTGCAAACCGCGGCACCGTATGCGAGCAGTAGCGGGGTCCCGATCGTCGCGCTCATCGCGAGAACTCCAACGACTGGAACCTTGACCGCACTCCAAACCTCCCTGTGGAACGTCTCGATCCGGAAGCCACGCGAAACAGCGAATCACGCTGAATCAACGCTTCAGATGCAACAAATCAGCCGCCTTTGACAAATGCGGACAGCCGAAAACCCTTGCCCAATAGTGGCACTTTTACACGGTCTCGACAAGCGGGTGCTGGATCAGCGGGTGCTGGATCAGTGTGCTGGATCAGTGTTGGCTCTGCTGCGCGGCATTCTGAGTGCGATTCGCGGCCGGGCGTAGTCTGTCGCAAAAGTCGGTGCTGGCGCTACGGCGGTCAGGGGGCTGCCGTCACCTCCGGGCGGAGCAGGGTTTCACGATCCAGCGCAGCAACATCCGTTACACCGCACAGCGCCAGGGCGACCGCCATTTCGCTGCGCATTACCGACAGCATGTGGGCGACGCCGGCCTCACCGCGGGCCGCCACCGCATAGCCCCAGGCGCGGCCGAGCATGCAGGCCCTGGCGCCGAGAGCGAGCGCCTTGACGACATCCAGTCCGCTGCGTACGCCGCCATCCATCAATACTTCGAGCCGGTCACCGACGGCGTCGACAATTCGTGGCAGCGCGTCGACACTGGCCGCGACGCTGTCCAACTGGCGGCCGCCGTGATTGGATACCACCAGCCCGTCGGCGCCGACGACCGCCGCCTGACGCGCGTCGTCCACATCGAGAATCCCCTTGAGCAGGATTTTGCCCGCCCAGTTTTCCCGCACCCAGGCCAGATCGTTCCAGGTGATGCGCGGATCGAACTGGCTATCCACCCATGCTTTGAATGCCGGCAGGCTGCGTGCGTCGGGCACGGCCGTGGTGAGGTTGCCAAAGGTCAGCGGCTTGCCGCCGATGGCAACGTCCATCAGCCAGTGCGGATGCGACAGCAGGTCCCAGGCCTTGGTCAGTTTTCCGCTCAGCGACAGGCCGCCCGCCATGCCGTTGCGTACATCGCGGTAGCGCGCGCCCATCACGGCCAGATCGACGGTCAGCACCAGCACCGGGCAGCCGGCGGCCTGGGCGCGTGCCATCAACTCCTTCGCATAGCCGCGGTCGCGCATGACATAGAGTTGATACCAGAAAGGCGCATCGGTCGCGGCGCGAACTTCCTCGGTGGAACAGATGGACACGGTCGATTCGCAAAAGGCCACTCCGGCCTGTTCAGCGGCGCGCGCCGCCTGCACCTCGGCCCGTCGCGCCATCGCGCCGGCCAGTCCGAGCGGGGCGAGGATCAGCGGCAGGGCAAGATCCTGACCCAGCACGCGGGTGGCAAAATTCAATTGCGAGACGTCGCGCATGACGCGCTGGCGCAGCCGCAGCCGATCAAAGGCCCGCCGGTTCTCACCCGCGGTGACTTCTTCATAGGCCGCGCCATCCAGGTAATCGAACAGGAACCGCGGCAGCCGCCGGCGTGCCAGTTCCCGGTAGTCGCCAGCGGTGGCGGGAGCGAGTCCGAGTCCGCGAGTTTGATTGTTCATGGGATTCCTGCTCGAAGATTTCCCTGCATCTTACAGCGCCCGCAACCCACTGCACCGGGGGGTATCGGCGGGCATCGCACCTGCGGCAGGCCTTGATGCCAATACTGGACGGCGCGCTGACGTCAAAGGAAAACTTCGCGCGCGATGGCACAAAATACCGCTACCATGCGCTCAATACCCAGTCGGCAGACTGAATCGTACGGCACAAGGACGCTGGCATGAAGCCCACCAACAAACAGACCAAGGCGCAACTGTTGCGCGAGCAGCAACTGGTCGTTGAGCGCGCTCCGATAGGCATCGTCGTGCTGCGTGATCGTATCGTCCAGCGCTGCAACCCGCGCTTCGAGGAAATGCTCGGCTACGGGCCGGGCGAACTGGTCGGCAAATCAACCCGGATCTACTACCCCATTGACGACGCGGAATGGACCGCCTTGGGCCGCCGCGCCTATGCGGCGATTGCCGAAACCGGAAGTTTTGTTGGCGAGAGCCGCTATCAGCGGCGTGACGGCAGCCTGATCTGGGTTCGACTGACAGGCAGCCTGCTCAACCCGGACAATCCCGAAGAGGGTTACGTCTGGTTGTACGAGGACATCACCCGGCGTCATCAGGCCGAGGAAGCTTTGCGCCTGAGTTACGGCGAACTGGAACAGCGCGTCGTCGAACGCACCACCGAGGTCTCGCGGCAACTGCACTTCATGGAACAACTGATCGAGGCGATTCCCGGTCCGGTGTTCTACAAGGATCGACAAGGCCGTTACCTCGGTTTCAATCAGCGCTACCTTGAATTTATCGGCAAGCCGCGCAGCGAATTGATCGGCGCGACGGTTTATGACATCGCGCCCCGGGACCTGGCGGATCGCTATCGGGCGGCTGACGAGGAACTGTTCAACAGCCCGGGTTTGCAGGTGTACGAAACCCAGGTTCAGCCGGCCAGCGGCGAGCGGCGCGACGTGCTGTTCCACAAGGCCACGTTTGCCAATCCGGACGGCAGCGTGGGCGGCATCATCGGCGTCATGTTCGACATCACCGAGCGCAAGCGCATGGAGGCACGCATGCAGCAGGCGGCCACGGTGTTCGACAGCAGCGCCGAGGGCATCACCGTCACCGCGCCGGATGGCTCGATCATTGCGGTCAACCGCGCTTTCACGGAAATTACCGGCTACTCGGAGCAAGAGGTGCTTGGCCGCAATCCGCGGATTCTGCAATCGGATCGCCAGGACAAGAACTTCTATCGCGAGATGTGGGACACCATCGGCCGCAGCGGTCGCTGGCAGGGCGAACTCTGGAACAGGCGCAAGGATGGCAGCCTGGTTCCGGAATGGCTGACCATCAGCGCCGTGAAGGACGCCGCCGGCAAGGTGATGCACTATGTCGGCGTCTTCGCCGACATAACCGAGATCAAGCGGGCCAATGAGCTGCTCAACCATCAGGCCCATCATGACCACCTGACCGGCCTGCCGAATCGCCTGCTGCTTGAGGACCGGCTGCGCGGAGCCCTGCAGCGCGCCCAGCGGGACGGGGCGCAGGTTGCGCTGCTGTTCGTCGATCTAGATCGATTCAAGAACATCAATGACAGCCTTGGCCATCATGTCGGCGATCGCGTGCTGTACGAGGTGGCGCAGCGCTTCCGTGCGCTTACGCGCGCGTCGGATACCGTTGCCCGGGTAGGTGGCGACGAGTTTCTGATCATCGTCGAAGGCATTCACGATTCGGGCATGGCCTCGCGCATCGCCGACAAGATTCTCGACGATCTGCGCACCAATCCGGTCACGCTGGAGCAGGAGTTTTTTGTCGGTGCCAGCATCGGCATCAGTCTCTTCCCCCGCGACGGCGGAGATTCGGCAACCCTGATCAAACACGCCGATGCGGCCATGTATCGGGCCAAGGAAAGGGGTCGCAATACCCATGAGTTTTTCAGCGACGAACTGACCCAGTTCTCGCTCGATCGATTCAAGATGGAAACGGCTTTGCGGCGCGCCATTGAACGCGATGAACTGATCGTCTATCTGCAACCGCAGTTCTCGCTCAAGACCGGCGAACTGCTCGGCGCCGAAGCGCTGGTGCGCTGGCAACATCCGCAACAGGGCCTGGTGGTGCCGGCGAGATTCATTCCTCTGGCCGAAGAATCGGGGTCGATCGTCGCCCTGGGTGAATGGGTGCAGCGTGCCGCCTGTCGTCACTGGGCCGAATGGGCGCTCGCCGGGCTCAATCCAGGTGTGCTCTCGATCAATGTCTCCGGGGTTGAATTCCGCCGCGGCCAGATCGAGGATACGGTGCGCAAGGTGCTTGAGGCAACCCGCTTGCCGCCGGAGTTGCTCGAGCTGGAAATCACCGAGAGCGCCATCATGAGTCAGGCGGAGAAAAGCATTCGGGTGCTGCACGGTCTGCGCGCGATGGGCATCAGCCTGGCCATAGACGATTTCGGCACCGGCTATTCATCGCTGGCCTATCTGAAACGCCTGCCGCTCAACAAGTTGAAAATTGACCAAAGCTTCGTCTTCGGTCTGCCGGGCGACGCTGAAGACTGCGCCATTGTCCGTGCCGTGATCGCCCTCGGCCACAGCCTGCAACTGAAAGTGATCGCCGAAGGCGTCGAAACGGAGCAGCAGCGCGAATTTCTGATCCGTGAAGCCTGCGACGAGATGCAGGGCTACCTGCGCGGCAACCCGATGCCGGTCGACGAGTTCAGGCGTCACTTCCTCGGCGCGTGAGTCCTGCCGCTTCAGTTCGGTTCGAGCAGCATCATCATCTCCTGCTTCCGCACCGGCAGGCCGATGTGATAGCCCTGCAGCAGGTCGCAGCCGGCTTCTCTGAGGCATTCGGCCTGTATCGCGGATTCGACGCCCTCGGCGATGACGCTCAGGCCAATGGCGTGACCCATGCCAATAATGCCGTTGACGAGGGCCAGCGCCTCGGTGTCGTCCGGCAGATCGCGGACAAAGCGCATGTCGATCTTGAGTATGGATACCGGCAAGTGGCGCAGGTATGCAAACGACGAATAACCGGTGCCGAAATCGTCGATGGCGATTTCAATGCCGGCGGCGGCAAGTTCGTCAAGAGTTCTGGCGTGCGCGTCAAGGTGGTCGAGGAAAACGCTTTCGGTCACCTCGATCTTGAGGACTTCCGGCTTGAGCCGGTACTTTTGCAGCGCTGCCCGGATATCCTCGCCGATATTTCCCCGCGCGATCTGTCGCACGGAGACATTTACCGCCACGGGTGGCACGACGTGTCCGCTGCCGCGCAGTTCGACAATGTCGCGGCAGACATGGTCGAGCACGATGCGGCCGACATCCTCAATCAGCCCGGCCTCTTCCGCGACGGGAATGAACTCCAGCGGCGAGATCATGCCGCGCTCCGGGTGGCGCCAGCGCACCAGCGCTTCCAGGCCCTCGATGCGACCGTTGCGGACAGAACGCTGCGGTTGATAGACGACATACAACTCGTCGTGCTGTAGCGCCAAACGAAGTCCGGCTTCGATGTCGAGTCCGCGCCGCACCTTGGTGCCAAGGTTCTGGGAGAAGAACTGGTAAGTGTTCTTGCCCATCTTCTTGGCCTGGTACATCGCCAGATCGGCATTGCGCAGCGCATCCTCCAGGTTCGCTCCGTCATGCGGAATCATGCAGATGCCGATACTGAAGCCGATGTGCGCCGGAAGGTCGCCGGTCTCGAACGGTTCGGCGCCGAACTGCACCAGGTTTTCCGCCACATGGGCGGCGTCTGCGCGCGCGACGGTGTTGGTCAGAATCGCGGCAAATTCGTCGCCGCCGATGCGAGCCACGATGTCCGCGGCGCGCAAGGTCTTGCCCAGACGCTCGCCGACGGCTTTCAGTACCTCATCGCCGATCTGGTGGCCGAACAGGTCGTTGACCTTCTTGAAGTCGTCCACATCGATGAACAACAGCGCCGAACCGCCGCCGTCGCGGGCATGACGCTGCAGCGTCTGCGAGAGACCCAACTCGAAAGCATGGCGATTGGCCAGCCCGGTTACCCGATCGTACAGCGCCATGCGCTCGATTTCATTCTCGGTTGTTGCCATCTGCAGGCGCATCTTGCGACTGACATAAGTTCCGAGCACGGCGGAAACCGTCAGGATCAGCAACATGCCGCCGAACAGGCGGCGGAGCTGGCCGTACAGGTCATCGAGCGAGGCGCGCAAGGCAATGCGACCGACGGTTCGGCCTTCCAGTTGCACCGGAACCGCAAGGCGCAGGTCGGTGGACGAAAACAGGTGACCGAGCGGCGGCGCCTGATCAGCCAGCGCGGGTGTCGTCTGCGTACGCTGAAAACGCGCCATAAGGCTGCCGTCGGCACGATAGACGGTCGCCTCCATGATCGTTGGCGAAGCATCCACGGTAGCGATTATTTCATTGGCGGTGCGGCCATCCTCGAACACGATGGCCGCCGTGGCGTTGGCGCCCAGCAAGCGCGCCTGCATGGTCAGATTTTTCAGCAGATCCTCGCGCTCGCGGTACCAGTGGTAGCCAGCCATCAGCAGCAGCGCGATCAGCACCGCGCTGCCGGTCGAGAGCAGGTTGAGTCGCGTGTAGTTGCGCAGCCTGGGATCGGTCATGGCTTTACTCGATCAGCGTCCGTGCCAACCGCAGAATCTTGGAACTGGGCACCAGCCCGCCCCTTCTCATGGCGCCGAGGTCGATGTCGAACGTAATCCGTCCGCCATCGGCACGCAGGCCGATCATGGCGCCGCGGTCGAGAGCGCCCGTACCCTCGCCGATAACCAGCAGGGCACGGCTGCGGGCGAGGACGCCGAGTCGCTCAAGAACGCCGGGATAGCCCGCTTCCACCATCACCGCGACACAGGCGTCGAGTTCCTCGGGCGTGGCGCTTATGCGCTGGATCTCGAGTGAGTGCCCCTGAACCACTCTTCCTGCATAGGGGCGCAGCGCGGTGGTCAGCGCGCCATCGTCAATAACGCAGAGGCGGAAGCTGCTCGCCGACGATATCTGTGCCGGCCATTGAATAAACAGCAGCAAATTGTAGGCTACCGCCGCCTTGACTTCGTTTTCGTCGCTGCGCTCGGCGCTCCACGCACGGGGGCCGCTGAAGGCCAGCAGCAGGGCCACCAGCATTGCCGTGCCGCGGCGTCGCCACATCAAAGCTCCAGTTCCCAGCGCAGACGCCACTGTCGACCGTCGCGCTCGAGACTGTCGAGGGGCGCGGCTTCGGTTCCGAGCGGATCGCGATAGCGCGTGCCCGCCAGATTGTAGATACCGAGGCTCCACAGGCCATGGCCACGGTGTTGCGTCTGGCGCAGCACGGCATTGCCGGTGACATGACCGGCGACGCCGCCGAGTGTGCTGCGGCGCGGACTGACGGCCTGCAGGTTGAGGCCGAGGGTGGCGCCGATCGGCGCAACGGGTCCGTCCAGCAGCAGTTTGCCCAGACGACGCGGTGAGTTGACCGCTTCGCCTCCGGGTTGATCGATCGACTGCCAGGCAAGACTGCCCCTGATGCGCCAGCCGCCACCAAACATTTTTTCGATATCCGTCTCCCAGCCCCGAGCCGCGAGTTTGTCGCGGTTGCGGTACACCAGCAGTCCGTCGGCGGGATCGGTTTCCTGATCGATCAGGTCGCGCAGGGTGTATTGGTAGCGACCGATGCCGAGGCGCAGCGTCGGCGTTGGCGTGAAGTCGAGCGCAGCCTCGCGTGTCTGAATGCGTTCCGGACGCAGATCGGGATTGCCCTTCTGCGTTCGCCCGTTGTCGCCATAGTGGCGCTCGTAGTCGTTGGGTGCGCGAAAAGCGCTACCCGCCATCAGTTTCAGCGTGACTTCGTCGCGCGGATGCCAGATCAGGGCGACGCGTGGCGAGGCGATGGTGGGCGCGCTGGTCTGGCTGTCCAGGCGCAGGCCGAGATTGGTCAGCCAGGTGGGGGCGAAACGCCATTCGTCCTGAACGAAGATGCCCGCCGTGCGGCCCTGATGACGGTCGTCAAGGTTGTCCACGCGCGGCGACACGTCAAAGTTGCGCTGCTCGATGCGTTCATAGCTGCGCGCCTCGACGCCCGTCAGCAGGCGGTGATTGCGCCAGCCGGTCCAGATCAGTTGCCATTCCGCACTCCACCAGTCGGCACGGGTCAGGTCGCGGTTGGTGACGCCGGGCAACGGATAATCCGCGTCATACGCATAGTGGCCGAAATGGACCCGCAACTGCTGGTCCAGCGCGTCGGCCAGCGTCGAGGTGCGGGCGAGGTCGAGGTGATATCCGCTATCCCGCACGAAATTTCCCCCCGCATCGAATACGGTGCCGTAGTAGGCAGTCGGCACATCCTTCTGCCGCTGCGAGAATGTGGCGCTGCCGCGCCAGTTTTCCCAACTGCCCTTGACTATGGATTTGAGATAACGCTCGCCATCGCGCTTGCGTGCGATGCCGTCGCTGACTCCCGGCGTATCGTACTCGGCGAAATACAGATCACCACCCCGCTGCCGATAGGCGCTGACGCCGGCCACCCAGTCGAGGCCCGCGGCAGTACGTCCGCCCGAGAGCAGGCTGGCCCGGCCGCCGCGGCCATCGCTGGCATCGACGGCAACGCGAGTGCCATTCAGGTCGGCGCCGGTCCACAGCACCGCATTGACGATGCCGAACAGGGCATTGCCGCCGTAGCTGGCGGAAGACGGACCGGGAACGAATTCGAGACGCCTGATCCAGTCGGTGTCGATCGGGGCTTCATTGCCGACCAGCGCCTGATCGTAGATCGGATCGTTGCTGCGCGCGCCATCCACCAGCAGCAGGATGCGCGAGTTGTAGTCGCCGGGCCGGCTGAAGCCGCGCACGCCGAGATAGCTATAGACCCGGTCGTTGCTGGTATAGACGCCACGCGCCGACTGCAGCGCCTCGCCGATATTGCGAAAGCCGAAGCGGCGAATGTCGGCAGCGGGAATTACCGTGACGGTGGCTGGGGCTTCCGCCAGCGGTTGCGCATAGCGGGAAGCGCCCTGCACTTCGACACGCAGCAGATCCTCCAGATTCATGTCGGAAACGTCTTCACCCGCGAGCAGCGCTGCCGGCATCCCGCATGCCGCGATGGAGCCCGCCAAAAAGATCAGCCTGAAATGCATTTGGGTTACCCGAACCGTCCCGCGGAGCATAGGCGAACAATCTTACCCTTTTCGCCCGGCATGCTCCACGAGCGCGGCGTGGCATGCCCCGACCCACCTCCGCTTGCCGCTTACGCGCCCCTGTCCCTGAATGCCGTCCCATCCACGCGGACCGCGACATATCCCGGGATACCGTCCCCGTCCGAGTGGACAGGGACATATCCCACCAGGGGATACCGTCCCCGTCCGAGTGGACAGGGACATATCCCACCAGGGGATACCGTCCCCGTCCGAGTGGACAGGGACATAAAAATTTTGGAATCGCGCGGCCTGCCGCTTCGCTATGCTTGCAAGCATGTCGCAATGGCTGACCCTTTCCCGCGCCGCGCACCTGCTCGGCGTTTCGCGCGTTGCTTTGCAGAAGCACATTCGCGAGGGCGAACTGCGGTCCTTTGACGGCATGGTGGCGGCGGATGATTTGCAGCGGACCTGGCCGGAACTCGATCTGGAGGCGTCGGGAAGTTTTGAAAAGACGCGTGCGATTCGCGAGGATGCGTTCGCCAAGCGTCTGCGCGAGCGCTTCCTGCCGAGCCAGGAAGCGCTCGCCCAGCGGCTGTTCGCGCAGGGGCAGGAACTCGCGGAATTGCAGCGGACCCTGACGCGCTACCACGCCTTGTTCGAGGCGCTTGAAGCGCGCCTTGCCGCCGCGCCCGCGCCCGCTGCGGGCGAACTGCTGCGCTTGCTCGACGAGGGCCTGGCAAAGGCCTTGGCGGCCCCGGCGCCGGGGCATGACGTGGCGGCTCTCGATGCTATGCTGCGCGTCATGTCGGCGCACATTACGGTCAGGCCATCGGGTCACGAATTCTTTGTCGAGGGTTCGCAGACGCTGCTGAAAGCGGCGCTGAGCGCCGGGCTGACACCCAACTATGGTTGCGGCAACGGTGTCTGCGGTTTGTGCAAGGCGCGCGTGGTGGCGGGCGAAGTGCGCGCGGTGGCACCGTCCGACTACTGTTTTTCGGAAGCCGAGAGAGCCCAGAATCATGTGCTGATGTGCGTCTGCACCGCGCTCAGTTCCGATCTCGTGCTGGAAGTGCTGGAAGCCGGCGCGCCGGAGGACATTCCCGAGCAGCGTGTGGTCGCCAAGGTGCGCAGTGTGGACGTCCTGAACGATGAGGTGCTGCGCCTGCACCTGCAAACGCCGCGCAGCAACCGCCTGCGCTTTCTTGCCGGCCAGCGGGTCACGCTGGGCGTTGGCGCGGACCTGGCGGGAGGCAGCGATCTTCATGCCGAATACCCGGTGGCGAGTTGTCCCTGCGATGATCGCAATCTGATATTCCATCTCGGCCTTGCGGATCGCCGTGCCGCCAGCGCCGACTTTCGGCAATGCGTGGTCGACGGCCGCATCAAGGCCGGCGACGATGTCTCGGTGTGGGGGCCGTGGGGCAGTTTCGTGCTGGAGAAGAACTCGGTTCGCCCCGTGGTGTTCATCGCCATCGACGAGGGCTTTGCGCCGGTGAACAGTTTGATCGAACATGCCATCGCGGTGGATGCCGCCGAGTCCATTACTCTCTATTGGGCCAGTTCGCAGCCGGGTGGCCAGTATCTGCCCAATCAGTGCCGCGCCTGGCACGAGGCGCTCGACGAGTTCAGCTATGTGCCACTGACAGTCGCTGAGCTGCCGGCCGTTCTGGCGGCCAACTCCGCTTTGCCGGCGAGCGACGTCTACCTCGCCGGTGCGGCGGAACAGGTGGAGCCGCTGGCCACCGCACTGCTGGCGGCCGGCGTGCCGCCGCGACAATTGCATGTCGAGGCTTTCTGACACCATGATCCGGTTACCATGACCCGACAGCACCGCATAATTCCAATAATGCCTCTGGGTGAAAGCGAGGAGCTCGACGCCTGCTCGTCCGCCGAACCTTTCGCGCTGATGGTGCTGGGCGACAGCATGGAACCGGAGTTCGTCGAAGGCGAGGTGATCCTGATCGAGCCGGAAGGACTGGCCACCGACGGCTCATATGTCCTCGCCCAGCTGGCCGGCGAGTGGATCTTCCGCCAGTTGATCCGGCAGGGCGCGGGGTGGCGCCTGCAGGCGCTGAATCCCGCCTATCCCGCCGCGGATATTCCCGACCTCGGCGCGGTCAAAGGGGTCATCATCCAGAAGTCGAAACCCGGCCGTCGCCGGGCCACCAAACGTTACGTCACATAGGCTCCAACCATGCCCTATTACATCTATCGTGTTACCTCTCTCGGGCCGGTTCCCCGGCTCGAAAAACTCACCTGCTTCGATGCTTTCAAGGACGCCTCGCGGGAGGCCAAGCGCCTGCGTGGCGAAACCGATCTCGGTGCCGGCGAAACGATCAGGACCATCTTCGCCGAAACCGAGCTGCAGGCGGAAGATCTGCTCAGTCAGCCAACCAGGGACGAGCCGATGACGGGGGAGGACAACTAGCTCCGTGGTCGACGAAACCGCGTTCCGCCATATCCGCGGCGAGATCAATCGTCTGCCCTGCGTCTTCGAGCGCGCCTTGCTGGCCCGTCACGCTGTCTGCGAGCTGGCGGTGGGGCACCAGATCGCCGAGCGCGAGACGGTGGCCTGCAGCCAGCCGGCGGCACATGCGGACTGCGCAAGGATGGAGGAGTTGCTGCGGCGGAAGTCGGCTTTTGCCTTGGGCCTCACCGCGACCGAACGCATTTTGCCGCACGCCATGATGATGCGGATTCAGTGCGGCGGGCTTGATGGTCTGAAGACCCTGCTTGACCCAGACGCATTGGCGCCCAATGCGCGGCGCCTGGTGCGCCTGGCACTGGAGCGTTGCGGCGATCTGGGCGAGTTGCCCTTCTCCGAGATCGTTCAGGGCATGGCGGCGTGGAAGGGCCGCCGCCATGGCGGGGAGCCGCGATGATTACCGGCATGGCGGCGCTGGTGAATGCCGTGCAGACCAACTGCGACATCGCCGATGCGCGGCATGCGCGCAACGTCAGCCTATGCACCTACCTGCTCGGCATGCGCGAGTTCTATCGCTGGGAACATGAACTGCCCTACGGCGTGTCGCCGCCGCGTGACGAGGTGGGGCGCTGGATCGCCGAGCGCGAGGCACGCTGGGAGCAGATCATCGACGAGGATTTCGTGGTCGTGCCGGTCGCCGGCCAGGCGTTCGATCCCTTCGCTGCCGAGCAGGTCAATGCCGCGCTGGCCGGCAGCGGGCTGGTGTATGGCGCCGGCGTGGGGCGTTTTCACAAGCCGCATTTTTTCCTCGGCCGGCTCGACCGCGACGATCAGCGCGGTGAGGCGCGGCTGCTGGTCTGCGGTTGCGAATATGCGCGCGATGTGTCGGCCATCCCGGCGGCTTCGCAGGGCGCCACCGTGATCGTGCGTCGCGAGGCGCTGCGGCAGTGGCTGTGGGAGAAGGCCGAGGGCTGGAACGTCAAGCAGCAGGACGGCGCGCTCAAGGCCGCCTTGCTCGCCTACGGCTTCGATGCCGATCCGCAGGCCGCCATCGAGCGCATGACCGATGGCGAAATCGAGACCCTGGTGCTGCACGAGGAAGGCGAAATCGCCGCCGGCCGCCTGCTGGGCAGCGGCTGGTCGGAAAAGCTGGCGAGCTTTCGCGGCAAACGCGCCGAACTGCTGGCGCGGGCCGTGCGCGACAACCTGGCGGATTGCCTGGTGACACTGCCGGGCCTGCTCGCGCGAGGTGCCGCGGATTCACTGAATTCGCTGCATTTCTGGTTCTCGACCTTCGATGGCATGAGGCGCGAACTGTTTCCGCGTCTGGTCGAAAACTACGCAACAACAGGAGTCGGCGCTGGCGGTACGGCGATTCTGCGCGCTACGGCGGAGGCGGGTCGCAGCCACTTCACCGCGCTTGGCCGGCGCCTGCTCGACATGGATGAGACCGCCATCGAAGCGCTTTCGCACCAACCGGCCACGATCGCCCTTTAGGCTGCTCGGGGCCTGCGCCGCGAGGGCTACTCCTTCATGGCTTCGACGGCGATGCTGAGGGTGACGTCATCACCGACGTAAGGCGCGAACTTGCCCATGTTGAAATCCGAGCGTTTGATCTTCGCCACGGCGTTGGCGCCGATTGTGTCCTTCTTCAGCATCGGATGCGGCATGGCGTGGAAGGATGTCACGGTCAGGGTTACCGGTCTGGTGATGCCCTTGATGGTCAGGTCACCCTCGACGGCGACCGGCTTGTCGCCGTCGAATTTGACCGCGGTCGACTTGAACGTAATGGTCGGGTATTTCGCGGTGCTGAAGAAGTCCTCACCCTGAATGTGACCGTTGAAAAGCGCCGCACCGGTGTTGACCGAGGTGGCATCGATGCTGACGTCCACCGATCCGCTACGGGAGGCGCGATCGAGGACGATCTTGCCGCTGGTCTTGTCGAAGCGGTGCAACTGGTTGGTGTAGCCGAAGTGGCTGTATTCAAAGCGCGGCGCGGTATGGACGGGGTCGATGTTGAATGTCTCGGGAGCGGCGAGGGCGGCGACCGAGAATGCGGAAAGGATGGCAACGAGAGCGAGTTTTTTCATGGGGTTTCTCCTGGCTTGGGGTTGTGTGACTTATTTTGCTGTGGCCGCGCCTGCCGTGGCCACCAGACGGAACTTGACTTGCACTTCGTTGGCGACGGTGCCGAAGTCGGCCCACATGCCTTCGCCAATGCCGTAGTCGGCGCGCTTGAGCACCAGGCCGCCTTCGAAGGTGGCGCTGTTGCCTTCCTGGCGCAGGGTGACCGGCGTCGTCAGGTCCAGCGTCCTGCCCTTGATGGTCATCCTGCCGGCGACTTCGTAGCGGTTGCCGCCGAGGGACTTGAACGACGTCGATACGAATTTCGCGACCGGGAAGGCCTTGGTATCAAACCAGGCTTTGCTCGCCACCTCGTCGTTGGCATCCTTTGAGCCGGCATCGATGCTGGCCAGATCGATTTCCAGTTCGGCTTTGGCCGCAGCGGGCTTGGCCGGGTCAAACGCAAGCTTGCTGCGAAAGCTCTTGAACTGGCCCTCGACCGGCACGTTCATCTGCTTCGAAACAAAAGAGAGTGCGCTCTTGTTGAGTTGCAGTTGATTGAACTCGATGGCCTGTGCGCTGGAGAGCGCAGCGGCCAGCAGGCCAAAAGCAAGCTTGTGGCGCCAGTTCATTGCATGTCTCCCGGTGCGGGGTGGCGAAGAAAGGGCAGCATGCGCGTCAGCACGTCGTCGCGATCCATCAAGTGGTGCTTGAGCGCGGCGCTGACGTGGGCAGCTACCAGCGCCGCCATGGTCCAATTGAGCAGTTCGTGGACCCCTGCCAGAAGTTTTCCCAGGTCTTCGTTCTTCGCCAGCAAATCCGGCAGTGGCAGCAAGCCGAACCAGACGGTCTGAAAACCCTTGGCCGAACTCATCAGCCAGCCGCTGAGCGGTATCGCGATCATCAGCACATAAAGCAGTACATGCGTCGCCACCGCCGTTCTGTTCTGCCAGGCCGGCATCCCGGCAGGCAGTTCGGGCGGACGGTGCGACAGGCGCCAGCCAAGGCGGACGATCACGAACAGAAAGATCGTCACGCCGGCCCATTTGTGCCAAGAGTAGAGTTTGAGTTTCTGCGGCGACAAGGGCAAGTCGACCATATATATTCCCAGCGCAAAGCTGCCGAAAATTGCGATGGCGATCAGCCAGTGCAGGGCGATGGCAATGCCGCTATAGCTTGTGCTGACAGTTGGCGTAGCGCTCGGGAGGGGACTCATCGTGGCTTTGCTGGTACAAGGCAATGTTCGCGTGAAGTGTGCAGTTTATGTGCCTTGTCCAGGATTCCATAGATCGCCAACTACAAATGATTGGTGCATGCCGGGCAACAATGCGACCGATAGAGCTCTGGCAGCCCAGCGCCATCTCTCAGCCGCCGAGCTGTGCCAGACCTCAATGGCGGCGGTCTGTTCTGGCGCACCAGCCTTTCAGTTTGTGATACGGTATCCGCACGGGCGAGCCATTGGCGGCTCCGCTTGAGGAGAAGGAAACATGACGACGTTGGAATTGACGGTGAATTTGTCCGACCGGCTGGCGCGCGAGGCGCAGGCGGCGGGCTTGCTGACGCCGCAGGCGCTGGCCGACCTGCTCAAGGATGCGATGCGCCGTCATGCGGCGCAGACGCTCTTGGCCGGCGCGGCACGCGCCACGGCAGCGGGCGGCAAGCCATTGTCTATGGATGAGATTCAGGCCGAAGTGGATGCGGTGCGCAAGGCGCGTCGCAGCAGGCGGCAATCCGCCGCATGAGGCTGGTGGTCGATACGAACGTGGTGGTATCGGCCTTCTTGTGGCAAGGCACGCCGGGGCGATTGCTGGAGATGGCCGGCGAGAAGCAAGTCCGGCTGTTCGCCAGTCGGGCGCTGCTCGACGAGTTGGCCGATGTGCTCGGTCGCAAAAAGCTGGCGAAGAGCGTAGCAGCGACCGGCCTGACGGTGCCGCAAATGCTGGCGGCCTATCGCAAGGTGATTACGCTGGTGTCAGCGCGGCAATTGCCACAGCAGGTTTCTCCGGATGCCGACGATGATGCGGTGCTCGCTGCCGCCCAGGCAGCCAAGGCCGACTTGATCGTGTCGGGGGATCGCAAGCATCTGCTGATCCTCAAGCGTTTCCAGGGGATTCCGATTGTGACTGCCGTACAAGCCGTGGCGATGGCGGAGGCGGGTTCGCGAATTTAATTCCAGCCTCGAACCAATGGCACGGGTGGAATGGGGCTTTACGGACTATTCCAAATGAATCCGAAATGAATCCGAGCCTGGCCCCTTATCACCTTATCACTCCTTATCACTGTTTGAAAAGTCGGCGCTGGCGATACGGCGACTGGAACGCCTTCTGGCAGGTGGCCAATGATTCGACGTTTGAGATCAGGAGGAATGGATGAAAGAAGTGACGATCAAAGGCGAAAAAATCGCGCAGACCTCGAGCGGAGGGCAAAGACGATGCCGCGCGGCCCTGGCGGCGGCACTGTGCATCACTGCGATATTCGGGAATGCGACGACCGCCTTAGCGGCGGCGATCACGCTCAAAAAATCGCCAGTCAAACTGATCGATACCGGCTTGGAAAACATGGAACCCTATCCTGGGCCGAGTCAGGCCGCAGTGTGGGTGAACGACCACAGCCTAGTCGCCGGCGTTCCGCTTGAGAAGTCCGCGCATGACCCGCACAAGATTGGGCGCACGGTACTATATGACCTTACTACCGGCAAGACACGCGAACTGATGCGGTACGCGCATCCGATCTGTTGGGATGCTTCGCTTGGGCGGGCGGGCGCCGTTTTCTATCCCAACCCGGACAACAAGAAAGTCCAGGAGGTGTTCGCGCTGCGCATCGACTCCGAGGGCGAGATCATTGACAAGAAGCCTGCAACACAGAACGCGCGGCGTAGCCCCGACTGCGATATGGGCAAGGGCGACGCGCCAGCTTTGCCTAAACGTATCCGTATAGCACTCAGACCTGGCCACGGATACCTAGATCTGGGTGTTGCTGGGAAGGGGCTCAACGAATTGGCTGTCTTAGATCGTCCTGACGGCAGGGCGATCGAACTGCCGATAAGGGGAAGGCAGGTAAATGCCCCCCGTTACCTAATTTTTCTTGAAGAGTACCAACTCGATTCGGGCGGTGGCTGTTCGTTGCAAGGCGAGAAATGTCCGCCGGACATTCACCTGTTGGACCCTTTCGGCCATCTGACGGTGATTGCAATTCCGCGAGAAGTCATGGAAATCATGCCTATCCAACGGGTTCACGTGGTCAAGAATGGCCTGCTGTTTCGTGCCGAATCCAGAGGCAAGCGTGAAGGCTATTTGTTGCTCCGCGACGGCGTCTTGCATGAGTTGTGGCGACCTGGTTCGCCTGGATTGATGAGTCCGCAGCGAACGGAAACATGGGGGTTTGAAACCATATCACCTGACGGATGCAAGGTCGCTTTTGCGCGAGGTGTCCGACCGAGTCGAGTTTTTGTATTTGATCATTGCGCAATTGGCGCACAAAGGAGATAGAAATGCCTGTGAATCTTGCTGCGAACAACTACGAGATATTACGAGCGTCATACACTGCAATGGACCAAACATACGGCAATGTTGCAGTTGGGAATCAGTTGCACCCGATCGACAACGCCAACGACGGCACAACACCGCCGAGATCGCAGCCTTTTAAACTAAAGGGGTCTACCATCGAAATTGTCGCGAATGATCGAGCGCGTGGAAGCCGCACGCAGCGTAGCGAAGGCGGCTTCCACGCGCGGCAGCAGCGGAGTAGGATTGGCACCGACGGGGGTGTGGCTCTTGGGGTCCGTCGGGGTAGTTAGCTGATTCACTCTGAATTGCCGCCCCCGTCATTCGCATCATCCGTAGCGTCTTCCGGGATGGTGCCGATTCTCTCCAGAATAGTGGCTCTGCGCAGTAGACGAGACGTTCGGATGGTGAACCGCCCGATCTTGATCGAAGGGAGTCACCATGAATCCTGAACTGCGAGTGGCCGTCGATGTGGGATGTACCCGACATCGCGTAGCCGTGGGTTTGTCCGAGGGAAGATTGCTGGATGAATTCGACATCGGACACGATGCGGCGGGGCTGAACGAATTCTTTTCGCGCGTGGAACGTCACGAACGGCAATGGGGATTGCCGGTGGCGGTCGCGATGGAAGGGTACAACGGATATGCACGACCGCTGGATGAGCGTGTGCTGATGCACGGATACCGCTTGTTCAACGTGAACAACATGAAGCTGGCGCGCTTCAAGGAGATCTTTCCCGGGCCGGCGAAATCCGACCCGATCGATGCGCGCAAGATGCTGGAAATGTTCAGCCTCAAGGACAAACTGCCGCTGGCGCGCGAGGCGCTGCAAGAGGTGGCGCCCGTACCCCAGATCAATGTTCAACTCAAGGCGCTTACCCGGCGCCGCAAGCAACTGGTCAACGAAAGAAGGCGCGTCAGTTGTCGCCTGCAGACCGATTTGCAGGCGGTGTGTCCAGGCTTGCTCGATATTACGGGTGAAGCCGACAACCTGTGGTTCCTGAATTTCCTGACCTGCCGTGCCGACCTGACCAAGCTGAAGACAGTGCGCGAATCTTCGCTGCTGGCACTGCAAGGGGTGGGCAAAGGCTACGCGGGCAAAATCAGACTTTGGCAAAAGCAGGCCACGTTCTCCGAGACAGTGGCCTGGGTCGGCCCGATGATCGTCGAGGACGGCAAGCGACTGCTTGAGTTGCGCCACACCATTGGCGTGCTGCAAACCCAGATCAACGGCTTGGCCGCTCAATCCGAGATGGCATGCCGGATTGACACCATCCCGGGGTTCGGCCGCGTTTGCTCGGCAGAGCTCGCCGGGGAGATTGGCTCGCTGCAGCGATTCAGCGGAGAGTCGAGCCTTGCGCTTTACGTCGGGATGGCGCCGTTGAACAACAGTTCGGGGGCACGCTCGGGCAGCAAGCCGCCGCGCCATGTCAATGTTCGGGCCAAGGCGGCGATGATGATCGCCGCTGCACAAAATGCCGCTACCGTGCCGAATTCCAGGGCCTTCTATGACAAGAAGCGGTCGCAGGGGAAAACCCACAATCAATCCTTGCGCGCCCTCGGGCGCGTTCTCGTTCGGATAATTTGGTCCATGCTCAAACAAGGCCGTGACTACCAAACCGTTTCACCAACAAAAACCACTTGAAAATTCGGGAGGGATGTTCAGAGACACTTGATCTCCCGGGTCTTCAACGTATCACGCCGGACGGACATCGGGAATCGCCGTCTTGTCAGCGCCGACTTTCGCCCGTCGAATCACCGGGCACATCAAATACCGCCTGACGCCGGCGCGTAAGGCGCCGCCATTCGCCATCGCTCTATCCCACCAGGGGACACCTGCCCGCGAAGCGGCGGCCTAGGTGCGCAGAGCACCGTCGCCGGCCTTGCGGCACAGCGACATATAATCGCGCCATGCCACGCTTTGCCGCGAACCTTTCCTTTCTGTTCACCGAGCGTCCCTTTTTCGAACGCTTCGCCGCGGCGCGGGCGGCCGGTTTTGCCGCCGTCGAGTTTCATTTTCCCTACGAGTTCGACCGTGCGGCGCTGGCCGAGGTGGTACTGACTTCCGGCCTCGATGTCGTCCTCTTCAACCTGCCGGCGGGCAACTGGGCAGCGGGGGAGCGCGGCATCGCCTGCCAGCCGCGGCGCATCGCGGAGTTTCAGGACGGCGTCGGCCAGGCCATCGACTACGCGCGGCTGATGGGCTGCGTTCGGCTCAACTGTCTGGCCGGGATTGCGCCGGGCGACATTGCCCACGACAAGGCGCGTGAAACCCTGATCGAGAACCTGCGCTTCGCGGCGGCGGTCACCAAGCGGGCAGGCATTGAACTGGTGCTGGAACCGCTCAACACGCGCGACACACCGGGCTTATTTGTCGCCACCTCTCACGTCGGGCTGGAACTGATCAAGGCGGTCGACAGCGACAACCTGCGCCTGCAATATGACGTCTACCACGCCCAGGTGATGGAGGGTGACCTGGCACGCACACTGGAGGAGCATCTGCCGCAGATCGGCCACATTCAGATTGCGGATAATCCCGGACGGCGCGAACCGGGCACGGGCGAGATCAACTTTCCTTTCCTGTTCAGCCATCTCGACCGTATCGGCTATGCCGGCTGGGTCGGCTGTGAATACAAGCCGAGCGGGCGCAGTGAAGACAGTTTCGGCTGGCTGGCGCCATGGCGGTAACTTTTTCCCCGCAGCGGACCCTCCTGCGCGGCTTGTTCGATGCTGCCGTTGCCGCCGCCGATCCGGCGCGCTGCCTGCCTGCCTGGTTGCCTGAGCCGCCTGCCGCCGGGCGCACGGTAATAGTCGGCGCTGGCAAGGCGGCGGCCGCCATGGCCCGCGCGGTCGAGGAGAACTGGCGCGGCGATCCGGCGCGGCTTTCCGGTCTGGTCGTCACACGTTACGGACATGGCGCGCCGACGCGGTACATCGAAGTCGTCGAAGCCGCCCATCCGGCGCCCGATGCCGCCGGGCAGCAGGCGGCCGCGCGCATTCTCGACGCCGTAGGAGGGATGACCGCCGACGATCTGGTGTTGGTGCTGCTTTCCGGCGGCGGGTCGGCCTTGCTCGCGGCGCCGATGGCTGGCATTGCTCTGGCAGAGAAGCGTGGCGTAACCAAGGCCCTGCTGAGTAGCGGCGCCAGTATCGGCGAGATCAACTGCGTCAGGAAGCATCTGTCGGCCATCAAGGGCGGCCGTCTGGCGCTGGCCGCCGCTCCGGCGCGAGTGCTGACGCTGGCAATTTCCGATGTGCCTGGCGACGACCTGTCGACGATTGCCTCCGGCCCCACCGTGCCCGATCCGACCAGTTGCGCCGATGCGCTGGAGATCGTCACGCGTTATGGCATCGAATTGCCTGCCGCCGCACGTCAGGCGCTGCTGACAGGCGCAGCCGAAACACCCAAGGCCGACGATCCGCGTTTTGCGCGCTGCGAGTCGCACATCATTGCCACGGCGCAACAGGCGCTTGCGGCGGCGGCGACCGCGGCACGCACACAGGGCTTCGTGCCACTAGTGCTGGGTGACGCCATCGAAGGCGAAGCGCGCGAGGCGGCGCGTGTCCTCGGCGGCATCGCGCTGTCCTGCGCCGCGCATGGCGTGCCCCTGCCGGCGCCCTGCGTGCTGCTCTCCGGCGGCGAGACCACGGTCACGGTGAGCGGCAAAGGGCGAGGCGGACGCAACGCCGAATTCCTGCTCGGACTGGCGCTGGCACTGGGTGGGCATGAACGCATCCATGCCATCGCCTGCGATACGGATGGCATCGATGGCTCGGAAGACAATGCCGGTGCGCTGCTGTTGCCCGATACGCCGGCGCGCGCCGCTGCCGCGGCAATTGATTTGCGCGCACGACTGGTCGACAATGACGCGTACGGTGTGTTCCAGGCCCTCGGTGATCTTGTCGTCACCGGGCCGACCCGTACCAATGTGAATGATTTCAGGGCAATCCTGATCGAACCGGCGGAGAAGAAATGACGAGTCAGCACGACTACGCTGCCGCTGCGGCGCGGGACGCCACCAACCCCGATCGCGAAGCCTTGCTGGCCGAACTTGCGCGCGTGCTGCCGGCGGCGGCGCTGTTGTCCGCGACCGAGGATTTGAAACCCTACGAATGCGACGGACTCACCGCCTATAGCGCCCTGCCGTGGGCGGTCGCCTTGCCGCAGAATGACGAACAGGTGGTGGCGGTGCTCAAAGTCTGTTACGCGCGACAGGTGCCGGTGGTGGCGCGCGGCGCCGGCACCGGCCTTTCCGGCGGCGCCACGCCGGTGGTGCAGGGCGTGGTCTTGTCGCTGGCGAAATTCATGCGCATTCTGGAAATCGATCCGCTGGCGCGCCTGGCGCGGGTCCAGCCCGGCGTGCGCAACCTGGCCATCTCCGAGGCGGTCGCCCCCCACGGGCTCTACTACGCGCCGGACCCAAGTTCGCAGATTGCCTGCACCATTGGCGGCAACGTCGCGGAAAACTCCGGCGGCGTGCATTGCCTGAAGTACGGCTTGACCTTGCACAACGTCGTCAGGCTGCGCGTGGCGCTGATGAACGGCGACGTCATCGAGGTCGGTTCGCATGCCCTCGATGATCCCGGCTACGACCTGCTGGCGCTGATGATCGGATCGGAAGGCATGCTCGGCGTGGTGCTCGAGGCCACCGTCAAGCTGACGCCCAAGCCGCGCACTGCCCAGGTGGTAATGGCCAGCTTCGACAGCGTGGTCGATGCCGGTGATGCGGTAGCGGCGATCATCGCTGCGGGCATCATTCCCGCCGGCCTGGAGATGATGGACAAGCTCGCCACGGCCGCGGTCGAGGATTTCGTCCATGCCGGCTACGACCTGACGGCGGCGGCGATCCTGCTCGCCGAATCCGACGGCACGGCGGAAGAGGTCGCCGAGGAAATTGCCGCCATGTCGGTGCTGCTGGAGCAGAACGGCGCCCGCCAACTGCGCATTTCACAAAGCGAGGCGGAGCGTCTCAAGTATTGGGCCGGGCGCAAGGCTGCCTTCCCGGCCGTGGGCCGCATCACGCCCGACTATATGTGCATGGACGGCACGATTCCGCGCAAACATGTGGCCCATGTCCTGACCCGAATCGCCGAGTTGTCCGCCGAATTCCACCTGCGCTGCGCCAACGTGTTCCATGCCGGGGACGGCAACCTGCACCCGCTGATCATGTTCGATGCGCGCAATCCGGGCGAGACGGAACGTGCGATCGCCTTCGGCGCAAAGATTCTCGAACTGTCGGTCGATGTCGGCGGCACCATCACCGGCGAGCATGGCGTCGGCATCGAAAAGGTCAGGCAGATGTGCGTCCAGTTTTCCCGCGAGGAACTCGATAAATTCCATGCGGTCAAGGCGGCCTTTGATCCGCTGACGCTGCTCAACCCCGGCAAGGCGGTGCCTTACCCGCGGCACTGTTCCGAGTATCGCTTGATCGGGAGCGCGCGGTGAACGATCAAGTCGAGGAGTTTCGTTCGCGGATTCTCGAACGCAGGCCCTTGCGCCTGCGCGGTGGCGGCAGCAAGGATTTTTACGGCGGGCCGCTGCGGGGCGAGATGCTCGATACGCGCAGCCACAGCGGCATCGTTGGCTACGAACCGTCGGAACTGGTGATCACGGCGCGCTGCGGAACGCCGCTGGCCGAGATAGAGTCGGCTCTGGCGGCACGGCGGCAATGCATTGCCTGCGAGCCGCCGCGGTTTGGCGCGGCCACCATCGGTGGTGCCGTCGCCGCCGGGCTGTCCGGCCCGCGCCGGGCAACCGCGGGCAGTCTGCGCGACTTCGTGCTCGGCGTGACGCTGATGGACGGCGAAGGCCGCGAACTGATTTTCGGTGGCCAGGTGATGAAAAATGTCGCCGGTTTCGATGTCTCGCGCCTGATCACCGGCAGCCTCGGCACGCTGGGCCTGATTCTGGACGTGTCGCTCAAGGTGATGCCGCTGCCGGCGGCGGAGGCTACGCTGCGTTTCGAGTTGCCGCAGGACCAGGCCTTGGACGCCATGAACCGCTGGGCCGGCCAGCCCGTACCGCTGGCCGCGACCTGTTGGCAGGGCGACGTGCTGACGCTGCGACTGTGCGGCGCGCAGGCCGCCATCACCGCTGCCTGCAAGAGTCTGGGTGGCGAACGTATTGCCGAGACGGAGGCGGCTGATTTCTGGACCGCGTTGCGCGAGCAGACAGCACAGTTCTTCGCCGGCGATGAGCCGCTGTGGCGCCTCTCATTGCCATCGGTGACGCCGTCGCTGGATCTGCCCGCGCCGCAACTGATCGACTGGGGCGGTGCGCAACGCTGGCTGCGCGGTGCCGTCGACGTCGCAAGCTTGCGCGACATGGCGGCGAAGGCGGGGGGGCACGCCACCCTGTTTCGCGGCGGCGACAAGACCGGCGGTGTTTTCTCGCCCCTGCCCCCCGGTCTGATGGAAGTGCACCGCCGCCTCAAGCAGAGCTTCGATCCCTACGGCGTATTCAACCCCGGCCGCTTGTATCCGGAACTGTGATGGAAACCCATCTCGCGGATTTCATACGCCACACTTCCGCCGGCCGCGAGGCCGAGGAGATACTGGGTCGTTGCGTGCATTGCGGTTTCTGCACGGCGACCTGCCCGACCTATCAGTTGCTCGGCGACGAGCTCGACGGCCCGCGTGGCCGCATCTATCTGATCAAGCAAGTTCTGGAGGGCGTCGAACCGACCGAAAAGACCCGCCTGCACCTCGACCGTTGCCTGAGTTGCCGTTCCTGCGAGAGCACCTGTCCCTCGGGCGTGCATTACACGCGCCTGCTCGACATCGGCCGCGAGGTGGTCGAAAGCAAGGTGCCGCGCACGGGAGGCGATGCCTTGATGCGCGGCGCGCTGAAAAACCTGTTGCCGCGTTCGATGCTGTTCGGCACCGCGATGAAGCTGGGGCAGTCGGTGCGGATGGTCCTGCCGGGCGCGCTACGGGCCATGGTGCCGCCGCTTTCCTCGGCTGGCGCCGTGCCGCAGCGCAGCCATGCGCGGCGCCTGATCGCGCTGGCCGGCTGTGTCCAGCCCTCGATGTATCCGAATGTCAATGGCGCGACCCGGCGCGTGCTGGATCGCCTCGGCATCCAGATGGTCGAAGCAGCGGGGGCGGGTTGTTGTGGCGCAGTGCGAGCCCACCTCAATGCCGCCGAAGGTGCGCGCGATGACGCCAGGCGCAACATCGACGCCTGGTGGCCGCTGCTCGAATCCGGCGCGGAAGGTCTGGTGATGACCGCCTCGGGCTGCGGCTCGCACGTGCTCGAATATGCCTATCTGCTACAGGACGATCCGGACTATGCGGTGAAGGCGGCGAGGGTGGTGCTGGCGACGCGCGATATCAGCGAAGTCATTGCGGCCGAGGCGGCGCGCCTGGCGCCCTTGCTGCAGGACTGCGCGCTCTTGCCGGAAAGCCAACGGGTGCTGGCGTTTCACAGTCCGTGCAGCCTGCAGCACGGACTCAAGATTCGCGGTGCGGTCGAGTCGCTGCTGACTGCCGCCGGCTATACGCTGACCGCAGTGGCCGATTCGCATTTGTGCTGCGGCTCGGCGGGCACCTACTCGGTTTTGCAGCCGGAGCTTTCGCAGCGTTTGCGGGACAACAAGATTGGCGCCCTGACGGCTGGCGGTCCGGCCGTGATCGCCAGCGCAAACGTGGGTTGCATGGGGCATCTGCAAGGTGCCACCGCCTTGCCGGTGAAACACTGGATCGAAGTGCTCGACGCGCGGCTGTCCGCATGACGGACATCGGACTCGACGCCACGGCGCGCGACTGGCAGACCCTGCGGGCGTCGTTTCGCTGGCAGGTGCCGGCGCGCTACAACATTGCCCGCGCCTGCTGCGGACGCTGGGCCGATGACCGTTCGCGCTTCGCCCTGTACTACGAGGACGAAGCCGGACACACCGAGGCCTGGACCTTCTGGGACGTGCAGCAGGCCGCCAATCGCCTGTCCAACGTGCTCGGCGCCATGGGCGTGATGGCCGGCGACCGCGTCGCCATCATGCTGCCGCAGCGTCCGGAAACCGGCATTGCCCACATGGCCTGCTACCAGATGGGTGCGATTGCGGTGCCGGTGTCGCACCTGTTCGGCGCCGAGGCGCTGGAATTCCGGCTGTCGCACGCCGAGGTGCGGGTTGCCATCGTCGACGAGGGCGGCCTGGAAAAACTCGCCGTGGCGCGCGCGGCATTGCCGCAGCTGAGACACGTCATCGGCGTCGGCGGCGCGCGTGAATCCTGGGTGCGCGAGTGGGCCACCCTGCTGCCGCTGGCGTCGTCACGCTACATCGCGACGGACACTGCGGCCGACGATGCGGCGATGATCATGTACACCAGCGGCACCACCGGCAACCCCAAGGGCGCCTTGCTGGCGCAGCGGAGCCTGCTGGGCAACCTGCCGGGCTTTGTCAGTTCGCACAACTTCTATCCGCAGCGCGGCGACATGTTCTGGTCGCCAGCCGACTGGGCCTGGACCGGGGGGCTGTTCGATGCGCTGCTGCCGAGCTGGAACTTCGGTCAGCCGCTGCTCGGTTATCGCGGCCGCTTCGATCCGGAGAAGGCTTTCTGGCTGATGGAGAAGTACGGCGTGAAGAACAGCTTCCTGTTTCCCACGGCGCTGAAGATGATGATGAAGGCCGTGCCGCAGCCGAAGGAGAAGTACGACCTCAGCTTGCGCAGCATCATGAGCGCAGGCGAGACCGTCGGCGAGGCAGTATGCCACTGGGTGCAGGAGGCGCTGGGGGTGACGGTCAACGAGATGTGCGGCCAGACCGAGATCAACTACGTCATCGGCAACTGCAGTGCGGTGACGCCGCCCAAGCCCGGCGCCATGGGGCGCGGCTATCCCGGACACCACGTCGCCGTGCTCGACGATGCCGGCCAGCCGGCGGCGCCCGGCGAACTCGGCGAACTCTGCGTGCGGCGCAGCTGCGACGGAGTCATGGACCCGGTGTTCATGATCGGCTACTGGCGGAATCCGCAGGCCACAGCCGACAAGTTTTTTGGCGGCGGCATCGACGATGCTGACGCCTGGGGTCGCACCGGCGATCTGGCGAAGACGGATGAAGACGGCGTGCTCTGGTATCAGGGGCGCAGCGACGACATGTTCAAGAGCGCCGGCTATCGCATCGGGCCGGGCGAGATCGAGAATTGCCTGGTCAAGCATCCGGCGGTGGCCAATGCCGCCGTGATCGGCGAGCCCGACCCGGAGCGCGGTGCGGTGGTCAAGGCCTTCATCGTGCTGCAACCGGGAGAACTCCCGTCACCTGAAATGGAGGCATCGCTGCAACAGCATGTGCGGCAATTCCTGGCGCCCTACGAATACCCCAAGATCATCGAATTCATCGATGCCCTGCCGATGACCACCACCGGCAAGGTGCAGCGCCGCCTGTTGCGAGGAAGATAAGGCGCGCGGCGGCTATCGACCCTCGTCGTAGCGGATGGGGGTACGGCGGTTACCGGCTCAGGCTGAACGAATTTGGCGGTGATGGCGAATCGCCAGCAGAGAAATCGTCGCCCCGGTCAGCGCGTAAAGCATGAGGTAATCGCCGTTCAGGTACTCGCACGGACAATAGGGGACAGACCACGTTTTCCTCTCGCTGCGCCCCAGCCGTGAGAAACCTCAGGGTCAAACCTCAGGGTCAGAGACATCTCACTTTCTGAGCATCTGACATGCCACGCCGCCTGCTCATTCTCCTTCCCGATTACTCCAGCCAGCGTCGCCGCCAGAAGATGATGCTCAGCGTAGTGGCCACCGCCACCATCATGCCGAGTGCAATCAGGAATCCGTTGGGCCAATCAAGCGGCGGCATGGCCTTGAAGTTCATGCCGAAGATGCCGGAGATCAACGTCGCCGGCATGAAGATGATGGCGACCACGGTGAGTGCCCTGACCTCCTGATTGACCCGGTTGCTGACGGCCGACAGATAGATGTCGAGCATGCCGGCGATGACGTCGCGGTTGGCTTCCAGCGACTCGATGGCATGTACCGTGTGGTCATAGATATCCCGCAGGTAGGGTCGGGTTTCCGGCCGGAAGAAGCGATCGTCGGCACGGGTCAGGCTGTTGATCACTTCGCGCAGGGGCCAGATCGATCGGCGCAGGTTAAGCGTTTCGCGCTTCAACTGGTGTACCGCCTGCAGCGAGCCAGGCCTGGGGTGCTCCAGCATCATGTCCTCGAGTTCCTCGGTGCGCTCACCGATGCTTTCGAGTATCGTGAAATAGCGGTCGACGATGGCGTCGAGCAGCGAATAGGCAAGGTAGTCGGCGCCCAGCTTGCGGATCTGGCCGCGATCCTGGCGCAGGCGTTCGCGCACCGGATCGAAGCGGCCGCTGGGGCGCTCCTGGAAAGTCAGGACGAAGTTGCGGCCGAGGATCAGGCTGACCTGGTCGGAATTGATCTGATGCTTATCGCTCTCGATCTCGAAGAAGCGGGCGACCATGAACAGGTAGTCGCCATAGTCGTCGATCTTGGGCCGCTGGTTGGTGTTGAGGATGTCTTCCAGCACCAGGGGGTGCAGCTTGAAGCGGCGACCGATTTCCGCCATCACCTCGGGTTCGTGCAGACCGTGGACGTTGAGCCAGAGCACCGGCAGTTGCGGCGTGTGGGCTTTTGCTTCTTCGATCGATTTGAAGGAGTACTCGACCAGTTCGGTGTCGCCGTACTCGATCAGGGTGATCGTCGGCTGCTCGGTCTTGCGCTCGCCGAGATGGATCAGCGCGCCCGGCGCCAGCCCCACCTTGGCCGCTTGCGACAGGATTTTGGCGGCGCGGATGCGGGAGCGGTTTGGCTTGGGATTCGTCATGTCCGGCGATTGAAGAAGGCTTGATCTCGATCAAATGGATTGATGTGGAAAGCGTATCATACCGCCGGCGCGCGTTCTGCAAAGGCAGAACGTGCATCGGGCACGCGGCCTGGAGGGCCCAAAAGGCGCTCGTGGAGCGGGCTAACAATGGACATGCGAATGGGAGAATCATGGCGCTAAAGATCGGAGTCCCCCGGGAAGTATTCCCCGGCGAGAAACGCGTTGCAACCGTACCGGAAGTCGTCGAGAAGCTCATAAAGCTGGGCTTTTCGGTTGCGGTTGAATCCGGCGCCGGGGATGCCGCAAATTTCAGTGACGAAACCTACCGCGCCGCCGGTGCGCAAGTTATCGAGGGAACTGACAAATTGTGGGCGGCATCCGACATCGTGTTCAAGGTATGTGTACCGACGACCGAGGAAGTCGGCCTGTTGCGTGAAGGTGGCACCTTGATCGGCTTCATCTGGCCGGCGCAAAATCCGGAACTGATGACGCAGCTCGCCGCCAGGAAGGCGACCGTGCTGGCCATCGACTCGCTGCCGCGCATGCTCTCCCGCGCCCAGAAGATGGACGCCCTGACCTCCCAGGCCGGCGTCGCCGGCTACCGCGCCGTGATCGAGGCCGCCAACGCCTTCGGCCGCTTTTTCAATGGCCAGATCACCGCCGCGGGCAAGGTTCCGCCGGCCAAGGTCTTCATCGCCGGCGCCGGCGTCGCCGGCCTCGCGGCAATCGGCACTGCCGCCGGTCTGGGCGCCATCGTGC
>JAUSCI010000053.1 GCA_030651305.1 Sulfuritalea sp. | reverse complement strand
CGCTTCGGTTTATCACGCCGCAACGTGGTTCGGCGCCACGCACAAGGCCATGCCGATCCAGATCGGCGAGGACTTCGTGCAACCCAACGTGATCTCCGGCGCGCACTATGTGGTGTGGGCGGTGCTCTCATTTGTCATCCTTTATCTTGCGGGAGTGTTCTGACCATGGCCAAGTCAAACAAACCGGTCGTCTGGTTCCCGTTCGCCGCCGGCGGCACGGTCATCGCGTTCTTCATCCCGGTAATCGTCGTCCTCACCTTCATGGCGGCGCTGGGCCATATCCCGCCCGGCCTCGGCTATGAAAAGATGCACGCCTTCGCCGGCGGTGGCCTCGGCAAACTCATCATTTTTGGCGTGATTGCCCTGTCGCTCTGGAGTTCGGCGCATCGCCTGCGCTGCACCTGCTTCGATTTCGGCCTGCGCGCGGATACGCTGGTAGCGACAGTCCTGTATATTGGAGCAATCGTGGGCAGTCTCTTGTCCGCAGTGTACCTGCTGCGAATCTAGCAGTCGTCTGACCAAAGCGACCGATCCCGTCGGAGGAAAGAACAACAATGGCACCACCCCCACTGGCCACACGCGAGGCAGTACGCGAAGAACGTTTCAGCAATGTCTGGAGCAACGATCTGAACGATGTCTTTACCGACGTTGCCCCTTACTACGACCGCGCCAACAATATCGCCGCTCTGGGGCAGTTCGGCAACTTTCTCAGGCGCTTCATGCAATTGGTGGATCTGCAACCGAAGCAAAAGGTGCTCGATGTCTGCGCCGGCACCAACGCCATCAGCATTGCCCTGCTCAAGCGCGAGCCGACCCTCGACGTGCATGCAATGGATCGCAGCGTAGCGATGCAAACCGTGGGCCAGCAGCGAGCCGCTGCGCAGGGGTTCCAGATAAAGAGCACCATCGGGGATGTACACAAACTGCCCTTTCCCGACAACCATTTCGATGTCGTCACGCTGCAGTTCGCCTCGCGCCACCTGCGAGTCCGCGAGGTGTTCACGGAGATCCTGCGCGTGCTCAAGCCTGGCGGGCATTTTCACCACTCCGACATGCTGCGCCCGCGCAACGTTATCGTCAAAAACCTCTATTACACTTATCTGCGGGGTTGTCTTAAATTGACAGGCTTGATAGTCGGTAGCGGGCCGGCGGCGGTCAAGGCGAAGCAATATTTTCTCGACGCGCTGGAACTGTTCTACACCGCCGAAGAGCTGTCCATCGTGCTGCGCGAACTGGGCTATGTGGAGGTGAAGGTAGATACGGTGTTTCACGGCATGCTTGGCTTTCACCGGGCGGTAAAACCAGTTAAGGCCTGAACTGCTGGCCAGGGCCCAAGCGACGTGAAGCGGGCGCACTCACTCGCCAGGCTCAACGGCCGGATTCTCCACGTCTTCAGCCGGCGCACCACCACGGCGCTACGCGCCGCGCTTCCTCTGCGCCTCGCCTTGCCCCATCTGGAGCCGGTCCTGGCGCTCAACGTCAGCAAAGAAGTGCGGAAGGACGCGCTGGTGATCGTCAGAGCCTGCGAAATGGCCGCTGACAGCACCTCGGCCTGGACTGATGTCCTGCCGCAACTGTTGCATGCCACCAAGGAAATCGACCTGACGTTTCTCGCCCGCGTCGGCAGATTCCCGGTAGGAATCGTGATTCGCTACGACGAGATCACGCCAATCCGCACCCGGCGCATGAAACTGCTCTACGATGCCGCACTTAGAGTGCTGGCGCCACGCGATGGCGACCATCGCTTGCGTGGTGCCATGCGGGCAACATTCTCGCGTGACGAATTCGGCCTGCTGCTGAACGAACTGTTCCGGCTGTACGCCGAAGAGACCCGATCACTGAGCCGCTCGGTGCACCTGCCTGGAATGCTGGTTCCACTGCGCGAACTGATCGCCCAGGAACTTTTCAACGTCATGCTCCGGGTCGCACGACCGCTGGCGCACGAGATCGCCGCGGCGGCGTACCGGCCCGAAACCGCGATTGCAGAGAAATAAAGGCGTCTGCGGTGACTCAATATACCGGGACAGCTTGCCGGGGTTCTTGAGTGGAGCCCTGCCGCTTGCTTGCGGCTACTCGCCAAAGGCCCGACGCACTGCTGCGGCGATGGCCTCCGCCTGGCCGAACACCAAAGCGGCTTCGCGCCCCTCCACCATAACCCGCAACAACGGCTCGGTGCCGGAGGGACGCAACAGCACGCGTCCGCCGCCGTCAAGCGTCGCCTCGGCTGTTTTCACGGCCGACCGGATGCCGGCGTCGGTGGCCCACTCAAAACCGGCGGGCATGCGCACGTTGATCAGCTTCTGTGGATACAGTTTCAGGTCGACACAGGCCGCAGCCAGGGTTTCGCCAGTCGCGCGCAGTGCGGCCAATACCTGCAGCGCGGCGATGACGCCATCACCCGTGGTGTGGCAATCAAGGCAGATGATGTGCCCGGAGTTCTCGCCGCCCAGCAGCCAGCCCTTCTCCTGCATCATCGCCAGCACATAGCGGTCACCGACCTTGGCGCGACCGCAGACAATTCCCAATCTCGCCAGGGCGTGTTCAAACCCGAGGTTGCTCATCAGCGTGCCGGCGACGCCGGGCACCGGCTGATTGCGCGCACGATGGCGGGCGATGACGTAGAGCAGTTGATCGCCGTCGTAGAGCGTGCCTGCCGCATCGACCATGACCAAGCGGTCGCCATCGCCGTCAAGCGCGATGCCGTAGTCGGCGCGGCTTTCGAGCACGGTCCGACGCAGCGTTTCCGGCGCGGTGGCGCCCACGTCCTGGTTGATGTTCAAGCCATTCGGCGTGTCGCCAACGCCGACTATCTCCGCGCCGAGTTCGTGGAAGACGCTGGGCGCAACGTGATAGGCGGCGCCGTGGGCACTGTCCACCACGATCTTGAGGCCGCGCAGGTCGAGATCATTGGGGAAGGTGCTCTTGCAGAATTCGATGTAGCGCCCGGCAGCGTCATCGACGCGACGCGCACGACCAAGGCCGGCCGATGCCATGCAAGTCATCGGCTGCTCGAGCCGCGCTTCGATATCGCGCTCCACCTCGTCCGGCAGCTTGGCGCCCTGGGCAGAAAAAAACTTGATGCCGTTGTCGTCGTAGGGATTGTGGGAGGCGGAAATCACCACGCCAGCCTGCAGGCGCAAGGCACGGGTGAGGTAGGCGACGGCCGGTGTCGGCATCGGACCGCAGAGCATCACATCGACACCCGCCGCAGAAAATCCGGCCTCCAGTGCGGCTTCCAGCATGTAGCCCGAAATGCGGGTGTCCTTGCCGATCAGTACCGCCGGACGCTCGTTGGCCGGCAATCCGTCACGCGCCACTAGTGCGGACCCAGCAGCAAATCCCAGGCGCATGATGAACTCGGGCGTGATCGGCGCCTGCCCGACGCGGCCACGGACCCCGTCAGTGCCGAAATACTTGCGTTGCATTCAATAGTCCTCCACAGCTTGCAAGACCGCCAGCGCATCGCGCGTGGCGGCGACGTCATGTACGCGCACAATGCGCGCGCCGCGCAGGACCGCCAGCACATTTGCCGCGATTCCGGCATGGATCCGTTCGTGCGCCGCACGGCCGGTAAGCAGGCCAAGCACAGACTTGCGCGAGAGGCCCACCAGCAGCGGGAAGCCCGGCACCACAAGTTCACCAAGACGGCGCAGCAATTCAATGTTGTGCTCCAGTGTCTTGCCGAAGCCGAAACCCGGATCGACTGCAATCCGGTTCAAGGCGATACCCACCGCTTCGGCCGCCGCAACACGCTCGGCGAGAAATTCGGCCACCTCGACCACAACGTCGGCGTAGCGGGGATCGTCCTGCATGGTGCCCGGATCGCCCTGCATATGCATCAGGCAAACCGCCGCCCTGCTGGCAGCGACCAATTCCAGCGCGCCTGGCGCGCGCAGCGCATGGATGTCGTTGATCATGTCGACGCCGGCCGCCAGTGCGAAGCGCATCACCTCCGGTTTGGCGGTATCGATCGACAGCGGCGCGCCACAATCGCGCAAGCCTTCGATCACCGGCGCCAGGCGATCGATCTCCTGCTGTACTGGCACCGGTTCCGCCCCCGGCCGCGAGGACTCGGCACCGAGGTCGAGAATATGTGCGCCGTCGTCGATCATCCGCCGGCCCTGCGCGATGGCCAGATCGGTATTGCCATGCAGGCCGTCGCCGGAAAAGGAATCGTCGGACAGGTTGACGATGCCCATGATGAGTGGACGCGCGGCATCAAGGACAAAGCGACCGCAGTGAAAATTCTGCGTCATGAAAAAAAGCGGGCCGCCGAATCGGCAAGGCTTCGGCGGCCCATCTGAGCGTTGCCGGCTATCAGGCCGGCGCCGTCGCGGTCGGCTCGGCGCCCGGCGTACTATCGACCCTGGGTGCCGGTGGCGCACTGGAAGGTTTGGGCGGACGCGGCGGCAGACCGGCCATGATGTCGTTGATCTGGTCGGCATCGATGGTTTCCAACTCGAGCAGGGCCGCAGTCATCGCTTCGACCTTGTCGCGGTTGTCTTCCAGCAGCCGGCGCGCGCGCGCATACTGTTCGTCGAGCAGGCGGCGAATCTCGACATCCACCTTCTGCATCGTCGCTTCGGACATGTTCTTGTGCGTGGTGACGGAACGACCAAGGAAAACTTCGCCCTCCTCTTCACCGTACACCATTGTCCCCAGGCTGTCGGACATGCCCCATTGCGTCACCATGCGTCGGGCGAGATCGGTGGCGCGCTGAAAATCGTTGGAAGCACCTGTCGTCATCTGCTGCATGAACAGTTCTTCGGCAATACGACCACCGAACAATACGCAAATAGTGCTCAGCAAGCGTTCGCGATCCTGGCTGTAGCGTTCCTGGTCGGGCAACTGCATGGTCAGGCCCAGGGCACGACCGCGCGGAATGACCGTCACCTTGTGCACCGGATCAGTCTTGGGCAGCAGTTTGGCCACCACCGCATGGCCGGATTCGTGGTACGCCGTGTTCCGGCGTTCCTCTTCGGGCATGACCATCGAACGGCGCTCGGCGCCCATCATGATCTTGTCCTTGGCACGCTCGAAGTCTTCCATGTCCACCAGGCGCTTGCTGCTGCGCGCGGCGAACAGAGCAGCTTCATTGACCAGATTGGCCAGATCGGCGCCGGAGAATCCCGGGCAACCGCGGGCCAGAATTGACGCATCGATATCAGGCGCCACCGGCACCTTGCGCATATGCACCTTGAGAATCTGCTCGCGGCCGCGAATATCGGGCAGCGGCACCACCACCTGGCGGTCGAAGCGACCGGGGCGCAGCAGGGCCGGATCGAGCACGTCGGGACGGTTCGTCGCAGCCACCACGATCACGCCCACCGATGGCTCAAAGCCGTCCATCTCGACCAGCATCTGGTTCAGGGTCTGTTCGCGTTCGTCGTTGCCACCACCGAGGCCGGCGCCGCGCTGGCGGCCGACAGCGTCGAGTTCGTCGATGAAGATAATGCACGGCGACGCCTTCTTGGCCTGATCGAACATGTCGCGCACGCGCGCCGCGCCTACGCCGACGAACATTTCGACGAAGTCGGAACCGGAAATCGAGAAGAAGGGCACCTTGGCCTCGCCCGCAATCGCCTTGGCCAGGAGCGTTTTGCCGGTACCGGGGGCGCCGACCAGAAGCACGCCGCGCGGAATGCGGCCACCGAGTTTCTGAAACTTCGACGGATCGCGCAGGAAGTCGACCATTTCGTACACTTCTTCCTTGGCTTCGTCGCAACCGGCCACATCGGCAAACGTGATGGTGTTGGATGATTCATCCATCATCCGCGCCCGGCTCTTGCCGAACGAAAACGCCCCGCCCTTGCCGCCACCCTGCATCTGGCGCATGAAGAATACCCAGACGCCGATCAGCAGCAGCATGGGGAACCACGAGACGAAAATGCTGGTCAGGAAAGACTGTTCTTCCTCGGGCTTGGCCACCACCTTGACGTTGTTCTTCAACAGGTCGGACACCATCCACAAGTCGGGTGGTGCGTAGGTGGTAATCTTCTTGCCTTCAGTTGTGGTGGCTTCCAGCGTACGGCCCTGAATCACTACCTTGGTGACGCGGCCCTGCTTCACCTCTTCGAGGAACTGGGAGTACTCAAGCGATCCGATCAGGGCAGTCTGGCGGGTATTGAACTGATTGAACACCGTCATCAGGACAATACCGATCACCAGCCAGATCGCCATGTTTTTGAACATATTATTCAAGGTGAAGCCTCTCTTTCCCTGGGGCGGGATTACATATCGGATCATTCTAGTGCTGATTGCCATACCCTGCAAACCGCACCGGCAACCACTTAGGCCCGTTTGCCCCGCGCCAGCAGGTAAATTTCGGCACTGCGATTGCGCGAGGCAGCCGGCTTTCTCATTTGCAAAGTCTGAAACTGTTGTTGCAGTGCGCGGCGCAGTTCCATGAAGCCATCGCCCTGAAATACCTTGACCAGCAGGTCGCCACCGGCCTTCAAATGCAACGCGCAGAACTCCAGAGTCAGTTCGGCCAGAACCATCACGCGGGCCTGATCAACCATGCCAATACCCGACATATTGGGGGCCATGTCCGACAATACAAGGTCCACCTGTCGACCATCGAGGGCATCGACCAGGGTCTGAAGAACGGCGTCATCGTGGAAATCGCCCTGAATGAACTCGACGCCATGCACGGGATCCATCGGCAGCAGATCGAGTGCGATCAGCCGCCCGCCGGGTGTTACACGCCGGGCGGCAACCTGCGACCAGCTGCCGGGCGCGGAGCCGAGGTCGACGACGGTCATGCCCGGTTTGAGCAGCTTGTCCTTGTCGTCTATTTCCTTCAGCTTGAAGGCGGCGCGGGAACGCCAACCCTCCGCCCTGGCGCGCTGCACGTAGGCATCATTGACGTGCTCGGTGATCCACGCCTTGGTGGTCTTGTTCTTCTTGACCTTGCTCTCGATCTTCCCGCTCACGTTACAATTCCGCCATGACTGAAAATATCGCCCAAATGAGCCCCATCCAGCGACGCGCCCTGAAGGCCGCCGCGCATCATCTGAATCCCGTCGTTTCCATAAGCCAGAAGGGTCTGACGCCTTCCGTGCTGGCGGAAATCGACCGTTGCCTCACGGCCCACGAACTGATCAAGCTGCGACTTTACGGCATCGAGCGCGACGTTCGCGAGGCCCTGTTCACTGAAATCTGCACTGCGCTCAAGTGCGCTTCCGTGCAGCACATCGGCAATCTGCTGGTGCTCTGGCGCGAGAATCCCAAGGATGCGGTTGTACCAGAGTTGGCGCCGGCGCGACGCCGAAACGCTGCACCGGTCACCAAGAAACAGGCCGCCGCGCGCACCGAAGCCCGCAACCGCAAACGCTGAAACTATCGGCCCTTGCCCCGTTCCTGCAGGATCACCAGCGCGATTCCGAGCAGGGATTGCAGCAGATAGAGCGCACTCGACACGCCGTGCCAGGTAGTAAAGCGATCGCGCAGGGCGCTTTCCATCACCCGCCGCGGCAGGGCATCTGCCTGTAATTGAGTCAATATCGGCTGCACGCCGAAATGACCGGCCACGGTCAGGGCGAGCATCAGCAGCACAATCCAGAACACGCCGGACTGGATCGCCCGCCAGCCTTTGCCAAACAAGACAAACAAGATCAGATAGGTCCCGCAGGCGAGTCCGACCCAGGCCGTCACGGTGAACATTCCACCCGCCAGACTGCCGGCCACGCTGCGATCCGCAAGCTGGGTGAACAACACCGGCGCGGCGATGAAACCGATAGCCAGCAGGCTTCCCACCCAGACGGCAACCGCCAGGCTGTAGAGCGCGGATGCCAGACTCCTCATTCAGATGTACTTGACGTCGAGTATTTCGTACTCGCGCCGCCCGCCGGGCGTCTGTACCTCGGCGACATCGCCGGCGAACTTGCCGATCAGCGCGCGCGCCACCGGGGAGTTCAGTGAAATCATCCCTGCCTTGATGTCGGCTTCGTCATCGCCGACGATCTGGTAGGTCACGATTACGCCGCTATCCTGGTCTTCGAGTTCGACGGTGGATCCGAACACCACGCGGCCGTCCGCATCCAGGGCCGCCGGATCGATGATCTGCGCGTTGCCGAGCTTGCCCTCGACTTCCTTGAGGCGACCTTCGATAAAGCCCTGACGTTCCTTGGCGGCGTCGTATTCGGCATTCTCCGAGAGGTCGCCATGCGAACGCGCCTCGGCAATCGCGGCAATCACCGCCGGACGATCGACCGTCTTCAGCCGCTGCAGTTCTTTTCGCAGCAGTTCAGCGCCGCGCAGGGTGATGGGGTATTTTCCGCTCATGCTTTAAGTAGTTCGGCGTGCAAGGCCTGCAAAGAATAGGTTTCAAGACCGGCGTGACGCATGCCGGCGCAGGCGGCGCGACCGCCTTCAACAGTAGTAAACAATGTTACCTTGGCACTCAGCGCAGAGGTGCGGATCGAGCGCGAATCGGCAATCGCGGTGCGCTTCTCCTCGACCGTGTTCACGATCAGCGCGATCTCGCCGTTCTTGATCATATCGACGATGTGCGGCCGCCCTTCGGTGACCTTGTTCACAATGCCGACAGGAATGCCGGCGGCGGCAATCGCGCCGCCCGTGCCGCGCGTGGCGACCAGAGCAAAACCGAGATCATGCAACTCGCGCGCGACATCAACGGCCTTCGGCCTGTCCCCGGGTTTGACGCTGATGAATACCTTTCCGGATTTCGGCAGCTTCGTCCCGGCGGCAAGTTGCGACTTGACGAAAGCCTCGCCGAAGCTTCGGCCCACGCCCATCACCTCGCCGGTTGATTTCATCTCGGGCCCGAGGATGGTATCGACGCCGGGAAACTTGATGAAGGGAAAAACCGCTTCCTTCACCGAAAAATAAGGCGGAATGATCTCGCGCGTCACGCCCTGATCAGCCAGGCTGCGCCCTGCCATGCAGCGTGCCGCAATCTTCGCCAACGGCAGGCTGGTAGCCTTGGAGACGAAGGGAACGGTGCGCGAAGCGCGCGGATTGACTTCAAGGACAAAGACTACCGCGTCGTCGCCACGCCCCTGAATCGCGAATTGCACGTTCATCAAACCGACGACGTTGAG
>JAUSCI010000048.1 GCA_030651305.1 Sulfuritalea sp. | reverse complement strand
GAAGTTGGGTGCGATCGCCGTCGTGCTTCCACCCAGCGTCGTCAGTGTGCCGCTGCCGGCAATGGCAGAGGTGCCGGTCCAGTTGAATGCGCCTGAAACATCGATGTTGCCCGCACCCTGGAGGGTGCCGCCGGTGATCGTCAAACTGTTGAGCGACAACGCGCTTTCAATGGCGAGTATTCCCGAACTATGGTCCAGCAAAATGCTGCCGCTGGTTGTCTGCGCATCGAGGATGTTGCTCGTACCGTTGACTGTGGCGGTAATGCCGCTGCCGGCACGCAGGGTAACGGTGCCGGCCGCCTGGGAAATGATGTTGCTGGCGCTGCCGCGCTGAATCGCACCGATTCCGTCGGGACTGACGAAGTCGGCATGCAGATTGATCGTCCCCGTCCCTGAAGACGTCAGATTGGCATTGACGTCGATGTTGCGGTGGGCCTGGAGAGTCAGCGAATTGGCGCTGGACCAGGACACGGCGGAGTTGACGAATATGTCGCCATTGCCAACCGTCGAAGCATCGGTCTGGATGGTCACCGAAGTGCCGGCCAGGTTGGTCTGTAGCGTCGTCGCGCCGATGCCGCTGATGGTCTGCGAACCGGAACCTGATGCGATTGTGAAGTCGAGCGGGTCAATCAGCCACGAGCCGCCGCCGGCCCTGACGCCGAAGCCGTCTTCGATCCTGACGGCAGCCGCCGATGTCTCGACGAAACCCCCGCTGCCCGTCTGTCCGTTGCCCTGAGCGCTGATCTCGCCACGGCCAACAAGCTCGCCGCTGATCTGCCCGTTCTCGCTGACGATGGCGGTGACGCTGCCGCCCGCCGTGCCGTCGGCGCCGACTCTTGAGCTTTCCGTCAGTTCGATCTTCTTCGTCGCGCGCAGGAAAATCCGCCCGCCTTCCTCGACCACGCTGCTGGCGTTCAGCCTGCCGCTGTTCCTGACCACCACCCCGGCAATGCCGATGCGCCCGGCCTCAGCCGTGATTGCGCCCAGGTTGGTGACATTGCCTTCGGCGCCGGTGATCTCTACCTTGACACCGGGCGTGGCGCTGTCGATCAACTCGACTGTCTGGCCTGCGGCGAGGATGGTTTCGCCCCGGGGCGTGGTGATGATGCCTTCGTTCGTTACATTGCTTCCGATCAGGTAGACGCTGCCTCCCATCGGCGTGGTGATCTTGCCCTGGTTGACGACATTGCCCGCGCTGCCAAGGCTGTTGTCGAACTTCATCCGGTTGGCGAGGAAGTCGGCGTTGGTAACGTTAAGGGTGCTGGCGACGAAGGCTGCGGCATCGATGCGGGCGCCTTGGCCGACAAAGATGCCGGCGGGATTGACCAGCCAGACGCGGCCATTGGACGTGAGATTACCGAGAATGACCGAGGGGTCGCTGGCCAGCACGCGGTTGAGGACGCTGCTGGAGGCCGAGGCTTGCTCGAAGCGGGTGGTCTGGCCGGCACCGATGTTGAACTGCTGCCAGTTGATGATGGCGCCGTTGCTGTTGGTGACGGTGAGGACGTTGCCGGCTTGCGCCATGGTGGCGGTGCCGTTGACCACCTGCGCGCCTACCGGCAGGGCGAAGGCGTCGGCAGAAGCGAAGCAGGCGGCAATCGCCAGACACGACAGTCGCCGGCGTATGTGCAGCGAGTTGGCCGGGGCATGGGACCGACAAGTGCGAACCGACTTAGACAAGGCCAACCTCCCGGCGACAGCGCCGCCGGTCAATAAGCGGAAGATGCCGCCACCGACAGCTACTATGAAGATTAACCCTAAAGCATTCGTATTTCAAGGAAATCCATCACGGCCTGTCCTTGCCGGACGGCGGCGCAACGCAGAGCAGAGACGACGAAACGTGACGCTAAAATAGCCTGTTGGCCACTCCCGACAATAGCAAGCGATTCATGCGCCTGACCGAACTCAAACTTCCACTCGATCACACCGTCGACGAACTGCACGGTGCGATCCTCAAACGCCTGGGGATTACGGCCGACGAACTGCTCGGCTATACGATCTTTCGTCGCAGTTACGATGCCCGCAAACCCTCGGCCATTGTCTTCATCTACACGCTGGATATCCAAGTGCGGAACGAAAAGGCCTTGCTCGCAAGGCTGAAAGGCGACAGGCATATTGCGCCGACGCCCGACACCGCCTACCGCTTTGTCGCGCGGGCACCGGCCACACCTGCCACGCTGCGGCCGATCGTGATCGGCAGCGGTCCCTGCGGGCTGTTTGCCGCCCTGATACTGGCGCAGATGGGCTTCCGCCCGATCGTCCTGGAGCGCGGCAAGTCCGTGCGCGAGCGCACCAAAGACACCTTTGGCCTGTGGCGCCAGGGACACCTCGATCCCGAGTCCAATGTCCAGTTCGGCGAGGGCGGCGCCGGCACGTTTTCCGACGGCAAGCTCTACAGCCAGATCAAGGACCCGCACTTCCGGGGGCGCAAGGTCCTCACCGAATTCGTCAAGGCCGGTGCGCCGCCGGAAATTCTTTACGTCAGCAAGCCCCATATCGGCACCTTCAGGCTGGTAACGATGGTCGAAAACATGCGCGCCGAAATCGAGTCGCTTGGCGGCGAGATCCGCTTCCAGAGCCGGGTCGAGGATATCGACATCGAGCGCGGGCAGGTTCGCGGACTGAGGCTGGCCAGCGGCGAATACATGGCTGCCACGCACATCGTATTGGCGGTCGGCCACAGCGCGCGCGACACCTTCGAGAGGCTCCGCCAGCGCGGCGTCCATATCGAAGCCAAGCCGTTTTCGATCGGTGTCCGCATCGAACATCCGCAGTCGCTGATCGACCGCGCCCGCTTCGGCAAGAACGCCGGCAACCCGCTGCTGGGCGCAGCCGATTACAAGCTGGTGCACCACTGCAACAACGGTCGTTCGGCCTACAGTTTTTGCATGTGCCCGGGCGGCACCGTGGTGGCAGCTACCTCGGAAGCAGGCCGGGTGGTGACCAACGGCATGAGCCAATATTCGCGCAATGAACGCAACGCCAACAGCGCCATCGTGGTCGGCGTCACGCCTGCCGATTATCCGGGCGGCCAAGCTGAAAAAAACGATCCCCTTGCCGGCATCGCCTTTCAGCGCCACTGGGAAGGCCTCGCCTTCGAGGCGGGCGGCAGCAACTACAGCGCACCGGCACAACGGGTCGGCGACTTTCTCGCCGGCAGGCCGTCGACGGATTTCGGCTCGGTACTGCCGTCGTATACGCCCGGCGTGCATCTGACCGATCTGGCGCGATGCCTGCCCGATTACGTCGTCGCCGCGCTGCGCGAGTCACTGCCGGCCTTCGGTCGCGAGATCGCCGGTTTCGCAATGGATGATGCGCTGTTGACGGGGGTTGAAACACGCACCTCGTCTCCCGTTCGCGTCACGCGCAACGAGGCGTTCCAGAGTCTGAATACGCGGGGACTGTTTCCCGCCGGCGAGGGCGCCGGCTATGCGGGCGGGATTCTTTCCGCCGCGGTCGATGGCATCAAGGCCGCCGAAGCCGTGGCGCTGTGCCTCATTACCCGGCCTCACGTTTCGCCAAAAATCTATTAGCCACGGAGGACACAGAGATCGCAGAGAAAGGCCCTGCTGAATCGCAAGTGGCAAACTTGAAGAGCGGTCAATTCGATATTCGCTTCTTCTCTGTGCCCTCTGTGTCCTCTGTGGCTGGATTTTCGGTATTCAGCTTCACCGCCACTCCAGTTCCCATCGCACGCACGGATCGAGCGCTGCCACCGCGCGCGCAGCAAAGGCACTCACGGCTTCCCGGTCGGTGGCATCGCGCCCCATGAGCCAGCCCGCCAGCGGGCCTGACGGATGGAAGTTCCATTCGGTGGGCGCGACGATGAAGTAATCCGCAATCCGACCGCCGTCGAGCACGATCTCGTGCATCAATACGCCGCGCGCGGTTTCGACCACCGCACGACCGACTCCCGCCTCCGCTCCGGCTGCGCTCGCCGTACCACCAGCGCCGACTTTCTCGATGCCTGCCGCCCAGTCGCGCAGTTCTTCAATTCTCGCCAGCCAGCGTGCGGCAAAGGCTGAGGCCGTCGTCCCTGCCCTTCCTTGGCGGCGCGCAATGGCACCGGTCTCGGCGGGAGCACCCTGCCAATGCGGCATGCGGCAAAAATCGGCGTCCAGGTGCGGCCAACAGGCCAGTGAGGTCTGCGCATCCAGGGGCGGCAACAAGCGTGGCCGGGGGTCAGCCAGGTCCTCCATTTCGCCCAGACGATGACAAAGTCCGTCGATGCGGGAACCGGCCAGCAGTGCGCCCATTTCGGCCCGCTGCCCGTTCGCGATCCAGCCAGCCGCAGCCACGAACTCTTGCGGCATGGCTGCGTCTCCGAGGAGTGGCGGAAGGTCGAGCAGCCAGCGCCAGAGATGCTCGCGCAGGGCTTCGCGCTGAACCGCGGGATCAAGGTACGGACCACATGGCTCACCCCGCGCGGCTTTAAGGGCCATCATCGCGGCACGCCCCTGGGCCTTGCCGCACAGGGCGAACAGGAGGGGCACCAGCCGCACCGCCTCGTCGGCAGAGCGACCGCGCAGCCGCTCTGCGATGGCAGGGCGCTCGCTGGCGACACTGACCTGGCTCACCCTACCGTTGTCGCTATCCAGTCGCAGCCTGACGCAACCGGGATCGATGCCCGCCATCACTCTTGCGCCAGCGGCAGACTCAAGGTGAACAAGGCGCCGCCTTTTGGATGATTGCTCACGGCAAGCTTGCCACCATGGCGTTCGACGATGCCGTAGCTGATCGCCAACCCCAGTCCGGTGCCCCGCCCCACCGGTTTCGTGGTGAAGAACGGATCGAACAACTTGTCGAGATTCTCGGCAGGAATGCCGGGCCCGCTATCGCGGAACTCGATGACGGCTTCACCCCCCTCGGTGCGGCCGGATACTTCCAGTCGCCGCTCGCGGGCATTCTCGGTCGCGTCGGCGGCATTCTGCACCAGGTTCATGACCACTTGCTGGACCTGGCCAGGCGACCCCATAACCTCAAGCAACGGGGGCAAACTCAGCTTCACCTCGAACTGATCGATCGCGGCCTTGCACACCCACTGCACGGCGCGCTCGATGACCTCGACCAAATCGAAGGCGCGCCGTTCGTCGCGATCCGTCGCCGAAAAGCGCTTGAGCGCATCGACGATGTCGCGGGTGCGCTCGGCGCCTTCCACCGTGCCATCGATCAGCGAGGGCAGGTCGTCCAGCAAGCGATCTATGCGCAATTCGTGGCGCAAGGCTTCGCGCTCTTCGAGCGGCATGTCACCGTGGATCGCAGCAAGGTAGCGCGAAAGCCGCTCGGCATAGCGTTTCATCGCCACCGTATTACCGTAGACGAAACTGATGGGATTGTTCAATTCGTGCGCCACACCTGCCACCAGGCGGCCCAGCGAGGCCATTTTTTCGGAATGGATCAGTTGCTGCTGGGTGGTCTTGAGATCTTCGTGGGCGCGACGCAAAGACTGATAGGCACGCCGCAGCTCGCCTACCGGACGGCCGGTAATGACCAGGCCCATCATCTTGCCAACACCGTTGTAGCGCGGCGTGCAGTTGAGCGAAACCGGAATCGCGCTGCCGTTGGCGGCCTTGAGCTGCATCTCGCAATCTTCCGCGGCGTGGCCGCTTTGATCGGAGAACAGACGTCCGGCGTGCTGACGCGACTCTTCATCGGCGAAAAGATCGAATACCGTCCGCCCGTGCAGCCCGGTCGCATCGACGCCAAGCAAGGAAGCCAGTGCTTCGTTGACGCTCTCGATCACGCCGGCCCGGCTGCAGACGATCAGCAGATCCGACATCGAGGTCAGCACCGAAGAAATGAACTGCTGCGTATCTTCCAGCGTTGCGTTCTTCTCCTCCAGCGCAACTTCGTACTGGAGCAGGTCGTTGTAGACCTCATCCATTTTGCGAATCACGTCGAGCCAGATGCCGTCCTCGGCCGAGGCGCCGGCCGCGGCGGCAAGCATTTCGACGGTCAGCGCCGAACGCGGTTCGTCCGCCTTGGCGACCGGCAGCGCGGCGGAACTGGAACTGGATTCTTCGCTCATCGGCGAAATGTACCCTACCCTGACCGCCCAAGGCTAGCAGTCTTGCCATGCCGGACACTCAATTCTTCCGGCATTGCAGCAAACAGGCGCAGGGGCGAAAATGGCTTCATTCCAGACTCGCAAACACCCCATGGCCCTCCACCGCATTCAACAAGCTTCGTGGCTCCTCGCCGCCCTGGCGCTGATTCTGGTGCTCCAACTGCACCTGCTGCCTGCACTGCTGGCGGGCCTGCTGGTGTACGAACTGGTGCACCTGACCGCGCCCTTGCTGGAGAGCCGGCTATCCGGCCTGCGGGCAAAACAGGCCGCCGTGATCTTCCTTGCCGCGATCGTGGCTGGCGCCACGGTACTGGGCGCGGCGCTTACTATCGGATTCTTCAGGAGCGATTCGGGAAGCCTTGCCGCGCTTGCGCAAAAGATGGCCGAAATCCTCGAAAACTCGCGCCACTCGATGCCGGACTGGCTGGTCAGTACCCTTCCCGACAGCGTCGAAGGCATCAAGACCGCCGTGGTGCAGTGGCTGCGAGAGCATGCGGGCCAGGTGCAACTGATCGGCAAGGAAGCCGCACTGGTCATGGCCCACGTGCTGGTCGGCCTCATCATCGGCGCCATGCTGGCCCTGCGTGAAGTCGTTGGCCAGCGGATCACGCAGCCGCTGGCTGCGGCGCTTACCGGGCGCGCACGCCGCCTGGCCGAAGCGTTTCGTCGCATCGTTTTCGCCCAGGTGCGTATTTCGGCCATCAATACGGTTTTAACCGCGCTCTATCTCGCCGTACTGCTGCCGATTTTCGGCATCCATCTGCCGCTGACAAAGACCATGATCGCCCTGACCTTTGTCGTCGGCCTGTTGCCGGTGATCGGCAATCTGGTCTCGAATACGGTCATTGTCGTCGTCAGCCTCGCCCACTCACCGCAAATCGCCATGGCCTCGCTCGGCTTTCTGGTCGTGGTTCACAAGTTCGAATACTTTCTCAACGCCCGCATTGTCGGCGCGCGCATCTCCGCCCAATCCTGGGAGTTGCTGCTGGCCATGCTGGTCATGGAAGCTGCCTTCGGCCTGCCGGGAGTCGTCGCCGCGCCGGTCTATTACGCCTACCTCAAACAGGAGCTGATCGACGCCGGAATGGTTTAGGGGATCGGGCGATAAACCCGCCGGAACCGGGCATTCGCAACAATGCCGAAGTCGCCTGGCGCGTATTGAATCACCCAGTCATGCGCCAGACCAGACAGCACGTCTCCGCCGAGGGACCGGGCCAGGGTGAATGCCTCGACCATCTGTTTCGCCAGTATCTGCACCGGTCGGGCCCGGTAGCATCCGTTTGCACCGATCTTCGTCGGCGCAACAGGGATGTACCTGGCGTCGAAGCGGCTACGGGAAACGCTCCAGCGGTCGCCGGTCGAACCTGCAATAAGGGCATCGCCCGCCTCAAAGCGGTTGGGGCCTTCACGGCTGATCAATTCGCCGGCAATGGTGGAAAAAACGACATCCACGACTTCGTCTTTCACGAAAAGCGAAGCGGAGTCGTCCCTGGTCAGGTCAATATTCTTGAGTTGCAGCATGCGGGCATGGATAAGAGATTGGCGCAGAAGTGTCGCACAATCCGGGCAGAAGATTCATCGCGCTGCCTTCGCTGCTGAAAAACAAGATGTTTCAGGATGGGCAAACGACAATTTCGGTTAGGCTACCTGCATGGACTTGCTTGATCTTCTCGGGTTTCTGCTGCTGGCCGCCACAGCCTGGCTATGGCTCGACAGCCTCAAAGCGCGCGAGCTAGCCGTGGCGGCGGCCAAAGCTGCCTGCAACTCTGAGGATTTACTGCTGCTCGACGATACCGTGGCCATCCAGCGGATCAGTCTGGCCCGGGATGAGGAAGGGATACTGCGCGTCGGGCGCATCTATGGCTTTGAGTACAGCGACACGGGCAATGATCGCAGTACGGGCAGCATTGTCATGCGTGGCAGCCGCGTGGTCGTGATAAACCTCAATCTGCCCGACGCCCCGGAGGGCACAGTGCTTCACTGAGCAAACCTTGCCCTGATCCATCTTTACCGCATTCAATCGAAAGCCCATCATGAACAGCACACTTGCGCCACAGACGTTTCGCAACCGGGACCGCGACGCCACTCCGGTTTCCAGCTTCACCCGGGCGGAAGATGTTCTTGAAGCAATGTTGAGAAGCATCGAGGGTGGCGAACTGCACCTGCGTCCAACCCTGGATGCCGGCGAAGGGGACCCTTTCCTCAATTACATCGAAATCGGATTTGCTTTACGGCAATGTCTTGAGGACAAGAACCAGCGTGAATACCTGATTCAACGATTGAAGCCGCACGTTGGCGTAATCATTGGAACCTTGCCGGCCGGTATTCAATCGCATGGGCTCTTGCCCAGAACCTTGAAAGAATCCCCGCAGGAGACCAAATTCCGGCGGTTGGAAAACATCTCTGACGAAGAAGTCAGGCAATGGCTGATCGTCGATGGCGGGCTGATTTATGGCGAGTTGAAACGTTATGAACTCGAAAACTATTTTGATGTGATCGGCCCTCTGGTTCACCCGGGCGGGATCATGTATGACTTGGGGAGCGGTCTGGGCAAGGCTGTAATGTCTGCCGCCATTACGCTTCCCTTCGCTCGGTGCATCGGCGTCGAGCTTCTGGAGTACCGGCACCGCATGGCCGTGGATCGTCTGCAAGTGATGCTTGCGACAGGCGATAGGGGCCTGGAATCGCTGCCGGTGCGGTTACAGCCGGATGATCCACTTGAACTGCCGGGTGGAAGTTTGACGAAAGCCATGCATTTGCTCGATATCAGGTCGCGAATCGAGTTTATCGAAAAGGACATGTTCGAGGTTGATGTCAGCGACGCAAGCCTCGTGTTCATGAACAGCACATGCTTCGGCTCGTTCATGCATCTCATCGCAGACAAGCTGGCGCGCGAGCTACGCGAGAAGACCCTGGTGAGCACGACTACTTATTCCATCAATCACCCGGCCTTCAAGCTTATTGGTCACTTTCCTGCTGCGACATTGGCGTGGACGGACTTATTCCTCTATGAACGAGTGCATTGCACGGAAACCCAAGCTCTTCCGAAGGTCGCTGCGTTGTTTGAGCCGGGCGATCAGGAATGGGAAGATCGCGTACGTGAGGAGTTCCTGGCGATAGACGCGAGGATGAACCTTTGAGCTGAATCCCTCATGGATTCGTGGCTGAACGCTTACGCCGCGACGTAATCCTCAGCCCAATGAGTCCGCGCTGAAGAAACCGGCCAGGAACGGCCTTCTCCGAACAAGCCGCAGGACGATACCGCGCTTCACGGTCGTCCTGCGGCTAGCGGTTACCAGACGCTTCTGGTCACCGTTGGTTCATCGAGTTTCCGCCTCCGGACGGGGGCGGCGGCGGATTCCCCTGGCTCATCGAGTTTCCTCCCCCTGACGGCGGCGGGTTGCCCTGAGTCATCGTATTTCTGGCAGCGGCATCAGCCTTCGCTTTCGCATCCGCGTCAGCCTTGGCCTTGGCGGCGGCATCAGCCTTGGCCTTTGCATCGGCATCTGACTTGGCCTTGGCAGCAGCATCAGCCTTTGCCTTCGCATCTGAATCAGCCTTGGCCTTGGCAGCGGCATCAGCTTTTGCCTTCGCATCTGCGTCAGCCTTCGCTTTGGCGGCGGCATCAGCTTTTGCCTTCGCATCTGCATCCGCTTTCGCCTTGGCGGCAGCGTCAGCCTTTGCCTTCGCATCTGCATCCGCTTTCGCCTTGGCAGCGGCTTCAGCCTTTGCCTTCGCATCCGCATCGGCCTTGGCCTTGGCGGCGGCATCAGCCTTTGCCTTCGCATCTGCGTCAGCCTTCGCCTTGGCAGCGGCGTCAGCCTTGGCCTTCGCATCTGCGTCAGCCTTCGCCTTGGCGGCGGCATCAGCCTTTGCCTTCGCATCTGCATCCGCTTTCGCCTTGGCAGCGGCGTCAGCCTTTGCCTTCGCATCCGCATCGGCCTTGGCCTTGGCGGCGGCAT
>JAUSCI010000046.1 GCA_030651305.1 Sulfuritalea sp. | reverse complement strand
GTCAATACTTTGCCATCGCCAGGCGATGCCTTCAAACTCGTCGTACTCGGCCAGACCTAATTTCCACAGCGCTTCAAAGACTCCGGCTTTCTCCCACTCCAAAAAGCGGGCATGAATCGCACTGGCGCTACCGTAACGCTCAGCGGGAAGCGCCTTCCACTGGCAGCCGGTTCGCAGAACGAAAACGATACCTTCAAATACGAGACGAGGATCTTTGGGCTTGCGCCCGCCACCACTCTTTCGGGTGTAGGTCTGATCTGCCACCCTCTGACGCAAGGGGATCAGTGGCTCGACACGACTCCAAAATTCGTCAGTGACTTCCCATGCTTTCGCTTTTGCCACCTTCTCTCCACACGTGGTTGGCGCGTATGGAAAGTCAATATGTCTTATTTACGGATAAGTTATTAGAGGTGAATACTTGATCACGCTGATCGACGATGCGCTGCTGGATGAACTCTGCGCGAAGGCGGCGGCCAGTCCGCGCCGGCGCAAGAACCGCAACTTTCATCCGACCGATGATCACCCGGGACATCGCCTGCTGAACGCCATGCAGACGGACTCCTACATTCCGCCGCATCGCCATCTCGACCCGAACAAGGATGAAACCTTTGTCGTCCTGCGCGGCCTGCTGGGGTTGGTTCTGTTCGATGATCAGGGCGGCGTCTCGCGCAACGTGAAAGTCGGCGCTGGCGGTACGGCGATCGGTGTCGATATTCCCCATGGAACCTGGCATACCGCCGTGGCGCTGGAGCCCGATACCGTATTTCTCGAAGCCAAGGCCGGGCCTTACCTGCCGTTTACCGAAGCCGAACGCGCTCCGTGGGCGCCGCCTGAAGATTCGCCGGAGGCCGCCGCCTACCTGGCGAGCCTCAAGGACCGCCTGGCCTAAGAGACGATGTAGGCACCGGCACCGGTCGACAGCAACTTGCCGTCCGCGCCGAGAAATTCCATGCGGGTGGTCGCCACGCGCGAGCCGAGGCGCAACACTTCCGCGCGCAGTTGGAAATGATCGCCGATGCCGGGGCGCAGGTAGTCAATGCGCAGGTCGATGGTGCCCAGCTTGCCGAAGCGGTGCAGTCGCTGTATCGGCTCCTCGTCCATGTGGCGCGCACCAATGGCCGCCATCACCGCCAGTCCGCCCATGGCATCCAGTCCTGCGCTGATGACGCCACCATGGAGCCGGTTGGGGCTGCCGACCAGTTCGCGCCGCATGGCGATGCGCGCCGCGACGCGGTCCGGCTTGATCGAGATGATCTTCAGGCCGAGGACCTGATTGAAGACGATCATTTCCTCGAAGATCTTCTTCAGGCCGGCAATGAATTCCGGCTCGAACTCCGGCAGGGGTTCGGTTGCGGCGTCTTTCTTCATGGCTTCAGGCGGGGGAGTGGGGTTCTATGCAGTCGCCGGCAGGATCAATTCTTGCGCCGTCGCCGCAACACTTTCAGGAAAGGGCTGCGACTTCCGGGTCTCCGGGTTGAGGCAGACCACCGTGAAGTCGCAGAGTGAGCAGACATCGCCGGTTTCGGTATTGAACAGTTCATGCCGGAAGCGCAGCACCTTCTCGCGCATTTCCAGCACGCCGGTGCGCACCGCCACGGTATCGCCGGGATAGAGTTCCTTGCGGTAGCTGATGTTCTGCTGCACCGCGGCCAGATGCAGCGCGCCGCTGCGCAGCAGCGAGGGCGTCATGCCCAGCATGGCATAGAACTGCCAGCAGGCCTCCTCGAAGAACTCCATGTAGGCGCGCACGTTGATGTGACCCATGTGGTCGCGCTGCCACTCATGCACCGTGCCGCGTGCGGTTTCGATCATCAGCGTTGCCTTCTCCGTGCCGCAATCCGGTTGCCGAATGCCCGTGCTGCCGTCCTTACTTCAGGGCATCCGCCAGATCCTTGTCAGTCACCTTGCCCGAGCGATGAAGCCACAACAGGATAGCCAAGGGCTTCGGAATGTTGCGGCCCGATTCGTAACGGGAACCGCCCGACTGGGTGACGCCATAGCGTGTCCAGAAAGCAGTCTGATTGAGGCTCTCCTTGGTGCGGACGGAACCGATGTCGGAAAAATCGAGTTTCTTTTTACGTGCCATGGTGAACTCCTTTGTGGTGGGGTGAAACTTCATTGGTATTGCCAGCATATGACGAAGGATACAGCTAATTCCATTTCCAGATCATCCATGACTTTGTCGACTTCGCCTTGCCGTGCTATGCGCACTGTCTGCGGCTCGTCTTCGCGTCACGAATGATCTGGAAACGGAATAGGCCACGAGCGCGTCCAAACCAGCCGCGAGGCGACTGCGCCCTAACAAACGCTTACACCATTGCGGTCATCGGTCGTCGTCCTGATGCGTTGTTTTCTTGAGCGACATTTTTTGCGCCCGCAACAGAGGAGGAAAGAAAATGGCCAGACTAAGCGCAGCCCTGCTTGCCCTTGTATTCGCAACCGGTTCCGTTGCAGTCACTCCGGCGTGGGCCGATCGTGGCGGCAGCCGTTTCGATCGGGGTCGTCCGGTGTATCAATCGGGACATCAATCGCGGCATCAGCCTCCAGCCCTCGGTCGTCGCGATCACCGGGACAACGGCTGGATCGTGGGTCTCGGCCTTCTCGCCGGAACAGCCATTCTTCTGTCCGCCACAGAATCCCGGCAGGTGGCATATTCGACTCCGGTTCAGGTCTATTCGCCGCCGCCGGTGTATTCCTCACTGCCCGCCGTTCTGTATCGGGGTGAGCCGGCGGGATATCCACCGCCGGTTTCTGCTTATGCCAAGCCGACCAGTCAGTGGTGGTACTACTGCGCCCAGCCCGCCGGGTATTACCCGCATGTGCAGCAATGTTCGGCGGCATGGACCCGGGTTTCCCCCCAGCCTCCCGGCTGATGCTTCCCCGGCATGGTCCTGTCACTGGTGATCATCCGTCGGTCGCCATCGAATCATTTGCGGGTGCTTGCTTTATCGAATCGAGCGGCAGGGTCACCACCACCACCGTCCCGTCGCCCGGTTGGCTGTCGATCTGCATCGTGCCGCCGATTGAGCCGAGGCGCTCGCGGATGCTGAACAGTCCGTAGCCGCCATCCGCCGAGGGCATCAGGCCCTGCTTTGCGTCGAAGCCGGTGCCGGCATCGGCAACGGTGATAAGCAGCTTGTCGCCATCGGCAAGAACGGACACCTCCGCCGCGTCTACCCCGGCGTGCTTGGACACATTGATCAGCAGTTCCCGCACCGTGCGAAACAGCGAGCTGGCGATGGTTTCGTCCAGTTGCACGGACCTGCTTTCGTCATAAATGTGGACGAGCAGATTGTTGCTGCGCTGCATTTCTTCGGCCAGCCATTCCAGTGCGGAAACCAGCCCGAACTGTGACAGCACGGGAGGACTCAGTTGCGTCGAAAAAGAGCGTACGGCGCGATTGGCCTGGGCGACCAGGGTGCCGACTTCCTTTATCCGCTGTTGCAAGTCGCCGCGCCTTTCGTTCCTGTCGGGGACGTTCAGCGACGTCAGCTTGATCTGGACGACGGCAAGAATCTGGCCGAGATCGTCGTGCAGATCCTGCGCGATCGCGCGCCGTTCCCGCTCCTCCACTTTCGCCAGTTCCATTGCCAGTGCGCGCAACTGTGCGGTGCGCTCGACGACCATTTCTTCAAGGCGCAAGCGGTGGCGCTGGAGTTCCTCGTCGACTCGCTTGCGTTCGGCGATATCGCGCAAATTGGCCATGATGAGTTGCCGTCCGCCCGTCTCGACGAGGGAGGCGTTGACTTCAAGGTCGAGCGACGTGCCGTCTTTCTTGCGATAACTTCGTTCGCCGACCCGGTGAATCCGGTGCAGCATTGTCTGGTTCACGCTTTCCCGCACTTCTTCCAGGGTTCCGTGCACCAGATCGCCGAGTTTCATGGCGAGCAATTCGTTGCGCTGGTACCCCAGCATCTCGCACAGGCTCGGATTGACCTCCCGGATCGCCAGGTCATCGGGGCTGAACAGGAACACGCCGTCGGACGACTGCTGCAACAGTGCGCTAAAGAAATCGCGCTCGGCATGGAGTAGCGCCTCATGCTGTTCAAAGGTCTCCAGCAGCTCGTTGAAGCCACCGACCAGTTGGCCGATTTCATCCTGTTTGGCGACCGGCAAGGGGTTCAACGGTTTGCCTGTGCCGGTCATTTCGCCCATCTGTCTTGCGGCATTGACCATGGGCGACAACTGGCTTCGCAGCAGCCACCACGAAAGAATGCCGGCAATCAGCGTGAAAAATACAGCCGCAGACAGGACGCGTCGTTGCATATCGTTGATGGGGGCAAAAGCCTCTTCGGTTGGCAGCGTGGCGACCACGAACCAACCCGCCACCGGAACGCGACTGGAAGAGGACAGGATTTCCACGCCGAGCGAGTTGACGGCAACTCCCGGCCCATCGAAGCCCTGCATGCGTCGATCAAGAAGCGGGTTGGTTCCCGGCGGGGGCAGCGGCTGCAATGCGCGGCGCTTGTCAGTGGCGGTCACGAACATGTTGTGCTGGGGTGCAACGACCAGATAGCCACCGCTCTTGCCATAGTGGTGTTCTCCGATGCGATCGAGAAAATTCGGTTTGGCGAGGTTGATCACACCGAAAAGGGCGCCGATCACCTTGCCGTTGGCATCGCGGATCGGCGTGTTGATGTTGAACAGGGCCTGTTTCAGCACTCTTCCCATCAGCGGACGGCCGATGACGGTTTTGTTTTCTGCAAGTGACGTGCGGGTGGCTTCGTTGCTGAGGTAGTTCGTTCCACGGCGACCCGCAACGACCGGCGTATCGGCCAGCGCAACGCCGTCACGGCCCACGGCAATGACACCGGAATTGAACAAATCCTCATAAATTGGCCTTCGGTCGAGCACTTGCTGAAGTGCGACCGGATTTTTCAGCATGGCCCGGTCGATCGAACGGGCAACTCTTTCCAGGGCCTGAATGCGGTCCTCCAGCGCCTGGTTGAGTTCTGACGCGACATAAGACACGGTTGAGGCCTGCTGGTCCGCCAGCAGGCTTTGCAAGTCGTTGCGCAATATGCGGGTGACGTAAAGCGACAGGGCCCAGATGCCAAACACGAAAATGGCAAGAATGCCCAGGGTGATCTTTTGTTTCAGCGAGAGTCGCCACCAGCTTTTTTCAGCCATTTGCACGGGAGTCATCAATGGTGGACACATCGCAAACTATATACCTGTCCGCGGACAACGCAGATGCGTCCGAAGTCGTCGGCGCGACGCCGTCATGAGTTACCCTTCGCCGTATCTGAAGTCCATTTCACCAAGGAGGAACCTATGAACTACACCGGTGTGTTTCCTATCCTCGCCACCCCTTTCAATGAGGACGGAAGCATCGATCTTGACTCCTTCGACCGGTTGGTCGGCTTCATGGGCGATCTCGGGGTCGACGGAATAACCATACTGGGAGTTCTCGGGGAGTCGAACCGGATGCTGGACAAGGAGCGGGAGTCCTTGATCGCACGGGCCGTGGCGGTGACGAAAGGCCGTACCAGGGTCATTGTCGGCGCCAGTCATCCCGGAACCCAGGCCGCCATCGGGCTTTGCCGGATGGCCGAAGACCTGGGGGCTGATGCCGTGATGATTGCTCCTTCCGCGGAGCCCGTTCCGAACGAGGGGCGCGTGTTCGAGTATTTCCAGAAGGTCGCCGCGGCGGTGACGATTCCGATTGTTGCCCAGGACCATCCGGCGTCAACCCAAGTGCATATGTCGGTGCCGCTGCTGCTGCGCCTGATCGCCGAAATTCCGGGGATTGCCTGCATCAAGGAAGAGGCGCCGCCGACCCCGGTGAGAATCGCCGCTTTGAAGCAGGGAATGCAGGCGCGTCGCGTGCCGCTACTTACAGGTCTGGGTGCGCTGTACGGCTTTTTCGACCTCATGGCGGGCGCCGATGGCTTCAATACCGGCTTCGCGTTTCCCGAAGTCCTGATGGCAATCGAGCGCGCAGCGCGCGGCGGAGACCAGGACGAGTGCTACCGCCTCTATGCCAAATACTTGCCCCTGATCGTCTTCGAGCAGCAACCCGGCGTCGCGGTGCGCAAGGAACTGTTGCGCATGCGAGGTCTGTTGCGTAGCGCCCACGTAAGGCATCCCGGTGCCGCCATTGGCGAGACAGCGGCGCGTCAGTTGCGGGAAATCGTCGAACGGGTCTTGCCGGGCGTCGATATCACGCGGCCGATTCAAGCGTGATGCGAGTGGTAGCCGATTCAGGCTCGTCAGGCAGTTACCGGGCTTTGCATTGGTCTCGAATGCAGATTGTCACGGCACTGGCGCCGCTGGCAACGGGGTAACGCACACGGGTTCCGTTGGCGGCGCCATTGATGTACAAACGACCGTCCGCGTCTTTCGTGATCGTGATGGCACATTGCTTGCCGGGGCACTTCTTGTTGGCGCTCGACAGCAGTTCGCAGATTCTCGAAGCCCCGGCGTCGCTCGTAATCAGAACCAGGCCGGTTTCATCGGTGCATCGATATTGCTGCGCATCGGCCGCCACCGCTCCGCCATGCATGGCCACGGCTGCGAGCGCGCTTAGTGCGGGTGTGGCGAATCTCATTTCAAGTGTCTCCGTAACGATGCGCGTTTGATCATAGCAGCCATGGCAGCGGCGTCAAACTTGCATTCTTGCCGCGGCAATCCTGGACCCCATTCCCGATTCCGGGAGAGCTGCTTTTCCTGATCGGATGGCGGTAATTCGCCGCAATTCAAGCGGTCGGCCGCAATTCGAAGTCTGTGTACTCGCCGCTGGCGGTTTCAACCATGACATCGTCGACCGAAGCGCCGCCCGGCCCCCGGCGACTCCATTCAAGCATTGCCGCGACCTGCCCGGCGTCGCCGGCTATCATGGCCTCAACGCTGCCGTCACGACGGTTGCGTACCCAGCCGCTGACGCCGAGCAACCGAGCCTGCGCCATCATGGCGTAACGGAAACCGACGCCTTGGACAATGCCGCTTATGACCAGGCGGCGAACCTCGGTCACTTCACCCTCATGCCGGGCTGCGCCCCGCTGTCGGGCGAGAGCAGGAACAGCCCCGGCGACTTGCCGTCCGTATCGGAAGCGGCCAGTACCATGCCCTCGCTGAGGCCGAACTTCATCTTGCGCGGCGCGAGGTTGGCCACCATTACCGTCAGCCGGCCGACCAGTTGCGCCGGATCGTAGGCCGACTTGATGCCGGCGAAGACATTGCGCGTTTCGCCGCCCAGATCGAGCGTGAGGCGGATCAGCTTGTCGGCGCCTTCGACGTGCTGCGCATCGGCGATGCGGGCGACGCGCAGGTCGACCTTGCTGAAGTCGTCCATCCCTATCATCGGCGCGAATGCGCCGCCGTTCGCCCCCTCTCCCCCTGCGGGAGAGGGCTGGGGAGAGGGGGCCGTGGCCTGCTGGTGCTGGGCATGGCGCTGCGGTGAATGCGGGTCAATAGTCGGCGCTGGTGGTACGGCGGACTGCGCGGCGGCCTGTGTCGCCGCGGGCTCCAGCGATTCGCGGTTGGCCGCAATCAGCGCGTCGATCTGCTTCGGGTCGATGCGCTGCATCAGGTGTTCGTAGCCATTGATCAGGTGCGCCGGCGGCAGCAGGTATTCGGCATCGCGCCAGTGCAGCGGCGCGACATTGAGGAATTCCTCGGCGCGTTGCGCCAGCTTGGGCAGCACCGGCTTGAGGTAGATGGTGAGCAGGCGGAAAGCATTGATCAGCAGCGTGCAGACCTCGTGCAGCCTGGCTTCCTGGCCTTCCTGCTTGGCCAGCACCCAGGGCTGGTTCCTGTCCACGTACTGGTTGATCTGGTCGGCCAGCGCCATGACGCGGCGCAGGGCGCGCGCCGTATCGCGGCCCTCGTAGTAGCCGGCGATCTCCTCCGCAGCTTCGGCGATGCCGGGCAGGTCGGCATGGAAGCGCTCGTTGCTGTGAGCGTGCAGAAGCTGCCCGCCGAAACGCTTGGCGACGAAGCCGGCGGCACGGCTGGCGCTGTTGATGTACTTGCCGATCAGGTCGGAATTGACGCGCTGGGTGAAGTCCTCGAGGTTGAGGTCGATGTCTTCCATGCTGCCGTTGAGCTTGGCGGCGAAGTAGTAGCGCAGCCATTCCGGATTGAGCCCCTGCGCGAGATAACTCTCGGCGGTGATGAAGGTGCCGCGCGACTTCGACATCTTGGCGCCGTCGACAGTCAGGAAGCCGTGGGCGAAGACCTTGGTCGGCGTGCGGTAGCCGGCATGCGCGAGTTCGGCCGGCCAGAACAGGGCGTGAAAATACAGGATGTCCTTGCCGATGAAGTGGTACAGCTCGGCCGTCGAATCCTTGCCCCAGAACTCGTCGAAATCGAGACCCTTCCTGTCGCAGAAGTTCTTGAACGAGCCCATGTAGCCGATCGGAGCGTCGAGCCAGACATAGAAATACTTGCCTGTGCTTTCCACGTTGTCGCCGGGGATTTCGAAGCCGAAGTAGGGTGCATCGCGCGAGATGTCCCAGTCGGTCAGTTTGTTCTCGCCGGGCGACCCCAGCCATTCCTGCAGCTTGTTGGCGGCCTCGGGCTGCAGGCGCTCTTCCTGTTGCGTCCACTGCCGCAGGAAATCCTGGCAGCGTGGGTCGGAGAGTTTGAAGAAGTAGTGGTCGGACGACTTCAGCACCGGCTGCGCGCCCGACACCGCCGAGTAGGGGTTCTTCAGATCGGTGGGCGCATAGGCCGCACCGCAGGACTCGCAGGCGTCGCCATACTGATCCCTGGTGCCGCACTTGGGACACTCGCCCTTGATGAAGCGGTCGGGCAGGAACATCAGCTTGACCGGATCGTAATACTGCTCGATGGAACGAATTTCGATCAGGCCGGCGGCCTTGAGCTTGGCGAAAATGTCCTCGGAATAATGGCGCGTTTCATCCGAATGCGTGGTGTAGTAGTTGTCGAAGGCGACGTGGAAGCCGGCGAAATCGCGCGCATGTTCGGCGTGCACGCGCTCGATCAATTGTTCCGGCGTGACGCCTTCCTTTTCCGCGCGCAGCATGATCGGCGTGCCGTGCGTGTCGTCGGCGCAGACGAACCAGCATTCGTGGCCGCGCATCTTCTGGAAGCGCGTCCAGATATCGGTCTGGATGTACTCGACCAGATGGCCGAGATGGATTGCGCCGTTGGCATAGGGCAGGGCGGCGGTAAGCAGGATCTTGCGGGTCATGACACGGTCTTTCCGGGTGCTGGCGGCGGCCGCGTGGCCTGCCGCAACTCAAGGGGTGCATTGTACCGGCGTGCAGCGCCGTATCGGACCCTGTCTGCCGGGGATTCCGCTTCGCGGACGGCGTCGAACAACGCGACCGGACTTCCCCCCGGTGAACCTCCCTCGCTCGGCGGTGCAGAGGGGGATAAAAACCGTCGCGCGTGGTGGAGTGTGCGGAGAAAAAATCCGAAGCCGACCTATATCGTTCTCTACCGATGCGGCGAAACTGATGGTCGGTTCAGCCGTTCAACTTCCGCCTCGGCTTCCCTCAATCCTTCTTTATATAAGCCCTGGCCTGCGGGGTCGCCACCGTCCTTGCCAAAGAACCAGTAACCCTTCTTAAGTGGACTGCCCATGCTGTTTGAGGGTTGCTCGCCCTTCATTACGACAAACAAGGACCACTCTTTCACGCCGTCCTTGTCCTCCGCTTTTTCGTAGATTTCCCAACTCATTGCCAACACCTCCTGCGCAGCTACGTCAAAGGCCAAACCTTGATAAGCCCTCCGGCTATGCCGGAGGCTCATCCCTACTATGCAGCCAATGTAACGCAAACCAAACTCAAAGTGTGTGGATTCAATTGGCCTGCTCGGAAAAACTCCGGGCATGCATAACCAAACTCAAAAGTGTGGAGCGCAACAGCTTTTCGCAACGAACATGCGGCGCATCCGAATCGAGAAAAAACTGACCCAGGAGAACGTAGCGGAGGCTGCCGACCTTCATCCCAACTACATCAGTTCGGTCGAGCGTGGCCAGCGCAACATCTCGATTTGCAACATCGCGCGAATTGCCGACGCATTGGGTGTTCGCATGGAAACCTTGGTTGCTCGCCCTGAAGATAAGGCGTAGGCGGCACAGACAATGCGCCGGTTGCACGGTCGCCAGCCCGCGGCCCCTCGCTCACAGCAGAACCAGATTGTCCCGGTGGATCAGCTCTTCGCTGTCGATGTAGCCGAGCAGAGCAAGCGATATGGGGTCGGCTTCGCATTTGTTTTCGGCAAGTTCCGCCACGCGCGACGGTTTTCCTTCCCCTCTGACCCGCCGAGCGAGGAAGGTTCGCCGGGGAATTCCGGTCGCGTTGTCCGACGACGGCCGCTTTTTGGCCGGCTAGTTTAGCGACCGGCCCGGCGGGCCTTCCGCAGCGAGGGTAGCCCGCAGGGCCGGGGCGGCGGGGCGCGTTTCTTTGGGTACTTTCTTGCCGCGCAGCAAGAAAGTACCTCGCCCGCCGGGGCGAGTCCCGGCATCTCCCTTCGAGGGACAACCCAAAGAGTCGGCGGGCAGGCAACGGCGATTCCTTGTCAGTTCGATCCTTGCCTAATTCTGTGGAACGGCTAATATGGTCATATTAGCTAGTTCAAGGAGAAGCCAATGATTACCGTCACATCGGTCGAAGCGCAAAGTCGTTTCGGCGAATTGATCGATCGCTCGCAGCGCGAGCCGATCGAGGTCACACGCCGCGGTCGAACCGTGGCCTATGTGGTTTCGGGGCACGACATGCAGGCACTGGCCGACGTAAACAAGCGCCGGGAGGACGCGGCGCGGTGGTATTCGCAATATCGGGCGCGGGTTATATCGCAGCCGGGCGCTGCCGACTTGACCGACGCCGATGTAGATCGTCTGGTGCATGAGCTTCGATAGGCGCATCGTCATCGATACCGGCGTGCTGGTCAGTGCCGCGATCCGTCCACAATCAATACCCGCGCTGGCGCTGGAAAAGGCGCTGCTGCATTTTGATGTTTGTATCAGCGAGGAAACGCTGATGGAACTGGAGGGAGTGTTGCTGCGCCGGAAATTCGATCGCTATGTGTCGAAGGCATTGCGCCATGACTTTATCAAAGGCTTTCGCCAGCGCGCGACCTTGTTCGTCGTTACAGGGGACGTTGATGATTGTCCCGATCCCAAGGACAACAAATTCCTCGCGCTGGCCGAGGTCGCCGAGGCTGAGTTGATCGTTGCGAGCGACCCGCATCTGACGAATATGCATCCCTGGCGCGGCATTCCGATCATGCCGCCGGCACCGTTTCTGGTGGGAATTCGCTAGCCGCCGCTGTTACGGATGATCAATGTTTCACTTCTTTCATCATCACGTCGCGCAGTAGTTCGTTGATGCGGGTCTGATAACCCCTGCCCTGGTTCTTGAACCAGTCCACGACGTCGGCATCGATGCGCAGCGTCAATTGCTGCTTGATGGGGCGATAGAACTTGCCGACAGTCGCACCTCGCCATTCTTCCGGTTTTGCCGATGGCGTGTCGGAGTAGTCGATTTGCTTGTCCGGCATGGCCTGCAGGGCCTTGAGTTCCGTCGCCTGCCTTGCCGTCAGTTTGCCGCTTGCACGCTTAATGGCCTTCCGCATAAATTTTCCTTTCCAGGCTGCCTGCCTTTCGTGCCGATACGATGCGAATGGTTTCCTGTCCATCCGCTTCTGTGTAGGTGTGCACCACCAGCAGCAACACGACGCCGTGTGCCAGTCCTATCGTCTGCCAGCGTTGTTCGCCGTTCTCGATGCGGTCTTGCCTGCTGATGTGGAACGGATCGTCGAACACAAGCTGCGCCGTCTCGAAGCTGATTTGATGCTTCAGCCGGTTGATGCTGTTTTTCGTCTCGTCCCAGGCGAATTTCATTGGCACTCCAGAACTGTAGCTACAGTATAGCAGCTACGAGCACGCGCCGCAGCGAGGGTAGCCCGCATGGCCGGGGCGAGTTCCGGCATCTCCGTTGAGAGGAAAAGCCCAATAGTCGGCGCTGGTGATACGGCGATTTGTTCGTCAGTGCGATTCTCTGTTCAGCACCGAGGCCCGAGCAGCCTCCGTCCCGCTCAGAGCAGGACCAGATTGTCGCGGTGAATCAGCTCTGCGCTGTCGATGTAGCCGAGCAGGGCTTCGATGTCCTGGGTGCCGTGACCGGCGATGCGGCGGGCTTCGGAGCTTGAATAGTTGATCAGGCCGCGGGCGACTTCGCCGCCATCCGGGGCGCAACAGGCGACCGCCGCGCCGCGCTCGAAGTCACCTTCGACGCGCGTCACACCGACCGCCAGCAGGCTGCGGCCACCGGCCAGCGCTGTTATCGCGCCGGCATCGAGCGTCAGTGCGCCGGCCAGTTGCAGATGGTCGGCCAGCCATTGCTTGCGCGCCGCCAGCGGTGATTCGACTGCGTAGAGCAGGGTGCCGATGGCGTCGCCGCGGGCGGCTGCCAGCAGCGAGTCGGGCTCGCGGCCGCTGACGATCACGGTGTGCGCGCCACTTTTGGCGGCGCGCTGGGCGGCGCGCACCTTGGTGATCATGCCGCCCTTGCTGATGCCCGAGCCGGCGCCGCCGGCCATGGCTTCGAAGCGGCGATCGTCGGCGCGTCCCTCGCTGATCAGCGTGGCGGCGGGGTCAGTGCGTGGATCGGCGCTGTACAGGCCCCTCTGGTCGGTGAGGATGACCAGCGCCTCGGCTTCCACCAGATTGGCCACCAGCGCCCCCAGTGTGTCGTTGTCGCCGAACTTGATCTCGTCGGTGACGACCGTGTCGTTCTCGTTGATGATCGGCACCACGCCCAGGTCGAGCAGGGTTTGCAGGGTCGAGCGGGCGTTGAGGTAACGCGTGCGGTCGGCCAGGTCTTCGTGGGTCAGCAGGATTTGCGCGGCTTTCAGGCCGTGGTCGAGGAAGGTGGTCTCGTAGGCCTGCGCCAACCCCATCTGGCCCACTGCGGCGGCGGCCTGCAGCTCGGGCATGGCATGCGGCCGTGTGGTCCAGCCAAGTCGCTGCATGCCGGCGGCAATCGCGCCGGAAGTGACCAGCAGCACCTGCCGGCCGTCGGCGTGCAGCGCAGCGATCTGGCGCGCGCATTCGGCGATGAAATCGTGGGCCAGGCCCTCGCCGTGATTGGTGACCAGGGCGCTGCCGACTTTTATGACGATGCGCTTCGCGTCAGCTATCTGCTGTCTCATGCTTTTCGATTCTGTTCCAGGTAATCCATCACGGCAAACGTGACCTCGCGGCAGCCTGCCCCTGAAATTGCGGAAATGACGAAATGCTTCTTCGGCTTGTAGCTCTTCACCAGCGCGGCGACACGCGCCTCGCGCTCATCCTCGGGCACCAGGTCGATCTTGTTGATCAGCAGCCAGCGCGGCTTTTTGTACAAGGCCTCGTCGTATTTCTTCAGTTCCTTGAGGATTGCCTTGGCGTCTTTGGCCGGATCGGCATCCGGATCGAAGGGTGAAATATCGACCAGGTGCAGCAGCAGGCCGGTGCGCTGCAGGTGCTTGAGGAAGCGATGGCCGAGGCCGGCGCCTTCCGCGGCGCCTTCGATCAGGCCGGGAATGTCGGCGATGACGAAGCTGCGATTGTCGTCGACGCGCACTACGCCGAGATTCGGGTGCAGTGTGGTGAAGGGGTAATCGGCGACCTTGGGTCTGGCGGCGGAGACGGCACGGATGAAGGTGGACTTGCCGGCATTGGGCAGGCCCAGCAGGCCGATGTCGGCCAGCACCTTGAGCTCCAGCTTCAGCTCGCGCTTTTCGCCTTCCTGCCCCGGCGTGTTCTGGCGCGGCGCGCGGTTGGTGCTGGATTTGAAGTGCGAGTTTCCCAGACCACCGATGCCGCCCTTGGCAATCAGCCAGCGCTTGCCGTCGGTATCGAGGTCGGCGATGGTTTCGCCGGTGTTGCTGTCGGTGATTACGGTGCCCACCGGCATGCGCAGTTCCATGTCATCCCCGCCCTTGCCGTAGCGGTCCGAGCCGTGGCCGTTTTCGCCCTTCTGGCCGCGAAACACGCGGGTGTAGCGGAAATCGATCAGGGTATTCAGATTGCGGTCGGCAATGGCCCAGATGCTGGCGCCCTTGCCGCCGTCGCCGCCATCCGGGCCGCCGAGGGGAATGTATTTCTCGCGACGAAAAGATACCGCGCCATTGCCGCCGTCGCCGGCAAGGACTTCGATACGGGCTTCGTCAAAAAATTTCATGGGCTTCTAATCGCGTCACCCCCTTCCACGGGAAGGGGGCTGGGGGGATGGCCCACCAATTTCCCCAAAGGGGGGCGCTTGCGCCACCCTATCTTGACGATAGGGCTTTCGTCGCTGAAGGATGAGACTTAGGCTGCCGCCGGAACGATTATTACCGTGCGGCGCTTTTTCGGGCCCTTGACTGCAAATTGCACGGTGCCCTCAATCTTGGCGAACAGCGTGTGATCCTTGCCCATGCCGACGTTGTCGCCGGGGTGGAACTCGGTACCGCGCTGCCGGACGATGATGCTGCCGGCGGAAATCAGTTCGCCGCCGTAGCTCTTGACGCCAAGACGCTTCGATTCCGAGTCGCGGCCGTTGCGGGAACTGCCGCCTGCTTTTTTGTGTGCCATGTTCTAGCTCCTGATTCTCGTCGGGCTCAGGCGGCGATGCCGCTGATCTCGATTTCGGTGAAGTTCTGGCGATGGCCCTGGTGCTTCTGGTAGTGCTTGCGACGGCGCATCTTGAAAATGGTGACCTTGGGATGACGACCCTGAGCGATCACTTTCGCGGTTACCGTGGCGCCGGCGAGCATGGGGGAACCGATCTTGACCGATTCGCCCTCGCCGACCATGAGTACCTGGTCGAGAGTGATTTCAGTGCCTACATCAGCCGGTATCTGTTCTATTTTGAGTTTTTCGCCGGCGGCAACGCGATACTGCTTGCCCCCGGTTTTTATGACCGCATACATGATGAGAGACTCCAATGGGATGACGCAAAGAACCGCGCAGTATACAGAGTGACGGGCTTCAGGTCAAACTCGGAAATCGTCAATTCCGGGCGGGTCGCCGGCTAGCGTCTTCCGGCCGGTGGCGTGTAGCCGATGGCCAGTGAAATGGCGTCGGCCGCTTGCTTGACGATGGCCGCCCAATCCGCGCTGTGGCGTTCGGCCGGGGCGGAGACTGAAAGGCCGGCGACGAGTTCGCCGCTATCGTCCCGTATCGGCGCCGCGATGCAGCGCAGGCCTTGTTCGATTTCCTCGTTGTCGAAGGCCACGCCGTGGCGGCGCGCACGGTCGACTTCCCGTTCCAGCGAGACCAGTGTCGTCAGCGAAGTTGGCGTATAGCCTGGCAACCCGGTGCGCTTGACGTATTCGCGCAACTCTTCACGACTATCTTCGGCGAGGTACAGCTTGCCTACTGCGGTGACGTGCAGGGGTGCCCGGGCGCCGACCAGATGCACCACGCGCACCGACGAGCGACCGCTGGAAGTGCGCTCGACGTAGACGATTTCGTCGCCTTGGCGCACGCCCAGATTGACGCTTTCACCGATTTTCAGGTGCAGTTTCTGCATCAGCGGCATCGCCGCGGCGCGGATGTTGATGCGTGATTTGACCACGTTGCCGAGTTCCAGCAGGCGGATGCCCAGCCGATAGGTGCCGGGATCGGCGCGCTCGGCAAAACCCGAGGTGGCCATCGCGGCGAGGATGCGATGCGCCGTCGACGGATGCAGACCCGTCTCCAGCGCCAATTGTTTGAGGCTCACCGGATCGGGATGATAGGAAAGGACATCAAGCAGCTTCATCATGCGCTCGATGACCTGGATACCGCTGCGGGCTTCCGGCGCGGCATCCGCGGGCTTATGCGGCACGGCAATCTCTTCGTGGGAACAGGAGTTCGGATACTATAGCAAAACCCGCAAAAGCCTTCGCCTACCCGCAGAGGGTAAATGCAATCAAGATACGGAGTGTGACCATGCCGAGGGTGCGCGTTGGACTTTTTGTGACCTGTCTGGTGGATTTGATGCGACCGCGCATCGGCTTCGCCAGCCTGAAACTGCTGGAAACTGCCGGCTGCGAGGTGATCGTGCCGGATACCCAGACCTGCTGCGGCCAGCCGGCGTGGAATTCGGGCGACGCGCCGGGCGCCATGGCGCTGGCGAAAAAGACCATCGCCGAGTTCGAGGGCTTTGAGTATGTCGTGGTGCCGTCCGGGTCCTGCGGCGAACATATTCGCATCGAGTATCCGCGTCTGTTTGCCGACGAGCCCGACTGGCGCGAGCGCGCCACGGCATTGGCCAGCCGCACCTATGAACTGACGGACTTTCTGGCGACGGTGCTGAAGGTCGACAGCGTGCCCGGCGACCATGAGGGCACGGTGACCTATCACGATTCGTGCAGCGGTCTGCGCGGACTTGGCATCAAGCAGCAGCCGCGCGAGCTGCTGGCGAAGATGAAAGGCGTCAGCCTCAAGGAAATGAACGGCTGCGAGGAATGCTGCGGCTTTGGCGGTACTTTCTCGATCAAGTTCGGCGAGGTGTCGGCGGCGATTGCCGGGCGCAAATGCGACAACGTGCATGCCAGCGGCGCGCAAGCCGTGGTCGGCGGCGATCTGGGTTGCCTGCTGAACATCGAAGGCAAGCTGCGCCGCATGGGCGACGAGAGCACCAAAGTCCTGCATATCGCCGAAGTCCTCGCCGGAGACGCATGATGGAAATCAAATCCATGCACTTCAAGGCCAACGCCAGTGCAACACTGGCGAACGTCGTCCTGCAAGGCAATCTGAAGAATGCCAAGGGCAAGTTCGTCACCAAGCGCGCCGAGGCGATCAAGGATCTGGACGATTTCGAGGGCACGCGCGATGCGGCCACGGCGATCCGCAACAAGGTCATCGACAATCTGGACCTGTGGCTCGAATGCTTCGAGCGCAAGGCGCTGGATACCGGCGCCAAAGTACTGTGGGCGAAGGACGGGGCGGAGGTCTGCCGACTGGTGACGGAGATCGCCCGCAGCCACGGCGTGAAGAAGGTCACCAAGTCGAAATCGATGCTGTCCGAGGAGGCCGGACTTAACCAGGCACTGGAAGCGGCGGGCATCCAGCCGGTGGAAACCGACCTGGGCGAATACATCCTGCAGGTCGACAACAACGAGCCGCCCAGCCACATCATCGCGCCGGCGGTGCACAAGAGCCTGAATGACGTCGCCGACCTGTTCCACAAGGTGCACGGCACGCCGCGCAAGACCGAGATCCCGGCGCTGACGCGGGAGGCGCGCGAAGTGCTGCGCGGACATTTCCTGTCGGCCGAGATGGGCCTGTCCGGCGGCAATTTTCTGGTCGCCGAAACCGGTTCGGTCGCGCTTGTCACAAACGAAGGCAACGGCCGCATGGTGACCACGATGCCGCGCGTGCATGTAGTCATCACCGGCATCGAAAAGGTGATCCCGACCTTGGAAGACCTGTCGACCCTGATGCGCATCCTGCCGCGCTCGGCCACCGGACAGTCGATTTCGAACTACTTCTCGATTCTCACCGGGGTCAAGAAGCCCGAGGAGCACGATGGCCCCGAGCATCTGTATTTCATCCTGGTCGACAGCGGCCGCGCCGATGTCGTCGGCACCGATTTCCACGCCATGCTGCGCTGCATACGCTGCGGCGCCTGCATGAATCATTGCCCGGTGTATCAGACCATCGGCGGCCACGCCTATGGCTGGGTCTATCCGGGACCGATGGGCTCGGTGCTGACGCCGTTGTACGCCGGCATGGAGAACTCGATCGACCTGCCGCATGCCGCCACGCTGTGCAACCAGTGCGGCATCGTCTGCCCGGTCAGCATTCCGCTGCCCGACCTGTTGCGCAAACTGCGCGAAAAGCAGACCGAGCGCGGCTTGCGCCCGCTCACCGAGCGTATCGGTTTGCGCGTCTGGGCGTGGGTGGCGCAACGACCGAAACTCTACGCACTGGGGGCGAGTCTTGGTGTGCGCTACCTGAAGTGGCTGGCTGGTGATACGGACCGCATCCGCCTGTTGCCGACCGCTCCCGAATGGACGCTGGGGCGCGATTTTCCGGCGCCGCAGGGGAAGACCTTCCGCGAGCTGTATGCCGCCCGTGCGGCTGGCAAGGGGGAGGCGAAATGAGTTCCCGTGAAGACATCCTGGGCCGCGTCCGCGCCGGCCTCAATCGTGGCGCCACCAATGCTGCCGCCGGGCGCGCGGAGATGGCGGCGGCTTTGTCGAACCGCAGTCACGGCCCGAAGCCGGCCATGGACAGCCATCCGCAAGCGCTGCTGGAACGCTTCCGGATCAAGTCGGAACAGCAGTCAAGTACTGTTGACGTCGTGGCACGGGAATCCGACGTGCCCGCCGCGGTCGAGCGCTACCTGACGGCCATGAAGCTGCCGAAAACGGCCGTCGCCTGGCCGTCACTGGCGACGCTGGACTGGGCTGCCGCGGGCCTCAAGGTCGAAGGACGCGGCGCGCGCGATGCCGATCTGGTGGGCATCACCGGCTGCTTCTGCGCCGTCGCCGAAACCGGCACGCTGATGCTGTGTTCCTCCGCGGATACGCCCGCCGCCGTCAGCCTTCTGCCGGAAACGCACATTGCGATCGTCCATGGCGCGCGCATCCTGCCCTACATGGAAGATGCCTTTGCGCTGGCGCGAAAAGAGCTTGGAACTTTGCCGCGCGCGGTGAATTTCATCTCAGGCCCTTCGCGCACCGGCGACATCGAACAGACGATTGTCCTTGGCGCGCACGGGCCGTACCGGGTGCATCTGGTGATTGTCGCGAGCAACTGACGGCGGATTTGGTTGCAGCCCACGGCGCAGACCGGCACCGATTACACGATCTGGACGACCACCTGCTTGGTGAAAAAGCTGAAGGAAACATACCTGTAGTGCCAGTCGTGTGTGACGACAGCTTCCTGAAAGGCCCTGAATTCGTCGTCCCGCCAATGTTCATTGCCGATGTATTCGTCAAAGACGATGACCGTGCCTGGAACGACTCTGTTCGACAGAAGATCAAGCACTGTTTTTGTCGAACTGTAGATATCGCAGTCGATGTTCATGAGCCGGACCGGGGCGGAGTGACTTTTCAGAAATTCCGGCAGCGTGTCTTCAAACCAGCCGGCATGAAGGTGAACATTTCCGGGCACATCGGGAAGTTCCCCGTGGGTGCTGTAACTACCCTTTGACTCGTCGTTCCATTGTTCCGGAAGCCCCTCGAAGCTGTCAAATCCATGGACCTCCTGTTCAACCATGCCGGCGATCTGCCGTATCGATGTACCGAACCTTACGCCAAACTCCAGTACCAACCCGTCATTGACCGCAATGTCGACGGCCAGCTTGAAGGTCTGAGTGCTGCTGCCGGTAATCAATGGCCGTGTCTTGCAGGCAGATTCAAGGTACCGCCAGGCATCCAGTTTTGCGCGGTACAGATCGGCGCCGCTTGCCACAATCGCAAACTGCTCTTCCGCCGCACGGTAGTTGCCGGTGTAGTCCAACAGCATTCCCAGAAAGAATCTTCGCTCGTCACTGGAAGGATCAATTTCAACCGCCTTTTCCATGCACTTGATCGCAGGCGTCAGGTCATCCGATTGCATCAGCAGGGCATGAAGGTTGAAATACGCCGCGGAAAATAGCGGCCTGAACTCCAGCGCGCGGCGAAAGCATGCTTCAGCCTCACTCAACTGCCCAAGATCGACCAGGCTAATGCCCAGGTTATTGTGTGCTTCGGCGAAATTCGGCCTGATCTTGAGCGCACGCCGGCAGCTTGCTGCAGCCTCTTCTATGTTCCCGAGTTCATGCAAAACCGTACCAAGATTGCTGTGGACCTCGGCATCGCCCGGTGCCAGCTTTGTGGCGATTTGCATGGTTTTCAGCGCGTCGGCATTTCGTCCCAGCTGTTTTTGCACAGCACCCAGCGCCTTCCAGCCGAAGCCCCAAAGCGGGAAACGTGAGGTCATGCTCCGCGCGATGGTTTCTGCTTCGGCGTTTCGACCTTGATTGAACAGGGTCAGCAACTTGTGGATTTCCTGCTGGTCGGGACTGTTTGCCATTCTCTCGCCTTTGTTGAAAAGTGCCGGCCCCGATTCCGGGCGGACAGGTCGGTCTGATTCACGACGACGGGCGAGTCACTTTCCGAATGAAGCCAACGCACCGGTAGCCGGCATTCTAGCCAATCGTCGCCGATCGAGACTGCCGCCAGGCGCTGCGGTCATGGGCAGACCGCGTTGCTGATGCATGCTCCGAATCGGGATGTTTGCGCGTGTTGCATAGTTGTCGCGTCGCTGACAGCGCTGTCTTAGAATGGACTGATGAAGGCAACGGCTGAAAAACCTCGCGGTGCCACGTTCGGCGCCTGCGTTTCGTGGGCGGTGTCATCTCGCGGCTTGGGACACGCGCCGCGCGAGTACCAGAATGATTGGTTTTGGAGCTTGCTATGCGCGGATTACTGACCGGCATTGCCCTGTTCTTCGCCGTGTCGCCAGCGCCGACTTCTGCCCAGATCGGCGATGAAGTCCTGCCGCCGGTATTTGTCGAAACCCTGCTCGAACTGCCCGACGACGCGGCTCAGGCCGCCAAGTCCGGCAAGCGCCTGCTGCTGTATTTCGGCCAGGTCGGCTGTCCCTACTGCAAGGAACTGATGCAGACCAGTTTCACGCAGAAGGCCGTCGTGGACAAGACCACCAGGCATTTCCTGCCGATCGCCCTCAACCTGTTTGGCGACCGCGAGGTCATCTGGTTCGACGGCAAGCTGCGCAGCGAAAAGGAGTTGGCGAAGTTTCTCAAGGTCCAATTCACGCCGACTTTGCTGTTGCTCGACGAGAAAGGTACGATCATCGGGCGCATCAACGGCTATTACCCGCCGCATCGTTTTTCCGCCGCGCTCGACTATTCGGCGCAGCGCCTCGAAGGCAAGCTGTCGTTTGCCGAGCACATGAGGGCCGTGCCGCAAAGCGGCGCCAGCGCGACACTCAATGACGAGCCCTTTTTCATGAAGCCGCCCTTCAACCTGGCCCGCAAGCCGGGCGACAAGCCGCTGGCCGTGCTGTTCGAAACGCGCCACTGCGCGCCCTGCGACGAGTTGCACAGGGAAGGCTTCAAGCGCGACAAGACGCTGGCCGCAATTTCGCGCTTCGACGTCGCGCGCTTTTCGCTAACCGGCCGCGATCCGATGACGACCCCTGACGGGCGCCGCAGCAATGCCGAAGCCTGGGGCAGGGAACTCAAGATCAGTTACACGCCCAGCGTGGTCTTCTTCGATGATCGCGGTCGCGAAGTGTTTCGGCTCGAAGCCTATCTGCGCCCCTTCCACTTTGCCGGGTCGTTCGAGTATGTCGGCAGTGGCGCCTACCGCAAGGAGCCGGAATTCCAGCGCTTCCTGCAGAACAAGGCCGAACACATGAAGGAAAGCGGCGAGAAACTGGAGTTGTGGAAGTAAGGGAAGTACTCGCCGGCCAATCAGCGACGTCCTGCCCGCCAGCGTTTCTCCAGTTCGATGATGCCCATCGCCACCAGCGCGATCATGGCGATCTCGCCCCAGGCGCGCGCATCGATCGCGGCAGTGGCAAATGCCGCATTGAGCGGCGCCCAGTAGGTGATCAGCATTTGCAGCACCAATTGCAGCCCGGCGCCCCACCATACCCATGGATTGGAAAAGGCGGCGACAGCGGTTACCGGCAGTCGCAGCGAGCGGCAGTTGAACAGGTAGACGATTTCGATGGCGACGAACACGTTCATCGCGATGGTGCGCGCTTCGGCCATCGGCTGGCCTCGTTCCAGCGCCAACAGAAACATGCCGAAGCAAGCGGCCAGCATCAGGATGCCGACCATGATCACGCGCTCGACCAGGACCGCGTCCAGCACCGGCCCTCCCGGCGGGCGAGGTGGGCGCTGCATGATGCCCCGCTCGGCCGGTTCGAAGGCCAGCGGCAGTCCGAGCAGCACGGCGGTGGTCATGTTGATCCAGAGAATTTGCAGCGGCGTGATCGGCAGCGTGACGCCGGCGACGATGGCGGCAAGGATGACCAGTCCCTCGCCGAAATTGGTTGGCAGGGTCCAGGTGATGAACTTCACCAGATTGTCGAAGATGCTGCGCCCCTCCTCGACCGCCGCTTCGATGGTGGCGAAGTTGTCGTCGGTGAGCACCATCGCTGCCGCCTCCTTGGCGACGTCGGTGCCGCCCAGGCCCATGGCGATGCCGATGTCGGCCTGCTTGAGTGCCGGCGCATCGTTCACCCCGTCGCCGGTCATGGCCACCACCTCGCCCCGCGCCTGCAGTGCGCGCACCAGACGCAGTTTATGTTCCGGTTCGACGCGGGCGAAAATATCCACCTTGCTGGCGGCGATCCGCAGCGCTTCGTCATCGAGCCGGGCCAGATCGCGGCCGGTCAGGACTTCGGCGGTCGTCGCGTCCTTGACGATGCCGATCCGCCCCGCAATCGCCCGCGCCGTTTCGGCGTGATCGCCGGTGATCATCTTCACCTTGATGCCCGCGGCGTGGCAGGTGCGCACGGAACTGGCGGCGCGCGCGCGCGGCGGATCGATCATGCCGGCCAAGCCGAGAAACACCAAGCCGGTGGCGATTGCAGCTTCATCCAGTGCATCGCCGGCAGCCGGATGCCGCCGCGCCAGCGTCAGCACGCGCAGGCCGCGGCTGGCCATCTGCGTGGCGGCGGCTTCGAGTACCGCCGCGTCGAGCGAGACCTCGCTGCCGTCGGCGGCCAGCATGCTGCGGCAGGCCGGCAGAAGCTTTTCTATCGCGCCCTTGACGTAGATCACCGACTGGCCGTCTACGGTGTGCAGCGTCGCCATCGTCTGCCGCGCCGAATCGAAAGACAGTTCATCGCGGCGCGGAAATACATTGCGCAGCGTGCCCTCGTCCAGTCCGCCCTTGCGCGCCGCGACCAGCAGCGCGGCCTCGGTCGGGTCGCCGGTGATCTGCCATTGGCTCTTCTCGCGGTACAGCGCGGCGTCGTTGCACAGGGCGCCAGCCAGAAGTGTCTCGCGTAGCGCCCGGCTTGGCTCGCCGGCGCTGAGCGCCCCTTCAGGCGTGTAGCCCTGACCGCTGACGGTGACGCGCTCGCCACCGGCAAACAGTTCGGTGACGGTCATGGCGTTTTCGGTCAGCGTTCCGGTCTTGTCGGTGCAGATCACCGTGGTGCTGCCCAGCGCCTCGACCGCCGGCAGATGACGGATGATGGCGCGGCGCCTGGCCATGCGACCGACGCCGATGGCCAGCGTGATGCTCATGGCCGCCGGCAGGCCCTCGGGGATGGCGCCCACGGCCAAAGCCACCGCCGCCATCAGCATGTCCACCATTGTTTCGCCGCGCCAGACGCCGATGACAAAGGTGAGCGCGGCGAGACCGAGAATGACCCACAGCAGCAGCTTGGCAAATTCGGCCATCTTTTTCGTCAGCGGCGTGGCGATCTCCGGGACGGTCGCCATCAGCGTCGATATGCGCCCGGTTTCGGTGGCGTCAGCGGTTCCGATCACCAGCCCGTGGCCTTGTCCGGCCACTACGGTAGTCCCCGCATAGGCCATGTTGCGGCGGTCGGCAAGCAGGGTGTCCTCCGGCAGTTCGTCATGATGCTTGTCGATCGGCGCGGCCTCGCCGGTCAGCGCCGCTTCGACGGTGCGCAACTGGCGGCCGGAGACGATGCGCAGATCCGCCGGTACCCGGTCACCGGCGGCCAGCCAGACCACGTCGCCGGGCACCAGGTGGACTGCGTCCATGCGCCGGCGACGGCCTCCGCGCAGCACATTGACCTCGGTCGCCACGGCTCGCGCAAGTGCCGCCAGCGCGGCCTCGGCCTTGCCTTCCTGCAGGTAACCGATCGCGGCATTGATCACGACGACACCGAAGATGACCGAACTGTCGACCCATTCCCCGAGGCCGGCGGTGACGAGCCCGGCGCCGATCAGTACCAGCACGAGCGGTTCCGTGAACTGACTCAGGAAGCGTGCCAATGCGCTGCGGCCGGCTTTTTCGCGCAGGCTGTTGGGGCCATGGTGCAGCAGGCGGGCGGTAGCTTCCTCTTCCGTCAGACCCTTACTGGCGCTGACGCCGTGACGGGCCAGCGCCTCTTCAGGCGGCAGGGCGTGCCACGCGGTAGAGTCGATTCGCGCCGAAGCGGGATGCGGTGTGGTCATGGCGTCGATTATGCATTGAAGCCGGATGCTGGGCGCTGGCCATGCGCGCCGACCGGGTCAGTGCGCCAGATTCGCCTTGGCGAATGCCTCGAACTTCGCCGCCGTCATCGGCCGGCTGAAATAATTGCCCTGAATTTCGTTGCAGCCATAGCTGCGGACCAAATTCAGTTGCTCAATGGTTTCCACCCCTTCCGCGATCGCGCGCAGCTTGAGGGAGCGCGCGATGCCGATCACGGCCTGGGCCAGCGCGCCGCCAGCGCTGTCCCGACTCATGTCGGCGATGAAGGAACGGTCGATCTTGAGCTTGTCGACGCGAAAGCGTTTCAGGTAGGACAGGCTCGAATATCCGGTGCCGAAATCGTCGATGGCGACGCCGGTGCCGATGGACTTGAGGTCGGCGATGACCTCGCAGACGGTTTCACTGTTCTCGATCAGGGTGGATTCGGTCAATTCGATTTCGATCTGCCGTGGTGAGATGCCGGCATCCCGCGTATGACGCCGTACCTGGTCGACCAGGTCGGTACGAAAGATCTGCTTGCCGGACACATTGACGGCAATCTTCCACTCATTGCCGCCATCCTTCCAGCGACGGGCTTGGCGACAGGCTTCCGCCAGCACCCAGTCGCCGATGGGAATGATCAGCCCCGATTCCTCGGCCACCGGAATGAACTCGACCGGCGAGATGCTGCTGCCATCGTCCAAATTCCAGCGCAGCAGCGCTTCGGTGCCAAAGACATGGCGCGAATCGGCATATACCTGCGGCTGGTAGTGCAGGCTCAGTTCCTGTCGCTCGATGGCACGGCGCAGGCGATTGGTCAGGTTGAGCCGGCGATTGGCACGCTGGTTCATTTCCGCCGAGAAGAAGCTGAAGGTCTGGCGCCCGGATTCCTTGGCGTGATACATCGCCGTATCGGCCTTTTGCATCAAGGTGTCGAAGTCCGTACCATCGTCGGGCGACAGCGCAATGCCGAGCGAAGCCGACGTGGTGAGGCTATGCGCATCGATCTCAAAGGGCTGCAGCAGGCTGGTCTGAATCTTCTCGGCGATGCGCGCCACAGCTTCGGGGCCGTCGACCTCGCCCAGCAAAAGGATGAATTCGTCGCCGCCCTGGCGGCTCAGCGTGTCCGAATCGCGCAGGCAGGTTCTGAGGCGACCCACGGTGGCGATCAGCAGGGCGTCCCCCACCGGATGGCCGAGTGAATCATTGATGCGCTTGAAGTGATCGAGGTCCAGGTAGACAAAGGCCATGCACTTGCCGGACCGCTTGTGCATGTCCCGCATCTGGCTGAAGCGGTCGCGCAGCAGCAGGCGGTTGGGCAGGCCGGTGAGCGGGTCATGGTGCGCCAGGTACTGGATTCTCTCCTCCGTTGCCTTGCGCAGCGAGATGTCCGAGAAGCAGGCGACGAAGTTCTTGATTTCGCCATGGGGCTCACGCGTCGCCGCGATGGTCAGCCACTTCGGATAGAGATCGCCGTTCTTGCGTTTGTCCCAGACTTCGCCTTCCCAGGAGCCCTTGCCCAGGATCGATTGCCACATTTGCTGGTAGAAGTCGGGCTCGTGGCGTCCGGACTTCAGGATGCGCGGGTTCCGGCCGATGATCTCGTCGGCCGCATATCCTGTAATTGCGCTGAAGGCGGGGTTGACCCGGATGATCGTGCCCTGGCCGTCGGTGATCAGCATGGCTTCGAGAGAATTGGCGAAGACGGTATCGGCCAGTTGCAGTTCGGTCTCGTGGTGTTTGCGTTGGCTGATGTCGGTATAGACCCAGATCGATCCGCTTGCCGGGGCGGCCGGATCGAGTGCCCTGCCCGATGTCTCGCACCAGATAACGGTCCCGTCGCGTCGCCGGTTGCGGGTTTCGCGGTTGCAGTAGCCCTGCTCCGCCAGGTCGCGATAGGCCATCTCGCCGACGGCAAGCCAGTCTTCGCGGGATGGAAAGATGATCTCCGTGCTCCTGCCGATCAGTTCCTCCGGTCCGCCATAGCCGAAGACTTCGGCCAGGCGTCGGTTGCAATTGAGAAAGATCCGGTTGCTGATCAGGGCGATGCCGACATGGGCGTTGTCGAAGATCAGACGCTGCTCTTCCAGCAGCGCGACCATGCGCGTCTCGATGCGTTTGCGTTCAGTGATGTCCGTGTAGGACGTGACGAAGCCGCCATTGGGTAGCGGTGAGCGCTGGATCTCCAGCACCGTGCCGTCGGTGCGCCGGTACTCGATGGTGTAGGGCTGGCGCTGGTTGATGCGTTCCATGGCTGCGGCATACTCGACATCGGCATCGCCCTCGCCCAGTTCGCCGCGCTCGGCGACAATACGCAGGATGGCTTGCAGTTCCGGCGCGTTGTTGGCGAAGGTATCTTCAGGCAGCCTGACCAGGCGCCGAAACTGCTGGTTGTAATGGGTGACGCACAGCTTTTCGTCGATCAGGGTGATGCCGCAGGGGAAGTGTTCGATGATGGCACGCTGCTTTTCGTGTTCCTGGCGCAAGGCCTCGTCGGCGCGCTTGCGCTGGGTGATGTCCTGCAGCGTTTCGATGGCACCGATCAACTCGCCTCTGGCATTGACCAGCGGGGCTGCGGTGAAGTACAGCCAGGTGCCGCCCGCGCCTATGTGGGGAAAGTAGTCCTCGGCCTCGTATGAGCCGGGGATGATTGTCGAGCGCCGATACTTGCCCTCGTACAAAGTCGCTACGGCATCGATGTCACCGGACACCACCAGATCGGCCATGACCGGTCGCCGGTTCGGGTAGAACGGACGCCACTGATCCTGGCTGCCGATCATTATTGCGGCCGGATGATGGAGTATGACTTCGCAGGCGCGATTCCAGTGCGTCACCCGATGCTCGCGGTCGATCACGAAGGCGGGCACCGGAGAACCCTGGATGATCTTGTCGAGCAGATCCTGCTCGGTCACGGACGGAGGCGGTCTGGCTTCCACTTTCGACGAATCGCCATGGTGGGCTCTATGAGCAAAAGCTATGGCTTTCAGCCTAGTCCCAATATTCCTTCAAAGCAAATCGGGATCGCCGATCCAGGCAGTCAGCCCGCTTCCCGCCGATGGCCGGAGTTCCGTCGCTATTGGGCAGTAACGGCGCCCGTCGGTCCTGTCGCGAGTGGCAGCGACACCCGCACCGAAACACCGTTGCCCTTGGCGGGAGCGCCAATCTCGATGGCGCCGCCATGCAGTTCAGCAATGCGCCCGACGATTGAGAGTCCCAGGCCACTGCCCGAAGAGTCGGCGCTGGCGCTACGGTAAAAGCGCTGCCGGACGTGGCCCGTCTCATCCGCCGCAATGCCGCGCCCGTTGTCGCTGACCGTCAGCATGGCGCGGCCTTCATTTTGGGTGACGGAGACGTCGATCTGCGTGCCGCCGCCGTGGCGCAGGGCGTTGTCGACCAGGTTCCGCAGCAGCACCTGCAGCAACACGGTATCACCCCGGACTTGCGCATCGCCGTCACCCAAAACGAGGTCGCAACGGCGCTCGATGGCTTCGCCGGCGCTCATGGCCATGACTTCTTCCGCAATCGACCGCAGGGCGACGCTCTGCATCTGGTGCGGCGTGTCGGCATCCAGCCGCGCCAGGGTCAGCAACTGCGCCACCAGATGCGTGGCGCGGTCGCAGCCGACCAGAATTTGAGTCAGCGCGTGCTGCCTTTCCGCCGCGTCGACGGAAGCCAGCGCGACCTGTGCCTGTGCTTTCAACGCGGCCAGCGGCGTGCGCAGCTCATGCGCCGCGTCGGCGGTAAAGCGACGCTCGTTTTCCAGCGCCCGCATGATGTCGGCGAACAGGCTGTTGAGCCTTGTCACCAGCGGCGCGACTTCAGTGGGGAGTGATTCGATCGGCAGCGGGTCGAGCCGGTCGGCTGTCCGGGCCGCGACATCGCGCGCGAGGCGGCGCAGCGGCGCCAGTGCAAAGCCGATGGCGATCGCCAGCAGCAGCGCCAGTGCAGGCAGTGCGAACAGCATCGGCTTGAGCAGTTGCTGGGCAATTTCAGCCGCCACCTCATTGCGCTCCTTGACGAAGTGTGCGGCGGTGGCGCTCGGCGGGTGGGCCAGCAGTTCTTCCAGTTCATGGCGGGCTTCGCGCCAGGTAGCGAAAGCCGTCAGCAGCCAGACGACCGCCACCGCCAGCATGGTGAGCCCGACCAGGCGGGTACGCAGGGATAGAGGACGCCTCATGGCGGCGTTCCGTTCCTGGCGACGACGTAGCCGATGCCGCGCAGGGTGCGGATCAGGTCCGTTCCCAGCTTGCGCCGCAGATGATGGATGTAGACCTCGACCGTGTTGCTGCCGATTTCTTCACCCCAGGCGTAGAGATGTTCTTCCAGTTGGGCGCGGGAAAGGGCGCGGCCCGGTTGCTGCATCAGGGCATGCAACAGGGCGTATTCCTTGGCCGAGAGCTCGACCTCCTGGCCCTTGTATTTCACGCGCCGCGTCGCCGGGTCGAGCGTGACGTCGGCGGTAGTCAGCACCGGCGACGGCTGGCCGCCGGCGCGACGCAGCAGGGCGCGCAAGCGGGCTGTCAGCTCGCCCAGATCGAAGGGCTTGACCAGATAATCGTCAGCACCGGCGTCGAGGCCGCGAATGCGGTCATCGACCGTATCGCGGGCGGTGAGGATCAGTACCGGCAGGGCCTTCTTCTTCGCCCGCAGGTGACGCAGTACATCGAGGCCGTCCATGCGCGGCAGTCCGAGATCGAGGACTACGGCCGCGTAGTCCCCGCTTGCCAGCGCCGTCTCGGCGCTGACGCCGTCCCTGACCCAATCAACCGCGTGGTCGGCCTGGCGCAGGCCGACCTGGAGGGCATCGCCGAGCAGGGCATCATCTTCAACCAGCAGAATTCTCATTGCGTAGTTTCTTCCAGCCGGTAATCATTGCCCGAACAAGATTCTCGTTGTGTAGCCAGCTGCTGACGATGACGCCCGCGATGTGAATGACAACTATCGCCATCATGCCATTGGACGCGCCTTCGTGCAGTTCTTCCAGAAAATGTCCGCCCACATCCTCGTACACGGCCCAGCCGCTGGCGGCGGCGGTGATGCCAAAGCCGAGAAGCAGAAAGATCGCCACGGCTCCGGCCGGATTGTGACCGATATAGTGCTGCGGCTTTCCGTCGATCAGGGACTTGAGGTAGTCGAACAGCTTCCGCGGCGTCGGCAGGAACTCGGCAAAGCGCGAATAGCCGCCGCCGATGAAACCCCACAACAGGCGGAAGGCGATCAGGCCGGCGAGGGTGTAGCCGGCGATGACGTGGATGTCGCGCAGCTTTTCGGACTCGGCGGTGAGGAAGGCGATGGCGAAGCTCGCCACCAGCGACCAGTGGAAAATGCGCGTCGGCAGGTCCCAGACGCGAAGACGAATGTTTTGAGTATTCATGGCATTCTCACCTTGGAATGTTGACGGAATGGTCGCTGTAGTTGCCCGCCGCCGCTTGCGCATGACAGGCCGTGCAGTTGGCCGGGCTCTTGATCGCGGCACGTTTCCAGGTAGCGGCGGAAATCTCGCGATGCTTCTTCGCGAAGCGCTCGGTCTCGGAGATGCGCAACAGCGGCTTGCATTGGGCGTCGCGGGTGTCTCCCGTCTTGCGGCCGCCGGAATGGGCGACCAGAAAGTCGGTAATGGCGGTACGGCGTTTTTCATCGATGCTGGCGTCCGAGCCGAAGTGCTTCGACAAGCCGTTCATCATCGCGCGCCAGGAATCGGCGTGCAGCATCTGCGGCGGATAGGCCATGTGGCAGGAAGTGCACTCTTCCTCAAAGGCGGCATTCTTCGGCACGCCGTAGTTGTCGGCGTGGGCCGGCAGGGCAAGCGCAGCCAGCAAGGCGAGCAGGGGTCGGGCGGCAAGGCGTTTCATCTTGATCTCCTGTTTATTTGAGCGTCAGCAGCCAGGCAATTACGTCGGCCTTTTCCTGGGCGCTGCAGACTCGATTGAGAGTGTCGTTGCAGTTGCGGCGGAACCATTTGTCCACCTTGGCGGCATCGGTAAAGCGTTCGGCATTGGCGGCAGGTGCCAGCGGCGTGATGGCCTTGCCGGTCTTGGCGTGGAGGCCTGCTTGCGTCGGGCGATCGGTGTGGCAGGAGGCACAGCTCCATTCACCGCCCTGTTTGGTGGCGAAGAAGCGAGCGCCGCGCTCGACAGAGGCGACTGCCCCGGCTTCCTTCTCGAAGCGCGTGAGAAAGTCTCGCGGTGTTTCGGCCTGGGCGCTCGCGGCGAAAAGCGTTGCAGCAATGATGAGAATGTGTCGCATGGGAATCTCCATGAGTAGTGTGTGAAGCGAATCATGGACGGCGCTGCTTAAACGTCGCTTAAGCCGAATGGATCGGCGGCATAATTCGGGCGTCGTCGATGGCGATTCGGCACATGGGTCGCGCGGGCAATTCGAGGAAATTTTATGAGCAGCAAGAAGAAGGAAGCGTGTCCGCAGCGGGAGATCGTCCGGCTGGCCGACCTGTTCAAGCTCGGGCGCGTTGCCGAGGCGGAAGCGCTGGCGAAATCATTGACCCGGCGCTTTCCGCAGGATGGAGCCGGCTGGAAGCTCCTGGGCGCGGTGCTGCACAGTCTGGGGCGTGCCGGCGAAACGGTCATGGCGTTTCAGACGGCCGCAAAACTGTTGCCGGATGATGTCGAGGCGCTTTTCAACCTTAGTCTTGCCCTTCAGACCCAGGGACAACTTGCCGCCGCCGCCGCAAGTTATCGGCGTACGCTGGTGTTGCAGCCTGACATCGCCGTTGCGCACGGCAATCTGGGCAACGTCCTGCAGGCACAGGGAAAATTCGCCGAGGCGGAAACCTCCTATCGGCGTGCGTTGGCGCTGCAACCGGACTTTTTGGCGGCCAGATACAACCTGGGCAGTGCGCTGGAGGCGCAGGGACGCTTTGGCGAGGCCGAAGCCTGCTACCGACTGACAATCCGAAGCAAGCCTGATTTTGTCGAAGGGCACTGCAACCTGGGCATTGCGCTGCAGGCCCAGGGCCGTCTCGCAGAGGCGGAAGCATGCTTCAGAACCGCGCTGGAGTTGCAAGCCGGTTCGGCCCTCGCGCATTACAACCTTGCCTGCAATCTCGGAATGCAGGGACGATTCGCCGAAGCGGAAGCCGGTTATAGGCGGACATTGGCCATCGCCCCCGATTTGGTGACGGCGCTTGGCGGCCTGGGCGATACGCTGCAGGAACTGGGACGTGTCGCCGAGGCGGAAGCCGTCTATCTGGGGGCGCTGAAGATCGATTCCGGGATAGCTGAAACCAATATCGGTCTTGGCGATATCAGGAAACAGCAGGGCCGCCTTGCCGAAGCGCAGGCCTGCTATCGCAGGGCACTCGAAATCAAGCCAGGCTTGGTCAAGGCTCTCAACCACCTGGCGGCGGTGCTGCTTGCCAGGGGCGAGTCGATGGCGGCCCTGGATCTGGTGCGGCAGTCGTTGCGGACGAATGAAACCTGGGAGGCCAAGCTTCTTTTCGTTGATTGCGTTCGCCGTGGTCGCTGGGATGCAGACGCCGGCGATGTCCGTGAATGGACTGTTCGCGCCTTGGCCGAACCATGGAGCTCGCCGGTTGTTCTTGCCCGGTTCGGCGCGACATTGGTCAAACGAAGTCCGGATATCGGGGCGGCGATGTCGCGAGCCGTCGGAGCCTGGCCACGGAGAATCACTGAAAAGGAATTGTTCGGCGAATACGGCGTTGAGGCCGTTGCAGAGGATGCGTTGCTGCAAACACTTCTTGTTGTGGCGCCGATCTGCGATGTCGAGCTGGAACAGTTTCTGACGACGGCAAGGCGTGCGTTGCTGAACAGGGCGGACGGCAGCAGCCTGTGCCCTGAATCCGGCGATTCGGTCGTGGCCTTCTTTTGCAACCTGGCGAGGCAGTGTTTCATCAATGAGTATGTATTTGACGCGACCGACGACGAGGAGCAGCAGGCGGAAAGGCTGCGAGATTCGCTGGCCGCTGCCCTGGCAATCGACGCGCCGATTTCCGTCTTCCTGCTGCTAGGCGTCGCGGCGTACTTTCCGCTCCATTCCATTTCATATGCCGATCGACTCGTGTCGAGGGCATGGCCCGAAACAGTGGTCGCTCTGCTGGTGCAACAGGTCGGCGAGCCAGCGCAGGAGAGGGGCTATCGCGATGCAATGCCAAGGCTGACCTCGATCCAGGAGGGTGTTTCGCTGGCGGTTCAGAATCAGTATGAGGAGAACTCGTATCCGCGCTGGATTCTTCCCGAACCGCAAGGCAAGGCGGTGACCATCGACGACTACCTGGGCCGACAATTTTCCGCGAGCGGATTTCAGCCGATCGGCAAGGGCGGCGAGGTAGATATCCTGATTGCCGGCTGCGGCACCGGCCAGAATTCCATTTATACGGCACAGCGATTCCAGCGCGCCCGGATCCTTGCCATTGACCTTAGCCTCGCCAGTCTTTGCTACGCCAAACGGAAAACCCACGGACTCGGACTGTCGTCCGTTGAATATGCTCAAGCGGACATCATGAAACTAGGAACGTTCGACCGCCGCTTCGACGTCATTGAGTCCTACGGTGTTCTTCATCATCTCGCCGATCCATATGCAGGCTGGCGCGTGTTGCTCGCCCTGCTCCGGCCCGGCGGAGCAATGCGGCTGGGTTTGTACAGCGCTTTGGCGCGAACGGAAATTGTCACGGCGCGAGCGACGATAGCCGATGAGAAATTGGGTGCGGAACCCAAAGACATTCGGCGCTTCAGGCAACGGGTTATGCAGCCGGATGAAGCGGAGAGCTGGGGCTTCATATTGAACACGGGCGATTTCTTCAGCACCAGCGGCTGCCGCGACCTGCTGTTTCATGTCCAGGAACATCGCCTGCTTCTCGGGGAGATCGCTGCCTTCCTTCAGGCAAACGATCTGAAATTCCTTGGATTCGAAATCGATGACGTAGTCCTCCAGGCTTACCGGAGGCGCTTTCCCGAGGATCCGGCGGCGACCAGTTTGGACAACTGGGAAGTGTTCGAACGCGAGCGTCCGGAAACATTCGGCGAGATGTACCGGTTCTGTGTCCAGAAGGGAATCGTCGAGGCCTGAACCGGTTGCCGCGACAGATCGATAGTTGAACTATCCGAGCGCGAACGCGCTTGCTTCCGGATGGGTGCCATCAACGCGTCCTGATCGGCTGTCCGGTGGTTATGAACATCAGTGTGCGGGCTTCGCGGATGTCGGCGTGGAGCGCTTCGATGATGGGTGGGTTGGCCGGCGCTTCCGCTGTCCAGACGATCAGGAAGTTGGCACCGGAGCCGCCGGCGGTATCGGTGCGCGGCACGAAGATTTCGTGGGTGCCCAGTGGCGGAATCAATACTGGCGCGCTGACGTAAGAACGCACCAGTTTTCCGTTGGTATCGTAGTAGCGTGCGGAAACCAGCCGGATCGAGGTTTGCGGATCGGTATTGCGAATGCTGACATGGGTAGACACCAGCGTTTGTGCCGGCTTGCCATCCTTGGCTGGATCGCCGTGATAAACGTGTGAATAGACCGGCAGGTAAAGGGTCTGCCCGGACAGCAGGCCCGGTTCGTCGGCGGCAAAGGCGCTGGCGGCCAGCAGCCCGAACAGCAGTGTGCAGTGACGCAGGAAGATGCTCATGGTCTGCTCCGGATCAGGTTTGAATGTCGGGAATTCTACTTCTTGGTCGGCGCGTAGAAGTCGCGCAGCGAGGCATAGCGGTCGGCCCGCGCGGCGCGCACATGCAGGATCGCCCGCTTCATCGGGATGCCCGCCTGCACCAGCGTTTCGGCAGCAATCAGCAGGCTGCTTTCGAGGACTTCGGGGATTACCTCGGTCGCTCCGGCTGACTTGAGGCGGGCGACATCCCGGTCGTCGGCGGTACGCACCACGATCGGAATCTCCGGCCGCGTGCCGCGCACAATGTGCACTACGCGTTCGGCGGAATGGGCATCGGGGTAGCTGACGACCACGGCGCGAGCGCGAGCGATTCCCGCCGCCTGCAGTACCTCCGGCCGGTCGGCGTTGCCGAAGACGACATTGATGCCCTGCGTGCGCGCTTCGGCGATCCGTTGCGGGTCGACGTCAAGGGCAATGAAGGGAATGTTTTCGATGCCGAGAAACTCGGCGATGCGCTGTCCGGTGCGACCGTAGCCGCAGATCACCACATGCTGGCCGAGATCGAGGCTGTGCACGGCGATGTTGTGGATCACGGTGGCCTTGTGCGACCAGTCGCCGCGTCCCATGTCGCCGGAAAGCTGTGCGGCACGGGCGATCAGGAAGGGCGCGATGAACATCGACAGCAGCATGGCCGACAGCGTGATCTGGAAGGCGCTGACGCTGATCAGGTGCAACTGGTGGGCCAGCTGGATCAGCACCAGCCCGAACTCGCCGGCCTGTGCCAGTTGCGCGGCGGTGCGCAGGCTGGCCACCAGCGGTGTTTTTGCCACCCGCGTGATGAGCAGCATCACCGCCGCCTTGCCGCCGATCAGCAGGGCCACGGCTAGTACCAGCTTGTGGGCATTGGCGATGACGTAGCCGATGTCCAGCATCATGCCGATGGTGACGAAAAACAGGCCGAGCAGGATGTCGCGAAACGGCCGGATGTCGGCTTCGACGTGATGGCGATAGGCTGTCTCCGAAATCAGCATGCCGCCGATGAAAGCACCCAGCGCCAGCGACAGGCCGCTGCGGGCGGTGAGAAAGGACAGGCCGACCACGATCCACAGCGTGGTCAGCATCAGCAGTTCGCTGGATTTGTACTGGGCGGCACTATGGAGAATGCGGCCCAGCAGTTTCTGTCCGGCCCAGATCAGCAGCGCCAGTACCACGACAGTCTGCGCGGCGGCTACTGCCAGCGAACGCAGCAAGTCATCCCCGGAGGCGGCCAGGGCCGGCAGCAGGATCAGGCACGGCGCTACGGCGAGGTCCTGGAACAGCAGTACGCCCATGGTCTGCCGCCCGGAGCGCGAGTGCAGGTCGAAGCGTTCGGAAAGCATCCTGGCGACAATCGCGGTGGACGACATTGCCACGGCAAGCCCGACCGCTATGCCGCTCTTCCACTCCTGACCGTAGCCGAGCACGGTGACCAGGCCGGTGCCCAGCGCGGTCAGCGCCAACTGCGCCGAGCCAAGGCCGAACACCAGTGTGTGCATGGCTTGCAGTCGCTTGAGGCTGAATTCAAGACCGATGGAAAACATCAGGAAGACGATGCCGAACTCGGCGAAACTTTCCACCTCCGCGCTCTCGGTCAGTCGGGCCAGACCGTAAGGTCCCAGCGCGATGCCGATCGCCAGATAGGCGAGCATCGAAGGCAGTTTGAAGCGGCGCGCCAGCGCCACTGCCCCGACGGCAGCACTTAGCAGCAGCAGCAGCGAGAGGAGGTTGGAGTGCATGGCGGGATGATAGCGTGATGCCGCACTTGTCATGCGACCAAGGCAAATCGCGGCCTTCGCCGAGCCGGCAATCGGCGCGCTGCTGGCGGCGCCGTCCATTTGCCGCCGCCGGCACGTGGGGATTACAAGGTCATTACCTGCGTCATGCCGGCCGGACGAGGCGCCGCAGTGCTTGAAACCCTGCGTCGCGAGCAAGGCGTGGTCAGCGCCAGCGTTCACCATGCGCGCGGCATCGGCACCCACAGCCTGCGTCACCGGGTGTATTCGGACGAGAAGCAGGTGCTGACCGTGGTGGTCGCGGCGGAGCAGGGTGACGCGATATTCGAGTTGATCTATTTCACGGCGGGAATCGATGCGCCACACGCCGGCATGGTCATGATGGGGCATGCCTTCCGCGCCGCGGGAATCGCGGTCCATTCGCCGACGGGCGAAAAATACGGTAAGTAGCCGGGCTTCCTTGTCGCGGGCGAAGGGCCGCGCTACTTGACGACGGTAACCGGACAACTGGCGAGACGGATAACGTCCGTCGCCACCGACCCCATCAGCATGCTGGTCAGTTTGCCCGCGCCATGGCTGCCCATCACGACAATATCGAAGTTACCTTCGGTGACTCGGCGGGCGATGGTTTCCGCCACCCCACCGATCGCCACTTCCGGAAGGTACTGGATGCCGGCTCTGTCGAATAGCGCGCGCGCCGATACCAGTGCATCGCCGCCGCGCGATTCCTGCATTGCCTCTATTTCTCGCACGGGCAAGTGGCCGAGTACTTCCGGGGCATCGATCGGGGCCTGCACATTGAGCAGCAGAATCTCGTTGTCGGCGCAACTTTGCACCAGGCGCAGGACATGCCGGGCGGCGCGATCGGCATGATCGGAGCCGTCAACCGGGAGCAGTATTTTCATGGTCGGGCCTTTATTCGCATTAATGGCCAAGTTTAGCGCATTCCAAACGGGATGCTCCGCGGTCTGCCGCGGACAGGATCGGCGAGCGTTTCGCGACGGGTCGGGGTCGGCGGGCTGCTACAATTCGGCGATACAAATCGACTGGAGTGGCAGATGACATCCTCGCATCGAAGCATCGCGTCCCGCGCCATTGCTGGGTTGCTGCCGACTTTTGTTCTGCTTCTGTTCGCGCCACTGGCGCAGGCCGCCGATGCGGTGGTGACTTCGCCGGCGCTGTTCGGCATTCCCGTCGATTTCATTCTGTTTGGCGCGACCCTGCTCGGCGTGGCGCTGTTCCATCACTACGTGTTGCAGGTGGCGCTGACCGGCCTGGCCACCATCACGACATACAAAATCCTGTTCACCGGATTCAAGACCGGCGCCGGCATCGCCGGCTTCGGGGCGCACATGGGCCACGAATGGGTACTGCTGATGAACCTGCTCGGCTTGCTGGTCGGTTTCGCGCTTCTTGCCCGGCATTTCGAGGATAGCGGCGTTCCCGAGGTGCTGCCGAAACTGCTGCCCGAAGGCTGGCTGGGACCGTTCATGCTGCTGGTGATCATCTTCGTCCTCTCCGGCTTCCTCGACAACATCGCCGCCGCGCTGATCGGCGCCACGGTGGCGGCCAGCGTGTTCAAGCGCAAGGTGCATATCGGCTACCTCGCCGCCATCGTCGCCGCGTCCAACGGCGGTGGCGCCGGCTCGGTGGTCGGCGACACGACGACGACCATGATGTGGCTGGATGGCGTCAGTCCGCTCGACGTGGTCGAAGCCTATGTGGCATCGGGCGTCGCACTGGTGGTGTTCGGTATTCCGGCAGCCTTGTTGCAGCACAAGCACATGGCGATCAGCCGCGAGTTCAAAGCGGCGCATCACATCGACTGGGCGCGGGTCGGCATCGTCGGCTTCATCCTGGTCGGCGCCATCGTCACCAATGTCACGGTGAATCTGAAGTTCGCCGCCGCCGCGGATCATTTCCCTTTCCTCGGCGCCGCGGTCTGGGTCGCCCTGCTGCTGGCGGTGCCGCTGCGCAAGCCGGAATGGAGCCTGATTCCGGGGGCGTTCAAGGGCTCGGTGTTCCTGCTGTCCCTGGTGACCTGCGCCTCGATGATGCCGGTGGAGTCGCTGCCGCCCGCATCGTGGTCATCGGCGCTGGCGCTGGGCTTCATCTCCGCCGTATTCGACAACATTCCGCTGACTGCGCTGGCCTTGAAGCAGGGCGGTTACGACTGGGGCTTCCTCGCCTATGCCGTAGGTTTCGGCGGCTCGATGCTGTGGTTCGGTTCTTCGGCCGGGGTCGCGGTGGCGAACCTGTTTCCCGAGGCCAAGTCGGTCGGCCAGTGGCTGCGCCACGGCTGGTTCATTGCGGTCGGCTATGTGGTCGGTTTCTTCGCCCTTCTGGCGGTGCTCGGCTGGCATCCGCACGAAAAGCACAAAGACGACGCGGCGCCGGCAGTGCAGGTGCAGCAGGCGGCACCAGCCGCCGTTGCCCGCCCGCAACGCGGAGTTCCGGGCACGCAAAGCGAGCCGGCGCCGACTCCTGTCGGCGCGCCAGGGTATCAGTAGCCGCCGGCTCTTGAACTTTCCTGGATTTGCCGCATCTATGCTGGCGCACGCGCGAAATTCGCGCCGCTGCCCATCGCGTTATTCCCTGGAGATCCGTCAATGAAACGCATCGTACTGTTCCTCGCCACCAACCTTGCCGTGATGCTGGTGCTGTCGATCGCCGCCAGCCTGCTGGGGGTGAACCGCTACTTGACCGCCAACGGCCTCGACATGGGCATGCTGCTGGGTTTCGCCGGCGTCATCGGTTTCGGCGGCGCCTTCATTTCGCTGGCAATGTCGAAGATGATGGCCAAGTGGTCAACGGGCGCGCGCATCATCGACAGCCCCTCGACTTCGACCGAGTTCTGGCTGGTCGAGACGGTGAGGAAGCAGGCGCAGAAGGCCGGCATCGCGATGCCTGAGGTCGCCATCTACGAGGGCGCGCCGAATGCCTTTGCCACGGGCCCCTCCCGCAACAATTCGCTGGTCGCGGTATCCACCGGTCTGCTGCAAGGCATGAGCAAGGAGGAAGTCGAGGCCGTGCTGGCGCACGAGGTCAGCCACGTCGCCAACGGCGACATGGTGACGCTGACGCTGATCCAGGGCGTGGTCAATACCTTTGTCATCTTCCTGTCGCGGGTCGTCGGCTACCTGGTCGACAGCTTCCTGCGCCGCGGTGACAGCCAGTCCTCCGGTCCCGGCATCGGCTACATGGTCACCGTGATCGTCTGCGACATCCTGTTCGGTGTGCTGGCCAGCATCATCGTCGCCTGGTTCTCGCGCCAGCGCGAGTTCCGCGCCGACGCCGGCGCCGCCGGCCTGATGGGCTCGCCGCGGCCGATGATGGCGGCGCTGCAGCGCCTCGGTGGCTTGGCCGTCGAGCCCTTGCCGAAGGCCCTGGCGAGTTCCGGCATTGCCGGAGGCCAGGGTCTGATGGCGCTGTTCGCCAGCCATCCGAGCATGGAAGAGCGCATCGCCGCGCTGTCAGCGCAGGGCCGGTGACTTTTCCCGCGCTACGGCGCTACGGCAGGCTCCCGCTGTATGCGGCGGGGGCGTTGCTGCTCGCCGCGGCGCCGGTCTGGGCCGCAGGCTCTGAGGTGATCGGGGCCAATCTGCTGTGGCTGGCACTGATACTGATCAGCGCCCGGCTGTTCGCGCCGCTGGCGCAGAAGCTGGGTTTTCCGGCGGTGCTCGGCGAACTGCTGCTCGGCGTGGTGCTGGGCAATCTTGTGCTGCTGGGCTTCAATAGCTTCGAGTCGATCGCGCGTGACCCCGCAGTCGCCTTCATCGCCGAACTCGGCGTCATCGTACTGCTGCTGCAGATCGGTCTGGAGACGCGGCTCGCCGACCTGATCAAGGTCGGGCCGCGGGCTTTCGCCGTGGGTACGGTGGGCATCGTCGTGCCCTTCTTGCTGGGCGCCTATCTGGTGGGGCCGTGGCTGCTGCCGGGGCTCTCGGCTCACGCCTACCTGTTCCTTGGCGCGACGCTTGCGGCCACTTCGGTCGGCATCACCGGGCGCGTCTTCCGCGATCTGGGCAAGCTCGACACGCCGGCGGCGCGCATCGTGCTCGGCGCGGCGGTGATCGACGACGTGCTGGGGCTGGTGATTCTTGCCGTGGTCTCCAGCCTGGTTCAGGCCGGCTCGGTCAGCGTTGGACAGGTCGGCGGTATCGTCGCCCAGGCGGTGATCTTCCTCGCCGGATCGATCTGGATCGGGCGCCTGATTGCGCCGCATTCCAGCCGCTGGCTGGCGCAATGGGATGCCGGCCCTTCGATGCTGTTCGCCCAGGTGCTGGCCACCGGCCTCTTCCTCGCCTGGCTGGCGCATGCCATCGGCCTGGCGCCGATCATCGGCGCCTTTGCTGCCGGCCTGCTGTTCGAACCGGTGTTCCTGCGTGACTTCGATCATCCCGCGATCGTGCGCGAAATCGAACCCTTGCTGCCAGCGGGTGAACCCGGCCTGGCCCAGCGCCTGCGCCCGATCCTGCTCAAGCATGGCCGCCATCAGCATGAACACATGATCGAGCCGATCGGCTACTTCTTCGTGCCGGTGTTCTTCGTTCTCACCGGCATGCAAGTCGACTTGAAAACCCTGGCCGATCCGGCGGTGCTGGGAGTCGGCGCTGGCGTTACGGTGGCCGCGATAGTCGGCAAGCTCGCGGCCGGCCTGGCAGCCGGAGCGTCGAACAAATGGCTGGTGGGCTGGGGCATGGTGCCGCGCGGCGAGGTCGGCCTGATCTTCGCCATGGTCGGCAAGCAGCTCGGCGTCATGAACGAGACCATGTTCTCGGTGATCGTCATGATGGTGATCCTGACCACGCTGATTACGCCGCCGGTGCTGACGCTGTTACTGAAGCGGCAATGATCCGGCGCAAGCTGGACTGGGCCGCGCCGCTATAATTCGCCGCTCCGTTCGCCGAGCCACGCCGTGTCCGATCGCCTTGCCGTAGTGCTCCAGTATCTGCTGCCCAAGCAGGCGCTCACCGCGCTGGCCGGCAAGTTCGCCGGTGCGCACGCCGGCGTCCTGACAACCGCCGTGATCCGCTGGTTTGTCGGCCGTTACGGCGTCAATATGGCTGAGGCGGCGAATCCCGATATCGCCAGCTATGCGAGTTTCAACGAGTTTTTCACGCGTCCGCTGAAGCCCGATGCACGAGCGCTGGGGGAGGCTGAATTCATCTGTCCCGTGGATGGCGCGATCAGCCAGTGCGGCGTCATCCTTCGCGACCGCATCTTCCAGGCCAAGGGTCACGACTATTCAACGAGGGCGCTGGTCGGCGGCGATGCCGTGCTGGCGGCACAGTTCGAGAACGGCAGCTTCGCCACGCTCTACCTGAGCCCGAAGGACTACCACCGCATCCACATGCCCTGCGCGGGTCGCCTGCTGAGCATGATTCACGTGCCGGGTGACCTGTTCTCGGTGAATCCGGTCACCGCGCGCGGCGTGCCCGGCCTGTTCGCCCGCAACGAGCGCGTCGTGTGCGTGTTCGAGGGCGAATGCGGGCTTTTCGTCGTGGTGCTGGTCGGCGCCACCATCGTCGGCAGCATGGCGACGGTCTGGCATGGCGTAGTGAATCCGCCGCGCCCGGGGCAGTTGCGCGAATGGCGCTATGAGGATCAGCAACTGCTATTCAAGCAGGGCGAGGAAATGGGCCGCTTCCTGCTCGGCTCTACCGTGGTCATGCTGTTTCCGCAAGGAACACTGCAGTTCAATGCCGAATGGTCGCCGCAGCGCGCAATTCGCCTCGGCGAGAAAATGGGCGAGCGGGTGGTTTAAGCGCCCCGGGGATTCTGGCGGGCCGCCCGCATAGCGGAATTCGTTTCCAGGCGGAGCATGGGTCCGGCAATTTATCAGTTTGCATTCCCCGGCTTGGCGCGATCTCGCCGATCCGGCCAAAACGCGACGGCAAGATTCCTTATAAAGCACATTTAGTTCGCCTTGTATCTATATTGATTTAATTCAATATTTACTCGTGAAATAACTTTGGTTTTCGCGCCTAAGCCCTTGTTGCATCGGGAGAAAACCCGATTGATTCTTGACCGGCATCAAAAAGTGTCATAGAGTGGGATCTTGTGGGGGATTGTGGGAAATTCTGGTCGGATGGCGGCCCGTTTCTCACCCCGGAGGAGACCGGATGTTCCAAGGTGCGGCGGCGCTGAATCTCGATGCCAAGGGCCGGATGGCCGTTCCGGCGCGGCACCGCGACGCCCTCGTGACAGCTGGCGAAGGCCGTCTGGTGGTGACCGCCCATCCGCATCGCTGCCTGCTGCTCTATCCCCAACCCGCGTGGGAGCCGATACGTGCCCAGATCCTGGCGGCGCCCAGTCTGCAAGTCGAATCCGCCATGGTACGACGCCTGCTGGTGGGTTTTGCCGAGGACGTGGAACTGGATGGCGCCGGGCGCCTGCTGATCTCGCCATCCTTGCGCCAATACGCGGGACTGGAAAAGGAAATCTGGTTGGTGGGGCAGGGGCGCCATTTTGAAATCTGGTCCGCCACAGGCTGGCAGGCACAGCAGGACGCGATCTTTGCAGTGGGCGACAAACTCTTGCCCCCGGGCCTGGAAAATCTTGCGTTGTGAGTGCCGACACTCACGTCAGTGTGCTGCTGGCCGAGGCGGTCGCAGCGCTGGCGATTCGGCCGGAGGGAAGCTATGTCGATGCCACCTTCGGCCGCGGCGGTCACAGCCGGGCGATTCTTGCGCAGCTTGGCGCGCAGGGACGTCTGCTTGCGCTCGATCGCGATCCGGCAGCGATCGCCGCCGGGGCTGCCATTTCGGATCCCCGCTTCACATTAGTGCATGCGCCATTCAGCGGGTTCGACGCGGTGCTCGACAAGCATGGTGTGCGGCAGGTGGATGGCGTACTGATGGATATCGGCGTGTCATCGCCGCAACTGAATACGCCCGAACGGGGCATGAGTTTTCGTTTCGATGCGCCGCTGGATATGCGCATGGACACGACCCAAGGGGAGACCGCCGCCGAGTTTCTGGCGCGGGCATCGCAATCTGAAATAGAAAGGGTGATCAGAGACTATGGCGAAGAACGGTTTGCTCATGCGATTGCAAAGGCGCTTGTTGCTGCTCGGGGCGAGCACGGTACTTCAAGGACAGGAGAGCTTGCCGCGCTCGTGGCGCAAGTCGTCCGCACGCGGGAACCGGGTCAGCACCCGGCGACGCGGACTTTTCAGGCTCTACGGATTCACGTCAATCGGGAGCTTGAGGAACTGTCGCTAGCCCTGCCCAGGGCCGTCGAGAGGCTGGCACCGGGAGGGCGTCTGGTCGTGATCAGCTTCCATTCACTCGAGGATCGCATCGTCAAGCGCTTCATGCGTGATGCCGCGCATCCGCCGCAGCCGCCGAAGGGCGTGCCGGTGCGGGCGGTCGATTTGCCGCAACCGATCATCAAGCTGGTGGGCAAGGCGCTGTTTCCATCGGACGCCGAAATCGCCGCCAACCCGCGCTGCCGCAGTGCGGTGCTGCGGGTGGCGGAGAAGATCTAGCCATGGCACGTTTGAACCTTGTCCTGATTCTGATCACACTGGCCTGCGCTCTGTCTACCGTGAGTTCCAATCATCGTGCGCGCAAACTGTTTACCGAACTGGAGGCTGCGCAAAAACGCATGCGTGACCTGGACGTGGAGTGGGGACAGTTGCAGCTCGAACAAAGCACGCTGGCGGCCCATGTTCGGGTGGAGAAGGTCGCGCGCGAAAAGCTTGGCATGAAACCGCCCGTGCCGGGACAGATCATTTCTGTCGACCCGGTGCCCGTGCAATGATTATGTCATGAAGTCGATCAAGTTTTCCAGAAGTCCGCTGCTGTCCGAGCGACTGCCGCCGTGGCGGCAACGCCTGGTGCTGGTGGTGTTGCTGGGCGCCTTTGTTGCGCTGATTGCGCGCTCGTTGTATTTGCAGGGCTTCAACAACGAGTTCCTGGGTGACAAGGGACGCGCCCGCTTCGAGAGGGTGATCGACATATCCGCGACCCGGGGCCGCATCACCGACCGCAACGGCGACGTGCTGGCGGTGTCCACGCCGGTACGTTCGATCTGGGCGATTCCCGAGGATGCCCAGTTGGCACCAGCGCAGGTACGCAGCCTGGCCGCCCTGCTCGAGATGGACGTGCGCGAGATCGATCACAAGCTGGCGTCCGAACGCGAGTTCGTCTATCTCAAGCGGCAGTTGCCGCCCGAACTGGCCGACCGGGTAACGGCGCTCAGGTTGCCGGGTATTCATCAGAAAGACGAGTACCGACGCTACTACCCGTCGGGCGAAGTAATGGCGCACATGCTTGGCTTTACCGGCATCGAGGATGCGGGTCAGGAAGGCATCGAACTGGCATTCAACGGGCACCTGTCGGGCAAAGTCGGCTCGCGTCGCGTCATCAAGGATCGTCGCGGCAACGTGGTGGAGGATGTCGAAAGCATCCACCCGCCGCAGGAGGGCCGGGACATCGTGCTCGCCATGGACTCGAAGGTGCAGTACCTCGCTTACAGCTATCTCAAGCAGGCGCTGGAGGAAAACCGCGCCAAGGCGGGCGGCGTGGTCGTGCTCGACGCCCACAGCGGAGAGGTTCTGGCGCTGGCGAACCTGCCGACCTATAACCCGAACAATCGCGTCAGGCTGGTTGGCGCCCAACTGCGCAACCGGGCGCTGACCGACAGCTTCGAACCCGGTTCGACCATGAAGCCGTTTACCGCAGCGCTGGCGCTGGAAAAGGGCAAAGTGCGCTTCGACACGCCGATCCAGACCGCGCCCGGGAAAATGACCATCGGCAGCGCAACGATTTCCGATGCCCATGTGCATGGCATGCTGACGGTGGCGCAGGTAATCCAGAAGTCTTCCAACATCGGCGCCGCCAAGCTGGCCCTGTCGATGACGCCGCAGGACATGTGGACCATGTTCGACACTCTGGGCTTCGGCGCGCCGCTGAAACTTGGCTTCCCCGGCGAGGTCGGCGGTCGTTTGCGTCCCGCCAAAACCTGGCGGCCGATCGAGCAGGCGACCATGTCCTATGGCCATGGCATCGCGGTGACGCTGATCCAGCTGGCGCGCGCCTATCTGGTCTTTGCCCGCGACGGCGAGCTGGTGCCGATTTCACTGGCGCGAGTGGATACGCCACCGATGAACGGCAAGCAGGTATTTTCGGCGCAAACGGCGCGCGAAGTCCGCGCCATGCTCGAAATGGTTGTGCTACCGGGCGGCACCGCGCCCAAGGCGCAGATTTCAGGCTATCGGGTGGCGGGCAAGACCGGCACCTCGCTCAAGATCGAAGGCGGCGCCTACGTCAATAAGTATGTCGCGTCGTTTGTCGGTTTCGCGCCGGCCTCCGATCCGCGGCTGATCGTCGCGGTGATGATCGATGAACCGTCCAACGGCAGGCATTATGGTGGCGACGTTGCGGCGCCGGTGTTCGCCCAGGTCATGGCAGGCAGCCTGCGCACCCTCGGCATCGCGCCCGACGCACCCTTGAAGCCGCTCTTGATGACCAGCGTCGAGCCGGCTCGGGAAGAGATGTGAACGCGGCCATGGCAATACTCGAACAACTCGAGCGCCAGGGGATCAAGCCCGCGCGCCTCACTGCCGATTCGCGCCGAGTGCGATGCGGCGATGTCTTCGTCGCCTTCCCCGGCGCACAGGCCGATGGCCGCGACTTCATTGCGCAGGCGATGGCTAACGGCGCCGCGGCGGTGATTGCGGAAGCAGGAGAGGGAAATAGGGGAAATAGGGGACAGACCCCAATTTTGAGATTCATAAAATCGGGGTCTGTCCCCTATTTTCCGGTGGTTGAAGTACCGGGCCTCGCGGCCCTGGCCGGCGAAATCGCGCACCTGGTCTACGGGCGCCCGTCGGAGCATCTCTGGCTCGCCGGCGTGACCGGCACCAACGGCAAGACCTCCGTGTCGCAATGGATCGCGCAGGCGACAAATGCGCTGCATCACAAGTGTGCAGTGATTGGCACGCTGGGTAACGGTTTTCTTCAATCGTTGGATGAAAGCCCCAATACCACGCCGGATGCCATCACCCTGCATGCGGCACTCGCCGGCTTCATCACAGGGGGCGCCGACGCCTGTGCGATGGAGGTTTCGTCCATCGGACTCGACCAGGGCAGGGTCAACGGCGCCGCCTTCGACGTCGCCGTATTCACCAATCTGACGCGCGATCATCTGGATTATCACGGCACGATGGCTGCCTATGCCTTGGCCAAGGGAAAGCTGTTTCTCGCCCCCGGCCTGGCTGCCGCCGTGCTCAATCTTGACGACCCCGTTGGGGTGGACCTTGCGGCAAAGCTGAAGGGCCGCGTGCGCACCATCGGCTATACGCTGCTTGATGCTGACGACCATCCCGTCGATGAAATCCTGCGCGCGGAAAATCTGGGCATGAGCGCCGCCGGCATCGAGTTCGATCTGCGCGGCGTGCATTTTGCCGCGCCGGTGGTGGGCCGCTTCAATGCCGCCAACCTGCTTGCCGTGATCGGCGCCCTGCTGACCCGTGACGAGCGTCTTGAGGATATCGCCGCAGCGCTGCGCGGCATCCGGCCGCCGCCGGGACGGATGCAGGCGCTGGGCGAAAAGAACGAGCCGCTGGTCGTGGTCGATTACGCCCATACGCCGGATGCGCTGGAAAAGGCGCTGACCGTTTTGCGTGAAACCGCGGTTGCCCGGGGTGGCAGCCTGATTTGCGTTTTCGGCTGCGGTGGTGATCGCGATCCCGGCAAGCGGCCGCAAATGGGTGCAATCGCCGAACATCTGGCGGATCGCGTGGTGCTTACCAGCGACAATCCGCGCGGCGAAGACCCGCTGGCCATCATCGACGGCGTGCTGACCGGCATGCAGCGGCCACCGCTGGTGCAGCCCGATCGCGGCCGCGCCATCGCCGATGCGGTGAGCGGGGCCGACTCGCGCGACGTGATCCTGATTGCCGGCAAGGGCCACGAGCCGTATCAGGAAATCGCCGGCGTCCGCTATCCCTTCTCCGATATCGACGTTGCGAAGTCGGCGCTTGCCGGCCGGCGAAGCCGAATCCCCGGCAGACAGAGTCCGGGACGGCGCTCATGATGATGACCATGCACGAGGCGGCCCGCGCCATTGATGCTGGAATGAACGGTGCCGATGCCGGCTTCAGCGGCGTGTCCACCGATTCGCGGAGCATCGCTGCCGGCGAGCTGTTCGTTGCCCTGAAGGGCGAGCACTTCGATGGCCACGCCTATGTCAGTGACGTCCTGGCGCAAGGTGCCGCGGGCGCGATGGTAAATCAGGACTTCGCCGCAGCGCATCCCGATCTGCCGCTGATCTGCGTTGCCGATACGCGCCTGGCGCTGGGTGCGCTGGCGGCGCAGTGGCGCGGACGTTTCGCGATTCCGCTGATCGGCATCACCGGCAGCAACGGCAAGACGACGGTCAAGGAAATGTGCGCGGCGATCCTGCGCGCGCAGCATGGCGATGCGGCAGACAGCGTGTTGGCCACGGTCGGCAACTTCAACAATGACATCGGCCTGCCGCTGACCCTGCTCAGACTGCGCGGCTCGCATCGCGCCGCGGTGATCGAGATGGGGATGAACCATGCCGGCGAGATCGACTATCTGACGCACCTGACCCGGCCATCGGTGGCGCTGGTTAACAACGCCCAGCGCGCGCATCTGGCCGGCCTCGGCTCGGTGCAGGATGTCGCCCTGGCCAAGGGCGAGATATTCGCCGGGCTGGGCGCCGACGGCATTGCCGTGTTCAACGCCGACGATGCCCAGGCGGATATCTGGCGCGAGCTGTCACGGGACCGGCGGCAGGTGAGTTTTGGCCTCGACCAGTCCGCCGACGTGCGCGGCCAATTTACCAGTCATGGCTTGGGCGGCGACCTGCACCTGGCAACGCCCTGGGGCGAGATCGATGTGACGCTCGCGGTGCCGGGTTGCCACAATGCCCACAATGCCAGCGCAGCGGCAGCGGCGACGCTGGTGGCCGGCGTGTCGCCGGCGGCGGTCGCAAAGGGACTCGCCGCATTTGTCGGCGTCAAGGGACGATTGCAACGGCGTGCCGGGCGCAATGGCTCGCTGATCGTGGATGACAGCTACAACGCCAATCCGGACTCCATGCGTGCCGCCATCGACGTGCTGGCGTCCGTGCCCGGCAAGTGCATTTTCGTCATGGGCGACATGGGCGAGGCCGGTGACGCCGCCGGCCAGTTCCACGACGAGATCGGTGGCTATGCCAAGAGCCATGGCGTCGACCGCCTGTTCTGCTTGGGCGATCTGTCGGCCGCCGCCGCACACAACTTCGGCGAAGGCGGCTGGCACTTTCCGCGCGTCGGCGACCTGATCAAGGCGCTGCTGGCAGAACTCGAGCCGCAGACCACGGTGCTGGTCAAGGGCTCGCGTTTCATGCGCATGGAGCGCGTTGTCGAAGCGATCATTGAGGAGGGAAGGTCGAATGCTGCTTGAACTCGCCCAATGGCTCGCGAAGGACTTGCGCGGCTTCAATGTATTCGGCTACATCACCTTGCGCGCGGTGTTGGCGACCATGACCGCGCTGACCATCTCCTTCGTTTTCGGTCCGGCGGTGATCCGCTGGCTGACGGCGAAAAAAATCGGCCAGTCGGTGCGCAGCGACGGACCGCAGACGCATCTGGTCAAGGCCGGCACGCCGACCATGGGCGGCGCCCTGATCCTGATTTCGCTCGGCGTATCGACGCTGCTGTGGGCGGATCTTTCCAACCGTTTCATCTGGATCGTGCTGATCGTCACCCTTGGCTTCGGCACGGTGGGCTGGGTGGACGATTGGCGCAAGGTGGTCTATCGCAATCCCGACGGCCTGTCGGCCAAGGCAAAGTTTTTCTGGCAGTCAGTGATAGGCCTTGTCGCAGCGATCTATCTGGCATTCTCGATCTCGGCGCCGAACAACGAAAAAGTGGTCGAGCTGTTCATTCAGTGGGTATCGAGCGGCTTCACCCTGGAACTGCCGACACAGACTGCGCTGATCGTGCCCTTCTTCAAGAGCGTGACCTATCCGCTGGGAATGTTCGGCTTCATCCTGCTGACCTATCTGGTGATTGTCGGCAGCAGCAATGCCGTAAATCTTACCGACGGGCTGGACGGCCTGGCGATCATGCCGACCGTGCTGGTCGGCGCGGCGCTGGGCATCTTCACCTATGTCGCCGGCAACTCGGTGTTTTCGAAATATTTGCTGATGCCCTACATCCCGGGAGCCGGCGAGCTGACGGTTTTCTGCGGCGCATTGGCGGGCGCGGGTCTGGGTTTTCTGTGGTTCAACGCCTATCCCGCCGAGGTGTTCATGGGCGATGTCGGCGCCCTGGCGCTGGGCGCGGCGCTCGGCGCCGTGGCCGTGGTGGCGCGGCAGGAGATCGTGCTGTTCATCATGGGCGGCGTGTTCGTCGCCGAGACCCTGTCGGTGATGCTTCAGGTCGGCTACTTCAAGTACACCAAGAAGCGCTACGGCGCAGGCCGCCGCATCCTTCTCATGGCGCCACTGCATCACCACTTCGAGCAGACCGGATGGAAGGAGACGCAGGTCGTCGTGCGCTTCTGGATCATCACCATCCTGCTGGTGCTGTTTGGCTTGTCGACTTTGAAAATACGTTGAAAAGCATGAGCCACAGAGGACACAGAGGACACAGAGAGAAAGGCGAGTCACGGCTTTGGTCTTTCTCTGTGTCCTCTGTGGTCTCTGTGGCTAAAGGGTCTTGATGAGCAACTTGTCCGGCAAACACGTCCTCGTTCTCGGTCTCGGCGAATCCGGTCTCGCCGCCGCCTGCTGGTGCGCGCGGCAGGGAGCGCGGTTGCGGGTGGCGGATACGCGCGCGGCGCCGCCGTATCTGGAGGAGCTGCGGCGCCGTGTCACCAGCGCCGACTTTCCGCTTGAATTCATTGCCGGCGAGTTCGACAAGGCGCTGCTCGACGGCATCGACCTGCTGGTGCTGTCGCCGGGGCTGTCGGGAGGCCTGGGGGTGGTGATTCAGGCGCGCGCCGCAGGAACTCCGGTACTTGGCGAAATCGAATTGTTCGCCCGCGGTTTGCGCGGCCTGAGCCGGAATGCGCCGGTGCTGGCGATCACCGGCACCAACGGCAAGACCACCACCACCGCGCTGACCGGACACATGCTGCGCTCCACCGGCAAGACGGTGGGCGTTGCCGGCAATATTTCACCGGCGGCCCTGAGCGCCTTGATGGATGCGCAGGATGCGCATGCGCTGCCGCAGATCTGGGTGCTGGAACTATCGAGTTTTCAGCTGGAAACCACCGAGACGCTGAATCCCGTCGCGGCGACCGTGCTGAATATCTCCGACGACCATCTCGATCGCTACATCGATCTGGACCACTACGCCGCGGCCAAGGCCGGGATCTTTCAGAGCGCCGAGGGGAAACTCGGTATCCAGGTGCTGAATCGCGCCGATTCGCGCGTGTGCCGCATGGCGCTGCCAGGTCGCCACATCATCAGCTTCGGCCTTGACACACCGGCCGGCGACGAGGACTTCGGGCTGCGCCTGCGACGGGGCGAAGCCTGGCTGGTGCAGGGCGGGCGTTTCCTGCTGCCGGTCTCCGCGTTGCCGCTGGCCGGCTTGCACAATGCGGCCAATGCGATGGCCGCGCTGGCGCTGTGCACCAGCCTCGGTCTTGAAGCCGAGGCTTTGCTGCCGGCCTTGCGCAGTTTCTGCGGCCTGCCGCATCGGGTCGAGAAGATCGCGGAGCTGGACGGTGTGATCTGGTACGACGATTCCAAGGGCACCAACGTTGGTGCCACGGTCGCCGCGCTGAATGGCCTTGGCGGCCAGTTGGCCGCCCAATATAGTCACCTCCCTTCCACGGCAAGGGAGGCCGGGAGGGATGGTCCCCAATTGGCGAACGCCGAGTATCACCGCGATCGAAAGATCGTGGTGATACTCGGCGGCGACGGCAAGGGTCAGGACTTTTCACCGCTGACATCCGCCGTGACGCAGCATGCCAGCGCCGTGATCCTGATCGGTCGCGACGGGCCGCTGATCGGGAAGGCTATAGAAAATGCGGGCACCGCCGGCGTTGCGATGGAGAGCGCAAGTGACATGGAGGATGCCGTGCGTCGCGCACGTGTGCTGGCGAAACCGGGCGACGCGGTGCTGCTGTCGCCGGCGTGTGCCAGCTTCGACATGTTCCGCAACTACGAACATCGGGCGCAGGTATTTGTCGCCGCGGTGCGCGGATTGAAAGGAAGGACATGAGCCGCGCCTACGCTGCGCCGGTGCATCGGACGCCCGCCGAACTCGACAGCTTCCTGCTGTGGCCGGCGGTGGGCCTGCTCCTGCTGGGGCTGGTGATGGTGTATTCGTCGTCGATTGCAATGGCCGAAGGCAGCCGTTTCACCGGCAACCAGTCGGCCTATTTCTTGTTTCGTCACGCTGTTTTTCTCACGGTCGGATTGGTCGCGGGAGTGATGGCTTTCCAGATTCCGCTACGCCTGTGGCAGCAGGCGGCGCCCTGGCTGTTCCTGGCCGGCGTGGCGCTGCTGTTGCTGGTGCTGATTCCCCATGTCGGCCGTTCCGTCAACGGCGCCCAGCGCTGGATCGGTCTCGGTCCGATCAACCTGCAGCCCTCGGAATTGATGAAGCTGTTCGTCGTGCTTTACGCTGCCGACTACACCACGCGCAAGCTGGATGACATGGGCAGTTTCCTGCGCGGTTTCGGGCCGATGGCGCTGGTCATGGTGCTGGTGGGATTCCTGCTGCTGAAGGAGCCGGATTTCGGCGCGCTGGTAGTGATCCTCTGCATCGCCACCGGCATCCTGTTCCTGGGTGGCATCAACGCGCGGGTGTTTGCTGTTCTGGTCGTGGTGCTGGCGGTCAGCTTCGTCATCATGATCTGGGTTTCGCCCTATCGCCGCGAGCGCATCTTCGGTTTCATGGATCCCTGGCAGGATGCCTACGGCAAGGGCTACCAGCTGTCGCACGCGCTGATCGCCTTCGGCCGTGGCGAGTGGTTCGGCGTCGGCCTCGGGGCCAGCGTCGAGAAGCTGTTCTATCTGCCGGAGGCGCACACCGATTTTCTGCTGGCGGTGATCGCCGAGGAACTCGGCTTTGTCGGTGTCTGCGTCGTGGTCGGGCTCTTCGCCCTGCTGGTGCAGCGCGCCTTCGCCATCGGTCGCCAGGCGCTGGTGCTCGGCCGCGTCCATTCCGGGCTGGTCGCGCAAGGCATCGGCATCTGGCTCGGGGTGCAGGGCTTCATCAACATGGGCGTGAACATGGGCTTGTTGCCGACCAAGGGCCTGACCCTGCCGCTGATGAGCTTCGGCGGGTCCGGCATTGTGACGAATTGTCTGGCGCTGGGAATCCTGCTGCGTGTCGATTGGGAAAACAGGCAGCTGATGAGAGGTCAGCAAGTATGACGCACACCCTTCTGGTCATGGCCGGCGGCACGGGCGGACACATCATGCCGGGGCTGGCTGTGGCTGAGCATTTGCGCGAGCAGGGCTGGAAGATCGCCTGGATGGGCAATCCGGACGGCATGGAAGCGAAGCTGACCGCCGGCCGCGGTTACGAGATGGCCTGGGTGCACTTCACCGCTCTGCGCGGCAAGGGTTTGTTGCGCAAGCTGCTGCTGCCCTTCAACCTGCTGCGCGGCTTCCGCCAGGCATGGTCGCAGCTCAAGCGCATCCAGCCCGACGTAGTGCTGGGCATGGGTGGCTACGTCAGCTTTCCCGGCGGCATGATGGCGTCACTGCGGGGCATTCCGCTGGTGCTGCACGAACAGAATTCGGTGGCCGGCCTGGCCAACAGGGTACTGGCCCTGATCGCCGACCGCATTCTTACGGGCTTTCCCGGCGTTCTGAAAAAGGGCAACTGGGTCGGCAATCCGGTGCGCCCCGAAATCGCCGTGTTGCCGGCGCCGACTGTTCGCTATGCGCAGCACAACGGTCCGCTGCGCGTGCTGGTAGTGGGCGGCAGTCTGGGTGCGCAGGCCCTGAACGAAGCCCTGCCGAAGGCTCTGGCGATGATTGCGGAAGACGAACGACCGGTGGTGGTACATCAGGCCGGCGAGAAGCATCTGCCAATGCTGAAGAGCTTCTACATTTCGGCCGGAGTCAAGGCCGACAGCGTGGCCTTCATCAATGACATGGCCGGGGCTTACGGCTGGGCAGATCTGGTGATCTGTCGCGCCGGCGCACTGACCGTGGCCGAGTTGGCCGCTGCGGGTGTCGCCAGCCTGTTGGTGCCGTTTCCGCACGCGGTGGATGACCACCAGACATTGAACGCGCGCTTCCTGAGCAATGCCGGGGCGGCAATTCTGCTGCCGCAAAATCAACTGACGCCGGCACGGTTGGCGGAGATAAGAAATTTGTCGCGCCGGCAATTGACGCAGATGGCCGAAAGGGCACGCGAGCTGGCACGGTCGGAGGCCACGGCAGCGGTGGCGCAGGCTTGCGCGGACTTGGCCAAATGAAACAAAGGACTCTGCCATGAAACATAAAGTCAAGCGCATCCATTTTGTCGGCATCGGCGGTTCGGGCATGTCGGGAATCGCCGAGGTGCTGGCGAATCAGGGTTACGAGGTCAGCGGTTCCGATCTGAGCGAGAGCGCGACGACGCGACGCCTGGCGGGGCGGGGCATACGCATCGCTATTGGTCATGGCGCGGGGAACGTCGCGGCGGCCGATGCGGTAGTGGTGTCGACTGCCGTGCGCGAAGACAACCCGGAAGTCGTCTCGGCGCGCGAGCGCCGCGTGCCGGTGGTGCCGCGGGCGCAGATGCTGGCCGAGCTGATGCGGATCAAGCAGGGTATCGCAATTGCCGGGACACATGGCAAGACCACGACCACCAGCCTGGTCGCCAGTTGCCTGGCCGAGGGCGGCCTCGACCCTACTTTCGTCATCGGCGGCCGGCTGAATTCCGCCGGGGCCAATGCCAGGCTTGGCAGCGGCGAATTCCTGGTGGCCGAGGCGGACGAATCGGACGCCTCCTTCCTGTTCCTGTCGCCCGTGATCTCGGTGGTGACCAACATCGATGCCGATCACATGGAAACCTATGGCCATGACTTCGGCCGGTTGAAGCAGGCGTTTGTCGATTTTCTCCACCGCCTGCCGTTTTATGGCGTCGCCGTGGTCTGCGGCGACGATCCCAATGTGCGCGAGATCATCCCTCGCGTGGCAAAGCAGATCGTGACCTATGGCATCGACAGCGACGCCAATTTCCGCGCCGAAAACGTGGTGGCCGAGGGCGGCACAATGCGCTTCACCTGCGTGCGCACCAATGGCGGTGTCAGCCGCTTGCCCATCGTACTCAACCTGCCGGGGCGGCATAACGTCCTGAATGCGCTGGCAGCAATTGCGGTGGCGACAGAAGTCGGCGTTGGCGACACGGCGATCATCAGGGCGCTGGGTGAGTTCAGGGGCGTCGGCCGGCGCTTCCAGCTGTATGGCGAGATTGGCTGTCCCGCCGGCGGAACATTCACCCTGGTCGACGATTACGGCCATCATCCGGCGGAAATGGAGGCCACCCTCGCCGCGGCGCGCGGCGCTTTTCCCGGCCGCCGGTTGGTGCTGGCCTTTCAGCCGCATCGCTACACGCGCACGCGGGACTGCTTCGAGGATTTCGTCAAAGTGTTGTGCGGGGTTGACGCCCTGGTGCTCGGCGAAGTGTATGCCGCAGGCGAAGTGCCAATCATCGCCGCCGACAGCCGAACGCTGGTGCGGGCCTTGCGCGTTGCCTGCGCGCAAAGCGCCATTCCAGGCATGCAAGGCACGGGCCAGATCGAGCCGATATTTGTCGAAGACATCGCGGCCATGCCGGCCGCCATTCTGGCAGCGGTGCATGACGGCGACGTGGTGATCACCATGGGCGCCGGTTCCATCGGCGGCGTGCCGGTGCGATTGAGCGAAGGTTCTCCATGACCGAACTCGTGCGCGGCGCGCTGCGGGAATTCGAGCCGATGGCCCGCCATGTCTCATGGCGCGCTGGCGGTACGGTAGCGCGCGCATTCTTTCCGGCTGACCTGACCGATCTTGCGAACTTCCTGAGCGCGCTGCGCCTCGATGAGCCCCTGCTGATGGTGGGGCTCGGCAGCAACCTGCTGGTGCGTGATGGCGGCTTTGACGGCACCGCGATCTTTACCCACGGCGTGCTCGACATCCTGCGTCGGGAAGCGGACGGCAGCTTTTACGCCGAGGCCGGCGTCGCCTCGCCGAAGCTGGCGCGCTTCGTCGGCAAACAGGCCTGCGCCGAGGCCGAGTTTCTGGCGGGCATTCCCGGCACCGTGGGCGGTGCGCTGGCGATGAATGCCGGCTGCCATGGCGGCGAGACCTGGCGCTATGTGGACCGGGTGCTGATGCTGAATCGCAAAGGCGAGCAGATCATCCGCGGCCCGGAGGATTTTGCCATTGGCTACCGCCACGTCGGCCTCAAGGAGACCAGCGATGAAATTTTTGCCGGCGCCTGGTTTCGTTTTCCGGCCGGGGACGCCGAGGTGGCGCAAACGCGTCTGCGCGAGTTGCTGGAGCGACGCATTGCCACTCAACCGCTGCAATTGCCCAATGCCGGCTCGGTGTTCAGAAACCCGCCGGGCGACCATGCCGCACGCCTGATCGAGGCTGCAGGGCTCAAGGGCACACAGATCGGTGGCGCGCAGGTTTCCGAAAAGCATGCGAATTTCATCGTTAATCCCAAGGGCAATGCAACGGCGAGTGCGATAGAAATGCTAATCGGTCGGATTCAGGCGGAGGTCGAGGAAAAGTTTGGCGTATCCCTGGTGCGCGAGGTGCGCATTCTGGGCGAGATTGACAGGCAGTCCATGCAGGATTGAGAAGGGCTTTGATGGATTTCGGCAAGGTGGCGGTGATGATGGGCGGCAAGTCGGCCGAGCGCGAGGTATCGCTGAAAAGCGGTGCCGCGGTGCTGGCCGCGCTGCGCTCGTCCGGCGTTGATGCCCACGGTTTCGATCCGCGCGACAAGGCGCTGGAGGCGCTGCATGTCGAGGGCTTCAAGCGCGTTTTCATCGCCCTGCATGGCCGCGGCGGTGAAGATGGCACGCTGCAGGGCGCGCTCGACTGGCTGGCGATTCCTTACACCGGCAGCGGCGTGCTGGCCTCCGCGCTGGCGATGGACAAGTGGCGTTCCAAGCTGGTCTGGCAGGCCATGGGTTTGCCCGTACCGGACTACGTCGTGCTTGATGCCGCCAGTGATTTTTCCGCCGTCGAGGCGCGCCTCGGTCTGCCCTTGTTCATCAAGCCGGCCAACGAAGGCTCCAGCATCGGCATCAGCAAGGTCAAGCAGGCGGGTGACTTGCGGGCGGCCTATGAACAGGCGGCCAGTTTCGACTCCTGCGTGATTGCCGAGCAGTACCTGGGCGGCGGCGAATTTACCGTGGGCATTGTTGCCGGCCAGGCCCTGCCGGTGATCCGCATCGTGCCGGCGACCGAGTTCTACGACTACGAGGCCAAGTATCTGCGCGATGACACCGAATACCGCATTCCCAGCGGCCTGGGTGAAGAGCGCGAAGCAGAGATGCGCGATATGGCGCTGCGTGCTTTCACCGCGCTCGGCGGGCGTGGCTGGGGACGCATGGACCTGATGCTGGACGATGCGGGGCGCTGCCACTGCCTGGAGGCGAATACATCGCCCGGCATGACAGATCACTCGCTGGTGCCGATGGCGGCGCGGGCGGCCGGCGTTCCGTTTGCGCAACTGGTGCTCAAGTTGCTCGAAGAGGCCCGTTATGGCTAAGCCAAAAGGAATCTCGAAGGGCAACACGCGGGTAGAGGCAGGCAGCAGCGACGGTTTCTGGGATCGTCCGATGTTGATCAATCTCCTGGCCGACGTGCTGTTGCTCGCCGGTAGCGCCGTGCTGGCATGGGCCGGGGCACTGGCCCTGCAACGCCTGCCGGTGCTCCCGCTGACGCAGTTGGTGGTGGCGACGCCGCTGGATCAGGTAGCGCGCGCGCAGATCGAGCAAACCGCGCGCAATGCCTTGTCAGGAAACTTCTTCACGGTGAATCTGGAAACTGCGCAGGCGGCTTTCGAGCGCATGCCCTGGGTGCGCTCGGCTTCCTTGCGCCGTCATTGGCCGGACGCCATCGAACTGCAACTTGAAGAGCATCGTGCCGTTGCGCACTGGACCCAGCAGGAAAGCGAGTCGCGCCTGGTCAGCACGCACGGCGAGGTTTTCATGGCCTCGACGCGGGAGTCATTGCCATTTTTTGTCGGTCCGGAGGGCTCCGCGCCCCGTTTGCTCGTCCGCTACCGGGAGTTCAACGACAGTCTTGCCGCCATCGGGCGCAAACAGGTCGCTGTTCACCTCTCGCCGCGTGAGGCCTGGCAACTCAAGCTGGATGATGGCGTGGTGCTGGAACTGGGCCGCGACCAGCCCAAGCATCCGCTGGCGGAGCGCCTGACCCGCTTCACGACCCACTACCCGGCGGTGAGCAGTTCGGCAAGAAGTCGCCTGCAAGCCATCGGCGTGGTGGATATGCGTTACCCGAACGGATTCGCCCTGAGGGCGAGCAAGAGCTGATGGATCGGATGACCCCCATCCCCCCCAGCCCCCCTTCCCGAGGAAGGGGGGTGACTTTGGTTCGCGGGCTACGCCCGCTCCATGTCGTTGACTCGCAGCCTCCTTGGGACGGCCCGGCGGAGGCTGCATGAAAGAAGCCAAACGCGACCTGATCGTCGGCCTCGACATCGGCACGTCGAAGATTGTGGCCATCGTCGGCGAACTGGATGCCGAGGGTCGGCTGGGAGTCCTCGGGCTCGGTACACAGGAATCGAGCGGTTTGAAGCGCGGCATGGTGATCAATATCGAGGCCACCGTGAATTCGATCTCCCGCGCCATTGCCGAAGTCGAGATGATGGCCGGCTGCAAGGTGCGCGAGGTATATACCGGGATTGCCGGCAGCCACATCAAGAGCAAGGATTCCACGGGCATGGCCGTGGTGCGCGACAAGGAAGTCACCCAGTTCGATGTCGAACGCGCCATCGAGGCTGCGAACGCGACCTCGATTTCGGCCGACGACCAGATTCTGCATACGCTGGTGCAGGAGTTCATCGTCGATGGCCAGGACGGCGTCAAGGAGCCGATCGGCATGGATGCCAGGCGGCTCGACGTCAAGGTGCACCTGGTCACCGGCGCCGTCACCGCCGTGCAGAACATAGTCAAGTGCGTGCATCGCTGTGGCCTTGAAGTGGTCGATCTGGTGTTGCAACCGCTGGCGTCCGGGTATGCCGTGCTGACCGAAGACGAAAAGGATGTCGGTGTCTGCCTGGTCGATATCGGCGGCGGCACCACCGACGTCGCGGTATTTGTGCAGGGAGCGATACGCCACACCGCGGTCATCCCCATTGCCGGCGACCAACTGACCAATGACATTGCGATCGCGCTGCGCACCTCGACGCAGGATGCCGAGGACATCAAGATCCGCTACGGCGTCGCGCTGCAGCAACTGGCCAATCCGCAGGACATGATCGAAGTGCCCGGCGTCGGCGACCGTCCCGCAACCCAGCTGTCGCGCCAGACCCTGGCCGGCTTCATTCAGCCGCGCGTCGAGGAGATCTTCCAGAAGGTGCAGGAGGAACTCGACCGCAGCGGCAAGGAGCGTCTGCTGCGCGCCGGCATCGTGCTGACGGGAGGGGCCGCGCAAATGCCCGGCATGGCCGATCTCGGCGAGGAAATTTTTCACAATACCGTGAAGCTGTCGATGCCGCACTACGACGGCAATTTGCGTGATTACGTGCGCAATCCGCGCTACTCCACGGCGATGGGTTTGTTGTTGGAAGGGGTGGCGCAGCGCCACCGCGGCATGAAGGTGCAAAGCCCGAAGAGCTTCGGGCAGGTTCTGACACGGATGCGGGCGTGGTTCACGAAGAATTTTTGATGCAGCGGGACTTTTCAGGAGGCGAAAATGTTTGAACTTGAGGAAGTAGTGACAGCGGAAGCGGAGGCGGGATCGACGGTCATTAAAGTCGTCGGTGTCGGCGGCGCTGGCGGCAACGCGGTTGAGCACATGATCCGCGAAGGCGTCGGCGGCGTCGAATTCATCTGCTGCAATACCGATGCGCAGGCGCTGAAGAAAAGTACCGCGCACGTCAAGCTGCAGCTCGGCCCCGGGCTGGGGGCCGGCGGCAAGCCGGAAAAGGCCAGGGAGCTTGCGGTGTTCGATCGCGAGCGCATCGCCGACGCGCTGCGGGGTGCGCACATGGTCTTCATTACCGCCGGCATGGGCGGTGGCACCGGCACCGGCGCCGGTCCCGTGGTCGCCGAGGTGGCGCGCGAGTTGGGCATCCTCACCGTAGCGGTGGTGACGAAGCCTTTCGAATACGAAGGCAAGCGCAAGCGCCTCGCCGAAGAAGGCGTGGTTGAACTCGCGCGTCACGTCGATTCGCTGATCGTCATCCTCAACGAAAAACTCGAAGAAGTGCTGGGCGACGAGGTCACCATGCTGGAGGCCTTCCAGGCCGCCGACAACGTTCTGCGCAATGCCGTGGGCGGCATCGCCGAGATCATCAACGTGCCGGGTCTGGTCAACGTCGACTTCGAAGACGTGCGCACCGTGATGGGCGAGATGGGCAAAGCCATGATGGGTTCCGCCGTCGCCGCTGGTGTCGATCGCGCCCGGGTCGCCGCCGAAGAGGCGGTGGCCAGTCCGTTGCTGGAAGGCATCGAGCTTTCGGGCGCACGCGGCGTTCTGGTTAACATTACCGCCAGCACCACGCTCGGCCTCAAGGAATACAAGGAGGTGATGAAAACCATCCGCCAATACACGGCGCCCGACGCGACCGTGATCTGTGGCGCGGTTTTTGATGAGGGCATGGAAGACCAACTGCGCGTTACCGTGGTTGCCACCGGCCTCGGCATCGTCGCGACACGCGAGGCAGCCAAGCCGAGCATGCGCGTGGTCGAGACCATCGGCCTGCGCACCGGAACCGACAACCTGCAGGTATTCGAGAGCGGAGGCCCGATCGATCTGTCCAGCGTCACCAGCAGTGCGCGCAGCGCCACGCCGCGCAATGCCCAGGCGGATGCCATGGCGGCTTCGGGGGTGGACAAATACGATATTCCCGCCTTTCTGCGTCGCCAGTCCGACTGACACGTCGGATGCAGAACCGGTCCGGCGGGCGCCTCCTCCCGTCGGACCGGGCCTGCGTGGTAGAATTATTGCTCCGCATCATTCCATTTACATCGCCGCCCGATGCTTCGTCAGCGCACCCTGAAATCAGTCGTCAAGGCTACCGGCGTCGGTCTCCACTCCGGCGTCAAGGTGTCGCTCATGCTGCGTCCGGCGCAACCGGATACGGGTGTGGTATTCCGTCGTGTCGATCTCGTGCCGCCGGTCGACCTCAAGGCAGATCCGTTCGGCGTCGGCGACACGCGGCTGGCGTCCTGCCTGGAAAATGGCGGAGTCAAGGTAGCCACGGTCGAGCACCTGATGTCGGCACTGGCCGGACTTGGCATCGACAATATCTATGTCGATGTCGATGCGGCCGAACTGCCGATCATGGATGGATCGGCGGCACCCTTCGTGTTTTTGCTCCAGTCGGCCGGCATCGAGGAACAGAACGCCGCCAAGAAGTTCCTGCGCGTGACGAAGACCGTGGAGGTCAAGGATGGCGACAAATGGGCCAGGTTGGCGCCCTACGATGGATTCAGCCTCGACTTTTCCATAGTCTTCAACCATCCGGCGGTAGATCGTGCCGCCTCGCGCGCCCACATCGATTTTGCCGACCAGTCCTATTTGCGCGAAGTGGCCCGGGCCCGCACCTTCGGCTTCATGCAGGATGTCGAAACCCTGCGTGACGAGGGCCTGGCTCTCGGCGGCAGCCTGGAAAACGCCATCGTGATGGATGAGTACCGGGTGCTGAACAGCGACGGACTGCGCTACGCCGACGAGTTCGTCAAGCACAAGATTCTCGATGCCATTGGCGACCTGTATCTCGCCGGCCATCCCCTATTGGGGGCGTTTTCTGCGCACAAGTCGGGCCACGCGCTGAACAATCTGCTGCTGCGCAAGTTGCTGGCCGATGCCAGTGCCTGGGAATTGGTGAGTTTTCAGCGCGCCGAAGACGCGCCGGAAAGCATCGCCCAACTGTATCCCAAGCTGGCGTAGACATGCTCCTGTTGCGGATCGTCGGCATACTCACGGCGATCACCATTGGCAGCGGGATTGTTGCCTGGTTGGTCACCCGCGATCGACGTTACCTCGTGCTGTCGGCCCGAGTCGCCAAGGCGGCGCTGATTTTTTCGCTGGTGGTGCTGGTCTTGATGGCGGCAGAGCGCCTGATCATTCTTTGACGCTGCGGAGCAGACGCTCCAATGCATTCTTGAGTCGAGACTCGCTCGGCAGTCGGTGTGCAAGCTCAGTAAGTCCTTGCTTCTGTTTAACCCCGGGCAGGCTGGGTCTTTCGTGCGGAACTTGCGACGGTGATGGGTTTCGGGCTTGCACTCGAACCTCGATTTGAGTAACCTTCACCTCCTTATTCGATAAATCGCTGGCGAGTCGGGGTCCGAATTGACGGATTTTCGCCGCGACCGCGCCATTGGCGGCGTGGATAAATAGTTTCCCCAGGCGGAAGTTCGCTACCCGGGCATGAGGCCTCAGCGCCTCCGGCAGAGCGGCTTCCAGAAGACGCTGGAATTGGAGCAGACGTTGGGCGTGGTTTGCTATCCGCGCCATGCTGTCACCGGAGGCAAGGTGTTCCTGGAGACTGCGCGATGTCATCAAAAACGAACCTGAAGGGAGGGAAGGGATGCATATTATTCTCGTCTCCGACCGGCTGGCAACCGCAAGGAGCATTACGCTGACCTGGCGTCATGCGGTACTTTTCGCGGGAGCCCTGTTTAGCTCGGTCCTTGTGCTGTCTTCGCTGTTTTCCTATGTCACGGTTCGCCACGCTGCGGAGATTCGCCTGCCCTTCCTGCAGAATCTGGTGCGCGCTGTGAATGCCGAAGAAACCCAGCGCTCCAAGGACTTTGTCCGCGAAAATCTTGATGCGATGGCGGTCAAGCTGGGCGAGATGCAGGCGCAACTGATGCGACTCGACACGATAGGCGAGCGGCTCGCCGGCATGGCCGGTGTCAAGCCCCAGGACCTCAAGGCCTTCGAGTCGAAGGCCGATGGTCGTGGCGGTCCGCTGGTGCTGCCGGAGGCGATGTCTTCAACGGAGCTGCAGCGCGCGGTCGACGCCCTGGCGCATCAGGTCGAAGCGAAATCCGACGCGATTTCCATGATTGAATCCCGGATGCTGGAAGATCGGATCAGGAAGAGCCTGCTGCCGACCAGCCTGCCGGTCGATGCGCAATGGAACGCTTCGAGTTATGGCTGGCGCGTCGATCCTTTCACCGGCGAACGTGCGTTACATGAGGGAGTGGATTTTGTCGCGAGCCCTGGTATGGGCATTCGCGCCGCGGCTGCAGGGGTGGTGATCAGCGCCGAGCGTCATCCGGACTATGGAAATTTGGTGGAAATTGACCACGGCAAGGACTTGACGACACGCTACGCCCATGCGTCAAAAATTCTGGTCAAGGTGGGGCAATTGGTCAAACGCGGCCAGAAAATCGCCGAAGTGGGTTCCACCGGACGATCCACTGGACCGCATCTGCATTTTGAAGTACGCATCCACGGTCTGGCGCAAAACCCTGATCGCTTCCTGCGTATCGCGCAGACGACCCAGCGGCCTGCTGCGCAGCGCAACTGAGTCACTGAGTGTTTCGGGAGAGGTCCTCCCTCCCCGCGTGCTAAAATTGCCGCTTTGCTTTTCCCCGCCGAGTCGCGGTTGCACACCCCATGATCACCGGTTTTGGTTCCAGCGTAACGCCCGCTTGCGCGGGCATTAGCTTTCTCTGAAGCCGGTCTCTGAATGAGAAAAATGATAACCGGCTTTTTAAAAAAGATTTTTGGCAGCCGCAACGAGCGGCTGATCAAGCAGTATTCGCAGACTGTCACCCGCATCAATGCGCTCGAGGCGACCATTTCGCCGCTCTCGGACGAGGCTCTGCGCGCCAAGACGGACGAGTTTCGCAGCCGCCATGCGCAAGGCGAATCGCTGGACGCGCTGTTGCCGGAAGCTTTTGCCGTGGTGCGCGAGGCCAGTCGCCGAACGCTCGGCATGCGCCATTTCGACATGCAGATGGTCGGCGGCATGGTCCTGCATTACGGCAAGATCGCGGAAATGCGCACCGGCGAAGGCAAGACGCTGACGGCGACACTCGCCGTATATCTGAATGCAATTCCGGGCAAGGGCGTGCATCTGATCACGGTCAACGATTACCTGGCCAGTCGCGATGCGGAGTGGATGGGGCGCATCTACCGTTTCCTAGGCCTGAGCGTCGGCGTCAATCTTTCGCAGATGCCGCACGATGAAAAACAGGCTGCCTATGCCGCCGACATCACCTATGGAACCAACAACGAATTTGGCTTCGACTACCTGCGCGACAACATGGTGTATGAGGCCGGCGAACGCGTCCAGCGCGGTTTGAGCTATGCCATCGTCGATGAAGTCGACTCGATCCTGATTGATGAGGCGCGTACGCCCCTGATCATCTCCGGCCAGGCCGAAGACCATACCGAACTCTATGTGCGCATGAATGCCGTGCCGCCCCTGTTGACTCCCGGCGAGGCAGCCAAGGGCGAGGGCGAAGTCGATACGGGCGATTACACGGTCGATCTCAAGGCGCACCAGGTGCTGCTGACCGAGGCCGGTCACGAAAAGGCCGAGGAGATTCTTGCCCGTCTGGGCATGCTGGCCGAGGGCAGCAGCCTGTACGAGCCGGCCAACATCCTGCTGATCCACCATCTTTACGCCGCCCTGCGCGCAAACACCCTGTACCACCGCGACCAGCAGTACGTGGTGCAGGATGGCGAAGTGATCATCGTCGACGAGTTTACCGGCCGCCTGATGGCCGGCCGGCGCTGGTCGGATGGTCTGCACCAGGCGGTCGAGGCCAAGGAAGGCGTTTCGATCCAGGCCGAGAACCAGACTCTGGCTTCGATCACCTTCCAGAACTATTTCCGCATGTACGGCAAGCTCGCCGGCATGACCGGCACGGCGGATACCGAGGCCTACGAGTTCCATCAGATCTACAACCTGGAAACAGTGGTGATTCCCACCAACCAGCCGATGATCCGCAAGGACGAGAACGACCAGATCTACCGCACCGCGCCGGAGAAACACCTCGCGATCATCGCCGACATCCGTGCCTGTCATCAGCGCGGCCAGCCGGTGCTGGCGGGCACCACGTCGATCGAGAATTCCGAGCTGCTCTCCGAGTTGCTGAGCAAGGAGAAGCTGCCGCACCAGGTGCTCAACGCCAAGCAGCATGCGCGCGAAGCCGAAATCGTAGCGGAGGCCGGACGCCCCGGCATGATCACCATCGCCACCAACATGGCCGGTCGCGGCACCGATATCGTGCTCGGCGGCAACATCGAAAAGCCGAGCAACGCCATCCGCGACGACGAGTCCCTGACCGCGGACGAGAAGGCAGAGCGCACCGCCGCGCTCAAGGCGGAATGGCAGAAGGTACACAACCAGGTGCTGGCCGCCGGCGGCCTGCACATCATCGGCTCCGAACGTCATGAGTCGCGCCGCATCGACAATCAGTTGCGCGGCCGTTCCGGTCGCCAGGGCGACCCGGGATCATCGCGTTTCTACCTGGCGCTGGATGACCAGTTGCTCAAGATCTTCGCCGGCGAACGTCTCAACACCATCATGGTGCGGCTCAAGATGCCCGAGGGCGAGGCCATCGAGCACCCGCTGGTAAGCCGTTCGCTCGAATCGGCGCAGCGCAAGGTCGAGCAGCGCAACTTCGATATCCGCAAGCAATTGCTTGAATACGACGACGTGTCCAACGACCAGCGCAAGGTGATCTATCAGCAGCGCAACGAACTGCTCGACAGCGATGACATTGCCGAGACCATCACGGCCATGCGCCAGGGGCAGATCCACGATACCTTCCGCCTCTATATTCCAGCCGAAAGCGTCGAGGAGCAGTGGGATGTCAGCAGTCTGGAAACCACGCTCGCAGCGGAACTTCATCTCAAGCTGCCGGTCGGCGAATGGATCAAGAACGAGCCGCAACTCGGCGACGACGACATTCTGCGGCGGTTGCTGGATGCCGGCGATGCCGCCTACGCCGAAAAAACCGGCAATGTCGATGCCGCTGCCTGGGCCGGCTTCGAACGCAACGTCATGCTGCAAAGCCTGGACACGCACTGGCGCGAACACCTGTCGGCACTCGATCACCTGCGCCAGGGCATCCATCTGCGCGGCTACGCGCAGAAGAACCCGAAGCAGGAATACAAGCGCGAGGCATTCGAACTTTTCGAGGGCTTGTTGCAGACCGTGCGCAGCGAAGTCTCCAAGCTGCTGATGACGGTCGAAGTGCGCAGCGAGGAGCAGATCGAAGAAGTCGAAGCGCCGCCGCAACTCGAAAACGTCCAGTACCATCATGCCGACTATGACGACGCGCTCGGTGCGGCCGTGCCAAAGGTGGCGCAACCGGTCGAGCGGCACACGCCCAAGGTCGGCCGCAACGATCCCTGTCCCTGCGGCAGTGGCAAGAAGTACAAGCACTGCCACGGCAAGCTGAGTTGAGTTATCCGGATGAGCCGACCCAGGTCATCCATTCCTCAGCCAAGACGTCCTCTTGCGAGGGGGCATACACAGCCCGATGCAGCAGCACCGGCCGAGGCCGCCAAGTTGCAGGCGGCGCTTGCTCTACATCAACAAGGCAAGTTCGATCAAGCCGAGGCTCTCTACCGAGAGATATTGAAGTCGCAGCCACGGCACTTTGACGCACTGCAATTGCTGGCGACGATTGCCGCGCAGCGAAAGAATTCTGCTGCCGCTGTCGAGTTGTTCGATCAGGCACTCAAGATCAATCCTGATCACGCGAATTCACTCAACAACCGTGGCGTTGCATTGCGCGGCCTGGAACGTCATGAAGATGCGCTGAAGAGTTATGAGCGTGCAATCAAGATCAAGCCGGACTACGCAGAAGCACACTACAACCGTGGCATCGCACTGCGTACCCTGAATCGCCATGCAGAGGCGCTGGAGAGTTATGAGAGTGCGCTCAAGCTCAAGCCGGACTATGCTGAAGCACTGAACAACCGTGGCGCTGCATTGCGTGCTTTGAACCGTCATGAGGATGCCCTGGAGAGTTATGACCGCGCACTCAAGATCAGGCCGGACCATGCGGAATCGCACTACAACCGTGGCACCGCATTGCTGGCTCTGAAACGCCCGGAAGAGGCCCTGGAGAGCTATCACCGCGCGCTCAAGCTCAAGCCGGACAATGCGGAAGCGCTGAACAACCGTGGCAACGCATTGCGTGACCTGAAGCGCCCTGACGAGGCGCTGGAGAGTTACGACCGCGCGCTCGGGATCAAGCCGGACCATGCGGAAGCCCTCAACAACCGTGGCAACGCATTGCGTGACCTGAAACGACTTGAAGAAGCTCTGGCGAGCTATGACCGCGCGCTCAAGGTCAAGCCGGACTACGCAGAAGCACTCTACAATCGGGGCAACGCATTGCGTGACCTGAAGCGCCCTGAAGAGGCACTGGAGAGTTACGACCGCGTGCTCAGACTCAAGCCGGAACTTGAATTTCTATGCGGCGATTGGTTGTACACAAAGATGAAGGTATCTGATTGGAGCGATCTGGAGAGTCAATCTCGTCAGCTGTTTGCAAAAATTGAATGTGATGAAAAGGCAGCAGCACCTTTTTCAGTGCTTGCGATATCAGACTCTCGTGCGCTGCAAAGGAAGGTCGCAGAGACTTGGGTGCGGGCCAAATACCCAAGAAGCAATGCCCTTCCGAAAATAGCCAAGCGGACTATACACAACAAGATTCGTATCGGGTACTTTTCTGCCGACTTGCATAACCATGCCACGGCAAATTTGATGGCTGAGTTGTTTGAGACGCACGACAAATCAAAATTTGAGCTGACTGCGTTTTCGTTTGGGCCAGAAAAGAGTGACGTAATGAGAAAGCGGGTGGCAGCAGCGTTTGACAGGTTTATTGATGTGCGAACTCGATCTGATAGGGATGTCGCAATCCTTGCAAGAAGCCTCGAAATCGATATCGCCGTGGACTTGAAGGGGTTCACCCAAGATAGCCGAACCGGAGTATTTGCGATGCGGGCTGCGCCACTACAGGTGAATTACCTAGGCTATCCGGGTACGATGGGGGCGGACTACATCGATTATCTGATCGCCGACCCTACGCTGATACCGGAGTCTCACCAGGCGGCTTATGCCGAAAAGATTGCTTATCTGCCGAACTGCTATCAGGTCAACGATGCCAAGCGACGCATTGCGGAAAAAGAGTTTAGCCGCGTAGAGCTAGGATTGCCGCGGAGAGGTTTTGTCTTCTGCTGTTTCAACAATAACTACAAAATAACGCCAGATACGTTTGATCGCTGGATGCGCATCTTGAAGCGGGTCGAGGGTAGCGTACTTTGGCTCATTGAGGACAATGCGAAAGCCTCCAGCAATTTGAGAAAAGAAGCCGTGCTAAGAGGCATTGATGCAGCACGACTGATTTTTGCCAAACGAATGGAACTATCTGAGCACCTAGCGAGACATCGATTGGCTGATTTGTTTTTGGACACACGTCCCTGCAATGCCCATACAACCGCTAGCGACGCACTGTGGACTGGCTTGCCTGTGTTGACCTGTATTGGCGAGAATTTCGCCGGCAGGGTAGCGGCCAGCCTGCTGAATGCGATACATCTACCCGAACTCATCACATCAACACCCGAAGCGTACGAGGCCCTTGCGATAGAACTTGCGATGAATCCGGACGGGCTAATGAAAATCAAGCGGAAATTGGCCAGCAATCGCCTAGCGACGCCTTTGTTTAACACCCAACTTTTTACCCGGCATATTGAGGCGGCGTATACAGCGATGTATGAGCGATACCACGCGGGCCTGGCCCCTGAGCATATTCATGTGCAAGCTTAGTCAGGGTCATGATCTTCCTATGCTTGCTTTCGACCTCCCGGTGATCCTGACGTCATGGTTTTGAAAGATTCTTTCCCTACGCTGGTGGAAGATGGCGACGCCATCCTCGTCCTCGACCAGACGCGTCTGCCGCGCGAAGCGGTCATTCTTCGCCTGACCTCACTCGAGGATGTCGTCCGTTCCATCCGCGTCATGCAGGTGCGTGGCGCGCCGCTGATCGGCGCCACGGCGGCCTATGGCGTTGCGCTGGGTCTCGCTGATGATGCTGACGATGCGCGCCTGCAGCACGTGATCGAAACGCTCGCCGCGACGCGGCCGACGGCGATCAATCTTCATTGGGCGCTGGCGCGCATGCGCCGCTTGATCCAGGAGTCGACGCTGGTGACACGGCGCGACGTCGCCTGGAATGAAGCCCGCGCCATTGCCACCGAGGACAAGGCAGCTAACGCCGCCATTGGGCAGCATGGATTGTCGCTAATAGCGACAATCCATGCTGCCCTTGGCCAAAAGATGGGCCATCCCCCCGGCCTCCTTCCCGGGGAAGGGGGAGACTATTTCAGGCAGGCTGCGCCTGCAATCGTGAATGTCATGACTCACTGCAACGCCGGACGCCTGGCGACCGTCGAGTACGGCACGGCGCTGGCGCCGGTGTATGCCGCTCATGCCGCCGGCATGCCGGTGCATGTCTGGGTTTCCGAGACTCGGCCGCGCAACCAGGGCTTGCTCACCGCATGGGAATTACGCGAGGCCGGCGTGCCGCATACGCTGATTGCCGACAATGCCGCCGGCCTGCTATTGATGCAGTGCAAGGTCGATTTGGTCATCGTCGGTGCCGACCGAATTGCGGCCAACGGCGACACCGCGAACAAGGTCGGCACCTATCTCAAGGCTCTCGCGGCACGCGCCCATGGCGTGCCGTTTTATGTCGCGGCGCCGCTGTCCACCATCGACTTCGCCTGCCCTTCGGGTGCCGCGATCCCGATCGAGGAGCGCGCCGCGGACGAACTCGATGCGGGTGATACGCCTGTCGCCAATCCGGCCTTCGACGTGACGCCGGCGGCTCTGATCAGTGGCATCGTGTCCGAGCGTGGCATCGCCCAAGCCGGAGAACTGGGACAGTGGAGGCCATGAGCGATTCTGACGTCGATCTCGCCGGCAAAGTACTCGCCACGGCGCGCGCGATGAATACCTGCGGCATCAATCGCGGCAGCGCGGGCAACGTCAGCGCGCGTTGCGAAGGCGGCTTCCTCGTCACGCCTACTGGCATGGCCTACGACGTCTGCGAGCCCGCCGACATGGTGAGAGTCGATGCTGAAGGGACGCCTGGCGGCCGCCGCAAGCCTTCGTCCGAATGGCGCTTTCATCATGACATCTACGCCGCGCGGCCCGAGGCTGGCGCCGTCGTGCATACGCATTCGCCATTCGCCACCGCACTGGCCTGTCAGGAACAGGGCGTGCCGGCTTTCCATTACATGGTGGCACGCTTCGGCGGTGCGGATGTGCGCTGCGCCGCCTACGCCACCTTCGGCACCCAGGAATTGTCCGACGCTATCATCAGCGCGCTGGAGGATCGCTGCGCCTGCCTGATGGCCCATCACGGCATGGTGGTGTTCGGTCGTGATGCGGACCACGCACTGGCGCTGGCGGTGGAACTGGAGACCCTCTGCGAGCAGTACTGGCGCGTCTTGCAGCTAGGTGCGCCGAGGTTGTTGTCCGACGCCGAAATGACGCGCGTGATGGCGAAGTTCGTCGACTACGGACGGCAAACCTGATCGGGGTGCCCGCAGTTTTCCGCGCTGCGCTACTTCCCCTTCGCCCGCGAATCCTTCAGCGTCACCGTGCGGTTGAATACCGGCGCGCCATCTTTCGAGTCGATGCGATCGGCGACAAAGTAGCCATGACGTTCGAACTGGAAGCGGTCTTCGGCGGCGGTGTTTCTTAGCGCCGATTCGAGTTGTGCGGTGACGACGCGCTTCGAGTCCGGATTGAGGTCGGCGATGAAGTCGCGTCCGCCCGCACCCGGCTCCTCGACGGCGAACAGGCGGTCATACAGCCTTACCTCCCCGGCATAGGCGTGCTTCGCCGAGACCCAGTGGATGTTGCCCTTGACCTTGTAGTTGTCGGCGCCCGGCGTGCCGGATTTCGAATCGGCCATGTATTCGCAATGCACGGCGGTGATATTGCCGGCGGTATCCTTGTCGCAGCTGATGCACTTCACCACGAAGCCGTAGCGCAGGCGCACGGTGTTGCCGGGGAAGAGGCGGAAATAGCCCTTGGAGGGGATTTCCATGAAGTCCTCGCGCTCGATCCACAGCTCTTTCGAGAAGGGCACCGGGCGCTTGCCCCACTCCGGTTTTTGCGGGTGGTTGGGGGCGAGGCATTCCTCTTCCTCATTCTCGGGATAGTTGTCGATGATCAGCCTGACCGGATCGAGCACCGCGATGCGGCGCGGCGCGGTCTCGTTCAGGTGCTCGCGCTGGCATTCCTCCAGCACGCTGATGTCGATCCATGAATCCGACTTGGTGATGCCGTTCATTTCATTGAAACGGCGGAAGCCCTCCGCCGTGAAGCCGCGCCGGCGTGCACCGACCAGCGTCGGCAGGCGTGGATCGTCCCAGCCGTCGACATGCTTTTCCTCGACCAGCTGGATCAGCTTGCGCTTGGAGAGTACGACATAGGAAAGATTGAGCCGGGCGAATTCGATCTGTTGCGGCAGCGGCGTATTGACGCAACCGAGTTCGGCCAGCCGCGCCAGCAGCCAGTCATAAAAGGGCCGCTGGTCCTCGAACTCGAGGGTGCAGATGGAGTGGGTGATGTTCTCCAGCGCGTCCTCGATGGGGTGGGCGTAGGTGTACATCGGGTAAATGCACCAGCTGTCGCCGGTGGCGTGGTGGGTGGCGTGGCGGATGCGATAGATGGCCGGGTCGCGCAGATTGATGTTGCCCGAACCCATGTCCACCTTGGCGCGCAGGATATGCGTGCCGTCGGGGAACTCGCCGGCGCGCATGGCGCGGAACAGGGCGAGATTGTCGGTCGGGGTGCGCGAGCGAAAGGGAGAGTTTCTGCCGGCCTCGGTCAGCGTGCCGCGGCTGGCGCGCATCTCGTCGGCCGTTTGCGAATCGACATAGGCATGGCCGGCCTCGATCAGCTTTTCGGCGAAGTCGTACATCCACTGGAAGTAGTCGGAGGCGAAGTACTGGTTGATCCTGCCCGCATTTTCCCAACTGAAGCCCAGCCAATGCACCGCGTCGATGATCGCATCGACATATTCCTGCTCTTCCTTTTCCGGATTGGTGTCGTCGAAGCGCAGGTGGCAGGCGCCCTGGTAATCCAGCGCCAGGCCAAAATTCAGGCAGATCGACTTGGCGTGGCCGAAGTGCAGGTAGCCATTCGGCTCCGGCGGGAAGCGGGTGCGGATTTTCGCCGTATCGCCAGCGCCGACTTTTTGCTGCGCGGCCGGGCCGGGTCGCCCGCTCCAATGGCGCGATTCGTACTTGCCGGCCTTGAGATCGGCGTCGATGATGTGGCGAATGAAGTTGGAAGTCTTTTCGATGTCGGCCATGATGGCGGTGTGCTTCGCTGCGAAGCCGCAATTCTACCGGCAGGCGTAAAATCGCGACAATGAATTGGACAAGTCTTCTCGCCATCGGCGGCGGCGCCGTATTGGGCGCCTGGTTGCGCTATGGCCTGGGACTCTGGCTCAATCAGGTATTTGTCATGGTGCCGATGGGTACGCTGGCCGCCAACCTGATTGGCGGCTATCTGGTCGGCGCGGCAGTGATGGTATTCCACCTCAATGCCGAGATGCCGCCCGAACTCAAGCTGTTCTTCATCACCGGCTTCCTCGGCGCGCTGACCACCTTCTCGACGTTTTCCGCCGAGGTGGTGCACCTGATCCAGAACGCGCGCTACGGCTGGGCGGCAGGTGCCGCTTCCTTGCACCTGTTCGGTTCGCTCCTGATGACCGGGCTGGGCATTTTCACGATTCACAAGCTGGCGCAATAAACGGCAGGGCCAAATGGGCGAGCCCACCTTTGGCCTTGGCGATCGCCGGCGTGGCGCAGTTCCTGCCGAGGATGGGGCGGTGCTACCATCCCGCCGATGCAACCGCCGCGTCGCCCCTGGGGCGATTTCCCGATGTCCTGATCCACGCCGCCGAATCGCGGGTCAAGCAGCATTCCGCCTATCCCGCGGCCAAGAGCGGTGATGCGGGCGCCGCTCTCGATCTGGTCCGGGATGTCTTTGACGATGCACTGCCGGACCGCCTGCGTGAGCTGGTCGGGGACAGGCAACCGATGCTCGTCAGCGCGCATGCCTACGAGCGGGAAGGCGTGAATGCGATTCCCGAAGTGCTGGCCGATGTGATGGCGAAAAGGCTGGGCTGGCGGGTCGATGGCGGTGTGGTGCAGGCCAATGTGGTGACGCATACCGGTGCCGATGGATTCGCCCGGTTGGCACGTCAGCCGGCCTTCGATGGCGCGGTGACCGCCGGCACCGAAAACGTCATGGTCGACGATTTCGTCGGCATGGGCGGCACCTTGGCGAACCTTCGTGGCCACATTGAGTCCCATGGTGGGCGAGTACTGGCGGCGGTTGTCTAGACAGGCAAGCCGCATTCGGCCAAATTGAGGCTGTCGGTTGAACGTTTGCACGAATTGAGGAGCACACATGGCGCAGAACTCGAACACTGGTGGCAGGAGCGATTCGGTCACGCCTTCGACGCGCTTACTGAATCAGAAGCTCGGTACCTTGTCCGCACCCCGGACCTTGCTACCATCCGAAATCGCATTGCTGCGGCAGAGCAAGCAAGAAATAGCGCGTAAAGTCGCCGCGAGCAAGTAGGGTCGCCGGGGGTACTCCGGTAGCCCAATTGCCCGACCCCAACCGAGTCCTGTCCCTCGCGGCGCGGACTCCCCGGATTGAATTGCGGCAACAGTCTCCGCCGTTCCGCCAGCGCCGACTTTCAGGAAGTCGAGCCCGGCTCCCTGATCCATTGCATGTGAGTCGCGTGCATCAGAACTGGTAATTCACCGCCGCGACGGCCCTGGTCGTCCCGTCCGACTTGTCGCGCAGTAGAGCACCCCAGAGATTGGACTTTTCCCCAAGTGGCAACACCACCCGCGGGCCGCGTCCCGAGCTGTCCTCCATCAGGCCGAGTCCTATCGACTTCGTCAGCCAGTAGTTCAGGTACAGCTTGTGCGATGGACCCGAGGCGCCGTTCTCGAAGTAGCCCGAAAACGAGCCGATCTCGCCGTCCGCCGAGAAGTGTGTGCTGCGACGCTGACCAGTGCCCTCGTTCTCACGTCCCATGCCGACGCCGATTTCCAGCCAGGGCAGGGGGCGTATCGTCGGCCCACCATAGATTTTGCGGTAGCCGTCGGAGTCCTGGTAGGCGAAAACGAACCAGCCGACAGGGCCGGCGATCGGGCCATCGATCCAGGCCAGGGCTTCGTTAACGGCCTTGCCGACCTGAGGGCGCTGCACCCCCGCCTCGACCCACAGGTTCGGCCAGTCGGCCAGGGCCAGCGGCGACGCGAGGAGTGTCAGCGCCAGCAGGAATGCCTTGAGACGTGCCGTCATTTCGCGACCAGCAGAAGGTAGGTACCCAGTCCGGTTATGCATATGGCAGTGCCTTTCATGGCGACGTGCGCCCTGTCGATACGTTCTGTCGCCAGTGTCGGAATGAATCTGGCGATGAAGATGGCCATGACGAAAACAAAGACCGACTGGAAGGTCTCGGTCAGCAGCACCAGCGCGACCGGCGCCAGCATGGCCGCGAGGCCGTAGGAAACCACTGCCAACATGAAGAGCACTTCGTTGAGCAGGTTGGCGGCGAGCAGAGGGACCGAATTGGTCCGTATGGCCGCCTGGAAACTGGCGCGGTAACTGGGGATGAACAGGTACATGAGCACCCCCAGGACCATCAGGACGACGTGATTCCAGAATAGCGTGCGCCAGGGGTTCGCCTCAAGCGCCACCAACTTGAAGGTAGCAAGTTCGGCCGCCCAGCAGGTGCAGGCGATCAGCATGTAGCCAACCGTCCGGCCCTTGAACCTGAATCGACCCTCGACATTCTCCAGCGAGACGATGGTCGTGCCGAAAATGACGATCCCCATTGCCACCAGTTGGTCGTTGCTGATGATTTCCCCGAGGAAAACCCAGCCCGCAACGATGCCGAAGATCGGCACCAGTTGGTAATAGACAATCACCCGCGACGAGTCGTCCCGTTGCATGGCTTTGAGGTAAGCCCAGAGCAGGATGATGTCGAGCACGGAGTTAGCAACGATGATGCCGAAATTGCCCTTGCTCACATCGAGAACCGATGGGTCGACCACGTACAGGAAGGGTGTCGCGATCACCGAGGCGAGCGCCGAAACGAGGAGCAGCGTGCCGACACCGCCTTCCTTGAAATACCGCTCAAGAATGATCTTGTCGATGTGATTGCACATCGCCCAGAGCAGCGGCGAAATCATTGCCAGGACAAACCATGTCTGAATGGGATTTACTCCAAGGAATATCGCAAGGTCTTCATCCCGCCGCAAATCGTGTAGATGTGCTTGCCATGCGAGAAATCTCCAAATATGAAAAGTCGGCGCTGGCGAGACGGCGCATTGCGGTAGTCGCTGGTCAGTGTGTTGGGTTGGTGGATCATGAGGGCCGTGTTATATCCAGCCATACTCGCGCAACTTCATTTCATCCCCGCGCAAAAATCGATTCCCGATATCCGTCCGGTACATCACTTTCGGGATCACGATATTCCCGGCCAGTGCATAGGCGGCTTGTTGAGCAGCTTCCACCGTTGCTCCGGTACCGGTAACAAACACCGCATAACCCAGACTGTGGGTCAGTACGGTACGGTTGCCGCCTTCGTTATCGCTGTCTTGCAACAACGCTACGCCTTCCAGATGCAAGTGGCACGTTTCGTCGGCAGTAAGCGGACGTCGTAGCAGCATTGGCAGGCCAGCGGATGAGACACCGGTGATCTGTTCCGCATGGTAGGGGAAAGGTGGCACGGCAAGCGTCAGGCCAATAGCGTAGCCTTCGCGCACTTTTAGATCGCAGTGTCGGCCATCGGCCACGGCATTGAGCAATTCAGTCCATGGCGTGCGATGGAGCGCGGATTGCAAATACGTGCTTGGGCAGCCGAAACGGGCAGTAGCTTCGATGGGGTGGATCGTGTCGCGATCGACAAAACAGTTGATATCGATAGCACCACGAAAGTCCACCTCGCGCAGATGATCGCGTAGTCGGCCCAGCGTCGCGTCGAACAGGCGGCTGCTCGCGGAGTACCACATCAGCGTGCCCATCTCGCCGGTTTTTGGGCCGAGTTCGCAATTGAGCAGGCCCTTGTGTTCCTGATTGATCTCTAACGGACCCACCCAGTCTTGGCCGTTGAAATAGCGGCCAACAGCAATTTCGACTCCGTGCAATCGACGTTGCACCGAGATGTCGCAAATGCCAAGGCGCTGGTAGCTTGCCAGTACGCCGCGTACATCGCTACCGTCATCCATCACGCCGACGTAGTTGAGGTGACTCTGGTGATCGTTCTGCTTGACCACCCAGGCGCCTTCTTTTGCGCTGATGAAGGACAGTGCTTCGCCGGCGTCGGCAAAGGTGTAGACCGGTTCAACACGCAGGCCGCAATCGGCAAACACTTGCTGAGCGAAGGCGCGGTCAAGCTCCAGCCTGTCTCCGCCAGCGCTGCCGCCGACTACGCGATAGCCCTCGCGGCGCAAGCGGTCTTGTGTCTCGCCGTAGCCGACATCGTCGAACACAATCAGGCCGTCCTTGCCTACCCAATCGAGTTCCGCTTCCCAATTCGTGGTTTTGGGTACGTAGCCGTTCAGGCAGTCCCGCTGGCTGTAGCAATCGATGAACAGGCGTAGGGCATTGCCCTCGCGCTGTAATTGCAGCGCCAGATCACCGGCGATCAACTCGCCGGAAACGAAAAGGACGTTCATGCGATAACGCGGAAAGAGGCCAACTCAAGCGCTGCGCGGTTGGCAGATGTTGTGGAGCGGGTACCGCGTACCGCGCCTGATGAAATTGACTTCCTCATCGGCAATCTTGAAACGGGCACGAAAAAATTGCTTGATGGCTTCCACATCCAAACCGTTCTTGCAGGTATAGACATCGGCGGAAATAAAGCCGCGCGCAGGGAAGGTGTGGATGCTGATGTGGCTTTCCATGATTACGACAAAGCCGGTCCAGCCTCCGGGGTCCTTCTTGTCGTTGCCGGCGGCGAAATAGACCTCTGGGCCGCTCAATACAGTCATGCCCACGGCGATTACCAGATCGGACAGGGCCTTGCTGACGGTTTCACGGCAGTTGAGCGCCGTGTAATCGCCGTTGTAGCCGTCGTAGGTGAGGTGCTCGCCAAAATGGGTCATAAATGTACGGCATCGCGATTTGGTGAGAAGCGATGGACTACCGCCTCGATTGCCGCGCGGTCGGCGAGTTCGAGTGGATTGAAGTCCGGAAAGACAGGGAGCACGCGCTGGAGCCGGCGCGGATCCTGTATTCCTCGCGAAGCGAGCGAGCACGTTGCAAGACCGCGGTCCATTGGGTACCAACATGACAAATAGTCACGCATAATACATGACTGCGTTGAGTTGGTAAGTGGTAATCACGCAATTTACGTAACTTCAGGGCATGGAAAATGCCAAGGCCGAGTTCGCCAAGCGCCTGCACAAGGCGCTGGAAACAGCGGGTATCCCCGCCAAACCCGCCGTGTTGGAACGTGAGTTCAACCAACGCTATTGGGGCAAGCCGATAACCTTGTACGGTGTGCGGCGCTGGCTACGCGGCGAATCCTTCCCGGCGCATGACAAGATTCTTTGCCTGGCCGAGTGGCTTGGGATTGAGCCTTCGGTGTTGCGCTATGGCGATGGTGTGGTGGTGCGCGTGCGCGAAAAGCGCAAGCGCTGGGACGAAGGGATCGGCTACCAGGAGCGGGAAATCTTCGAGCTGTTCCTCAAGCTGCCTGTGCCGCAGCGCAAGGTGGCGCGCGAGGTGATCGTGGCACTGGCGCGGGCGAACGGCATCGTGCCGTCGGGCGTCTGACGGTGTGGCGAACTGACTTACAATCGAGCGTCGAGTCTCTGGAGCTCCTGCCATGCCCGCCGCCACTCTCAACCCCGAATCCACTTCCATCCAGCTGCGCATCAGCCCCGAGGCGAAAGCCCTGATCGAGCGCGCTGCCGCGCTGATGGGTACCACGTTGTCCGGCTTCATGCTGCAGACCGCCTACGAGGCGGCGCGGCGGGTGGTGGCCGACAACGACACGATCATGCTGTCGCAGCGCGATTTCGAGGCTTTCGTTGCCGCTTGCGAGAAACCGTCGAAGCCGAACAAGGCGCTGCGTGACCTGATGGCTCGGCGCTGAATGGTGCTGGCTCCCAATGAAGTCGATGTCATCGGTTTCGAGCCGGCGCTGGACAATGCATCGTGTCTGTTTCGGCAATTGTCGACATTGGCAAAGACAATAGCGCCATGATGTCTCGCTACGACGCGACCGGCATTGAGGCCGAGTTCGAGCCCGGTTCGCGCGGTCGGGTGCTGAAGAACCGGCTCGGCATTCGACTGGTCGGCGATATGCAGCAGGCGGAATCCGATGCGCTGGTGGCGGTGACGCGCTGGGCCGTCGGACGTTTCGACATCGCGCATCGTTTTAGCGCCGGGGATTTGTGCGAACTTCACCGGCAATGGCTGGGCGACATTTACGAATGGGCCGGGCTGTACCGCAACGTCAATATGGCCAAGGGCGGGTTCATGTTTGCCGCCGCGCCGCAGGTTGCGCGCCTGATGGCGGAATTCGAGCGCAAGGAACTGGCGGCGGAAACGCCCTGTGCCCACATGGACGCGCCGCGACTGGCCAGGGCTCTGGCGCGAACCCACGCGGAGCTGTTGATCATCCATCCCTTCCGCGAGGGTAACGGACGCTGCGCGCGCCTGCTGGCTTATCTGATGGCACTGCAGGCCGGGCTGCCGACGCTGGACTTCGATCTGCTGGCGGGGCGGGGCAAGAAGGCCTACATCGCTGCGATTCATGCGGCGTTTTCGGGAAACTATGCGCCGCTGGAAGAACGCTTCGCTGCTGTTATCGGCCGGACTTCGCGACCTTACGGGCTGTCGTCGTGACCGGCTTTTTGCCTGCAGCAAACGGCTTGCGGATGCCCTCGACAGCCGAGGAAGTGGAAACGGCTACTCGTATGGATTCCTCGCGTGTCTTCGGATTGCGCAGAAACGGGTTTTGTTGGAGAAGCGTGGCTGCCATGTTAAGTGCTTTCTTCGTCGAAATTGAATGCATGGGAATTGTCCCATGAATCGAGTCCTAAGAGTCGGCGCTTGCCGGCCCGCGAAGCGGAATTCCCGGCAGACAGAGTCCGAGACGGCGATGGCGAGTCGTGCCCGGTTGTCGGAGTAGATCGTGAGGTTCGACCCCGAGTCACGACGGGCAGGTCTGCCTGTGCTGACCTATGACGAGGCGTTGCCGGTGAATGTGCGGCGCGGCGAGATAGGCGAGGCGATTCTCCGTCATCAGGTCGTGGTCATCTGCGGCGAGACCGGTTCCGGCAAGACCACGCAACTACCCAAGATCTGCCTTGAAATCGGCCGCGGACTCAACGGCCAGATCGGCCATACCCAGCCGCGCCGGATTGCGGCGCGTGCCACGGCGACGCGCATTGCGCAGGAACTGAATTCGGAAATCGGCCGTCATGTCGGCTTCAAGATCCGCTTCACCGACCGCGTGACATCCGACAGCTATATCAAGCTGATGACCGACGGCATCCTGCTCGCCGAAACGCAGACCGATCCGCTCTTGCGTCAGTACGACACGATCCTCATCGACGAGGCGCACGAGCGCAGCCTGAATATCGATTTCATGCTCGGCTACCTCAAGCAGTTGCTGCCGAAGCGCCCCGATCTGAAAGTCATCGTGACCTCGGCGACACTCGATGCGGAGCGCTTCAGCCGGCATTTCGCCATGGACGGCAAAGCGGCGCCGGTGATCGAAGTCTCGGGCCGGCTCTACCCGATCGAGACGCGCTATCGTCCCTGGCAAGAGAAGAAGGGCGGCGACCTCAATGAGGCCATCGTCGGTGCGGTGGACGAAGCGCATCGCGCGGGACCGGGCGACGTGCTGGTCTTCCTGCCCGGCGAGCGCGAGATACGCGAGGCGGCCGAGGCGCTGCGCAAGCACTCATTTGGCAAACTCGCGCCGGGGCTTGAAGTGCTGCCGCTGTTTGCACGGCAAACCGCCGTGGAACAAGGCCGCGTTTTCACCTCCCACCAGGGTCGCCGTGTGGTGCTGGCGACCAACGTCGCCGAGACCTCGCTGACCGTGCCCGGCATCCGCTACGTGATCGACTCGGGGCTGGCGCGGGTCAAGCGCTATTCGCATCGCAGCAAGGTTGAAGCTTTGCAGGTCGAGCCGATCTCGCGTGCGGCGGCCAGCCAGCGCGCCGGGCGCTGCGGCCGGGTGTCGGCAGGTATCTGCTTCAAGCTCTACGACGAGGAAGATTTCAACAAGCAACCGGCCTATACCGAGCCCGAGATTCTGCGTTCCAGCCTCGCCGGCGTCATCCTGCGCATGAAGTCGCTGCATCTGGGCGATGTGGAAGATTTTCCCTTTCTCGAAGCGCCGCTGCCGCGCATGATCACCGATGGCTACCAGTTGCTCGCCGAACTCGGTGCCATCGACGAGACGAGCAAGGAACTGACCAAGGTCGGTTTCGAGTTGGCCAAGCTGCCGCTCGACCCGAAGATAGGCCGCATGATCCTCGCCGCGCGCGAGTACGGTTGCTTGCGTGAGGTATTGATCATCGCCGCCGCCCTGGGCACCCAGGATTGCCGCGACCGGCCACAGGAGCACGCGGGGACCGCCGACCAGGCGCACGCCAAGTGGAAGGACGAGAAGTCGGAGTTCCTCTCCTACCTGAAACTCTGGGCCGCCGGCGACGAAATCTGGAAGCACGAGACCAGCAACAAGCAGCGTCAGTGGTGCCGGCAGAACTTCGTCAACTGGCTGCGCCTGCGCGAGTGGCGCGATGTTCATGGTCAATTGATGACCCTTTGCCATGAGCATGGATGGAAAGAGAATCAAGTCCCGGCGAGTTACGAGGCCGTTCACAAGGCTTTGCTGACCGGCCTGCTCGGCCACATCGGCCTGATCAGCGAGGAGGACAAGAATTATCTCGGTGCGCGCGGCATTCGCTTCTACATTCATCCCGGATCTTCGCTGCTGAAGAAAGCCGGTCGCTGGATCATTGCCGCCGAACTGGTGGAAACCTCGCGACTGTTCGCCCGCTGCATTGCGAAGATCGAGCCGGAGTGGCTGGAACAGGTCGGCGGCCACCTGATCCGCAGGCATATCTATGAGCCGCACTGGGAGAAAGGGTCGGGGCAGGTCGTGGCTTGGGAGCGCGTCACTTTGCATGGCCTGATGCTGCACGCCAAGCGCCGCGTGCACTATGGGCCGAGCGATCCGAAACTCGCCCGCGAAATCCTGATCCGCGAGGCGCTGGTCGAAGGTCAGGTTGGCGAGGACTGGGTGCGCAAGTGGCGCTTCTTCCAGCACAATGCCAAACTCATGAAGGAAATCCAGGCGCTGGAGCACAAGTCGCGGCGGCCCGATGTGCTGGTCGATGATGAACTGATCTACGCCTTCTACGACGCCAAGTTGCCCGAGGGCGTCATCACACTGGCGGCCTTCGATCACTGGCGGCGGGAGGCCGAGGCCGCCGCTCCGAAGCTGCTCTGCCTGGAGAAGGAGCAGTTGATGCGCCACGAGGCGGCGGGCATCACCACCGACGCCTTTCCGCCGGCACTCACCCATCGCGGCCAGAGCTTCAAGCTGGCTTACCACCACGATCCCGGCGCGGCAGACGACGGCGTCACGCTGGCCCTGCCGCTGGCCGCGCTCAACCAGTTGCCGGCCAATCGCTGCGAATGGCTGGTGCCGGGACTACTCAAGGAAAAAATCCTGGCGCTGCTGAAGACGCTGCAGCAGAAGTATCGCCATCGCCTGCAACCGCTCGACGAGTTTGCCATTGACTTTTGTGAGGCCGAGCATGATTTCGATGAGCCGCTGGTGCGCGCGCTGACGCGTGCCGCGGAGGAGCATCTGGCCATGAAGCTGCCGCTCGATGCCTTTCGCAGCGGCGAGTTGCGGCCGCATCTGTTCATGAACTTCCGCTTGATCGATGAACATGGCGGCACGCTGGCCATTTCGCGCAATCTGGCCGAATTGCGCGCCGAGTATCGCGATCGCGTCGAGCAGGTCTATGCCGCTGCGGAAGTACAGCATGAGGCGGCGAGTGATGTCTCCGGCCTCACGGCCTGGACTTTCGGCGCACTGCCCGAATTGATGGAAGTGAAAGTCGGCCCTGGCGTAACGGTGGGCTTCCCCGCACTGGTCGACACCGGCGAGGCGGTACGCCTGACCGCCTTCGACACCGAGGACAAGGCCCGTGCCGAGCATCGCAAAGGCATGGCGCGGCTGTTCGCGCTGCAACTCGCCGCCCAGGTCAAGGCCATCGAGAAGCTGCCGGGGCTGCGCGAGATTGCCCTGCAGTTCGTGTCGCTGGGCACGGAAAAGGAACTCCGCGAACAGTTGATCGCAGTGACCCTTGAGCGCACCTGCCTGATGGACCCGCTGCCGACCGACGAGTCGGCGTTCGCGGTACGGCGCGATGCGGCGCGCGGCCGCATCCTGCTGGTGGCGCAGGAGATCCTGCGGCTGATCGGCGGCATTCTCGCCGAGCATGCGGCGCTGGCGAAAAAGCTTGCCTCCATGCAGAAGGCTTTTCCGCAGTCCTGCGCCGACATCGGCGCGCAACTGGCCGAACTGATGCCGAAGCGCTTCATTGCCGCCACGCCTTTCGAGCGCCTGCAGCACTACCCGCGCTACCTCAAGGCCATCAGCCTGCGCCTGGAAAAATCGCGCAGCGATCCGGCACGGGACACGCGCTTGATGGCAGACTGGCAGGCGTTGGGCATGCCCTGGACGCGCGAGCGCAATGCCATGCTTAAATCCGGGCAGCGGGGCGATGCCTTCCTCGACGAATTCCGCTGGCTGCTCGAAGAACTGCGTGTCGCATTGTTCGCCCAGGAACTGAAAACCTCTTCGCCGGTATCGGTGAAGCGCTTGCAGAAAATGTGGGATGGCAGGGTACACAAATAAAGGATCGTGATGCTCGAAGTATTTGCCGCGTTTACCCGGTCGCTGCGGGATCTGACGCGGGCCGATGTGTTGTGGCAGGCCGTCTGGCCGCCGCTGGTGGCGCTAAGCCTGTGGACTGCGGTGGCCGTTTCGGCCTGGAGCCACGGCGTGGCGACGATGGCGCACATCGTGCCGCAACTGCCGTGGTCGGGATGGGAGTGGGTGGCGCACTGGGCCGCGGTCTTCCTCTTGCTGGCGGCCTTCGCAGCGCTGACCTATTTCACGGCCATCTTGCTGGTGGCGGTGTTCGCCCTGCCGCGCCTGATCAACCTGGTGGCAGCGCGTGATTACCCGGATCTGGGACGACATGGCGAGAATGTGTTCTGGGGCAGTCTGGGCAATACCCTGGGAGCCGGTGCGATCTTTGTCATCGGTTGCTTCGCGATGCTGCCTCTGCTGCTGATTCCGGGCGCACTGCTGGTGCTGCCGCTGCTGTGGGGCAGCTGGTTCGACCAGCGCACCTTCCGTTTCGACGCCCTGGCCGAACATGCGACGCGAGCGGAAATGCAGCGCCTGCTGGCGGCGAATCGCAGCCGTTTCTATTATGCCGGGATCGGTACCGCGGCGGCGGCGCACGTGCCTCTGGTCAATCTGCTGGCACCCGCCTTCACCGCGCTGGTCTTCGTGCATCTCGGTCTGGCGGCGCTGCGGCGGCAGCGGCAGGAAGGAGGAATAGAACTGTGACAGGCATCGGCGCCATCATCATCGGCGACGAAATCACGCTTGGCCGCCGCACCGACAAGCATTTCCAGAAATTGCTGGAAATCCTTGCGGCGCGCGGTCTGGTGCTGGATTGGGCGCTGTACATCGGCGACGATAGGGAACGCTTGACCGACACGCTGAAACGCACCCTGGCGAGCGACGACATCGTGTTCAGCTTCGGCGGCATCGGCAATACGCCGGACGACCATACGCGACAGGCTGCGGCCGCCGCGGCGGGAGTCGAACTGAAACTGCATGCGGACGCCGAGCGCGAGATCAGGGCGCGATTTGCGGAAATGAAGTTCGAGTTGAGCGATGTACAACTGGCGATGGGCAATTTGCCGGTGGGCAGCCGCATCATTCCCAATCCATACAACCGCATTCCCGGTTTCTCGCTCGGCCAGCATCATTTCGTGCCGGGCTTTCCGCAGATGGCCTGGCCGATGGTGGAGTGGGTGCTCGACAGCTATTACTCGTCCCGCTTCCATGCGCAGCCGAGTGCCGAAGCGGCAATCCTGGTCTGGAAGGGCCTTGAGGGCCGGCTGATCGATCTCATGCGGCGCGTTGAAGCGGATTTTCCCGGCGTCAAGGTATTCAGCCTGCCCTTCCTCGGTTCGCAACATGTCGAGCGTCATATCGAACTCGGCGTGCGCGGTGCGCCGGAGCAGGTGCCGCCGGCAATGGAGGTGATCCGGCGCGGGGTGGTGGAACTCGGGTTTGCTTTCGATGAGAAGTGATTCCGCCATGGCTGGTGTTTTCTTGGTTTATGCTATCCCTACCGGAACCAGACGAAAACAGGTGTCGCGATGATTGATTTTGAGGACCGCCAGCAGCTCGGACGAGCCGGATTGTTTGCCAACGTCAGCCTGGAAAGCGTAGAGCATCTGTTCGAGCAATGCCGCCGCGTGAATCTGAAGCGCGGCGAACATCTGCTCGAAGCCGGCGCGCCCAACAATCATCTGTACGTGATTCTTGACGGCGAATTGCGCGTCTATCTGGCTGACAGCAGCTTGCCGGAGCATGCGGTTTTCGGCGACGGCGATTGTGTCGGCGAGATGTCTCTGCTGGATGGGCAGAACGCTTCGGCCCTGGTGCTGGCGGCGAAGGATACGCGCTTGGTGGCGATACCGCACGAGGTGCTCTGGTCGATGGTGGATTGTTCCCACGGTGTGGCGCGACACCTGCTGGCGATCATGGCCGGCCGCATGCGCAATGACAATCTGGCGCTGGTTGCCTCGCAAAACCAGAGTCTCGAATTCGAACAGGCGGCGAGCGTGGATGCGCTGACCGGAGTCCACAACCGGCGCTGGCTGCTGGAAACCTATCCGCGCGCCATCGGACGCTGTGACCACGATGGTGAGCCGCTCAGCCTTCTGATAGCCGACATCGATCTTTTCAAGCGTTTCAATGACCTCTTCGGTCATCTGGCCGGCGACGCAGTATTGCGCAGCGTTGCGCGCAAATTGGCCGATGGCTTGCGCGCGCAGGACCTGATTGCCCGCTACGGCGGCGAGGAGTTCCTTATTCTGCTGCCGCATTCGGGCATCGATGAAGCCCTGCTGATCGCCGAAAGGCTGCGCGGTCTGGTCGCTGCCGGTTGCGGGCTGGAAACCGGGAAGGGAGTGCAGGGCGTAACGATCAGTTGCGGGGTGGCCCAGATGGTCCCGGGCGAACTGCTTGACGATATGACGTCCCGCGCCGACGCGGCTTTGCGGCGCGCCAAGGAGAACGGCCGTGACCGGGTTGAGACCGCTGAGTAAAGCGGCCGTTTACCCGGTTCCACCCACTGTCAGCCCATCGATGCGCACCGTCGGTTGGCCGACGCCGACCGGCACGCTCTGGCCTTCCTTGCCGCAAGTGCCGACGCCCGAGTCGAGCGCCATGTCGTTGCCGATCATGGCGACGCGCATCATCGCTTCCGGGCCGCTGCCGATCAGCGTGGCGCCCTTGACCGGCGTGGTGATCCTGCCGTTTTCGATCAGATAGGCTTCGGCGGTCGAGAAGACGAATTTGCCGCTGGTGATATCCACTTGTCCGCCACCGAAGTTGGCGGCATAGAGACCCTTCTTCACCGACTGGATGATCTCCTGCGGATCGTGGCGGCCATTGAGCATGGCGGTGTTGGTCATGCGCGGCAGCGGCAGGTGGGCGAAGGACTCGCGACGGCCGTTGCCGGTGACGGCAACGCCCATCAGGCGGGCATTCAGGGTGTCCTGCAGATAGCCGACGAGAATGCCGTCTTCGATCAGGACGGTGCGCTGCGTCGGGTTGCCTTCGTCGTCGACGGTCAGTGAGCCGCGCCGGTCGGCAATCGTGCCGTCATCGATCACGGTGACGCCTTTGGCCGCCACGCGTTGGCCGATGCGCCCGGCAAAGGTCGAACTGCCCTTGCGGTTGAAGTCGCCTTCGAGGCCGTGGCCGACCGCTTCGTGCAGCAGGATGCCGGGCCAGCCGGGACCCAGCACCACGGTCATCTCGCCGGCCGGAGCGGGCCTGGCGGTGAGATTGACGCTGGCCTGATGGACGGCACGGCTGGCGTAGTCGTGCAGCACGGCATCGCTGAAATAGGCGTAATCGAAGCGTCCGCCGCCGCCCGCGGAACCCTGCTCGCGGCGCCCGTCCTGTTCCATGATCACGGAAATCGAAACGCGCACCAGCGGCCGCACGTCGGCCGCCATGGGACCGTCGGAACGGGCCACCAGCACGACTTCCCAGGTGCCGGCGATGCTGGCCATGACTTCCTTGACCCGCGGGTCGGCGGCGCGCGCCATGGCTTCGAGGCGTTCCAGAAGCTTCACTTTGGCGGCGTCTGCCATCGACGCGATGGGGTCATTGCCGGCGTAGAGCGCTTGCGGCTGTTTGCCCCGATGCAGCAGGGGTGCCACGCGCTGGGCGCCCGTCGCGGCGATGGCGCGGGTGGTGTTCGCGGCTGTTTGCAGCGCCGCTAGGCTGATGTCGTCGGAATAGGCAAAGGCGGTCTTCTCGCCCGATATCGCGCGCACGCCGACGCCCTGTTCGATATTGAAACTGCCCGACTTGACGATGCCTTCTTCCAGGCTCCAGGCTTCCGAGCGCGCGTACTGGAAATACAGGTCGGCGTAATCGACATGATTGCCGAACAGTTGACCGAAGACGCCCTCAAGCAAGCGGGGCGCCAGACCATGAGGTTTGAGCAGGACGTGTTCGGCGGTTTCGAAGTGGTTCATCGGGTTCCTCAAAAAATGCGGTGACGCAGCGCCGGCAGACTGGCTCTTATGTCGACCAGCCGTTGCCGGTTCAGTTCAGCAATGACCACGCCTTCACCCTTGTCCATGCGGGCCAGTACTTCACCCCAGGGATCGATGACCATGCTGTTGCCGTGGGTGATGCGTCCGTTCGGATGCTGGCCGCCTTGCGCCGCAGCCAGAACATAGCACTGGTTTTCCACGGCGCGGGCGCGCAGCAGCAATTCCCAATGGGCGCGGCCGGTGGTTTCGGTAAACGCTGCGGGCAGCACCAGCAGATCGACCGGGTTTGGCATCTGAGCCATGGCGCGGAAAAGTTCGGGGAAACGCAGGTCGTAGCAGATGGCGACGCCAACGCGTCCGAGCGGCGAGTCGAAGCTCACGACCTGATCGCCGCGTTCTATGGTGGCGGCTTCGTCGTAGGCTTCGTCGCCCTTGTTGAAGCCGAACAGATGGATCTTGTCGTAGCGCGCCACGCGTTGACCCCGCGGATCGAACACCAGGCAGGCATTGCGCAGTTTGGCGGGGTTCTGCGCCATCAGCGGGATCGAGCCGCCGACCAGCCACAGGCCGTGTCGGCGGGCTGCATCGGCAAGAAAGTCCTGGATTGGACCATGGCCATCCACCTCGCGCGCCGCGAGCCGGTCCGCATCCGTGGCGCCGATCAGGGGAAAGTATTCCGGCAGGGCGATCAGTTGAGCGCCGGCTGTCGCCGCCTCGGCGATCAGGCGTCCGGCCGTTGCCAGATTGGGCGCCACGTCCGGCCCGGAAATCATCTGCACCGCCGCGATCTTCATTTGGCTTCCTCTTTTTGCGGCGTTTGTCCCAATTTTTCCACCTTCGGGTCAACCCAGCTTCCGGTCACCGCGTATTCGAAGGCGAAGGCTTGATCGAGCGGATCCTGGAAGAGTTTTTGTGCCGCCCAAACGACCGCGCCGGCCACCGGGTTGGCAATCATGGCGCCTACTGCGAGCGACTCGCCGACCGCAGGCTGCACGCGCACCTTGAGATTCTGTGTTTCTGCGCCGAGATTGACCGTGCCGCTCATCAGCACCTTTGCCGACGGTCCCTGTATCTGCAGATCCCTGGTATCCATCACGCCGCGCGCGACCGCAAACTGGCCGCCGATGCTGTCGAAGGCGAAGCCTTCGCTGAAGATGTCGCGGAAATCGAGGGTAATGCGGCGCGGCAGGGATTGCAGACTGAGAATCCCGAGCAGGCGCCCGACGCCCGGTTCAAGCTTGATGAACTGTCCGTTCGACGCGTCGAGCTTGAGGCTGCCGTTGAGGGACGGATAGTCGATGATGAAGGGTGAGCCGTTCCATGACAGGTTGCCGGCAAGGTTGGCGCTGCCGCGCCGCATGGCGTCCGGGTGGCCGATGCGTGCCAGAAGTTTCTCGATGCTTTTCGCGTTGAGCTTGAAGTCGATGCGGGTATCCGGCTGGCTGGGGATGGGCCGCCAGTGGCCGGTGGCCTCCAGTGCGCCATCATCGTTTTTCGCATCGATTTTGGCGTTCCAGTAGCCGTCGCGATTTTCGGCCGCGATGCGCACGGTGCCGAGCGGACGGTCCTTGAACGAAAGATGGTCAACCGTGATGTCCAGCGCGGGAATCCGGTCAATCACTTCCCTCGCCTTCGCCTGCAGAACCGCCGGTGCGGCCACGGTTTCTGGAATCGAATACTGGGCGATGCGGCCGGACAGCTTGCCGCTGCCCGCGCTGTTCCACTCGAAGTTCCCGGTCAGTTCCCTGCTCTTCAGGTCGAAGTGCGTGTTGCCGGTGCCCTCGGGCCGGCTGCCGTTGATGCGTATTTCATGGAAATTCTTGTCCAGCAGAGTCAGATCGGCAGTCCGCAAATCGAATTGAACTGTTGGCAGGGCTGGCAGCACCGATTCTTTCTGCTCGCCGCCATCGCTTTGCTTTTCCAGCAACTTGCGCCAGAAATCGGCATTGATGCGTGGCAGATTCGCGGCCACCAGAACGTTGCGGTCCGGCATGCCGGCGCTGACATCGCCGACGGCCAGCAGGCCGCGCGTTATGACAGGCGGATTGACGTCGTGGCGGCGCACCAGCTGGAAGCGCAACACGTTGCCGAGGCTGATATCGAGCATGTCCTGCGCCGCGCCCGGCTTCACCAGAGTCGGCGCTCGCAGCACGGCGCTGGTACGCGTCGCAGCTTCGGGTGGCGGTTTGCGTTCGAAACTGAAGGCCAGCGCATCCGTGGCCGGCTTGTTGAAGGGCTCCGGCAAGCTTGATGAAAGCCCGATCAGATTCGACATCACCTTCACTTCCGCGGATTTCTTCCTTACCCGCACGCTGCCCGCCCATTTCGCGCCCCCGGCCAGATGATCGAACACGGGATGCGGGAACTGGCGCCGCAGTGTGGCGATGCTGACTTCTCCGGCGGCGCTGACCTGCACGTTGCCATCACCCGCCGTCTTCACGTCGACCGTCAGCGGTGAATCCAGCAGCGTGCCGCGAATGGCTCGCGCCTCCAGATGGTCGGCGGAAAAGTTAAGTGCGCCGCGCACCTCGTCCAGCGGCGGCAGATCGTTGTCCACCGTCAGGCGGTTGCCGTCGAAGCGATAGCTGCCATCGACCTTCGAATTCGTCAGCCGGCGCAAGGGCAGGCCGAGCTTGAGATCGAGCTCGCCGTTACCCTCAGCCCTCATGTCCTCGGTGAAATGATCGATGCGCTCGCTGACCGGGCTGGTCTCGATGAAGCGCAGGAAATCCGCGGTTGGTCCGGTCGCTTTTCCGGTCACGGTGAGCAGTTCGTTCGCCTGTTCGAGGTCGGCAATCTCGGCGCGCACGTCGCGCAAGGCGACGCCAAACATCCGGCCGCTGTTGCCCGTGATCAGCATGCGTTGGCCAGCAAACAGCAATTCGCCCTCGATTTCGTTGATCTCCGGCCAGTTGCCGGCGTAGCGCAATCTAGCGTCGCGGAACTTGCCGCGCACCTCGAATGTGCCATCCTTGCCGTCGCGGAAGGGAAACTGGCGTAAATCGCCGCGCAGCCTCAGCGTTGCTTCGGTCGCCTTGCCGCCGATGATGGCGCCGCGCAGCCAGTCGCGGACGTTCTTGCCCACGGCCAGTGGCATGTAGCGCCAGACTGCGTCGCCACTGCCGCGGGTGAGGCGGGCGTCGAGTTCGATCTCGCCCGGTCCTTCGCTCAGGGCATGCCAGTTGCCGCTGGCTTCGCCGGCGGCGTCCTTGTTGTGGAACGAGGCCTTGCGCAGACTTACGCGCAAACCATCGGCGGCCAATTTCCATTCGACGTCGGCGGTCAAAGCTTCCAGCTCGAGCTCGGGATCGGCGAATACGGTGGGGAGTTCGAAAGCCGCCCGTTGGCCATCGAGCGAGAGGGCGCCGCCCTTTTCGTTGCCGTCGACGCGGCCATTGATCCCGGAAATGCCCGGTACCGATCCCAGGGCCGTGAGTCCAAGGCCTTCGAAGCGGCCCTTGACGTTCCATATTTCAGGTGCAGCGGTGTTTTCGGAGGTTTCAACGCCGCCCTTCCAGTCCAGCTTGAGGTCGAAAACGCGACCGCGCGGCGCATGACGAGCCAGCCGGGTGCGGGTTGTTTCGTCCAGCGGCAAGTGGGCGCCAAGACGAGCCAGGGCATCGAGATCGAGGCCGTTGGCAGTGGCGGTGCCCTGCGCAGGACGGTTTGCCGCCGCCTCCTGCCAGACCAGTTTGAGGTCGGTCGGTTGCAGTGCAAGACCGTCACGGGTCGCCAGCGTGAGATGCTTCAGCTCGGCTTCAAAGCCGCCGTCGAGTCGTCTTCCTGCCAGCCTTCCTTCTAGCTTGAGCAGATCCAGTTCGGGCAGATCGGGGCGCAACTGCAGGCGGACGTCGGCCAGGCGGACATCGGCGGTGGTCGAGACCAATCGCTTGTCGGCAAATCCCAGCCATAGCCTCAGCGCGCCACTGCCTTGCGGCAAGGCCACCGGATAATCGACCCAGGCGCGCCAGACAGCGAGGTCGGCGTAGTCCAGCTCGGCGTAGATGTCGCCCTTCCAGGCGTCCAGCTGGTCGAGGTCGCGCCCCTTGAAATCGCCGCGAATGTCTATCCGCGCGGCCAATTGGGGCGGGGGCTCGGCGGTCAAGCCGAAGCGATGGTGGTTGCCGCTGTTGTCGAGCTGGATGTTCAGACGTTTCAATTCCAGCGGCGCCGCGCCGCGCAAATCATCCTGCCAGACGATACTGGCGTCGCGGATGATGACGCGATCCTGTGCCAGCAACCAGTCGGTGATGTCATCCTCGTCGCCCGTCTGGGGAGTGATTTCCAGGCTGGCGGCAAAGAAGCGGCCCTTGCTGTCGCGGCGCAGCTGAAGCGTCGGCGCGTTCAGCTCCAGCCGCGCCAGACGCAGCTGAAGATGCCACAGCGAACTCCAGGACAGTTCGGCTTCGACTTGATCGAAACCCAGTGCTGACTGCCCCTCGGTGTCGCGAATCTCGAAGCCTTCGAGATTCAGCGCGGGGCGCAGTCCGGCCCAATGCGCCTCGATCTTGCGAATGCCGACCGGTCGATTGATGCCCGAGCTGATCATCTGCTCGACCTCGCCCCGGTAGCTTTCGATCTGCGGCAGGATCGCGTAGCGCAGCGTCAGCAGCAGCAGGGCGAAGGCAAAGTAGCCAAGTGTTACCGTCCAGAGCAGCACGCGCAGCAAAACGCCGAGCCGGGGGTAGGCTCGTGGCATCTGGCGCAGACGGGAAATAAGTTGGGAAATAATGGGCTTGGCGGTTCTTGATGCTGACATTGAGGGAGGCTGCGCCACTGCCCCACGCTAAAATGGGCGATCACAGCGCTGCACGTGCAAATTCTAACCGATGCCCCCCCTCGTCGATATCGTCGAAACATCGCCTTACCTTGGGCGTTTGCTTGCCGCAAACCCGGCACTGGCGGCTGAGGTCGAGTTGTCCCTGAATCAGCCGGTAAGCGCCGGCGAGTTATCCGCGTGGCTCGCGGCGCAGCCGGTCACCGAAGGCAATCTCAAGCCGGTGTTGCGCCAACTCAAGCAAAGGGCCTACGCTCGCATCGCCGCACGCGATCTGGCGGGTCTGGCGCCGCTGTCGGAAGTGACGGAATGCATGACCCTGATTGCCGAGCTGGCGGTGAGGAAGGCAGTGGACGTGCTCAGCGCTGGCCTGGTGGAACGCTACGGTACGCCGCGTAGCGCGGGCGAGGGGAGTGAGGCAGCCGTGGCGGCGGGTCGTGCCCAGCAACTGATCGTGATCGGCATGGGCAAGCTCGGCGGGCGCGAACTGAACGTGTCGTCCGACATCGATCTGATCTTTGTTTATCCGGAGGATGGCGAGACCGACGCAGTTAACGCAACTTCGCGGTCGATATCCAACTTCGAATTTTTCACCCGCCTCGGACGCGGTTTGATCAACGCCATTGCCGACCCTACCGAAGACGGTCGGGTGTTTCGTGTCGACATGCGTTTGCGGCCCGATGGCGAATCCGGGCCGCTGGCGTGCTCCTTCGATATGCTGGAGAACTACCTGATCACCCAGGGCCGCGAATGGGAGCGCTATGCATGGATCAAGGCGCGACCCCTGACGGGAGATCGCCACGACGAGCTGGAAAGCATCCGCCTGCCCTTCGTCTTTCGCAAGTATTTCGATTTCGGCGCCATCAACGCGATGCGCGACCTCCACGCCCAGATTCGCCGCGAGGTAGCGAAAAAGGACATGGCCGACAATGTCAAGCTGGGTCCTGGCGGCATACGCGAAATCGAATTCATCGCCCAGGTGTTCCAGTTGATTCGCGGCGGCCGCGATACGCCCTTGCAGATCAAGCCGACGCAGACCGTGCTGAGGCTGCTGGCGGAGCGCACCATCCTGAGTCCGGATGCGGCCGGGGAGTTGGCGTCGGCCTACATCTTTCTGCGTCGCCTCGAACATCGCCTGCAATATCTGGACGATGCCCAGACCCACAGCCTGCCGCTGGCCGCCGAGGATCGACGGCTCGTGGCGAAGGCCATGGGTTTCGCCAGTTTCAGGGCCTTGCTCGAAGAACTCGATGACCATCGCGCCACGGTATCGCGCCACTTCGAGCAGGTGTTTGCCGACCCGAATCGTGGCCAGCATGCCCTCGCCGGACTTTGGCACGATGCCGGCGGCGAGGCGAAGGAAGACAGCTTCGAACGTCTCGGTTACCGCAATCCGCCGGCTGCCGCGCAACGCATGGTCGCGCTGCGTGCGGGGTCACTCTACCAGCAGATGTCGCAGGATATTCGCAGTCGTTTCGATGTCCTCGTGCCGCGTCTGATCGAGGCTGCGGCCGCGCTGCCGAATCCGGATGAAACGCTGTCGCGCGGCGTCGATCTGCTCGAATCCATTTCCCGACGCGCGGCTTACCTGGCCTTGCTGCAGCAGTATCCGCAGACCCTGCAGAAGGTTGCGCAACTGGTCAGCAGTTCGAGCTGGGCCGCAGGCTATCTGCAACGCCATCCGATCCTGCTCGATGAACTTCTCGATCCGCGCCTGCTCGATGTCGTGCCCGACTGGCCGGCCTTTCGCGCCCAACTGTCGACGCGACTCGATGAACTCGAACCCGATACGGAGCAACAAATGGACACCCTGCGCGAAGTGCATCACGCCCAGGTTTTCCGTTTGCTGACGCAGGACATTGCCGGCCTTCTGACTGTCGAAAAGCTGGCCGATCATCTTTCGGAACTCGCCGATGTTCTGCTCGATGCCGCGATTCAGAGGGCGTGGAAGAAGATGCCGAAACGCCACATCGAAACGCCCAGATTCGCGGTCATCAGTTACGGCAAGCTGGGCGGCAAGGAACTGGCTTACGCTTCCGATCTCGATCTGGTATTTCTGTTCGACGATCCGGCGCCCGAAGCAGGTGAAAATTACGGCAGACTCGGGACGCGGCTCAATACCTGGCTGTCGCTGCAGACCTCGTCCGGACAGTTATTCGAGACCGACCTGCGGCTGCGGCCGAATGGCGACTCCGGCCTGGTGGTGAGTTCCATCGATGCCTTCCGCAAGTACCAGCTCGAATCGGCCTGGGTGTGGGAGCACCAGGCCTTGACTCGCGCCCGCTACTCGGCCGGCGACCGGGCGGTCGGCGATGCCTTCGAGCGCATTCGCTGCGAGGTGCTGCGGCAGCAGCGCGATCTCGCCAGGCTGCGCGAGGAAGTGTTGGCCATGCGACAGAAGATGGTCGATGCGCACGGCACCAAGGGCGACCAGCGCGAACGTGTATTCGATCTCAAGCACGACCCCGGCGGATTGATCGATGTCGAGTTCGTCATCCAGTATCTGGTGCTCGGGTATTCACATCGCCACGTCGAACTCACCGGCAATCTGGGCAATATCGCGCTGCTGAGAATTGCCGCCGGACTTGGCCTGATCCCGGAGGGTCTCGCCGAGGAAGTGCGCAATGCCTATCGCGACTACCGCCGCATGCAGCACGCGCTGCGCCTCAACGGCGCCCGGCCGCGGGTTGCGCGCGAACTGGTGCAGCAGCGGGTGGATGCGGTACGCGCGTTGTGGCGTGTCGTGTTTGATACCGGGCAACGGTGACACGAGCTGGTCGTTGAACGCGACACGTCCGGGTTGACGCTGGGGCGTCGAAACGATAAATTGCGCCGAGATTGATTCTCAACTCAAAGAGGTGCAGTGCATTCGCGCTGCAGGTCTTAGGCAGGTCGGGCCGCCTGCCACCCGCGTGCATGACACGCGGCTGGAGGCTGACATGGTGCCCGTTCCTGCCACGCTTGAATCCCATTCTTTCGAGAACGACTTGTCGTCGCGGCGATCTCGCGTCGGCCGGCCGGACTTCGCCCGAATTCCTGACCTTGCGAGGCGGCGGCCGACCGCCTTGAAGCTCGCCTCGCATGAAGCCCGGAGACTGTTTCAACGTTGGAGTCCACAGGAGGATGTGCGATGAGCAAGCCATGCAGCAAGTGCAAGAGTGAAATGTCGCCGAAAGTTCTTGATCCATTCCATGGCGAAGAAGGAGGCCTGAAGTTGACCGTGACTGGAATGCCGGCCCTGATCTGCGCACAGGGGCACAAACGCTTCATTCATCTTGAGTTCGCCGCGCAACTCATGGATTTGATGATGAGCCCCGAAGTCTTCAGCAGCATTCCCAGCGCCAAGAAGAAGGGACTGTTCAAGAAACGCTACCACTGTCCCCGCTGTGACGCGGAACTGCCCGAGTCGTCGGCCGGTCATCACCGGCTGGAGGTTGTCGCGGAACTCAAGAAGGCGGAGCCGTTCAAGGTTCCGGTCGACGTGCCTCTGTTCCGCTGTGGCGGCTGTGGCAAGGAGAGCACGTATTCCGTTGAGGATGTGACGAGGCTTGCCTTCAAGGCCACTGACCACGCCTATCGTTCGATCGACATTCACCCGACCTGACGATCCGGCTTTTTGTCAGGGCGCGCGGCAGGATCTGACTGGAAGTGCTGGCGGCCTGGTCGGAATGCGTTTTACCGCTTCTTCTCGATCAGCTCGATCTTGTAGCCGTCCGGGTCCTCGACAAAGGCGATTACGCTGCTGCCGCCCTTCATCGGCCCGGCCTCGCGCGTGACCTTGCCGCCGCGCTGGCGGATGGCATCGCAGGCGGCACGGGCGTCCTCGACCGCCAGCGCGACGTGGCCGTAGCCGGTGCCGATTTCGTAATTGTCGACGCCCCAGTTGTGGGTCAGTTCGATCACCGCACCATCCTTCTCGTCCTGAAAGCCGACGAAGGCCAGGGTGAACTTTCCTTCCGGGTAGTCATTGCGGCGCAAGAGGCGCATGCCGAGTACTTCGGTGTAGAAGGCCAGCGACTTGTCGAGATCGCCGACGCGCAGCATGGTGTGCAGAATTCTCATCGTGCGTCCAATCAAAGTATTGGCAGCGAGGTGGCGCGCTGCTTGAGTTCGCTGCGAGCCGCTTTCCACTCCGGGTAGAGCGAACCGACCACGGCCCAGAAGCGCGCGCTGTGGTTCATTTCGAGCAGGTGCGCGACTTCGTGCGCCACCACGTAGTCGCCCAGGTGCGGCGGCAGGTGGATCAGCCGCCAGTTCACGCGGATGCCGCTGTGCTTGCTGCAACTGCCCCAGCGCGTATGCGCCGACGACAGGCCGAGCCTGGGCGGTGCGAGATCGAGTTGGCCGCTGAAATGGGCGAGGCGCCCGGTGAAATGGGTGAGCGCACGCTTCTGCAGGGCACGCGTGGCCAGTTGGGCCAGATCGGCTTCGGGGCGCGCTTCGAGGACCAGCACATCGGCCACCCAGCGCACCCGGTTGGCGCCGGGCAGGACGCGCACTTCGGCATCGTTGCCGAGCAGGGGCAGCCGCGTCCCGTCCTTGACCGTGAGGTGGCGCGGGCGACTGGCGGCGGCGAGCTCACCGAGTTTTTTCAGCACCCAGTCGCCGTTTGCCTGGACGAAGGCCTCGATCTCCGTCAGGGCCGTGCGCGTCGGCGCGCCGACGCGCAAGCCGCGCTCGTCGATGGTCATCGACAAACGCCTGGCGCCGCTCTTGAGCCGGTAATCGATAATGCGGCCGCCGATCAGCAGATGGCGCGTCTTTGCCTCGGGCGGTGGCGAGGGCAGCCGGAATAGCTTGAGCTGTTCGAGGAACATCAGTTCGCCGCGGTGCCGAGCGGCGTGCCGAAAAGATCGAAGCCGCCTTGTTCCGGCGGCAAGGCGGCAATGGCGCGGGCGATCGCCTGCTCGATCACGGTCATGGGTTGTTCGATCAGGCGCCAGTTGCAGCGCAACGAGTCCCGGTTCTGCACCTCGACCCAATGACCGCGGGCGGCAAAGGAGAGTGCCAGGCGCGGCGCTCGCCGTCCCGCCAGAGCCGACTTTTGTTCGATGACCTGTTGCAGCAGGCGTTTGGCTTCTTCGCGCAGCCAGGCTTCGGCGCGATCCTGAATCTGGCGCGGGGTGGCCTGGGGCGGCAGCGGCAAATCCAGCGTGTCGCCTTCGCGCAGCGCGTCCCGATGTCGGGTGTCAAGCACCAGACGCAGGCTGCCGCCGAGGAACGCCAGCGCGGCGCCGTCGTGCCAGCGGCTGGCGGGGTCGGGTGCGCTGCTGTCGAGCCTGAGCTTGAGTTGCGGGCGATGGCCGGTTGACGCGCTCATGCCGGGCCTCCATACAACTGCGGGCTGATGCGTCGCATTTCGGCTTCGATCCAGTCTTCGGCAAGGCGCGTTACTTCGCTCGCCGTGAGTCCCGTTGGATCGATGGCCGGACCGATGCTGACGGTGACGGTTCCGCTGCGCTTGAACAGGGCGTTGCGGCCCCAGAATTCACCGGAATTCAGCGCCACCGGAACCACCGGCGTGCCGGTCTCGACGGCCAGATGCGCGCCGCCGACCTTGTAGCGGTTCTTCGATCCCGGCTGGGCGCGGGTGCCCTCGGGGAAAATGATGACGGTATAGCCCTTGTCGAGACGGTCGCGGCCTTGCTCTACCAGCCGCGTCAGGCTGGACCGGGTGGCATTGCGATCGGTCTCTATCATCGGGATCGAGGCCAGCGCCCAGCCGAAAAACGGCAAGTACTTGATCTCCTTGCGCCAGACGAAAACAGTGTCCGTGAACACCTCCTGCAGCATGAAAGTTTCCCACGCCGACTGGTGCTTGGCCAGCACGATCGTGGCGCGGGCGGGAATGTTCTCGGCGCCGAGCAGCCGGTAGGGTATGCCGAGGACATGCTTGACCAGCCAGATGACGAAATTCACCCAGGGCACTACCGTCTGGCGCCGCATGTGGTGCGGCAGCGGCCGGCACAGGATGACCCCCAGCGTGTAGGGCGGCGTCACCACCAGCAGGATCAGCATGAACAACAGGGAACGGAATACCGCCATCAGCCGGGCGTACTCTCAGTGGGCGATGTGCGCAGCGGCGGCGGCGAGATCGGGGAACACCAGCGTATCGGGAGGCAACGCCGGATCATCGACGGTCTTGCGGCCCTTGCCGGTCAGTACCAGCATGGGCTGGGCGCCGACGGCGATTGCGGCCTGCAGGTCGCGCAGGGAATCTCCGATGGCCGGCACGCCGGCGAGATCGGCGTTGTAGCGCGCGGCGATTTCGCGCAGCATGCCGGGCCTCGGTTTGCGGCAGTCGCAGTTGTCGGCGTGGGTGTGCGGGCAGAAGAATATCGCGTCGAGGCGCCCGCCGACTTGCGCCAGCGCCTTGAGCATCTTGTCATGGATGGCGATCAGCGTATCCGTTTCGAACAGGCCGCGGCCGATGCCCGACTGGTTGGTCGCCACCACCACGCGATAGCCCGCCTGGTTGAGGCGGGCGATGGCGGTGAGGCTGCCGGGAATCGGCTTCCACTCCTCCGGCGACTTGATGTACTGGTCAGAGTCGTGGTTGATTACGCCGTCGCGGTCGAGGATGACTAGTTTCATAAGAGCAATTTAGCCACAGAGATCACGGTGGGCACAGAGGAAAAGCACTGCTTGTCTGGCCCTTCTCTGTGTTCTCTGTGATCTCTGTGGCTCATTGGCTTATAGAAGCGAAATGTCAGCCACCCGGTTCATCAATCCGGTGAGGCGCGACAGCAGGGCCAAACGATTGGCGCGCGTTGCCGCATCGTCGGCCATTACCATGACGCCGTCGAAGAAAGCATCGACCGCGCCGCGCAAGCCAGCTAGGGCTTTCAGCGCGGCAGCGTAGTCGCCGGCAGCGAGTTGCGTTTCGATGCCGGGCGCGATGGCGTTGACCTGGGCGAACAGCGCCTTTTCGGCCGCTTCATGCAACAGCGCGACGACGACCACAGTGCCCGCTTCGGCGCCCGACTTTCTCAGGATGTTCACGATGCGCTTGTTGGCGGCCGCCAGTGCTTCGGCTTCGGGCAGCGCGGCGAATGCCTTGACGGCGGCAAGCCGGGCGGGAACCTGGTCGATCCGCGCCGGGTCCAGCGCCAGCACGGCGTCGACAGCCTTGTGGTCGTGCCCGGCGTCACGCAGCATGTGGCGCAGGCGTTCCCTGAAGAAGTCGGCGCTGGCGGTACGCCAATCGCCGGTCAGCAGCTCCGAGGCGAAGCCGGCGGCGGCGTCGTCGATCAGCTCCGGCAGCAAAAGCGGCAGCGGCGTATCCATCAGGATGCGCAGTACGCCCAGCGCGGCGCGGCGCAGGCCGAAGGGATCCTTGTCGCCGGTGGGAACCTGGCCGATGCCAAAAAAACCGATCAGCGCATCGAGCTTGTCGGCCAGGGCGACGGCGCATGCGACCGGGCCTTGCGGCAAGGAGTCGCCGTTGAAGCGCGGCTGGTAATGGCTCTGGATGGCGTCGGCGACGACGGCAGGCTCGCCATCGGACAATGCGTAATAGCGGCCCATGATGCCTTGCAGTTCAGGGAACTCGCCGACCATGTCGGTGACCAGATCCGCTTTCGCCAGCAGTGCGGCGCGTTCGGCCTGCGACACGTCGGCGTCGAGGCGGCTGGCGATCCTCGCTGCCAGCTTGATCAGCCGATCGACGCGCTCGCCCTGGCTGCCCAGCTTGTTGTGATAGACCACTCGCGCCAGCTTGCCGATGCGCGCCGACAGCGGCGTCTTCTTGTCGGTTTCGAAGAAGAACTTGGCATCCGCCAGGCGCGGCCGCACCACGCGGGCATTGCCGGTGATGATGTTGGTCGGGTCGGCCACCTTCATGTTCGACACCACCAGAAAACGGTGAGTCAACTTGTCGCCGTCCATCAGCGGAAAATATTTCTGGTTGGCCTTCATGGTCAGGATCAGGCATTCCTGCGGGATGGCGAGAAACTCCGGTTCGAAGCTCGCTTCATAGACGGCCGGAAATTCGACCAGCGCCGTGACTTCATCGAGCAGCGCGTCGTCGCGCAACCAGGTCAGCGGCCCAGCGGTGCGGTCGAGCTGTTCCACGATCATGGCGCGGCGCTTGTCGAAGGAGGCGATGACCCGGCCCTGCGTCTCCAGCGATGCCTCGTAATCCTCGGCGCGCCGGATCTCGATCACGCCGACGCTCATGAAGCGGTGGCCGCGCGTGACATTGCGACTGGCAATCCCCAGCACCTCGCCGGCGATGGTTTTGGCGCAGTGCATCAGGACCAGGCCATGCACCGGGCGCACGAATTGCGCTTCTCCGGCACCCCAGCGCATCATCTTGGCTACCGGCAATTTCTTGAGGGCGGCCTCGACCATGCCGGCCAGATAGTCGTCGATGCGTCCGCCTTTCTTCTTGGTGCGGGCCACGAAGTACTCGGCCTTGCCGTCGTTGAGCTTTTCAAGCTGCGCGAATTCGACACCCGCCGAGCGGATGAAGCCCTCCAATGCCTTGGTCGGCGTACCGTCAGCGCCGACTCCCGAGGCAACCGCCGGGCCCTTCTTTTCGATCACTCGATCCGGCTGGCTTTCCAGGCAGTCGTCGAATTGCAGGGCCAGCCGGCGTGGCGTGGCGAACCAGCGCCCGGCGTTGCCGGCGTCGATGAAGCCGGCCTCGGCCAAGGCCTTTTGCAGTTGCTCGCGGAAGGACAGGCCCAGTTTCGCCAGCGACTTCGGCGGTAGTTCCTCGGTCAGGAGTTCGATCAGCAATGTCGCCTTCATTCTTGAAACCTCAGGCAGCCACAGAGGGCACAGAGGACACAGAGAAAAGCGTCTTGCTCTTCCTCTGTGATCTCTGTGGCCGGCTTTGTTGTTTTGGCGTTCACGTTGCGGATCCTTTCAGCATCGGGAAGCCGAGCCGTTCGCGCGAAGCGAAATAGGCTTGCGCGATTTCCCTCGCCAGCGCGCGCACACGACCGATGTAGGCGGCGCGTTCGGTGACGGAAATGGCGCCGCGGGCATCGAGCAGGTTGAAAGTGTGCGAGGCCTTCATCACCATCTCGAAGCCGGGCAGCGGCAGGCTCAAGCCGATCAGGCGCTTGGCTTCCGATTCGAATTTGGAGAACTGGGCAAACAGCCAGTCGACGTCTGAATGCTCGAAGTTGTAGGTCGATTGCTCGACTTCGTTCTGGTGATACACGTCGCCATACGTCACGCCGGGCGCCCAGACCAGGTCGAAGACGTTTTCCACGCTTTGCAGATACATGGCCAGGCGCTCGATGCCGTAGGTGATCTCGCCCAGCACCGGTCGGCAAGGGATCGATCCGACTTCCTGGAAGTAAGTGAACTGGGTGACTTCCATGCCGTCCAGCCAGACTTCCCAGCCCAGGCCCCAGGCGCCCAGTGTCGGCGATTCCCAGTCGTCCTCGACAAAGCGGATGTCATGTTCCGAGGTGTTGATGCCGAGCGCGCGCAGGCTGTCGAGGTAGAGTTCCTGGATGTTCGACGGGCTTGGTTTGAGCACCACCTGGTACTGGTAGTAGTGCTGCAGGCGATTCGGGTTCTCGCCATAGCGACCGTCCTTGGGCCGCCGCGAGGGCTGGACGTAAGCGGCTTTCCACGGCTCGGGGCCGATCGAACGCAGAAAGGTGGCGGTGTGGAAGGTGCCGGCGCCGACTTCGATATCGTAAGGCTGGAGCAGGACGCAGCCCTGTTTGTTCCAGAAGTCCTGCAGGCGCAGGATGACTTCCTGAAAAGTCGGCCCGTGGCCGACTTTCAGTGAAGACTCATGCGCGCCTGCGCGCGTGATGTCGGAACTAAAAGTGGGTTTTTGGCTCATGACTCATGCGCGCCTGCGCGCGTGACGTCGGAACTAAACGTCGTTTGTTTCTTCATCGGGAAACCCCGGAAATTCGCGGAAGCGAAGATTTTACAGGGTTTCCGTCCCCGGCCTGGGGTGGCGCGCTAGTCGATCCGGATGTTGCCGGCCTTGATCCAGCGTGCCATGCGGGCCGTGTCGTCGCGCACGAAAGCGGCGAAATCCTCGCTGCTCCCGCCGGGGGCAGCCTGTACCGAACCACGTGCCAGCACATCAACGAGATCCGGCTGCTGCATGGCTCGGCGCACTTCGGCATTGAGATGGCGCACGATGGCCGCCGGTGTTCCCGCCGGAACGAAAATGCCGTTCCACGGAGTGAAATGCACTCGGGGCATGCCCTGCTCGGCGAAGGTGGGAAGGTCGGGAAGTTCAATCTGCCGTCGGTCCCCGGTGACGGCCAGGGCGCGCAGCTTGCCCGTTTTGACATGGCTTGCGGCCGAGGCAGGATCGAGGAAGGCAAGACTCACCCGGCCGCCCAGCAGATCGACGATCGCTGGAGCCATGCCTTTGTAGGGCACGTGTGTCATCTGGATACCCGCTTCTGTTTCGAAGGCCACCGCCGCGAGATGGGAACTGCTTCCTACTCCGGACGTCGCATAGGTTAGCAATTCGGGATTGGCCTTGGCATAGGCGATCACCTCGCTTGCACTTCTGACTGGAACACCTGGATGTACCGTGAGCAGCAGCGATGCATTGGTAAGCACGGCAACCGGCAGCAGATCGGTGGCGACGTTCACCGGCATGTTGCGGTACAGCTGCGGACCAATCGAAATGTTCGCCGAACTGCCGAGGAGCATGGTGTAGCCATCGGGCGCGGACTTGGCAGCAGCGTCGACGCCGATCATGCCGCCGGCACCGGGACGGTTCTCCACGATGACCGCTTGGCCCAGGTGTTGCGCCAGCGCTTGGGACAGCACACGGGCAACAATGTCGCTGGCCCCGCCGGGGGCAAAGGGCACGATGATCCGCAGCGGCTTGTTCGGGTAACCGCTGACACTCGTCGCGGGAATTTCCGCCGGACGGGCGGCGATGTAGGTGGCCGGCGCCATCGCTAGAGTTGCTGCGGGGACTGGTGGCCGGGGTGGGACGGGCTGGTAGTCCTTTTCCTTCTGTCTGGCCTGCGCCACGTAGCGGCCGCTCGGGTACTTTGCCAGGTAGGTCTGCATCGCGGGCCGCGTCGCGGTGTCAAGTGCCGTCTTCCATTGCGCGTCCTCTTCGCGCAGCAACCTCTGCTGGGCCGACCGCGCCAGTGCCGCATAGCGGCCGCTGGGGTAGTGGTCCAGATAACTCGCGTAGGCCGCTGCGCTGGTGCCGGCTTTGGCGGCGTCCCACGCTGCCTGTTCGGCGCGCTGGGCGGCCTGCTCCTTCTCCGCGGCTTGCCGTGCCTGCTCGGCCTTGTCCTGATCATCCAGCTTCTTGAGTTCGAACTTTGCCAGCGCGACGTACTTGCCTTTCGGATATTGCTTGAGATAGATGTCGAAGTAGTCCCGCGCGCCGCTGGTTTTCACTTCGTTCCAGAACTGGGTTTCGGGGTCTGCGCTGGTCATGGGCGCAGAAGTCGGCCCTGGCGGCACGGCGACTGCCGCCGGTCTTGGCGCGGCCGGCTGGCTGGCTTTCAGGCGCCTGAGCTGGTTCTCCGCCAGCGCCCGGTAGCTGCCTTTGGGGTACTTGCGCAGATAGGCTTCGAAGTCGGTTGCATCGGTGCTGCGCTCGATGCTGGTCCAGAAGGTCTTTTCAATCTCGCCGCGGCCGGGATCGACGGTGACGCGGAAATGAAAGTTCTTCTGTACCGTCTTCGGGCCATTGACGTAGGGCGTCTGCTTCCGCGTCGGATCGCTTTCGACGCTCTTCTGTTCGACGTACTCGCTCGCTGTCGTGAGGACGCCGTCGAGGCTCAAATCCCCGCCTTTGAAGGCGTTCAGCAGTCCGGCCGAAAACAGTCCGTTGCGGCCTTCGCCATCGGCGGCGACGTTGCCCGGATCGGTGGCATAGACGATGACGGTGCCTTGCGGCGCGCTGCCCGGGCTGGCCAGACCGCGCGATTTGCCGGAGCGGAATTTGCCGCTGATCGGATTGTTGCGGCAGGCATCGAGCATGACGATGTTGACGGCGCTCCTGGCGTTGTCCATTTCGTCGAGGATCCGGTTCATGTCGACGCCCTGATAGGGCACGGCGGCTTCGCTGTCGATCTTGGCATTCACCGGCATCAGGTAATTCTGGTTCTTGACCTGGATGCCGTGCCCGGCAAAGTAGAACAGCGCCGCTTCGCTGCCGCCGATGCGGCTGCCGAATTCGGCGATGGTCTGGTTCATGGCTTCGAGCGTCTGGTTCTTGCGCTCGATGACTTCAAAACCAAATCCGCGCAGGGCCTCGGCAATATCCTGCGCATCGTTGGTCGGGTTGGGCAGCTTGGGCAGGTTGTCAGGGTACTGGTAATCGCCGTTGCCGATCACCAGAGCAATACGCCTGCCGTCAGTCTTGGCGGGCTGCGCGGCAACCGCGCGCTGACCGGTCTGCGGCAGTGCTGGAAAGGCCGGCAGCAGGCCAAGCGCAAGTGCGAACAGCGAAGCCAGGAAAAACCGGAACGGCATCGCGGATCCTCTGATAGATGAAGTGTCAATTATGGACCTGCGCGACTTGCGGTCAACAGTGAGCCATTTCCATCGCGACAACCCGGTGGCCGCCGCCGCTTCCGGTATCATCTGCGTCAAGTCAACAATACGCAAAGGAGCCCTACCGTGGATCATCTGGTCAGCGTGGTTTTGAAGAACGGCGAGCGTTATGCTTTTCCCTTGGGCGCAGAAGATCTGGCTGCTTTCGATGCCGCCAGCGCGCGGCACTGGATCGCCGAGAAATTCCTCGCCGCCGGGCTGGAAACTCCGAACCCCATGGGGAAAATGTTGCTGGTCGACCAGATTCTGTTGCTCGCCCTGGATTTCAAGCCGGCCGACTATGACCCGCTGACGCCGGAGGCACGCCGCTTTCTCTGCGCCGCGATGAAGGCCATGGGACGGCCGACGCTTACCATCGACCTGGCGGCTTACAAGCTCTAGGTTTTCTTCCGCCGCAGCGCCGTCAGGCAGGCGCCGGCGGCAATCAGCAGCGCCAGCAGATTGCCCCAGCGCGCATACGGCGTCAAACCGCTGCGCCCCTGGGCCTGGACCACCAGCGCAGCGGTGGTGAAAGGCGGCAGGGCGGCGGCGATGACGCCATCCGGGCCCACCATGGCGGTCATGCCGGTGTTGGTGGCGCGCAGCATCACACGGCCGGTTTCGATGGCGCGCAACTGGGCGATCTGCAGGTGTTGCGGTTGTGCCAGCGAATCGCCAAACCACGCCGTGTTGGACATATTCACCAGCAAGGTCGCTGCCGGCAATGCGCCAAGCAGTTCCTCGCCGAACAGATCCTCGTAGCAGATGTTCGGCGCGATGCGTTGTCCCGCGATGTTCAGCGGCTCCTGTCGCGGCGGACCGGCGGTGAAATCCGACATCGGGATGTGCGCAAAACGGAAGAACCAGGCAAAGCCCGGCGGCGCGTATTCGCCGAAGGGCACCAGATGGCGCTTGGCGTAGGCGGCAGGGGCAAGCTCCGCGGTCAGCGTCACCGCGCCGTTGGTATAGCCGCCGTCGGTGGTGCTGACGGCGACGCCGATCAGCGCGCTACCGTGGCTGGTCAGGCCGCGCAGCACCTCGCGCGGAACTTCGTTGAAGTATAGGGGCAGTGCGGTTTCCGGCAGCACGGTGAGCGTTGCCGGATGGGACCTGGCCAGGCCCAAGTAGGTATCGATGGACAGCGGCAGCCGCTTCGGGTCCCACTTCAGGCTTTGCGGCACGTTGCCCTGCAGCAGGCTCACGGTGACGGGCGCGCCCGCCGCTTGCGTCCAGTCCATTCTCCGCAGCAATCCGCCGAGGCCGAGCAGCGCAACTATCGAGAACCATGCCGCCGGCCTGCGCCAGCCGGCGAGGCTCATTTGACCAACGAGTCCGCCGATCAGCGCGACAATGAATCCGAGGCCGTAGACGCCGAGTACCGAAGCCCAGCCGGCCAGCGGGCTCGGCGGACTTTGCGAATAGCCGACGGCCAGCCAGGGGAAGCCCGTGAACAGCGTGCCGCGCAGCCATTCGGCGAGTGTCCACAAGCCGGCGAATAGCAGCACATCGCGGCTTGTGTTGCTGCGCCAGTGCAGAAACAGGCCGCCGGCCAGGGCGGGAAACAGGGCGAGATAGAGGCAGAACAGCAGGGTTGCGCCGGCCGCCGCGGGCGGCGCCATGCCGCCGAATTGCGAGAGGCTGACGTAGATCCACGACACGCCGAACAGGAAGCAGCCCGCCCCCCAGGCCAGGCCGAGCAGCATTGCTTGGCGCGGAGTGCTTGCCTTGCGCCAGAGGAAGAACAGGCCGCCCAGCGCAAGAGTCGGCGCAGGCGAGACGCCGAATGGGGCGAAACCGAGGACGCAGAATGCGCCCAGAACAAACGCAGCACTTGCCGCGCGCATGGCAACGGCGGCTCGCCGCGGGGTCATTCGTCCGCGGCGAGAGGCGTTGCGAGCGGCAGATCCTTCTGCGGATCGACCAGCAACGTATGCACGCGACGACTGTCGGCACGCAGAATCTGCATGCGCAGGCCCTCGATGTTGACCACCTCGTTGCGCTTGGGCAGCCGGCCCAGGTGATGAATCACCAGACCGCCCACGGTGTCGAAATTCTCGTCCGAAAATCCGGTGGCGAAAGCGGCGTTGAAGTCGCCGATTTCGGTCACGGCCTTGACCCGGTAGCGGCCGGTGTTGTCCCTGACGATGTTGTCGGCGGTTTCATCGAAGTCGTATTCGTCCTCAATGTCGCCGACGATCTGCTCCAGCACGTCTTCGATGGTGACCAGTCCGGCGACGCCGCCGTATTCGTCGACCACGATCGCCATGTGGTTGCGCGACGCCCTGAATTCGCGCAGCAGCACGTTGAGCCGCTTCGATTCGGGAATGAAGATCGCCGGGCGCAGGGTATCGCGCAGGTCGAATTCCTTGCCGGCGAAATAGCGTAGCAGGTCCTTGGCCAGCAGGATGCCGAGCACGTCGTCCTTGCTCTCGCCGATGGCGGGAAAGCGCGAGTGGGCCGTTTCGAGCACGATCTCGACGATCTGCTCCGGCGTATCGTTGATATCCACCACATCCATCTGCGCGCGCGGCACCATGATGTCGCGCACCGCCATGTCGGCGACGGAGAGAGCGCCTTCAATGATCGAGAGCGCGTCGGCGTCCATCAGATGGCGCTCGAAGGCTCCATGCAGCAGTGCGAGGAGTTGTTCGCGGTCTTCTGGTTCGCGCAGCAGAAGAGCGGAAAGCCGTTCGATCAGACTGGGTCTACTGGATGGGTCCATTATTTACGCGTAAGGATCGGGATAACCCAGAGTATCGAGAATCTTCTGCTCCAGCGCCTCCATGCGTTCGGCATCGGCGCGGCCGGTCTCGTGGTCATAGCCCTGCAAATGCAGCATACCATGCACGATCAGGTGGGCGAAGTGGGCTTGCAGCGACTTTCCCTGTTCCCCTGCCTCGCTTGCCACGATCGGCAGGCACAGCACCAGATCGCCGCTGAGGCGGGAGCCTGATTCGTAGGGAAAAGACAGCACGTTGGTGGCGTAGTCCTTCTGGCGGTAATCGCGGTTGAGGCTCCGGCCCTCTTCGCTGCCGACGAAACGAACAGTCACCTCCGCTGGCGTGGTGCAACTCGCGCGCACCCAGCGGCGAAGCTGCGGGCGAGTCGGTGCGCCGTCCTTGCCGCCGGGATACTGGACCGAAAGGCGCAGCTCAGGCAGTCGGCGCTTGGCGGACGGCGTCATGTTTCTGGTAGGCATCGACGATGCGTGCCACCAGCGGGTGGCGCACCACATCCGAGGCGTCGAAGTCGGTGAAAGCCAGGCCGCGCACATCGGCCAGGATGCGGCGCGCTTCGACCAGCCCGGACTTCTGCCCGCGCGGCAGGTCGATCTGCGTCACGTCGCCGGTGACCACTGCCTTGGCGCCGATGCCGATGCGGGTCAAAAACATTTTCATCTGTTCGGGCGTGGTGTTCTGCGCCTCGTCGAGGATGATGAAGGCATGATTCAGCGTGCGGCCGCGCATGTAGGCCAGCGGTGCGATCTCGATGCTCTGCTTCTCGAACAGTTTGGACACCTTTTCGAAGCCCATCAGGTCGTACAGCGCATCGTAGAGCGGCCGCAGATAGGGGTCGATTTTCTGCGCCAGGTCGCCGGGCAGGAAGCCCAGCCGTTCGCCGGCCTCTACCGCCGGACGGGTGAGGACGATGCGGCTGACCAGGTCGCGCTCGAAGGCATCGATGGCGGAAGCGACCGCCAGATAAGTCTTGCCGGTACCGGCCGGGCCGATGCCGAAGGTGATGTCGTGTTCCTGGATGTCACGCAGATACTTCGCTTGGTTGGGCGTTCGTCCATGCAGGTCGTGCTTCTTCGTCAAGAGACCGGCATTGGGCGGCGCGGAGGCAGTTCTGTTGCGGTTGCGTGCGATTTCCACCAGACCGAGTTGAAGTTCGTCGATCGACAGCGGCTCGCTCGCCTGTTCGTAAAACTGCTGCAAGGCGGTGGCTGCCAGTTGCGACTGCGTCGGGTCGCCGCTGATCCGGCAATGCTGGCCGCGGCGGCTGATGGTGACATCGAAGGCAGCCTCGATCTGGCGCAGGTTTTCGTCCAGTGCTCCGCACAGGTTCTGTAGCCGCGCGTTGTCGAGCGGCTGCAGGGAAAGCGTCAGCGGGCGGGGCGAAGTTCTCAGAATGTCTGGTCCGGGTGGTTTGCTGTCTCAGCCGTGAACTGCCGTGTCTGTCAGTTCGGGAAGTTTGACGAGTTCGCCACGCAGGCTGTGGGGCAGCGCGGCAGTTATTTTTACATCAATAAAACGACCGATCAGGCTTTCGTTTCCGGCGAAGTTGACCACTCGATTGTTGTCGGTGCGTCCGGCCAGTTCGCTGGCATCCTTTCTGGCGTGGCCTTCGACGAGGACGCGCTGCATCGTGCCGACCATCGCCTGGCTGATTTTCAGCGCCTGTGCTTCGATTGTTTTCTGCAAGCGTGTCAGGCGCTGGATCTTCAACTCCGGCGGCGTGTCGTCGGCCATTTCGGCGGCGGGCGTGCCGGGACGCGGGCTGTAGACAAAAGAGAAACTGGCGTCGAAGTTCAGCTCCTCGACCAGGCGCATGGTCTTTTCGAAATCCTCTTCGGTTTCGCCGGGGAAGCCGATGATGAAGTCGGAGGAGAGCGATAGGTTGGGCCTTGCCGCCCTGAGCTTTCTGACCAGCGACTTGAATTCGAGCACCGAATAGCCGCGCTTCATCGCCGCCAGAATCCGGTCCGAGCCGGACTGTACCGGAAGGTGCAGATGCGAGACGAGTTTTGGCGTGCTGCGGTAGGCGTCGATCAGCCTTTGCGTCATTTCGCGCGGATGCGACGTGGTATAGCGGATGCGTTCGATGCCTTCCATGTCGGCCATGGTTTCGATCAGGAACGCCAGGTCCGCAGTCTCGCCGTCGTCGTCCATGCTGCCCCGATAGGCATTGACGTTCTGGCCCAGCAGGGTGAATTCGCGCACGCCCCGCTCGACCAGTCCGGCGATTTCGGCGAGCACGTCGGCCAGCGGGCGCGAGACTTCCTCGCCGCGCGTGTAGGGCACGACACAGAAGCTGCAATACTTGGAGCAACCCTCCATGATCGTGACAAAGGCCGAGGCGCCGGTAACGCTGGCCGGAGGCAGGGCGTCGAACTTCTCTATTTCCGGAAAGGAAATATCGACCTGGGACCGTCCGCTGCTGCGGCGCGCGGCGATCATTTGCGGTAAGCGGTGCAGGGTCTGCGGGCCGAAGACGATATCGACGTAGGGCGCGCGGGCGACGATGGCCGCGCCTTCCTGGCTGGCGACGCAACCGCCGACGCCGATCACCAGATTCGGGTTGAGCTGCTTCAGGTGCCTGACCCGACCGAGGTCGTGGAACACCTTCTCCTGTGCCTTTTCGCGCACCGAGCAGGTATTGAACAGGATGATGTCGGCTTCCTCGGGGTTTTCCGTCCTGACTGCGCCGCCGTCGCCGGCCAGCACGTCGGCCATCTTGTCGGAGTCGTATTCGTTCATCTGGCAGCCGAAGGTGCGGATGAACACTTTTTTTGCCATCGTCGGTCGCGGAAAAGTTTAGAGGTGAAGATTATAGAGCAGCCGCAGTCGCCGGCTGTTTGCTACCATCGCCGCCATGCAACCTGCAGTCGTTCTTCTCTCCGGCGGTCTCGATTCCGCCACGGTGCTGGCGCTGGCGCGCGAGCAGGGCTATGCCTGCCACTGCCTGTCGCTCGATTACGGACAGCGCCATGGCGCCGAGCTGCATGCGGCCGGGCGCGTCGCCGCCGCGCTGGGGGCGACCGCCCATCGCGTACTCAAGCTCGACCTCGGACAGCTCGGTGGCTCGGCGCTGACCGACAGGTCGATTGCTGTCCCGACCACCGGCGTCCAGCCCGGCATTCCCGTCACCTACGTGCCGGCGCGCAACACCATCATGCTGTCCCTGGCGCTGGCCTGGGCCGAGGTGCTGGGTGCGCAGGACATCTTTGTCGGCGTCAATGCCGTGGATTACTCGGGCTATCCGGATTGCCGGCCGGAATTCATTCGCGCCTTCGAGTCGCTCGCCAATCTGGCGACCAAGGCGGCGGTGGAAGGCCGACCACTCAAGCTGCACGCGCCGCTGATCGACATGAGCAAGGCGCAGATCATCGAGCAAGGCGGTCGGCTGGGAGTGGATTACGGGCTGACGGTGTCCTGCTATCAGGCCGATGCGGAGGGCCGCGCCTGCGGCGTGTGCGATTCCTGCCGCTTGCGCCGCCAGGGCTTTGCCGATGCCGGCCTGGCGGACCCGACCCCTTACGCCAGCGGCAATTGATTGCCATTATTTGCGGTCAAAGAAGACTGATTCCCCGCCGCCGCCGCTATTCTAGAATTGCCGGCTGGACAAGAACTTAGACATTCTGGACTTGGGGGAGAGTCATGGAATTCAATATTCATCTGCAGATTCTGGGCATCGTTTTCGTCACCGGCATCATCATGGGTGCGGTCGCCAACAAGACCAACTTCTGCACCATGGGCGCCGTTTCGGACTGGGTCAACATGGGCGACACGGGTCGCTTGCGGGCCTGGATGCTGGCGATTGCGGTGGCCACGCTCGGCGTCGTGGTGCTCGAAGCCTCGGGCAAGGCGGTCATCGGCACCAGTACCTTCCCGCCCTACCGGACCGCCAATCTGGCGTGGCTGCGCTATGTGCTGGGGGGGCTCATGTTCGGCATCGGCATGACGCTGGCTTCGGGCTGCGGCAACAAGACCCTGGTGCGCGTCGGCGGCGGCAACCTGAAATCCCTGGTGGTTCTGGTGATTGCGTCGGCCTGCGCCTACGCGATGTTATGGACCAACTTCTACGACACGGTATTCGGCAGCATGATGTCGGCGACCACCATCAATCTCGCTGCCGCCGGCAAGGCCAGTCAGGCGCTGGGGGACTTGACCGGGCTCGGCAATACCGCGTTCGGGGTCGCCCTGGGCGTAGCCTTGCTCGGATTCATCTTTTCTTCGCGCGATTTTCGCGGCAGCTTCGATCTGATCCTGGGCGGCGCGGTGATCGGTCTCGCGGTTGTCGTCGGCTGGTATGTCACCGCCGGGCCGATGGGCGTGGCCTGGAAGGAGTTCGCCGACTTTGCCGACGTCAAGCCCTTGCGCGTCGAAATCCAGTCCTTCACGTTCATGAGTCCGATGGGCGATCTGGCGCGCTATGTGATGAATCCGGCAGATACGTCCCTGATCAATTTCGGCATCATGGCGCTGGTCGGCGTGATCGTCGGCTCGTTGCTCTATGCGTTGCTTACGCGCAGCTTTCGCGTCGAGTGGTTCGTCAATGGTGGCGATTTCGCCAACCACGCCGTCGGTGCCGTGCTGATGGGCATAGGCGGTGTTTTATCCATGGGTTGCACCATCGGACAGGGGATCACCGGGGTTTCGACGCTGGCCCTGGGGTCGGTGCTGACACTGGTTTCCATCGTGGCGGGTTCCGCCGCGATGATGAAGTATCAGTACTGGCGCATGATGCAGGAAGCCTGAGGGCTGTGAGCCGCGACAAATCCCATTTGACACGGGCTTCGGCGATTGGTTAGAATGCTCGGCTTTCCGAGAAGCGCATGGGCGGGTTCCATTCATTGCCGCGCAGGTCGGGTTATCGAAGCACGCAAGGAACACCAGAATGAAAACATTTTCCGCCAAGGCGCATGAGGTCGAGCACGACTGGTTTGTCGTCGATGCGACGGACAAGGTACTCGGTCGCCTGGCGTCCGTGATTGCAGGCCGGCTGCGGGGCAAGCACAAGGCCATCTACACGCCGCACGTCGATACCGGCGATTTCATCGTCGTGGTGAACGTCGACAAACTGCGCGTCACCGGCAACAAGGCCGAGGACAAGATGTACTACCGCCACACCGGCTATCCGGGCGGCATCAATGAAACCAACTTCACCAAGCTGCAGCAGCGTTTTCCCGGCCGCATCCTGGAAAAGGCGGTCAAGGGCATGTTGCCCAAGGGCCCGCTGGGCTACGCGATGCTGAAGAAGATGAAGTGCTATGCTGGCGCTGCCCACCCGCACGCCGCCCAGCAGCCCAAGTCACTCGACATCTGAGCGCTGGAAATCTAAGGAGTTTTGATGGCAGTCACCCAATATTATGGAACCGGTCGCCGCAAGACCGCCATTGCGCGCGTGTTCCTGCGCACCGGCAGCGGCAAGTTCGTGGTCAACGACAAGCCGGTCGACGAGTTTTTCTCGCGCGAAACCGGTCGCATGGTGGTGCGTCAGCCGTTGGTACTGACCCAGCACACCAGCACCTTTGATATTCTGGTGAATGTCGAAGGCGGCGGTGAGTCCGGCCAGGCCGGTGCGGTAAGGCACGGAATCACCCGCGCCCTGATCGAATACGATGCGACGCTGAAACCTGCGCTGTCGACCGCCGGATTCGTTACCCGCGATGCGCGCGAAGTAGAGCGCAAAAAGGTCGGCTTCCGCAAGGCGCGCCGGCGCAAGCAGTTCTCGAAGCGCTAAGCATCAGCAGTTGTATCGCTGTTGTCCAAGAGCCGCCTTCGGGGCGGCTTTTGCGTCTTATGTCCGCGCCTGAGGCGCGGACGGTATCCCCTGGTGGGATTAGGGGTTACCATCAACCATTCGCAGCAAGGAGTTGGGCATGATCAAGGCGGGTATCGTCGGCGGCACGGGCTACACCGGGGTGGAATTGCTGCGCTTGCTGGCAAGGCATTCCGACGTTGAACTGACGGCCATCACGTCGCGCGGCGAGGCCGGTACGGCCGTCGCCGATATGTTTTCCAGTCTTCGCGGCGCCGTCAGCCTGAAGTTCAGCGATCCAAAAGATGCACCGTTAAACGAGTGCGACGTGGTGTTCTTCGCCACCCCAAACGGCATTGCCATGCAGCAGGCGACTGGCTTGCTTGAAGCGGGGGTGAAGGTCATCGACCTGGCCGCTGATTTCCGCATCAAGGATGTGGCCTTGTGGGAGCAGTGGTACGGCATGAGCCACGCCAGCCCGGGTCTTGTCGCCGAGGCGGTGTATGGCTTGCCCGAGGTGAATCGCGAACAGATTCGCACCGCCCGCCTGGTGGCGAACCCCGGTTGTTACCCGACAGCGACGCAACTGGGCTTCCTGCCGCTGGTGGAGGCTGGCTGCGTAGACCTCGATCACCTGATTGCGGACGCCAAGTCGGGAGTGTCCGGCGCTGGTCGCAAGGCCGAAATCGGCACGCTGTTTTCCGAGGCATCGGACAATTTCAAGGCCTACGGGGTACCGGGCCATCGCCATCTGCCTGAGATCCGGCAGGGACTGGCGCGCGTCGCCGGGAAGACGGCGGACGAGGTCGGCCTGACCTTCGTGCCGCACCTGACGCCGATGATTCGCGGCATCCATGCCACGCTCTACGCGCGCATTACCCGCGAAGAAGATTTTCAGGCCCTGTTCGAACAGCGTTACGCCGCCGAGCCGTTTGTCGACGTCATGCCGCCGAAATCGCATCCCGAGACGCGCTCGGTGCGCGCGGCGAACACCTGCCGCATTGCGCTGCATCGGCCGCAGGGGGGGGACACGCTGGTGGTGCTTGCGGTGATCGACAACCTGGTCAAGGGCGCCGCCGGGCAGGCAGTGCAGAACATGAACATCATGTTTGGTGTGGACGAATGTTCGGGTCTTTCGCAAGTTCCCGTCTTGCCCTGACACTGAGGCGGCTGCGCGGCCGCTTCGGTATTTCCGCACCGCGGGTCGCGGTGCGGACCCATCTGCCGTGGTACTGGCGGGCGCTGTCCGTGGTGGTTCTTGCCGGTGCGTCGCTGGCTGTGGCCGGCTGGATTTATGACGCCGGGCAGCGCTTTGCCGGTTTCCACCAGGGCGCCAGCGAGCACGAAATTGCCGGAATGCGGGAACGTATTGCGCAGTTGGAATCCGACCTGGAAAGCGCGCGCAAGGTGGCGAATGCCAGCGAAAGCCGCCTGCGTATAGAGAGCACCTCGCAGGAGCAGCTTTCCGGTCAGATACGGATACTGGAAGAGGAAAATATTCGCCTCAAGTCAGATCTGGCGACGTTTGAAAGCCTGGCGGGGGGCCCGGCCGGGGATTCCGGCCTGGCGATCAGTCGGCTGCAGATACTTCCCGGTGGTGGTGGCCAATACACCTATCGCCTGCTGGTGGCACAAACCTGGGACAAGAAAGACCGGGAATTCAACGGCATGATCCAGCTGATTGCGACCGTGCAGCGGGGCAAAGAGACTGCTATGATGCAGTTCCCCGCCGCCGGGGAACCCGCAGCGGGCCAGTATCAGGTGAATTTTCGTTACTTCCGGCGCCTGGAAGGCACGTTCAAGGTGGCCGCCGAAGCGCGGATTCAGCGTGTCGAGGTGCGTTTGATCCAGGACGGCGTGGTCAAGGCCAGTCAGAGCGTGGCTCTTTGAGCGGCACGCTTTCGCAGGAATTACAGGTGAGGAGATTCCAATAATGTTCGGCAAAAAAACCAGCAAGCCGCAAGGACGTATCGACAGTCTGATCGGGGTCGGCACGGCGCTCGATGGCGACGTGACCTTTACCGGTGGTCTGCGCGTGGATGGCGAGGTCAGGGGCAACGTACGCGGCGCCGAAGGACAACCGGCGACGCTGGTGATCAGCGAGCACGCGCGGATAGAGGGCGAGATCTCGGTGTCCCATCTGGTTATCAACGGCACCGTCGTCGGTTCGGTGTATTCAAGCGATTTTCTTGAACTTCAGCCGCACGCCCGGGTCACGGGTGATGTCGAGTACAGCACGATCGAGATGCATCTCGGGGCCATAGTGCAGGGCCGCCTGGTGCATCAGGGCGCGCCGGCGAAGGCGGTGGAATTGAAGCTGGCAGCCAGTAATTGACCTTCCGCGCTATTGAAACCATAATTTGTGGACATACCTAAGTCCCATTGCGTAGCACCCCCCCAACAGGAGAACACCATGAACGCACCCACCGAAATGCCGGCACCGCTCAATTTCACTGACAATGCGGCGGCCAAGGTCAAGGAGCTCATCGCCGAGGAAGGCAACCCCGAACTCAAGCTGCGGGTGTTTGTGACCGGCGGCGGATGCTCCGGTTTTCAGTATGGGTTTACGTTCGATGAAGTAACCAACGAAGACGACACCGTAATGGAAAAGGGCGGCGTATCGCTGCTGATCGACCCGATGAGCTATCAGTACCTGGTCGGCGCTGAAATTGATTACTCCGAGGGGCTTGAGGGTTCCCAGTTCGTGATCAAGAATCCGAACGCCACCAGTACCTGCGGTTGCGGATCGTCGTTCTCGGCCTGATTCGATTGTTTTGAGCGAAGGGCTCGGAGCCGTGGGCTCCGCGCCTTTTTTCGTCTACCGCGGATAGATGGCGCCGAGTACTCGCGGGCCGCTGGCGCCGGTCACTTCCGCCAGATTCCCCGCTTCGCCGCGCAGGGTGCGCCAAGCCAGCCAGGCAAAAGCTACCGCCTCGACCCAGTCGGCGGGTTGCCCCAGAGAGTCGGTGCCGGCGACACGGCAATCCGGCAGATGGCCTTGCAGGCGCGCCATGAGCGCCAGATTGCGGGCGCCGCCGCCACAGACAAAAAGTTCGACGGGGCTGCCGCACCAGCGGGCTATGGCGTCGGTTGCCGATACTGCGGTGAGTTCGAGCAGCGTCGCTTGCACGTCTTCCGGCCGTTCGCTGCCGGCAAGGTGACTCTCCAGCCACGAAATATTGAATTCGTCCCGACCGCAACTTTTTGGCGGGCTGGTGCTGAAGAAGGCATCCGTGAGCAGGCTGTGCAGTAGTTCAGGGCGCACCTGCCCCTCGCTGGCCCAGCAGCCGGCGTCGTCGTAGCTCAGCCCCTGATGGCGTTCTATCCAGGCATCCATCAACAGATTGCCCGGACCGCAGTCGAACCCCCGCACCGGCTTTCCCGGCTTGAGGTCGGTGAGATTGGCGATGCCGCCGATGTTGAGGATGATCCGATGCTGCTGCGGATCGCCAAACACGGCGGCATGAAAGGCAGGCACCAGCGGCGCGCCCTGGCCTCCCGCGGCAATGTCGCGACTGCGGAAATCAGCCACGACGCTGATCCCGGCAAGCTCGGCGAGCAGTGCCGGATTGTTCAACTGCAGGCTATAGCCGGCTACCGGCCGATGGCGGATGGTCTGGCCGTGGCAGCCGATGGCCGCGACCTGCGCCGCATCCACGCCGGCACTGGCGAGCACCTGGTGCACCGCGTCCGCGTAGCAGTGCGCCAGTTCGTTGGCAAGCAGTGCGGCAAAGTGGATTTCATCGGGCTGCGCCGTCTGCAATTGCAAGGCCTGCTGGCGAATGGCGGGCGAATACGGCAGCCAGAACGTCGCCAGCGTGCGCGGACGGCCTGCGGAGAAGTCGACCAGAGCGGCATCGACGCCATCGAGGCTGGTCCCGGACATCAGCCCTACGACCAGCGACATAGCCGATGCCATGTCAGTCAGCCTGGGCGAGGTTCAATCCGCGGATCAGATCAAGACGGGCGAGTCGAGCTTCGGTTTTTGCCCGGAACAGGCCGAGCTGTTGCGGCAGCAAGGGCGGTGCGCTGGGCAGGGCCATCGCCAGGGGGTTCTGCTGCACGCCATTGACGCGGAACTCGTAATGCAGGTGAGGACCGGTGGCCAGACCGGTGGCGCCAACGAAGGCGATCACATCGCCCTGGCTGACGCGAGTTCCCTTGCGCAGGCCGGCGGCAAATCCCGAAAGATGCCCATAGAGGGTGGTGTAGCGACTTTGGTGGCGCAGCATGACCACCTTGCCGTAGCCTCCTTGCGCGCCGACATACTCGACCACGCCGTTGCCGGTTGCTTTTACCCGGGTACCGACCGGGGCGCCGTAGTCGGTGCCTTTGTGTGCGCGCCATTTCTGCAGCACGGGATGGAAGCGCGCCGACGAGAAGCCTGATGTGATGCGTGAAAATTCCAGCGGCGAGCGCAGGAAGGCCTTGCGGATGTTCTTGCCGTCGGCGGTGTAATAGCCGCTGCTGTTTTCGCCGCCGGCAGGATCGGCGAACCAGGCGGCGCGGTAGGTCTTGCCGTTGTTGACGAATTCGGCGGCGAGGATGCGTCCGCTGCGCACTACGCGGCCGAGGTGGCTGATCGATTCATAGATCACGGCGAAGCGGTCGCCACGGCGCAGATCGCGATTAAAATCGATGTCGCCGCCGAAAATGTCCGCCAGTTGCGTTGCCACCGAGTCCGGGATCCCTGCCGCATCCGTTGCGCCGAACAAGGAAGAACGGATTTCGGCGGACTTCATGACCACCTGGGTTTCCAGCGGCAGGGCTTGCTCGGAAGCCGAAAGCTGGTCACCCCGGCGTTCGACCACCAAGGCCTGATCCTTGCTGCCGTTGAGCGGGAAAATGAGCATCTGCAGCTCGCCTAGCGGCCCGGTTTTCGCCGTCAGGCTTTTGCCCGGACTGAGCTGGCGGAACAGGCTATGGGCGGAAGTGTTGGCTTTCAGAAAGTTGACGGCCGCTGGATCATCAACGCCCAGACGCTGCAGCAATGCCATCACCGTGTCGCCGCGCTGCACCCGCTCTTCGCGCACGAAGCTCTGACCGTTGTCCGCCGTCGCGTCCAGCGCCGGCAGCGCCAACTGTTCGATCACCTGCCGCTGCGGAACGTCGGTCAAACGCGCGTCATTTACCGTGCCGAAGGCGGCGACCATGCTGAACAGCGAAACGCCGACCACACCCGCGCCGGCCCAGAAATGGCCGGGTCGTTGGGATCGGAAATGAAGGAGTTGCGCTAAAATCCCGCTCTTGTTTCTGTTCAATTGGATGGGCGGACCGGCTAAAAAGTCGGGTGAGTGTAGCAAATATCCCCCTTCCGTCAAACCGGGTTACGTCATCATGGTCGCTATCGACTCCCAACTGGCACTGATCAAGCGCGGCACCGACGAACTGCTGATCGAGTCCGAACTCGTCGAGAAACTGAAATCCGGGCGTCCGCTGCGCATCAAGGCCGGTTTCGATCCGACCGCGCCGGACCTGCATCTGGGGCATACCGTGCTGATCAACAAGCTGAGGCATTTTCAGGACCTTGGCCACCATGTGATGTTCCTGATCGGCGATTTCACCGGCATGATCGGCGATCCGAGCGGCAAGAATGCCACCCGCCCGCCGCTGTCGCGCGAGCAGATTATGGAAAATGCCGACACCTATCGCCAGCAGGTATTCAAGATACTCGACCCGCAGAAGACCGAGGTCTGCTTCAACTCGACCTGGTTCGAGCCGCTCGGCGCCGCCGGCATGATCAAGCTGGCTGCCCGCCACACGGTGGCGCGCATGCTCGAACGCGACGACTTTTCCAAGCGCTACGCCGGCGGCCAGCCCATCGCCATCCACGAATTCCTTTACCCCTTGTGCCAGGGTTACGACTCGGTGGCCATGAAGGCCGATGTCGAGCTGGGCGGCACCGACCAGAAGTTCAATCTGCTGATGGGGCGCGAATTGCAGAAGCACTACGGCCAGGTGCCGCAGTGCGTGCTGATGCTGCCGCTGCTGGAAGGTCTTGACGGCGTCAACAAGATGTCGAAATCGCTGGGCAATTACATCGGCATTGCCGAATCGCCCACCGAGATCTTCGGCAAACTGATGTCGGTGTCGGACGAACTGATGTGGCGCTACTACGAGCTGCTTTCGTTTCGCGGCAATGACGAGATCGCCCGCTTCAAGCGCGAAGTGGCCGAAGGGCGCAATCCGCGCGACATCAAGGTGCTGCTGGGGCAGGAGATCGTCGCCCGCTTTCACTCGGCAAAGGATGCGGACGCCGCCCTGGCCGAGTTCGAGGCGCGCTTCCAGCGCGGCGTGCTGCCTGACGACATGCCCGCGATCAGCGTTGCCGCCGGCTCGCTGGCGCAGGTGCTCAAGGCCGCCGGCCTGACGCCGAGCACGTCCGATGCCTTGCGCATGATCGATGGCGGCGGCGTGCGCGTCAACGGCGAGAAAGTCGGCGATCGCGCTACGGCGCTGAGTGCCGGAGACTGTGTCGTGCTGCAGGTGGGCAAGCGCAAGTTTGCGCGGGTGACTCTGACTTGATTGGACGGCGAAAAGTATCTAATTAGATGCTACAATTTAACCCTAATTAGGCGTCTTTGTCTTTGGTTCAGATTTTCTTCTGGCGGGGTTCCGATGGATACCATCTATAGCAGCATGACCGTAAGCGTCACCGAGCTGAAGCGTAATTTTGCCGACATCATCAAGCAGGCTGACGAAAGCCCCGTGGCCATCCTCAACCACAACCGGCCCGAGGCGTATCTCCTGCCGGCAGCGCATTACGAGCGACTGATGGCGCACATGGAGGATCTGGAGGACGCCCGGTTGGTTCATGAGCGCGCCAATGGCCCCTTTGTCGAGGTCAGGTTGGATGAGCTATAAGCTGCGCTTTCACGAACTGGCGCTGGCGGAGTGGAAGCGACTCGATGGCAGCGTGCGCGAACCATTGAAAAAGAAACTCGAAGAGCGCTTGGACAATCCTCGTGTGCCGGCTGCCGCACTCTCTGGCATGGCTGACTGCTACAAGATCAAGCTCAGGCAGATCGGCTATCGACTGGTCTATCGTGTCGATGACGACGTCGTGTTTGTTACCGTGATCGGCGTCGGAAAGAGGGACAAGCAAAAAGTTTACGAGGCAGCGCAATCGCGATTGCGGCCGGACGCCGCGAACCGGAAAATCTGATTTTCCGCACCGTTTCGCCGGCGACTGGTGCAGGGTTGCGACCCTTATGAAGCTGTCGCTGTGCGGCTATGCCAGCAATCGCTTGAGGGCTGCCGATACCGCCCTGCGGTCAGCAACAGCGAGTTGCCCCGCCCGTCTCAAAATGAAGCGGTTATCCAGCGTGAATAGCTTCATTCTTACCAGCGAAGCCGCCGTGAGGCCTGCGCTGTTGCCGTCGGAGATCGCCACGTCAAGCGGCCAGCCGGCATTGCCAGCGCTGGTAATCATGGCCATGACGTTGTGCCCGGCGGGCAGATTGAAAGCCTCCGCGTTTGATATCACAAGGGCGGGCCGTCTCTTGCTCGTCGCGGAATCAGTGAATGGAAAAGGCACTACCACGACGTCGAAGCGCTCATAGCCCACGGTAGGCCTCGTTGTCGGCAGGGGAATCCCATTCGGACAGCGTGCCTTCGATTGCGTGCGCGAACGCGATATCGCGGGGGTTGGCGCGGCTGAGTCGAACCAGCCCATTTTCGACCTCGAAGGCGACTGCGTCTCCCTGCTTGATACCGAGCGCGGTCCGCACGGGCAGCGGGATGGTCGCCTGAAATTTTGATGTCAAGCGGGACACGGATGTCATGCGTATGCTCCCGTAATGGGTAATGGGGTAATACCTGCTCGATGATAGGGTCCGATATTCCCCAAGTCAACACTCACTCACTTATTGGCCGCAATCAAAACCCCGGCGGCCTGTTGTGCGCGACCCGCACGACATCAGGCAGCACCCGCAGGCGATTTCTTCGGGGCATTCTTACCCATTCACTCGAAAATCGGGGCGAGCTTTGCCAGAACTTCGTCCATGATGGATGCGGGCAAGGTGTCCACCTTGCGCGCATTGCGCGCGCCGAGATCGAGCACGCGGGGCTGATCGCAGCGAACAATGCCCGTAGTCTTGATGCCGGTCACGGGAACGGCGAATCCAATGCGGCGGGCGAAGTCGCCCCCGCTCGTGATCGGACAGATCACCGGCAATCTGGTTGCTTCATTGAACTCGGTCGGGGATACGACCAGAACAGGGCGGCTCCCTCTTTGTTCACGTCCTTCGGTCGGATCAAGCGAGACCAGGTAAATATCGCCTCGCTTCATATCAACTCGCCACCCACGGCAGGCGCATCGACCCATTCGCGCTCTTCAGCCGGTTGTGGTTGTGAATAGTCGGAGGCAGCCAGCAATTCCGCCAGCGTGTAACGCGGCCTTGGCTTGGGATCAATCACCAAGTGCCCCCCGGAAACGGTCACACCGACGGTCGCTCCCGCGTGCAGGTGCAGTTGATCGAGGAACGCCGGAGGAACAGCCAACATGATCGAGCCGCCAACCTTGCGCAGATTGGTTGTGTGCATGATGCATCTCCAATGATGAGTTATACCTTTATATAACTTAATCCAATCCGAATTGCAAGCGTTTTGCGGTTGGAGAACAGGTGTTTTCCGCCAGTCGCGACTGCTCGTGCCGCCGTAAATGCGCGAGAAACCGCAGTCTGGCCCCGCTCCTGTTCCTATTCATCCTGCGGAATTTCCAGTACATCGGCGATGGCGCGATAGACCGCGAGCATATCCTCGCGAGACAGTCGGGCCAAGGGGCCGGCCGACAAGCGCTGGTTGTCAATAGCCCGCAACTGATCAATCAGTAAATCGGAGTCATGGTCGAGGCGCTCGCTCGCCGCAACGCGGAGTCGAAGCGGCTCGGCGTCATCAACCAGGCGTGTCGTCAATGGCACGATCAGTGTGGACGGATGGCTTGCGTCCAAAAGCCCTTGCCCCTGCACGATCAGAACCGGACGCATCTTCCCCGGTTCGGTACCGCGACCGGGATTCAGGTTGGCGAGCCAAACCTCGCCGTTATCCGGCTTTGCCACGCGGATACTCCAAGGCATCGAATTCAGCGCATATCAGCATGCTCTCATCGCGCACGCGCTCCGACACCCGTTGCAGTCTCTTGCGCCGCTCTTCTGCAGCTACATCCCGGTTCATGCGCCTGATGGCAAGGCGTACATACTCCGAGCGGGGTACGTGCAAGACCTTTGCCCCGGCATCAGCTTCCTTCATCAGATTTTCAGGAAGGCGGATAGAAAACGCATTCATTTTGTATTACAAGCACCGGTACATTTGTAATACAAATTGTAGGAAACGACTCGGTTGGAGTCAATCACTTTATTTTTCATGGAGTGTATTCCCATCCTCTTCGTTCGCTGACGTACGGGCCTTGCGGCGTCTGTTGTGCGCAAACCACAAAATATGTCGTCCGGCCTCCAAAAACGGCGGTGATGATTGTCGGCGCCCGGGCGCAACGGCAAAATGCTCCCAGCTTCCCGGATTCGGGCAGTGGCAGCGAGTAGTGACCGACCACGTGGTGTCATTGCAATCTGCTTAAACCAACTCTCTTTTTGGAGAACACTAAATGCAAAAGAAAATTATCGCTCTGGCAATCGCCGGCCTGTCCAGCGCCGCGTTCGCCCAGTCGACCGTTACCCTGTCGGGCCTGGTTGACGGTGGCTACTACTCCCAGTCGCTGGAGACCGCCGGCATGGCCGACACCAAGACTGCCTTTGCCAGCAATGGTTCGTCGACTTCCGCGCTGTTCATCACCGTCACGGAAGATCTCGGCGGCGGCAACAAGGTCAAGTTCTTCGGCGAGTCCGACTGGCAGTTTGGCACCAACACGGCTACAGGCTTGCTGAACAGCTACAACTATCTGGAAGTGTCCGGCAACTGGGGCGCGCTGAAGGGCGGCAACCTGAATACCGACGCACTCTACGCCACCATCGCTGCCCAGCCCTTCGGCACTGGCATCGGCTCCGGCATTTCCGGCGCCTTTGGCCGTCTGTCGCGCGCTGGTTCCAACGGCGTGTACGCAGGTGGCACGGCTGGCCTGGTTGCGGCCGAAGGCGAAGCTGCCGGCGGCATCAGTGGCGCCCGCTCGGTTCGGATCAACAATTCCCTGCAGTACAGCACGCCGTCGATGGGCGGCTTCAGTGCTTCGTTGCAGTGGGCCAAGAAGAATGACGAAGGTCTTCCCGTTGCAGCCGCGAGTAACACTGCCGGTTTTACCGCGATCGGTCTGAAATACAACAAAGGCCCGATCAATGTTCATTACGTAAATGAGCAGATCTCCAACGGTGGACAACTTGGCTCGGGCAACGCACTCACGCTGGCCGCAGGCGAAAAGGTTACGCACAATATTTTGGCCGGCAACTATACGTTTGGCCCGGCGACGGTTTATGCTGGCTGGACCAGGTCCAAGAACTCCGGCAACGCAGTTCTCGTCGCCGATTCCCGCTCGTGGAACCTTGGCCTGAAGTACGCAGTTTCGGGTGCTCTGAGCCTGGCCGGTCAGATTCTGCGCGTGGATGACAAGTCCGTCACCGACGCGGATCGCAACCTGAACGCTGTTGGTATCGACTATGCGATGAGCAAGCGTACAACCGCCTACGGCCGTTACGAGACGGGCGACAACAACAAGAATGGCGCCACCGGCAACGGCGTTGGCGGCTTCAACCGCTGGCAAGCCGGCCTGCGTCACTCGTTCTAATATCGCGCCGACCTAGTGTCGGCAAGGTATCGGAAACTGAAAGCCACCCTTCGGGGTGGCTTTTTAAATAATAGGGGACAGACCACGGTTTTCTGCCAGCCTGTGTTCTTTCCTCCTCCATTGGAACATTCCATGCCGCGCTGTTCCCCCAGCGCCGACTTTCAGTGCTTGATCCGTGCAGCCTTCGCACAAAACCACACCTGACGACGAGCTGTGGGATTCTGCGAGTTTGAGGTTTCCTATGTGAAAACCTTTGCTAGACTGCCGGTATGGACTACACGCTGACCGAGCACGCAGAGAAACGATTGCGGCGAAGAAAGATTGTTCCTGAGTGGATCGCCACAACCCTCGACCATCCCGCCCGCACCGAAAACGACCACGACGATCCCGACCTGGCCCACGCGCTGCGCCCAATCCCGGAGCGGGGATTCCGGGTATTGCGTGTCGTCTATAATGAAAACGTTCAACCTGTCCGCGTCGTTACCGCGTACTTTGATGATGAGGTGACCGATCTATGAAACTCGAATTCGATCCAATCGCCGACGCGCTCTACTTGGAAATTTCCGACCATGATGTCGAACGTTCCGAACAGATCAAGCCTGGCGTGATCCTGGACTACGACGCGAACGGAAATATCGTAGGTGTCGAAGTGTTATCCGTCAGCGAACGCGCCAAGGACTCTACACCGCTCAAAGCCGCCGCCTGACGAATAATAGGGCCACCCATTAGCCGGTCCGTGTCAAGCGAGCAAACGATCCCATGGCTTGCGACTCAAGCTCTGTCCGAATTTATGCAGCAACCTGATGGAATATTCGGATACGGGGGGCAATTTTGTCTTGCAGATCGCGCGTTGCCGTCCGCATGTCGTATTCGCTTTGCAGGTTCAGCCAGAAACGCGGCTCCATGCCGAAAAACAGCCCGAGACGCAGCGCGGTATCCGCTGTAATGGGCCGCGAACCGTGGATAATCTCGCTGATCCGGCTTGGCGAAACGTCAATGTCGCCAGCCAGTTGTCGAGCCGTAATCCCCATCGGCTTCATGAAATCCTCAAGGAGAATCTCGCCTGGGTGAATCTCGTCAAGTAATTGACCCATTTTTCACTCCTTTGCCCACCAACTATTTAGTGGTAATCGACAATTTCAACATTCCGCACACCGTCTGCCTGCCACACGAAACATACCCGCCATTGATCATTGATGCGGATGCTGTGCTGCCCTTTGCGGTCGTGCTTCAACGCTTCCAAGCGGTTACCGGGAGGCACTCGCAAGCTATTCAACTCAGTGGTGGCGTGCAGTTGAAGCAGTTTGCGACGCGCGACTCGTTCGATATTCCTAAATCGGGGGATATCCAGGCTGTGGAATAGCGCCTCGGTGTCGGAGCATGCGAATGAGTGAATCATAAACAACAGTATTCCGCAACAAAGAATCTGTCAAGCGGAAGTCTGGCCCCGTGTTGCGGGAAATAAAATGGACCGGGTCAGATAGACCACCATTCCCGGCCCCCTTTTCGCTTTATCCCGTCTGGTGCCGTTGAATAAACCCCGCCGTCTGGCGCTGGCAGGCTAGTTCGTGTCGTAGTAGTAGGCCTTTTTCGGCACTTCCGCTGCGGCGTCGTTCCTCATCGTGTCGAGCGTCCGCGGTGTTTTGTCCCACCACAGGGCGCGCCCCTGCTTCTGTTCCTGCAATTCCTCGGGATGCTTTTCCATCCATTCGCGCATGAACTTGGTGTGCTCGGATTCGTAGAGGGCCATGCCATTTCCTTTCAGTGTTGTTTCGGATCGACGTAACGGGTGATGCGCACCACTTCCGGCACGCGCCGCATGGCGCGCAGGATGCGGGCGAGGTGGATGCGGTCCGTCACTTGCAGCGTGAAGAACAGGGTGGTCGCCTCGCCGCTGTCCTTGTCCATGCTGATATTGACGATGTTGGAGTCGGTTTCGGCGATGCCGGCAGCGAGCCGCGCCAGCACGCCGCGCACATTGCGCACGACGACACGAATGCTGGCTTCGAACATGCCGGTGATGTCCGGTTCCCATTCGACGTCGATCCAGTTGCCGCGCTCGCTGCGCAACTTGGCGATGGCCAGGCAATCATGGGTGTGCACCACGAGGCCCTGGCCTTTGCGGATAAGGCCGACGATCGGGTCGCCTGGGATCGGCCGGCAACAGTTGCCGAGCTTTACCGCGACGCCTTCGGCGCCGTGGATCAGGATGGCCTGATGGGTGCGGCCCTCGGGCGCGACGCCTGCCTCTGCGGGTTCGACGCCCTCGGCCAGCCGCCGCGCGACGATGGCCGGCAGGCGCTTGCCGAGGCCGATGTCGGCCAGCACGGCGCGCTGGGAGCGCGCGCCCGATGCCCGCCGGAAGCGGTCCCACGCCTGGGCCGGCAGTTTGGCCAGGGCCAGGCCGAGATCGCGCAAGGCGTCGCCCAGCAGCCGCTCGCCGAGCGCCGCGGATTCTTCGTTCTGCTTGGTATTGAGAAAGTGGCGAATCCTCGAGCGCGCCCGCGCGCTCTTGACATAGCCGAGCCAGGCCGGATTGGGTGCGGCGTTTGGGGCGGTAACAATCTCGACGCGATCACCGTTGCGCAGTTCCGTGCGCAGGGGCATGGCCTCGAAATTGATGCGGCAGGCAACGCAGCGGTCGCCGATGTCGGTATGCACGGCGTAGGCCAGATCGACCGGCGTCGAGCCGCGCGGCAGGGCAAAAATCTTGCCTTTGGGGCTGAAGACATAGACTTCGCTGGGGAACAGGTCGACCTTGACGTTTTCCAGAAACTCCGAGGAATCGCCCGTGGTTGACTGCAACTCTACCAGCGACTGCAGCCACTTGTGGGTCTTCTTCTGCAACTGATCGAGTGCCGATTCGTCCTTGTACAACCAGTGGGAAGCGACGCCGGATTCGGCGACATGGTGCATGTCGGCATTGCGGATCTGGATTTCCACCGGAGTACCGAACGGCCCGATCAGCGTCGTGTGCAGCGACTGGTAACCGTTGGCCTTGGGAATGGCGATGTAGTCCTTGAACTTGCCCGGCACCGGCTGGTACAGGGCATGCAATGCGCCGAGCGCCAGATAACAGGTGGGCCGATCCTTGACGATGATGCGAAAACCGTAGATATCCAGCACCTGTGAAAAACTCAGATGCTTGTCGCGCATCTTGCGATAAATGCCATAGAGATGTTTTTCCCGGCCCATTACATCGGCATCGATGCCGGCGGCCGGCAGTGCCTTGCGGACGGCTTCGAGGATCTTGCTGACCACCTCGCGCCGATTGCCGCGCGCGCCTTTGACGGCTTTCGACAGAACCCGATGACGCAGCGGATGGGCATGCTGGAAAGCCAGTTCCTGCAATTCGCGATAGAACGCGTTGAGGCCCAGCCGGTTGGCGATGGGCGCATAGATGTCAAGCGTCTCGCGCGCGATCCGCCGCCGCTTCTCGGGCCGCATGACGTCGAGTGTCCGCATGTTGTGCAGGCGATCGGCCAGTTTGATCAGGATCACACGCACATCGCGCGCCATGGCCAGCAGCATCTTGCGGAAGTTTTCGGCCTGGGCTTCCTCGAAGCTTTGATGTTCGATGCGGTCGATCTTGGAGACGCCATCGACCAGGTCGGCGGCGACCTTGCCGAAACGCTGGGCAATCTGTTCCTTGGAGATCGCCGTGTCCTCCATCACGTCGTGCAACAGCGCGGCGATCAGCGCGTGCGGATCGAGGTGCCAGGCCGCCAGCGTTTCGGCCACGGCCAGCGGATGCGAGATGTAAGGCGCGCCGCTGATACGCATCTGGCCCCGATGCGCGGCGGAGGCAAACACATAGGCGGCGCCGACGCGGGTAATGTCCTCCGGCTTGAGATAGGTGGCGAGCCGGGCGTTGAAGCGTTCCAGATCTTCGGCGAGATCCACCGGCGGATGCATGTCCGCCGGAATCAGCGGCGACTCGTCAGCCGCACCCGGCACCACGCCGGGGTCCATGGCAGAAACGGGAGATGGCGGGGGTGACCCGATTGACATATGCGGCGGCGCCGTCACGTTTCACCCCGTTCGCATAATTTCTACGGCTGGTTGCGGTTGAGGATTTCAATACCCACCTTGCCGCTGGCAACTTCACGCAGTGCAATGACGCACGGCTTGTCGCGGCCCGGATCGACTTGCGGCGTGCTGCCCAGCGTGAGCTGGCGGGCACGATAGGTGGCGGCAAGAGTGAGCTGAAAGCGGTTGGGAATGAGCTTGATGCAATCATCGATGGTGACACGGGCCATGGGGTTCAGTCCTGATCAAGAAAACGGAATACGTCGGGATGACGGGCGCGCTGACGCGGGAAACGCAGACGCGAAGCACGCACGGCAGCTTTAAGCTCGCCGAGCGCAACATCCAAGTCGTTGTTGATTATAACAAAATCGAACTCGCCTACGTGACGCATTTCACCACAAGCGCCGGCCACCCGGCGCGCAATGACATCTTCGCTATCCGCGCCGCGGTGACGCAAGCGGCGCTCCAGTTCGGCGATCGATGGCGGCAGGATGAAAATGCTCGCTGCCTCGGGAAACTGCCGGCGCATTTGCTGTGCGCCCTGCCAGTCGATTTCCAGCAGCATGTCGCGGCCTTCGCGCATGCCTTGCTCCAGCCAGGGACGCGAGGTGCCGTAGAAATTATCATGGACTTCGGCCCATTCGGCAAACTCGCCGCGATCACGCATGGCGAGAAAGCGCGGCACGTCGATGAAATGGTATTCGCGACCGTCCTGCTCACCTGTGCGCGGGGCACGGGTGGTGAAGGAGATCGAGTGCATTACCAGTGGATCGTCCGCCAGCAGGCGGCCCACCAGTGTGGTCTTGCCGGCGCCCGAAGGCGCCGAAACGATAAACAGGGTACCGGCGATCATGGTCTGAAAAATTGAGTTTGGTCAATCCCGCGTGGAGGCGAGCTGTACTAGTATACGCGGCCCATGCATCCATCTGCTCATCTCCCGTGGTTACGTCATCGCGCCGCCTGGCTGCTCGCCTGCGGGCTGTTTGCCATGGCGATGCAGGCTTTGGGCGGCAACGGACTCATGCGTCAACACTCGGTCGCTGGCGGGTTTTATGCGGAGATCTGCACTGCCGCGGGATTGAGCAAAGTGGATCCGGCGCGGCAATCGGGCAGCACATCCCTTCCCGACAGCGCCCACTCCGATTGTTGCAAGCTTTGCGCCGCCAGCTCACCCCTGCTGGCGGGCGATGCCGTTCTCGGCGTGCCGCCGGCGCCGACTTTCCGCAGCGTCTTATTTGCCAGCCCTTTCTCCCATTCCTCGGCGTTTTCTCGGCTGTCGCCCCCGCCGCGCGGCCCTCCCACGGCCTGACCCTCCGCATTCCGCCGCCACAGCGGCGGTCAAAGTCGCGCCCCGCATGAACCGGGCGCATCGACGACGAACGAGGAGCAGGATCATGCAGACAATCATGACAACACCGGCGGCGGTGAAAGCGCTGCCGACTGTGCAATTACGCAGGATAGCGATCGGCGCGCGCATTTACGCCGCAGGTACCGAAGGCATCGCCTGGCGCGTCAAGAGCGGCGCCGTGCGCCTTGACCGCATCACGCCCGAGGGCAGCAATTACGCCGGCCTGGCCTTGCGCGGCGATGTCATCGGCGCCGAAACGCTGCTGTTCGGCAAGTACAGTTTCGAGGCCAGCGCGATTGGCGACTGCGAACTGGAGCCCTGGCTCGCAGCCGGCAAGGCGCTCTCCGGCGAGAGCCTGCTGCAGACGCTGGCCGCCGCCGAACGCCGCGCTGCCGATGCATTGGCGTTGCGTGCCGGCGCGGCATTCGAACGCGTGCGCCAGCTGTGTCTGCTGCTGGCACGGCATCGCGACGACGGCCGCAGGGAAATTGCGATTCCCGAATTGCGCGACATGGCGGCGATTACCAACCTCACCGAAGCCACCGTCTCCCGCGCCATGAGCCGTCTGCGCCGCATGGGCATCCTGCAGCGCCAGGGTCGCCGCCGCGGTCTGGTGCTGGTCGGCGCCGAGCCTTCGTTTGCCCTCTAGTTTCCCATCACCCCGTCACCACACTCAAGGAGTCAACATGAAGCGCACTATTTTCGCAGCATTGATTTTCGCCGCCTTTCCGGCCATGGCCCAGGTCACCGTCAAGGACCCCTGGGTGCGCGCCACGGTTCCGGCGATGAAGGCCACCGGCGCCTTCATGCAGATTACGTCGGCGCAGGATGCGCGCCTGGTGGAAGCGAAATCGCCGGCCGCCGGGATCGTCGAGATCCACGAAATGGCGATGGAGAAGAACGTCATGAAGATGCGCGCCCTGCCCAACGGCCTCGATCTCCCGGCCGGCAAGGCGGTCGAGCTCAAGTCCGGCGGCTATCACGTCATGCTGATGGATCTCAAGCAGCAGATGAAGGAGGGCGATACCGTGCCGCTGACGCTGGTCATCGAAGGCAAGGATAAAAAGCGTACGACGATCGAGGTCAAGGCGCCGGTCAAGCCGCTGGCAAGCAGCGGGAGCATGGGTGGGATGGATCACTCAAAGCACTGACGGAAAAGTCGGCACCGGCGGGATGGCGCTTGATCGGCATCCGCAAGGCGGAACTTCGGCTGACTCTATTCCAGATTCTGCACTTGCTCGCGGGCCTGCTCGATCAGCAGTTTGAGTTCCAGCGCGATGGCGGTGACTTGGCCCGAGACCGACTTGGAGGACAGGGTGTTGGCCTCGCGGTTGAGTTCCTGCATCAGGAAATCCAGTCGCTTGCCTACTGCTCCGCCTTTCCTCAGCACTCGTTCGAGTTCGTCCATGTGGGTGATAAGCCGCGCAATTTCCTCGGCGACGTCGATCTTGGCGGCAAACACGCCGACTTCCTGGCGGATTCGTTCCTCGTCGAGATTCGCCACGGCCTCGCGCAGTTTGGTGGACAGACGCTCGCGGTAGGCCGCCAGCGCCGCCGGCAGCAGGGGTTCGGCGATGCCGACCTGCTCGCGCATGCGGGCGGCGCGGTCCTTCAGGACGTCGGCCAGTTTGGCGCCTTCGCGGGCGCGAGAGGCGACGAATTCATCGAGCAGGGTGGCGAACAGTTCCTGCGCGGCGGTCTGCAACTGTTCCGCGGTGAGCGAGTCGTCGCTCAGCACGCCGGGCCAGCGCAGCACTTCGGCCACCGACAGGGGCGCGGCCTGCGGCAAGCTACTACGCACGGCTGCGTCGAGCTTGCCCAGTTCGGCCAATAGCGCCGGATCGGGAATTCGCTGGCGCGCCGCAGTGCCTTGTGCCGGCTGCGCCTGCAAATAGCCTCGACATTCGATCTTGCCGCGGCCGACGCGGCCGGTGATTTTTTCGCGCAACGGCATTTCAAGAAAGCGCAAGTCTTCGCTGAGGCGAAAGCTGATATCGAGGTAGCGCGAGTTGACGCTCTTGATTTCGAGGTTCATCACTGCGCTGCCGAGGTCACGGCTGGCAGCGGCATATCCGGTCATGCTGTGGATCATGGTATGGGGAGTCTCCATTCCTGTCGCCTAAAGGAGTTGTTTACAGTGGGGAAGCGAACAAGGAAAATCACGGCAGTATATCAACCTGTCCCTGCTTCCCATACCGCTTCTCATCCCCTTTGATCTCCCAGAACAATCAAGCCCTGCCATCCGGCTACGAACTGGAAGGCTATCGCATCGAGCGACAGCTTTCGGTCGGTGGCTTTTCGCTCGTCTATCTGGCGCACGATGCGGCGGGGACGCCGGTGGCGATCAAGGAATATCTGCCCAACGCCATGGCGCTGCGCGGCGAAGGTCAAATTGCACCGACGATCCCGCCCGAACTGCAGACGGATTTCAATCACGGCCTGAAGCTGTTTTTCGAGGAGGGGCGGGCGCTTGCCGGCCTAGATCATCCAAACGTGGTGCGCGTGCTCAACTTCTTCCGCGCCAACGAGACCGTCTATCTGGTGATGCGTTTCGAAGTCGGTCATACCTTGCGTGACCACATCCGACAAAGTCGGAGCAAGCTCGACGAGGCATTCCTGCGGCGCATGTTCAGCGGCCTGCTCGATGGGCTCGGCGAAGTGCATGGCAGCGGCCTGCTGCATCTGGACATCAAGCCGGCCAACATCTGGCTGCGTACCGACGGCAGCCCGGTGCTGCTGGATTTCGGCGCCGTGCGCTATGCCATGGACATCGGCCCGCCGGAACCGCGGGCGATGTACACGCCCGGCTATGCGGCGCCGGAGCAGTATCACGGCAAATTCACGCTGGGGCCATGGACCGATATCTATTCCGTGGGTGCCTGCATCTATGCGGCGCTGGCCGGCGCCGCGCCGCAGGCGGCCGACGATCGACTGGAGGATGACGACTTGCTGCCGGCGCGGCAACGGTGGGGGTCCGACTATTCGCCGCGCCTGCTGGCGACCATCGACGAGTGCCTGCGCCTTGAACCGCAGCGCCGACCGCAGCACGCACGCGCGCTGCAGGCGTCGCTCAACGCCGACCGGGCGGGCGACAAGGCGCCGGGGTCATGGCTGTCCCGCCTCAGACTGCCTAAGTGGAAATGAACTACACCCTTGCCCAGGAAAGTCGCATCGGCGGTCGCAAGATCAATCAGGACCGTGTCGCCTCGGTGGCAACCGAGGATGCCGTGCTGATGATCGTGGCCGATGGCATGGGCGGCCATCTGCACGGCGAAGTCGCGGCGCAGATCGCCATTGATACCGTAACTGGGCGCTTTCACAGCGAGGCGAAAACGCGTCTCGCCGACGTGGCGGGTTTTCTTGCCGCGACGCTGCAGCAGGCCCACGAGACCATCGTCCGCTATGCCACCGAGTGCCGCATTCCGCCTCACGCCGCGCCGCGCACGACCTGCATCGCTTGCGTGGTGCAGGACGGACAGGCCAACTGGGCGCATGCCGGCGATTCGCGCCTGTACCTGATACACCACCTGTCCGAGGGGCCGGCCCGTGTCGCCCGAACCCGAGACCACAGCATTGTCCAGCGCATGATCGATGCCGGCAGCCTGAATCATGCCGAGGCCGCCACCCACCCCTTGCGCAACCGCGTTTTCAGTTGCCTGGGCGGCGATGAAACGCCGCACATCGAACTGTCGTTGGCGATATCGCTGCAGGATGGCGATCTCATTGCCTTGTGTACCGATGGCACATGGGTACCCCTCGGTGATACGCTGGCAACCGAACTGGCGAGTGCGCCGCTCACCCGCAGCGTGCCGCATCTGCTTGACGTCGCCGAGCGGGCGGCCGGTCCGGGGGGCGACAACCTGACCCTGATCGCCATGCGCTGGGAGGCCCCCGTTGCGGCTGACAAGGCTTCCTCTGCCCCGTCCTTCTGCGACACCTACATTGGTCAGGCCCCTATCAGCGACGATGAAATTGACCGTGCCATTGCCCAGATTCGCCACCGCCAGCTGCCCAAACCCCATGGAGCCTCCTCATGACCCGCACCCCCCAACGCATGGACCGCGCCGCCGCCCAGTTGCGCAGCCTCACCATCACCCGCCATTACACGCACCACGCCGAAGGCAGCGTCCTGGTTGAGTTCGGCGCCACCAAAGTGCTGTGCACCGCCAGCGTCGAGGAGTCGGTGCCCGGCTTTCTGCGCGGCAAGGGCTCGGGCTGGGTCACCGCCGAATACGGCATGTTGCCGCGTTCCACCAACACGCGTACCGCGCGCGAAGCGGCGAAGGGCAAGCAGTCCGGCCGCACCCAGGAAATCCAGCGCCTGATTGGCCGCAGCCTGCGCGCCGTGACTGACATGGTGGCGCTCGGCGAACGCCAGATCACGCTCGATTGCGACGTGCTGCAAGCCGATGGCGGCACTCGCTGTGCGTCGATCACCGGCGCTTGCGTGGCGCTGCACGATGCCTTGTCCACCCTGGTCGCCGGTGGCAAGCTGGTGCGCCACCCGATGCGCGAACTGGTCGCGGCCGTCTCGGTCGGCATTGTCGATGGCGCTCCGTTGCTCGATCTCGACTACGCCGAGGATTCTTCCTGCGATACCGACATGAACGTGGTGATGACGGCCAGCGGCGGCATCATCGAAGTGCAGGGCACGGCGGAAGGCGCACCCTTCTCGCGTGCGGAACTGGATGCGCTGCTGGAGCTCGCTGCCGCAGGTATTGGCGACATCATCGTCGCCCAGCAGGCATCGCTTGCTGCATGAAGAAACTTGTTCTCGCTTCCGGCAACGCCGGCAAGTTGCGCGAATTCGGCCAGTTGCTGGCGCCCTTTGATTTTGAGGTGCTGCCGCAGTCGGCCTTCAATGTGCCCGAAGCCGACGAGCCGCATGTCACCTTCGTCGAGAACGCCATTGCCAAGGCGCGACATGCTGCGCTGCTGACCGGCCTGCCGGCGCTGGCCGACGACTCCGGCCTGTGCGTGACGGCACTCGGTGGAGCGCCGGGCGTCTTTTCGGCGCGCTACGGCGGCGAACCGAAATCCGATGCGAAGAACAACGCGAAGTTGCTGGCCGATCTGTCCGGCATAGTGGATCGCCGCGCGCATTATGTCGCGGTGCTGGTGCTGATGCGCCATGCCGACGATCCGCAGCCGATCGTCACCGAAGGCGAATGGCACGGCGAGATCATCGACACGCCGCGCGGCGCCGGCGGCTTTGGCTACGATCCCTACTTCCTGGTGCCGGACACCGGCCTCACCGCAGGCGAACTGCCCCATGAGGAAAAGAACCGCCGCTCGCATCGCGGCCAGGCCTTGGCGCAGCTTATCGCGCGCCTGCGCCGGGAAATAGGGGACAGACCCCGGGAAATAGGGGACAGACCCCAATTTCGAGATTCATGAAATCGGGGTCTGTCCCCTATTTCCCTTCCACGGTCGCCGTATCGCCAGCGCCGACTTCTGAAGGATCAGGGCTGGCGGCACCGCCACCGCTTGCGCTCTATGTGCATTGGCCGTGGTGCGTGAAAAAATGCCCCTACTGCGATTTCAACTCGCACGAAGCCCGCACGGCGGTCGACGAGCCGGCCTATCTCGCCGCACTGATCGCCGATCTCGAAGCGGCCTTGCCGCAGATCTGGAACCGGCCGGTAATCAGCATCTTCATCGGCGGCGGGACGCCGAGCCTGATGCGCGCCGCAACAGTCGATGCGCTGCTCGCCGCGATCCGCATGCGCGTGCCGCTGCATCCCGGCGCCGAGATCACGCTCGAAGCCAACCCCGGAACGGCGGAGGCCGCGAAATTCGCCGGTTATCGCGACGCCGGAGTGAATCGGCTTTCGGTCGGCGTGCAGAGTTTCGATGACGCCAAGCTGGCGGCGCTGGGCCGCATCCACGACAGCGCCGAGGCGCGCCGCGCGATCGACCTGGCACTAAAAAACTTCGAGCGCGTGAACCTTGACCTGATGTACGCGCTGCCGGGACAGACCCTGGCGGAAGCCGAGCGCGACATCGCGACGGCCATTCGCGCCGGCGTCAGGCACATTTCCGCCTACCACCTGACGCTGGAACCGAACACGCCCTTTCACCACGCGCCGCCGCCATTGCCCGACGACGATCTCGCTGCCGACATGCAGGAAATGGTCGAGGCACGGCTTGCCGAGGGCGGCTTTACGCAGTACGAAACGTCGGCGTTCGCGAGGCCGGCAGGTGACATGAACCCGCGCTGCCAGCACAACCTCAACTACTGGACCTTCGGCGATTACCTTGGCATCGGTGCCGGCGCCCACAGCAAGCTGTCGAATCACGAGCTGATCTGGCGCGAAGCACGCCATCGCAATCCCCGCGCCTACCTGGAGGGCGCGACACGCGGCGATTTCATCGGCACCCGGCAACCGGTCGCCCGCGCCGATCTGCCCGGCGAATTCATGATGAATGCCTTGCGTCTCAACGAAGGTTTCCTGCCGCGGCTATTCACCGAGCGCACCGGCCTGCCACTGGCCGTGATCGAAGAGTCGGCGCTGGCGGCACGGCGCGATCGGCTGCTGGAGACCGCGGACGGGCATATTCGGCCGACCCTGCGCGGGCGGCGTTTCCTCAACCAGTTGCTGGCTGGATTCTTGACCTAGTTCTGTCTCCTTTGACTTGATAGCAAAGAATTTCAAAAAACATCAGACACAAATAAACCGTGCAAATCATCCATGCAAAGGGTAAATTACACGGATGAATCCTCGTTTAGCGCAACAACAACTCGCTGTTCTGCTCGCCCAGTTTCCAGCCGTCGTGCTGATCGGACCGCGTCAGGCGGGCAAAACCACGCTCGCACTGGCCGAAGCGGCAGGCCGTCGCGACGCGCTCTATCTTGATCTCGAACTTCCCTCCGCCCAACGCCAGTTGGACGACCCGGAGGCTTTCCTGCTCGCGCAGCGCAACAAACTGGTGATTCTGGATGAGGTGCAGCGTTTGCCGGAACTCTTTGCGGTATTGCGCGGCGTCATCGACATTCGCCGTCGTGCCGGCGAGACCGCCGGGCAGTTCCTGCTGCTCGGCTCGGCCTCCGGCGTATTGTTGCAACAGACCAGCGAAAGTCTCGCCGGGCGGGTGGCGCAACTGGAGCTGACACCATTTCAGGCCCGCGAAGTATTGCCTGCCGCCGCTCCCGCCGCCGACCTCGATCCGCTCTGGGTGCGCGGCGGGTTCCCTCTCTCCTGGCTGGCTGACGACGACAGTTCAAGCCTGCGCTGGCGCGAAGCCTTCATCACCACCTATCTGGAGCGGGACATTCCAACTCTCGGCCCGCGCATTCCGGCGACCACCCTGCGCCGCCTGTGGACCATGCTGGCTCACACGCACGGTGGCCTGCTCAATCAGTCGCAGCTTGCCGCGTCGCTGGCGGTCAGCGGACAGACCGTGGCTCGTTATATTGACCTCTTGTGCGATCTGATGCTGGTTCGCCGTCTGCCGGCCTGGCACGGCAATGTCGGCAAGCGGCTGGTGCGTGCGCCCAAAGTCTTTGTGCGCGATAGCGGCATTGTGCATGCCCTGCTCGGCCTGCCGGATCTGGAATCCGTACTTGCCCACCCCGTGGCCGGGGCGAGCTGGGAAGGTTTTGTGATCGAACAATTGATCGCCGCCGCAACCCGGGCGGAAGCCAGCTTCTACCGCACCTCGCACGGCGCCGAGGCCGATCTGGTGCTGGACTTTCGCGACGGTGAAACCTGGGTAGTGGAAATCAAGCGTGCTTCGGCGCCCACGGTGTCGAAAGGCTTCCACCTGGCGGCCGCCGACGTGGGCGCCAAGCGCAAGCTGGTGGTTGCCCCGGTGGCCGAGTCCTATCCGATGCGCGATGGTATCGAAGTGATGAACCCGCTCGCCGCCGCGCGGCTGGCGAGCGGGCAATGATCCTTACGAAGGGCTACTGGCCGTAATCGAAGAGTCGGTGCTGGCGGCACGGCGCGCGCGACTCCGGGCGTCAGGGCTTGATGTAGGCGAAACCGCCGCGCGCCTGCAGTTTGGCGATTTCGGCGACGCCGGACGGCACGAACTTGGCCTCGGGGATGAACTGCTTGCGCTCCAGCTTGCGGCTCTTCAGCGTGATTTCGCAGACATCGAAAGTCACGCCGCGTTCGGTCAAAGTCTCGACCGCCACGTTGTAGGGATTGCCGTTCTTGTCGCGGGCGCCACTCATCAGAAAATCAACGCCCAGCGCATGTGATACCACCACGATCTGCGCCTGCGGGTTGACGTCCAGATGATTGCCGACATTGCGCATCGCCGCTGTTGCGTTGGACGAATCGTTGACGTGATAGACCACCTTGTCGGGATGCGCGTTGGCGGTCAGGTCGCCGCTCGTCGCACACCCGCCCAGCATCAATGCACCCGCTGTAATCCATGCCGCCAGGCTGCTTTCAATCTTGTTCATGTTTTCTCCTCCGTTGTGGTTGTCGAATCAAATGGGTCGGCTTGAGATGCCAACTCTACTTCAAAACCTTCGCTGCACGTGCCTGCCTTACCTCATGCAGCCGCGCCAGGTAAGCGGCATGGGCCGCGCCGTCTCCGGCGGCGAGTGCGGCGCGAGCGAGGGCTTCGAGATCCTGCGCGATCTTGGCCGGCTGGCCTAGCGACTTGTCCATGCCGAGGGCGCTCTCCAGGGATTTCAGCGCAAGCTGAAAATCGCCAAGCGCGAGATGGGCTTCGCCCTGCACGCGGAACAGATTGGCCAGTTCCAGATGATTGCTGTGGTCGCCAAAGCGGGCGATGGCAGCGCCGGCGAGTTGAACGGCGTTGCCGGCGTCGCCTCCCTCCAGCAGCAGCCGCGCTTGCAGGCTGTCGATGCCGATGGCCGTCTCGCACACAATCTGGCAGCGGTCGCGCAAGGCCTGCAGGCGTGCCAGCGCGTCACTACGTCGTTCGAGGTCGGACAGCAGCACGGCGGCGAGCAGGTCCATTTCCTGGGTGGTCCTGGCGGTCAGGTTGCCGCGATGCCAGGGGGATACGGCTTCGAGCATTTTCAGGGCTCGGGCGCTCTCGCCCGACTCGCGCGCTACTCGCGCCAGGTTGATCGACATGATGGCGACGCCTTCGCTGTCTTCGATGCGCATCGCGTCCGTCAACGCCTGCTCGAACAGGCGCGCTGCGCGCGGCAAATCGCCCTTGGCATAGGCGGACTGCCCCTGCTGTCCGAGATCGATCACCTGCTGGGCGCGTGGCGGGCGTTCCCTGACTTTCTCGCCGGCGCAGCCGGTGAGCACTACCGCCAGAATCAGGGCGCCGAGCAGTTTCACTTGGCCGTCTCCCGCGTTTCCTGCGGCAGGCGTCCGGTATCCACACCCAGCGATTCGGTGGCGGGTTCATTGACAAACAGCCGGATCGGCCAGCTGCGCTTTGCGCCGCGGGTAATGTCGGATACATCGGCGGCAACGCTCTGCCCTTCCGCAATCAGCCCCGGCGCCGCGCCGCGTATGTCCCGTGCGATGCCCGCGCCATCTTCGGTCACGGCACGCACATTCTTCAGCGTGGCATGGGCGTCGTCGAGCAATGCGGCGGAGCGGCGCTCGGTGGCATCGGCCACGGCATGCACCGACTTCATGGCGGCTTCGCCTTCGACCAGGATCTTGTCCACTTTCGCGTCCACGTGGTTCAGCAACTTGCCGGCCTGCTGCACCGAGGCGGAGACATCGCCGGCGACGGCCTTGAAGTCGGCGATCAGGGGCCTGACGCCGCTGCGTTCATCGTTGAGCGCATGCAGCAGGTTGCGCGCCTCATCCGCCACCGGCAGAACGCGGGCCTCGACGGTGGCGGCCAGTTCGCCGAGGCCGCCGCCCTTGGTCAGCTCGATGGATTCGCCTGCCGCCATCGGTCGTGCGCTGTCCGTTCCCGCCAGGATTTCTATGATGCGTTCGCCGATGACGCCTTCCTGCGCCAGTCTCGCGCGCGAGCCGCTGGGAATGTGGGCCAGGTATTCGGCATCGATGCGTGCCTCGAACTTCACGCGCCGCGCCTGGCCGTCGCTGGCGGGGATGAAGTGGACCGCCGAAACCGCGCCGATGGGAAAGCCGAGCAGCTTGATGCGGGTGCCGATGGCGACACCATCGGCGGTGGGCGCATAGAAATCCATCTGCGCCCGACGCACGAAGTAACCCTGCTTTACCAGGACGCCGGCCACCAGCAGCAGCAGGCCCAGAACCGCCGGCACAATGAAGCGCCAGGACCGCCGGCGCACGGCCGGCCGGTCGAGAAGTTCAGCGAAGTCATCAGGCAAAGACGGTGTCATGGCGATGGCAGTTTCCGGCGGGAATGTTCAGTTCTGGGGGTGGCGCGGACAGCGTGACGTAGACAGTAGGCCGAAACGGGAAATAGTGGCGAAAGAAGCCATGCAGGAGGATCGCCTGGCGCCGCTCATCCAGGTGCAGTCCATAGCAAGTATCGTCGAAAACCAGCGCCGGCGCATCGGCTACCACCGCCCGCAGGAATGCCGCGACCCGCGCCTGCCACGGACTCAACGCAGCCAGCGGCGCAGCCAGGGGGATGGGCGCCACACCGCATGTCTTGAGCCGCTCCAGCCAGCGCCGGAGGCGCGTTCCGGCACGGCTGTCGCCCTTCGCCAACGCCGGCAACAGGACATTCTCCAGCAGTTCGAAATCGCTGAGCAAACCGCCGTCGGCCGGAATCGCCCACCACGAACCGGCGCTGGGCGAGCGCAGCAGCGCGGCGAGGAAGTCCGCCCGTTCCGTCTCGCGGTCGAACTGCAGCGCATGAGCGCCGCTCAAGCCCGATAACCACGCCGAGACAGCTTCCTTGTCCATCGTCAGTTCTTCACTATGCCGAAGAACAACACACCGTAAACCAGATAGGCGAATAGCGCGTTGAACAGGGTGACATACATCAGCGTGGTCATCATCGAGCGCGAGACCACAGCCACCGGATCGCTCGCCGTCCGCCCCGCGCGCAAGGCCACGACGCAGGGCACGACACCGAGCAGGACGCCGAAAGCCGCGCTCTTGATCAGCGAGTAAACCAAATCGACCAGGTGCAGGGTGTCGACAAATCCCGTCAGCATGCCGACGAGTGAAATATCCAGCACCAGCGACGCCAGCACGATGCCTCCCATCACGGCGATCAGTTCGAAATAGAAGGTCACCACCACGCAGGCTACCGTCAGCGCCGCGATCCGCGGCAGAAAGACGTGCACCAGCGGCGCGATGCCCATGGCCCGCATGCGCGCCAGTTCATCACGTTGCACCATCTGCAGCACATCGCCAGTAACCAGCACGCTGCTGCGCAGGATCAGCAGTATCGCGGTCAGCAGCGGCCCGACTTCGCGCACCACGGCATACACCAGAAAATCGATCGCCATGCCGCTGTTGCTGGCGAGGACCTTGATCACGTAGGCGATGATGATGGTGCCGATCATCGCCGCGCGAAAAAAAATGCTCGCCGCCGGATCCAGCCCGAGCCGGATGAACTGCTGCCAGAACACGGTACGCACCCGCTCCTGGCGCAAGGACGGCACGCTGCCGGCCACCGCCGCGATCAACTGCAAGGTATCCGAGCGCCAGAACGTCGCCATGACCGTCTAGCCCCGGCTACCCGCGCCCGGCACGTGCCGGGCGCCTTGCAGCGGCTCGAGCGCCGTGGGTTTCCAGCCGTACAACTGCATCGTTTCCATGCCGCTCACCTCCTGCACGCCGATGTCGGCGAATGTGGCGCGCCCCGTCATTGCCGCCACGACCGCAGCGGACACAATCACGGGATAGGGAAACTGTTTGCTGAACACTTCAATTCGCGACGTCGCGTTGACCGTCATTCCGACCGCCGTGTATTCGTGCCGCTCGGTCGTTCCCAGATGACCGACAATGACGTTGCCGTAGTGAACTCCGATGCCGACCTGCAATGGCGGGATTCCTTCGGTCGCCAGGTCGCGGTTGAGGGTCTGCACCCCGAGCAGCATTTCCTGGGCGGCTTCCAGCGCATGGCGCACCGGATCGTCGAGTTTCTGGGGAGCGCCGAATACCGCCATGAGACCGTCGCCGAGGTACTTGTCGATCATGCCTCCGGCTTCCTGTATGGCCGGCGATACCACCGCGAAATAACGATTCACCAGGCGCACCAGTTGATCCGGTGCCAGCACCGCGCTGACGCGGTCAAAGCCGCGAATGTCGGCATACACCACGCATACCTTGCGCAACTCGCCGCCGAGGTCCGGCTTGAGTTCCCCGCGCTCGATGGCGCGCAGCACCTGGGGCCCGACGTAGCCGGAAAAGGCGTCGGCCACTTCACGCCGGCTGCGCAACATGGTCGTCAAATCGATCAGGCCACGCAGCAATACCGCCGCCAGGACCGTTGCGGTCCAGCCGCCCCAGGGCAGGATCAGGGTCATGGCGCCGAGACAGAACAGCGCGACGCCCGCCATCGCGGCTATCGCGGCCAGCCACAGCAGCAGTTTGCGCAGGCCGGTTCGGCCTTGCAGTGCCAGGGCGCCGGAAGCAACGAAGGCGGCTTGCAGCGGTGCCGGCAATGAAGCGACCAGACCGCCGTTCATCAGCGAGCGCCAGATCTGCGCCTGCAGGAACAGGCCTGGAATCTTGCGTTCTCCGGGCTCTGCCGCCGACAGCGCCACCGGCAGCGTGTGCCGGTCCTCGAAAGAAAACGCGCCGCCGATCAGCACGGCTCTGCCGCCAAATGTGGCGCGGATCTTTTCCGTCGCGCCACTATCCACCCACTGCAGCACGTCGACAATCGATACCAGCGTCATCGGCGCGCCCAGCGCGAAATTTATTTCGCCCGACCAGTCCTGCGCATTGCCCAGCTGGGCAGCCATCCGTGCCGCCTGCGGCACGGCGGCCGTGGTCGGCTGGCACTTGCCCCCGGGATAGCTGCGAACGATGTCGTCCGGGTCTTCACAGACCACCGGTGAGGCGGTGGGATCACCTTTGGAACTGCGGCGAGCGATTGTCACGAAGGAGGGAAAAATGGGGCGGAAGCGACCCTGCAACCCGTCCCAGGTCTCCGACAGAACAATCGGCGATACCTTGGCCAGCGCATGCAGGCCGGTCAGCAGCGCGAGGTCGTAATCCTTCACGCGCGACGACTGCATATCGCGATAACTCTTGGAGGGCAGCACCAGGTCGAGCCCGACGACGCTCGGTTTCACCTGTGCCAGCCCGGTCATGACCCGGCCGAGATAGGGATGAATCAGCGTCAGCGGTTCCGGCGTCGATTCGAGAAAGGCCTCGTCGACGGCCACCAGCACCAGATCGTTGGCGATCGGAAGGGGTCCGCTGGCGCGCAGGAGCTGGAATCCGGCATCGCGCACCGGTCGCTCGAACGGCGCGAATGCTCCCGTCAGCTGAAGTGCCACGGCTGTAGCGGAAAACCCCAGCAGCAGCCAGAGATCGCGCCGCAGGCCTGACGTCTTCAAGACCGCGGACAAGGACAAGGCTTCTGCCCGGTTACTGCTGCGCCCGACTTTGTACTGCCAGTTCTCCCGGCCGCTCCCTCGCCAGTTCGCGCCAGAGCTCGCGCGCCTCCTCCGTCAGTCCTGCCGCGTCCAGCATGATGGCATAGCGCACGCGCTGCGCGAAAGACGCGCCACTCTGCGGCGACTCTGCGGCCAGGCGGCCTTCCACATTCGCATCGAGCACGCTGAAGCGCCCCTTGCCGACCATCTTGACGCCATCGGCGCGTACCGTATCGACGCTCCATGCGTATTCCCTGCCGGGCGTCAATGCCTTGTCGGCAGGCAGGCGCAATTCCGTGCCGGCAACGGCTTCTTCGAATACCGGAACCCCTTCGAGGGTGGTCAGGGTCAGGCGGTATTTCCCGGTGTCGGACACGGCGGTCCAGGAAAATCGCGGCGCGGTCGAGCGCACGGCGGTCTTGTCGGGTGACAGCCCGACGATCCAGGTGCCCACAGCCATGCCCCTCATTCTTACCGCCGCCTGTGTCCTGCGTCCGCTCTGATTCATCTCCTTCGTCGTCGCGTCGGTCGCCAGCGCGCCGAGACGCTGCACCGCAGGCGCCGCGCCGCTGATCCTGGTGATGCCCTGTTTCTCGATCTTGAACTTCGCCGGGCCGGAAAATACCTGTTCTTCCGACGGGCTGTAGAAGGTGATCGAGATGCTGCCGCCCTTTTCCACATCGATCACCGCGGCCGGTTCCAGATAGGCAAGAATGGCCAGTGGCTGGCGGATCGCGCCGTCGACCAACCAGACCTTGCCCGTCAGATCAGTCACCATGCCGACGGCCGCCGCCAGAGCCGGAACCGCCGTGACCAGCAGCAGCGCCGTTGTCGCAACAACCCGCTTCAGCCAATCGGCCGCAATCAAAACATTCTTGGGATGGACAAGCATGGCAGTCTCCTTTGCAACGGATCGCTATCGTAAGCGCATGGGGCATAGTATCCCCGACCTCTGCACCGGGGTCAAACGCCTGTGTCGACGGCTAATGCTCCTTGCCATCCACCCTGGCTCGTACCAAAAAAGGGATCAGGCGCCACGCCAGGATGGCAAAGCCGGCCAGCCAGCAGGACGCGGCGAGAAGCAGCCAGAGGGCATAGCCGGCGGGATGAATCTGCGGTGCAATCACCCGCAGCACGAAGGCGGCGATCATGATCCAGAGTACAAGTTTGTCGATGGCATCGAAAACCACTTTTCTGCCGGTGTGCCCCTTCGAGATTCTGATCAGCATCGCGGGAATGATCAGGCCCATCGCGCCGAGCGCGAAGACATGCACCGACAGCGCGCCGACCCACGCCGGTGGCATGACCTGGCCGAGGAATTCGACCAGCAGTTGCAGGACGATGGCGCTGTAGCCCAGATACATGATGCCGAGATCGAGCCGCTGCATCGCCAACTGCGGCTTCCAGAAGAACAATCTGCCCGTCAGCAGCACCGCCAGCAGGAGGGACAGTCCGCCCGCCAGCGGCGGCGGCAGCAGGCCGGCGCCGATCAGCAGCAGCCCGAGCAGCTTGATGATCCTGTCCAGCGCGGCGTTGCGCAGGATGGCCACCTGGAAGATGTTCTTCATGAACTGGCTCAGGGTGCGTTCCAGCATGACCAGAAACGCCACGCGGAACAGGCCGGTGGCCATGCTGATGCCGACCTGGAATTGGTCGGCACTCAGCATCAGCTGCTTGGCGAGCAGAAAGACGGGAAGGATCAGCAGGAAGAAATAGTTGTCGCGATAGCTGTCGTCCTTGCGGTAGCGCACCAGCGTCCATACCAGCATGGCGACGATCGATACCAGAAACAGCTTGTTGGAAAGTTCGAAGAGGAAGCCGGGCCAGCGTCCGCCGAACCACATCCCGGCGCGTTCAAACAGCCAGGCCGCGACGAGGAACATCAGGGCCACGCCGTGATAACCGCGAATCTGCACCCAGTTCTTGGTCGAGGTCAGCAGGAAGCCGCCGAGCACGGCCCAGCCGAAGCCGAAGAACGACTGAGGGCCCGCCATGGCGCCGAGATAGATCAGCACCCAGAGCATGGGCAGGCTGAGGCCGGAGAGGCAGGCCAGGATAAAAAAAGGACGGAAGCCGACCAGCCACAGCGGATGCGTCGAAAGCCTCATTGCTCCGGCATGACCGCCTCGACGCGATTGCGGCCGCCGGCCTTGGCCCGGTACATCGCGGCATCGGCGCGCGCCAGCACGGCATCGATTGTGGCATCGTCGGTGCGGCTCGTCGCAACGCCGATGCTCACCGTGCAGCAAGGCTGTTCCTTGGGAGACGCAAGCTCGGCGCGAATTCGCTCTGCCACTATCAGGGCTTCTTCCGGCGAAGTTTCCGGCAGCAGCACGACGAACTCCTCGCCACCGAAACGCCCGAAGCGGTCCGGCCGCCTCAGCAGGGTACTGACGCGGGCGCAAAAATCGGTCAGCACGTGGTCGCCTGCCAAATGACCGTAGGTGTCGTTGATGGTCTTGAAATGATCGAGGTCCACCATCAACAGCGACATGGCCCGCCCCTTGCGCCGGAAGCGTTCCAGTTCCTGTTCGCAGGCGTCGATCAGGGCGCGACGAGTCAGGGCGCCGGTCAGCGAATCATGGCTGGCCAGATGCTCGAATTCGGCGCGCAGCTTGTCGGTCGCCATCAGCACCACGCCGATGCTCAGCAGCAACATGCAAAAAGCATAGGTGGTAACAAAATAGGTCTGCGTCGGAGACAGGATGAATAGCGAACTGTCGGGCGTGGTGCCGAAGGCGGAGAAGAAGCGCACGGCCTGAGCACCGGTCTGCACCAGCAATGCGGCGACGCAGAGGAAGGTGGCAAGACTGCGAATGCCGTGGCGCACGATGGTCCGGGCGTGCGCCGCGGTGAGCAGGATCATGAGCAGGCTCATGAGCAGCACGCGGATGCCGTAATGCGGCTCGACACTGGTGTACCAGACCATGACCGGCAGCGCGGCGAGTATCAGGCCCGCCCACGCTCGTGTCGAGGGCGGCTGGCCGAAGAAGCGCTGGCTGCCGACGTGGAACAGCGCGAGTCCGGCGAGCAGGAGCATATTGCCCGCCACCACCGAGAACAGGTCGGAGATTGCGTCGCGCGCACCGAGCAGCAGTGTTGACAAGAAGATCAGCGCCAATGCGGCGGCCCACTCGCCGAGCCCGCGGATCGTCGGCGGGTAGTTGCGGCGCATGAAGAACAGCACCACCGACATCAGGCCGCCCATTATTCCCGCCAGCAGAATGACGGTGCGCGGGTCTATGCTCATGGTGTTGCGGCGCGGCGAAAGACGAGGTCTCGGACGCGGTGCCCAAGCCGGAGTCCGCGGCTCTCGAACTTGGTCTGCGGTCGGTAGGGCGGCCGCGGGGTGAAGTCGTTTGCCAAGTTGGTCAGCAGCGCTTCGGCGGAGAGAACATTCAGCATCTGCAAAGCATACTCTTCCCAGTCGGTCGCACAGTGCAGGTAGCCGTTCGGCGCCAGCCGCGTTGCCAGCAGCCTGACGAACCCGGCCTGAATCAGGCGGCGCTTTTGCTGGCGCTTCTTCGGCCACGGATCGGGAAAAAATATATGGATTCCGGACAGGGATTCCGGCGCAATCATGTCGCGTACCACCTCGACGGCATCGTGCTGGATCACGCGCAGGTTGGACAGTTCGCGCGTGGCGATTTCCTTGAGCAGGCTGCCGACGCCGGGGGTATGCACCTCGATGCCGAGATAGTCGTTTTGCGGATGCGCGGCGGCAATGATCGCGGTGGTTTCGCCCATGCCGCAACCGATTTCGAGGATCCTCGGCGCGTTGCGCGCGAAGACGGCATCCAGGTCGAGCGCGGCGGGCCGATAGGCGATGCCCCAGCGCGGCATGCCTTCTTCATGAAAGCGCCGCTGGGCGCTGGAGACCCGCCCCTGACGCAGGACGAAACTGCGGATGTGGCTGGCGCGGTGCTCGGATGCAGCGGTGTCGTCGCGTTCGTTCATTCGCGCGGGAGGCCAGGAGTCGGCGCTGGCGATACGGCGCCCGGCTGAATCGTCTCCTCGGCCACGGGGTCGAGTCCTTCCGTCAGCATCCGGTCGAGCTCGTAGCGCGGCCGGACGATCGCCGCCGGCAGGCTGGCGCAGGCGGCATGCAGGGTAACCTCGCCCAGCGCCGGCTCAATGCTGTCCTTGAGATTCAGGGCGCGTGACAGATCCGGCCACTGCGCCTCGTCGGCGCGCAGGCCAAAATAATAACGGCTGAGGTCGCGCACAATGGTTTCAATAGTCGCGCGCTGCTTCACGTGCCAGGCAGCGTAGGCATCCTGTATCGGCTGTGAATACGCCGGCAGATCGAGACAGGCCGCCGCCAGCAGCGACAGCCCGTGCGCCAGGCCGAACAGGCGCTGGCGAATCAGTACCTCCGGTTGGTCGGTGGCGTAACCCAGGCGTCCGGGCATGACTTCCAGTGCGGGTTGTGCTTCGGCTGGCGTGACTATCTGTGGCGTGTCTTCGGCCCGCGCCGCAGCCAGTAGTGCAACGCACAGGACGCAGGCGACAACGCGCTTCACAAGAAACACGCCGGGCCGCCCCAAGTGGTTCTTGGCCCCCTGGGGGGAGCACGCCGCGAAGCGGCGTCTTCGGGGGGGGTCACTTGCTGCCGTGGCCGATCAGTCCGCCGCCGGGCGAACTGGGCGTCGCCGCGTAATATTTCTTCGGCATGCGCCCGGCCCGGTACGCCTCGCGGCCGGCCTCGACCGCCTTCTTCATGGCGCCGGCCATCAGCACCGGATCCTGGGCGCCGGCGATCGCGGTGTTCATCAGCACGCCGTCGCAACCGAGCTCCATGGCGATCGCCGCGTCAGAGGCGGTGCCGACGCCGGCATCGACCAGCACCGGAACCTTCGACTGTTCGATGATCAGCTTGAGGTTCCACGGATTCAGGATGCCCATGCCAGAGCCGATTAACGATGCCAGCGGCATGATTGCCACGCAGCCGATGTCTTCCAGCATGCGCGCCTGGATCGGATCGTCGGCGCAGTACACCATCACCTGAAAACCTTCCTTGACCAGCGTCGCGGCGGCCTTGAGCGTTTCCGGCATGTTGGGGAACAGGGTCTGCGGATCGCCCAGTACTTCGAGCTTGACCAGGGCGTGGCCGTCGAGCAGTTCGCGCGCCAGGCGCAGGGTACGCACCGCGTCGTCGGCCGTGTAGCAGCCGGCGGTGTTGGGCAGGATGGTGAATTGCGCGGGCGGCAGCACTTCCAGCAGCGAGGGCTGGCCCGGCTCCTGGCCGATGTTGGTGCGGCGGATGGCGACCGTGACGATCTCGGCGCCCGAGGCGTCGATGGCAGCGCGGGTCTGGGCGAAGTCCTTGTACTTGCCGGTGCCGACCAGCAGGCGCGAGCGGTAGGCCTTGCCGGCGATGACGAGGGAATCTGGGTTCATGGTGAGTTGATCCTGAAGATTTGCTAGCCGCCGCCGACGGCGACGACAATTTCGATGTGGTCGCCCGCCGCCAGGAGTGTTTCAGCATGGCGGGTTTTGGGTACGATCTCGCCGTTTCGCTCGACGGCAACGCGCTTGCCGGCGAGATCGCGCGCCACGAGCAGGGCGGCCACGGTCACGGGTTCCGGCAGGCTCTGCGCCTCGCCGTTGATTACGATATCCATATATTGATTTTACTTCAGCAGGCGGCGCCGGATCAGCGTCAGCGCGATCCAGAAAGCGATGATCGCTACCGCCAGCAATGCCGTGAGGTGGCCGATGATGCCGGCCGGAATCTCGCCGAACAGCAGCGGGCGCACTAGCGCCACGGCATGGGTCAGCGGCAACCAGGCCGCCACCGATTGCACCAGCGGCGGCAACTGATCGGGCGGGAAGAACACGCCGCACAGCAGCACCATGGGCGTGATGAACAGGGTGAAGTAGTACATGAAGAAGTCGTAGGAGGGGGCGAGCGCGGTGACGATCAGGCCGAGCGCGGCGAAGGCCAGTCCGGTGAGAAAGATCACCGGCAGCGCCCACAGCGCCAGCGGCGAGGCGACGAAACCCAGCAGCGAGATCACCACCAGGATCGCCGTGCCGGACAGGGTGGCCTTGGCCGCCGCCCACAGCAGTTCGCCGGCCATCACGTCCTCCAGCGTCACCGGCGCGTTCATGATCGCTTCCCAGGTGCGCTGCACATGCATGCGCGAGAAAGCCGAGTACAGCGTCTCGAAGGAGGCCGCGTTCATGGTCGAGGCGCACACCGTGCCGCTGGCCAGAAAGGCGATGTAGGACACGCCGTTGATCTGCGGCAACAGCCCGCCGAGGCCGTAGCCGAGACCGAACAGGTAGATCATCGGGTCGGCCAGGTTGCCCAGCAGCGAGGGTATGGCGAGCTTCTTCCAGACCAGGAAGTTGCGCTGCCAGACGGCGAAGGCACGGCTGGAAAGCTGGGGCAGGGGGAGGAGTTGTGCGCTCACGGAAGATGTCGCATCAGGAGAGCGCAGCGGAATCTGTCATGCCGCTTCCAGTTCCCCGGCCTTCCGCCGCAGCCGATAGGGCCTTATCAGGACCTCGGCCGGCAACTGCAAGCCATCGGCGAGGCGCCGGATCATTTCCAGCGTCAGCGGTCGGGTGCGGTTCAGAATGTCGGCGACGCGACCGCGCGGCCCGATAAAGGCCTCCAGATCCTTGCGCGTCAGGCCGCGACTTTCCATGACATGGCCGAGGAACTCGATGGGATCGGGATCGGCAATCGGGAAGTGCTGCCGCTCATAGCTCTCGACCAGCATCGCCAGCACGTCGAGCCGGTCCGCCGCGGCGGACTTCGCCGGGGCGTCCCACAGGTGCCCGACTTCAGCCAGCGCTGCCTGGTATTCCTTTTTGCTGCGGATGGGCTTGAGTTCCATGTCTATGCTGTCGTATTGCCGACCTATGAGTTTCTACGCCGCAAAGGTTTCAAACGTTTTCGGCAAATGGCCCGCCATGCGCTTTTCCGCCAGCCAGAGATCGTGGCGGGTCTGCATGTCGATCCACAACTGCGGGCCGTTTCCGAAGAACGCTCCCAGGCGCACCGCCATCTCCGGCGATACCGCGGAACGCTCAGCCAGAATGCCATGCACCATCTGCCGCGAAACGCCCAGCGCGCGGGCGAATGCCGCCACCGACAATCCCATTGCAGGCAAGGAATCCTCTCGCAGAATCGCACCCGGATGCGTCGGGCAGCGCGTCATCGTCTTCATCAGGCACACTCCTCAGTGATAGTTTTCCAGATCCACATCGACGGCATTTTCACCATCCCAGCCGAACGTGAGACACCACGGCCCATTCACATGCACGCTGTAACGCCGTGGCACACCTTGCAGCGGATGAAAATCAAACCCGGGCAGTCGTAGCGCCTCCGGCGTCTTTGCCGTAGCGATGGCATCCAGCCGCCGCGCCGTTCGTACCCACAAATCGGGCCGTATCTTGGCCGACTTGTCCGTATCGGCCAGTTCCGCCAAGCCCTTGTGTCGGTAGCTAAGAATCATCGGCGAAGTGTAAAGCCATGATTGACGGATGTCAATCGATGATTGACACTCGCCTACGGCATTGCCGTCCCGCCAGCGCAGGGTGCGGCCCCGTTGAGGGCTTCTATGGTCACCCCGCCGAATGGTGGTTAGTTGAGACTTTATTCAGTAGGTTGCAGCCAGCCTCAAGCTGACGGGCTATCCATTCCCTCTCTGTCGTCTCATCACCTACAGCCACTACGGATATTCTGAACTGTCCTAGCTTTTTGCTCCTTCTGTGCTCCATAAGTCGGCGTGGAGGATCATCAGTAAGTCCTACGTACCTAACTTTCTGTGTCTCGGCATCCTGGAGCAGATACACGAAGTACACAGGTTTGGTAGCCCCCTGCACATACCAACAGGTGAAGTAGGTATCAGAGAGAAACTTTCTACGTTCTGATCTGACGGGGAGAAGCTGAGAAGGAAGTAGCCATTCGATATTGGCCTCAGCAGCTTCGCGGGAGCGTGTGGCAGCCTCGCGCCTCTTGTCGTGCTTGTTCTTCCAATGCTTTGCCCATGCCAATCCTGAGGGGTCACCCATAGCAATCTCTTAAGTAATTAAAGATTCCAGGCTCGAATTTCCCGCTCTTGAAAGTCGGCGCTGGCGGGACGGCGATGACGGAAATTGTAAACTCTAGTCGCGCAATTCCCTGCCGGTAAGCTTGAGAAACACGTCTTCCAGATTCGCCGGCCGGTGCAGGGTGCGCAAGGCCGGCCAGGCGGCGAGATGGGCGAGCAGCGGCGCGGCATCTTCGACATAGCAGAAGGCCGTCTCGCCGCTGACTTCGACGCGGCGCGAAAACGCTTGCGCTTCCTTCGCGGCCCAGGCGGGCGCGTCCTCGCCATAGACTTCGACCACTTGCGCTTCGATGTGCTGCTGGATCAGCTGGCGCGGCGGCCCTTCGGCAACCATCCGGCCGTCATCGATGATGGCCAGGCGCTGGCAGAGGCGTTCCGCTTCGTCCATGAAGTGCGTCGTCAGCAGGATGGTTTTGCCCTGGCCTTGCAGGCGCTTCAGGCGCTCCCAGATCAGGTGGCGCGCCTGCGGGTCGAGCCCGGTGGTGGGTTCGTCGAGCAGCAGTAGTTCGGGGTCATTCACCAGCGCGCGGGCAAGGGTCAGGCGGCGCTTCATGCCGCCCGACAGGGTGCGGATGTTGGCGTCTTCCTTGCCGGCCAGACCGGCGAAATCGAGCAGCTCGGCAATCCGCGGGCGAATGGCCGCATCCGTCATGCCGAAGTAGCGGCCATACACGATGAGGTTTTCGGCGGCGGTGAAGTCGGGATCGAGGTTGTCGAACTGCGGTACCACGCCGATCTTCATGCGCGCTTCGCGAGCGCGCGCCGGCACCGGTTCGCCGACCAGTCGTATGTCGCCCGAGTCGGGCGCCGTCAGTCCCAGGCAGCAGCGCAAGGTGGTGGTCTTGCCGGCGCCGTTGGGGCCGAGCAGGCCATAGCATTCGCCGCGCTGCAATTCGAAGCTGAGCCCGGCGACGACTTCGCGGCCGTCGTAGGACTTGCGCAGGGCAGATACGACGAGCGGACTCACGGATGTACGCCGGCCCAGGCGCGTTGGATGATGTCGCGGATCAGGTGCAGGCGGCGGTGGAAGAAATGGTCGGCGCCGGGGACGACGACGACCGGTATCTCCAGCGGCTCGGCCCAGGCGAGGACGTTCGCGAGGCGCACGGTCTGGTCTGCGGCGCCGTGGATCACCAGCGTGTCGGCGCTCACCGCCTCGGTCTGGTAGCTGCGCGCGCCTTCGACAAAACCGGCGGCGGTGCCGACCAGGACCAGCCATTTCGCCGGATCGCCGGCCGTAGCGAGACGCTGCGCCAGTCGGGTAGTGACATAGGCGCCGAAGGAGAAGCCGGCCAGATAGAGCGGCAATTGCGCGCCGGAATCCGTCAATACACCGGCATAGCGGGCGCGCGCCCAGTCGTGCACCGCCAGCACGTCATCGGTCTCGGCGTCGCCATGATCGTGTGTGCCTTCGCTGCCGCCGACGCCGCGAAAGTTCGGTCGCAGCGTGATGCAGCCACGTTCGCGAAAGGCGCGCGCCAGCGTGGTCACCACCTTGTTGTCGGCGGTGCCGCCGAACAGCGGATGCGGATGGGCGATCAGCGCCATGCCCTGCGGTTTTTCGTGTCCCTCGACGAAGACTTCGATCTTGCCGTCCGGCCCATCGACCAGGATGCGTTCGTGGCGCGACACTTGTCAGATCTTCAGCCGCTCGACGATGCGACCATGGACCAGGTGCTGATCGATGATTTCGTCGATGTCTTCCTTGTCGACGTAGGTGTACCAGATCGCCTCGGGGTAGATCACCAGCACCGGCCCCTGTTCGCAGCGGTCCATGCAGCCGGCGACATTGATGCGCACATTGCCCGGAATCTTGTCGCCCAGCGCCTTGACCCGGTCCTTGGCGTAGGTGCGCATGTCGCTGGCGCCGTGATTGTTGCAGCAGGCTTCGCCCGGTGCGCGCTGGTTGGTGCAGAAGAACACATGGTGCTTGAAATGGCTCATGGGGCGTGGGTTTCAGACAAGGAAGAGTCGAAAAATCAATCAGCCACGGAGGGCACAGAGAACACAGAGAAAACCCAACCTACAACTACAAGCAATTCGACAACCATGAAGGACGCCTTACCCAGATTGTTCTGCTTTCCCCTGTGTTCTCTGTGCCCTCTGTGGCTAAAGGCTTGTGGTTTTGGATTATAAGGGCGGCGGATATTTGACCGCGTTCTTGACGATCTTTTGCCGTGCAGCAGCGATCGGGTCGATGCCGAGCACGTCGGCCAGTTCGGTCAGGTAGATCAGCACATCGGCTATTTCGTCGGCGACCTCGGCGCGCTTTTCTGGGGTGAGCATGAGGCTCTCCTCGGGCGTCGCCCACTGGAAGTGCTCGACCAGTTCAGCCGCTTCGACGCTCAAGGCCATGACGAGATTTTTCGGCGTGTGGAAGCGATGCCAGTCGCGTGCGGCGCAGAAGGCACGCAGCGCATCGCGCAGGCTGGTGAGGTCAGTAATTGAGTTCATGTCGTTCCGGACGGTAGATCATCAGCCAGGGCAGGGCAAGGAAAGGCCACAGCGAGCAGATCAGTCGCGTCAGGCCGTTGAAATTCAGGAACTGGCCCGGATTCCAGATGTGCAGCGTATTGAGCAGATAGGGATTCTCCGGGGCGACATTCACCATGACGGTGGCGAACAATAGCGCCAGCGCCGCCACCGCGCGCTGCAGCGGAAAGATCAGGAAGGACGCGGCCCACCACATGACCAGCCCGATCGCCATGCCGGCGCCGTTGCCCGGCGTGATCCAGGCCAGCGCCGCTGCCGGCTCCATCAGCAGTGCATGCGCCAGGGTCTTGATCAGCAGTGCGGCCAGCAACAGTCCGGCGGTCAGCAGACGGGCCTGGCGGCGCAGCAACAGCGTGGCAATCAGCCCGGCCGCCAGCAGGCCGGCGGCGGCAATGGCGGCTTCGAGGCTGACAAAGCGCTCCGGCAAAAACGGCTGCACCGGCGGCAGGTCGAGCATCTGGCGGAGGTTGCCGCTGCCGAAGAGCAGGGTCTCGGGCGACAGCTGGGTCATCAGCCAGGCCATGATCAGCAGCACTCCCATGTCCACGCCATACGCATGCATCATGGTGCGTCGGCGCCAGTGCGCCAGACGTCCTTCATCCAGTGCGAGTGAACCCCAGCGCGAGCCGATCAGGCCCCCGAGCACGGCGCCAGCGGCATTGCAGCCCAGGTCCAGATTGGAGGGGATCCGGCTGGGCAGGTAGTTCTGCAACAGTTCCATGAGCAAGCTCAATCCGCCGCCGAGCATGGCTGCCGTCAGCCAGGCCGCATTGGGAGCCACGCGGCCGCGCAGTGCCGCCGTGCAGAAGAATCCGAAGGGCAGGTAGGCGGCGACGTTGGTCGCCAGATCGAAGCCGGTCCAGTAACGCGGCCAGGCCGAACCGAGAAAGGCAAGCGGGTTGCCGCCGCTGTCGTGCCAGCCAGTGAGCGGATACAAACTCGCGTAGATGATCAACAGCACATAGCCGCTGGTCAGGTAGAGAGTCAGATGGGTGCGTGAGTTGTTTGCCACAACTCCGGATTCTGCCGGCTTCGCCGCGGGGGGACAAGCCCGACGCGCGTCCTACCAGCGGCGTTGCAAATTGGTCAGGTAGTCGGTCGGGAAACCGTCGATGGCGATCAGGGTTTGGTCGAGCACCCGGCGCGCCGTTTCGGAGGTCAACGAGGCGCAGAATCGTTTGTCGCGCGTCCCCCCCGAGGTGAGACCGACCAGATTGCCGTCAGCGTCGACCAGCGGCCCGCCGGAGACGCCATGGTCGCAATAATTGGTGGACACCAGATAGTTCTGGCCGCTGCGCTGGATGACCCCGATCAGCGTGCCCGTCGAGTAGGTCAGGCGGCCCCGGGCAAAACCGAGACTGTAGATTTTCGTCCCCGGCGCAAGCCGGGCGGCATCGCGCAGCGGCATTGGCCTGGCGTTCAGGCCGGGGGCGTAGGCGACGCAGGCGTCCTCCTTGACGAGAAAGGCGGCGTGGGTGATGCGCGTCGATGCGCCGGTGGCGGCATTGATCGCCACCAGGGGGCCCTGATGTACATTGGGTGCGATGACATGACAGTTGGTGAGCAGCTTGTCGCGGTCGATGGCGACGCCGGTGCCCAGGCTGCTGCCGCCGAGGACGGCGTAAGTCGACTCGGCGATGGCCCGCGCGGAATTGGCGGGAGGCGAATCCGGTGGCGGACGCGATGGCGCTTTCTCCGCAACCGCGGCTGGCGCAGCGGCGGGGGCTTGCCGCGAGGGGGCCACAGTTGGTGCCACCAGCGGCAACTGGGCGGCGATGTCGGCGGCGAGGTTGTCGGCGTCGTTCTTCTCGCTGACAGCCGGTGCGGCGAAAGTCGGTTCTGGCGCCACGGCGGCTTTTGCCTGGGGCGGCGTTTTCACGGCGGGGGGCAGGGTCAGGTAGTACCAGGCCGGATAGCCCAGGCCGGCGAGCAACAACAGGGTTAGCGCCACGCCACGCCACCTCGGACTTCCTCGCGGGTTATCGGTCTGCCGCCGGCCCTGCTGGCTCCTGTCGCGCTGGCGGCGGTCATAACTGGCGCGCTGTCGCCGGTCCAGCAGCACGTCGCGGGCGCCGTTCAGGATCGTGATGCGATGACGCTTTTCCTCGCTGTCGGGCTGGGCATCCAGCGCCCGGCGTAGCGCCCCATGGGTGTTCTGGATGTCCTCGGGCGAAGCTTTGTCAGTGAGGCCGAGCAGTTCGTAGAGGGATTGCTTGTCGGCCATGATTGACGACAGAGGCTAATGCCTGTGCTCTGGTTCGGTGTGATGGGTCTGCGCCGCAGCCTGGTGATGCAGCATCGCGTGCAGGTCATGCTGCGGCAGTTTGTGACCGACCCATTGCGGCAGCAGCGAGCCCGCCAGCATGCCGAGGATCGACACGCCAAAGCCGATCAGTTGCGGCGGCACCGGGCTGGCTTCGCCGATCATCACCTCGACCAGTACCCACGACACGAGACCGCCGAAAATCGACGCCAGCGCGCCCTGCGTGGTCGCCCGCGACCACAGGATGCCGAACACCAGCGGCACGAAGGCGCCGGCCAGGGTGATCTTGTAGGCGTTTTCCACCATCTTGAAGATCGAGGCGTCGTTGTACAGCGCAAACCCCAGCACCATGCCGGCGAAAGTCACCAGCGAGAAGCGCATCACGCGCAGGAACTGGTGGTCGCCCATGTTCGGGTAGAAGCCGCGGATCACGTTTTCGGAGAAGGTGACCGAAGGCGCCAGCAGCGTTGCCGAGGCGGTGCTCATGATGGCCGACAGCACGGCGCCGTAGAACAGTACCTGGGCGAACAGCGGCGTGTAACTCTTGACCAGCGTCGGGATGATGAGTTCGGCGTTCTTTTCCACCATGCCGCCGAAGGTGGCCGGGTCTATCAGCGTCGCCGAGTAGGCGATGAACATCGGCACGAAAGTGAAGCAGAAATACAGCGACGCACCCGCCACCGAGCCCCACAGCGCGATCTTTGCGCTCTTCGCCGAGGTCACGCGCTGGAACACGTCCTGCTGCGGAATCGAGCCGAACATCATGGTGATGCCGGTGCCGATGAAAGTAAGCCAGAGCCAGGGATCGGCGGGCGGAAAGAAGCTGAACTTGCCGGCGGCGCTGGCGTGATCGAAAACCGCCGTGGCGCCACCGCCGACTTTCCCGCTGACCAGCCAGGCGACGAACAGCAGGCCGCCGAGCATGACGATCATCTGCACGAAATCGAGAATCGCCACCGAGAACATGCCGCCGAACACGGTGTAGGTCAGCACCAGCACCGTACCCAGTACCATGCCCGTTTCCACCCCGACGGCGCCATCGGTGACGGCGAAAAACAGCAGCCCGAGCGCCTTGACCTGCGCCGCTACCCAGCCCAGATAGGACACCACGATGCAAAGCGTGGTCAGCACTTCGACCGTGCGGTTGTAGCGCATGCGGTAGAAGTCGCCGAGGGTGATGATATTGAGCTTGTAGAGATAGCGGGAAAACAGGACGCCGGCCAGCACCAGGCATATCGAGGAACCGAAGGGATCGGCCACCACGCCGCCGAGGCCGTCCTTGAGGAAGGTGCCGGAAATGCCGAAGATCGATTCGGCGCCGAACCAGGTGGCGAATACCGTCGCCATCACGATCGGCCAGGGCAGACTGCGACCGGCGACGGCGAAGTCCTTGGCGTTATGGACGCGGGTCGCGGCAATCAGGCCGATGCCGACCGACACCAGAAGATAGAGCACAACGAACCAGAGCAGCATCTCCGTCCTCCTGTCGCTAGCGCAGAATGGCGAAGACCAGCGCGCCGGCTGCAACCGCCAGCACAACCCACAGCAGATGACGGAGGCCGCGCACTTCGGCGGACAGGCTTTCCAGTTCGAGATTGGGCGCCGGCGTCGCGGTGGCGGTCAGCGCCTGATGCATCAGTCGTGGCAGGGTCGGCAGCAGCTTGGCCCAGCTTGAGGCTTCGCGCTTGATGTTGTTCTCCAGCGCCAGCCAGCCCAGTTGCCCGCTCATCCAGCGTTCGAGGTAGGGCAGGGCGGTCTGCCACAGGTCGAGATCGGGATCGAGTTCGCGGCCCAGGCCCTCGATGTTGAGCAGGGTCTTTTGCAGCAGCACCAGTTGCGGCTGCACTTCGACATTGAACTGGCGCGAGGTCTGGAACAGGCGCAGCAGGACGCGGCCGAGCGAGATTTCCTTCAGCGGCCGGTCGAAGAAGGGCTCGCAGACGGAGCGGATCGCCGCCTCGAATTCGTCGACACGGGTGTCTCTCGGTGCCCAGCCGGACTCGATGTGCACTTCGGCGACGCGCTTGTAGTCGCGATGGAAGAAGGCGAGAAAATTCTGCGCCAGATAGTTCTTGTCGACATCCGACAAGGTGCCGACGATGCCGAAATCGAGCGCGATGTAGCAGCCCTTGCGTGCGCCTTCGGTGACGACAAAGATGTTGCCGGGATGCATGTCGGCGTGGAAGAAGCCGTCGCGAAACACCTGGGTGAAGAAAATCTCGACTCCGGCGCGAGCCAGTCGCGGAATGTCCACGCCTTTTTCACGCAGCGTGTCGACCTGCGAAATCATGGTGCCATGCATGCGCTCCATGACCATGACGCTTTGTGTGCACCAGTCCCAATGCACCTCGGGCAGGATCAGCAGATCGGAGCCCTCGAAGTTGCGCCGCAGTTGCGAGCAGTTGGCCGCTTCGCGCATCAGGTCCAGCTCGTAGTGCAGGTACTTGTCGAACTCGGCCACCACCTCGCGCGGCTTGAGTCGCCGGCCGTCGGCCCAGACGGTTTCCAGCAGGCTGGCGGCGACCTGCAGCAAGGCGATGTCATGCTCGATCACGGGCAGGATGCCGGGGCGCAGGATCTTCACCGCGACTTCGCGGCCGCCGTCTTTCTCGTGCAGCACGGCGAAATGCACCTGTGCTACCGAGGCCGAGGCCACCGGCTCGCGCTCGAATTTGGCGAAGACCTGGTCCACCGGCCTGCCATAGGCCTTCTCCAGTTCGGCGATGGCGAGGTCTGACGAAAACGGCGGCACGCTGTCCTGCAGCTTCGCCAGTTCGTCGGCGATATCCAGCGGCAGCAGGTCACGCCGGGTCGACAGCAACTGGCCGAACTTGACGAAAATCGGCCCCAGATCTTCCAGCGCCTGGCGCAGGCGCACGGCGCGCGGCGCCGACAGATCGCGCCAGAACATCATCCGCTGCATCGCCTGGATGACGCGCGGCCAGAAGCCGAGCTCGAGTTCGTGTTCGAGGACCAGACTGTCTAGCCCGTAGAGATAGGCAACACGGGCGATGCGGATGAGGCGGAAGATGCGCAAGGGAGGGCTGGGGCAGACAATAAACGGGAAGTATAATTCAGAGCCTACCGAAACACCCCGCATACTCAAGATATGGCTGTATCCAGCGCACCCATTCGCACCGCCGGCAGTTCCTTCGATGTCCGCCAGCATCTCGCCGGCTTGCTGCGTGCCGCGCTGGCCAGGGTGGCACCCGAACAGGGCCTGACCGAAATCATTCTGGAACGCCCGAAACAGGCCAGCCACGGCGATTTTGCCAGCAATCTGGCACTGCAACTGGCGCGCGAGCTGAAGACCAATCCGCGCCAGATAGCCGAGCGCATGGTGCGCGAATTGCCGCCGTCGCCCTACGTGACGAAAGCAGAAGTCGCCGGCGCCGGCTTCATCAACTTCACCCTGACCCCCGCGGCGCGAACCGCCGTGGTCGGCGCGGTGCTTGCCGCCGGGCATGCCTTTGGCCGTGGCGCGGCGCGCAGCGGCAAGATGGCGCGTCGGCTGCAGGTCGAATTCGTTTCCGCCAACCCGACCGGCCCGCTACATGTCGGCCATGGTCGGGGTGCGGCCTATGGCGCAAGCCTGGCCTCGCTGCTGGCGTTCGCCGGGTTTGAGGTGACGCGCGAGTATTACGTCAATGACGCCGGCCGGCAGATGGACATTCTCGCTGTTTCCGCCTGGCTGCGCTATCTCGAACTGTTCGACGAACCCGTGCCCTTTCCACCCAATGCCTATCAGGGCGGCTACGTCCGCGAAATGGCGGAACAGGTGAAGCTGGCTCACGGTGATCGCTATGTGCATCCGGCCGAAGCCGTGCTGGCCTGCGTCCCGGACACCGAAGATGCCGAGGCCCGGCTCGACGGACTGATTCTCGCCGGCAAGGATCTGCTGGGCGAGGACTGGATGTACATTCACGGCCATGTGCTGAACGAGCAACTGACGGATTGCCGCGCCGACCTTGAAGAATTCGGCGTGCATTTCGATGTCTGGTTCTCCGAGCGCAGCCTCTTCGAAACGGGCATGGTGGCGCGGGCCGTGGCGACGCTGGAGAAGTCCGGCCACATCTATCTGCAGGGCGGCGCCAAGTGGTTCAACTCCACCGCCTTTGGCGACGAGAAGGACCGCGTGGTTCAGCGCGACAATGGCATTTACACGTATTTTGCGTCGGACATTGCCTATCACCTGAACAAGTTCGAACGCGGCTTCGACAAGGTGATCGACGTCTGGGGCGCCGATCACCACGGCTATATTTCGCGGGTCAAGGGCGCCCTCAGTGCTTCCGGAGCGAATGCCGAGCGGCTGGATGTGACGCTGGTGCAGTTTGTCAGCCTGTTCCGCGACGGCCACAAGGTCTCGATGTCCACCCGCTCCGGCGAGTACGTGACCTTGCGCCAGTTGCGCGCGGAAGTCGGCAATGACGCCTGCCGCTTTTTCTACATGCTGCGCAAATGCGATCAGGCGCTGGATTTCGATCTCGACCTGGCGAAGTCGGAGAGCAATGACAACCCGGTGTACTACGTCCAGTATGCCCACGCCCGCATCTGTTCGGTGCTGGCGCAATGGGAGGGTGATCAGGCGGTGCTGGCCCAGGCTGATCTGACGCCATTGCAGCATGAGCGCGAGTTTGCGCTATGCGCTCGGCTGGCCGAGTTTCCGGAATTGATCCAGATTGCGGCGCGCGACTATGCGCCGCATGCGCTGGCTTTCTACCTCAAGGATCTGGCCGGCGATTTCCACAGCTGGTACAACGCCGAGCGGCTGCTGGTGGACGATCAGCCAACGCGCCTGGCGCGCCTGGCGCTGGCGTTGGCAACGCGGCAGGTACTGCAGAATGGACTTTCCCTGCTGGGAGTTTCGCAACCGGTGAGCATGTGACCATGGGTAAATTCGACAAGACCCGTTATAGAACTTCGGACAAAGCGGCGCGCGCGGCGTCGGCCACGCGCGGGCCGTGGACGAACAGCAGAGGCGGCACGCTGCTCGGCATTTTCATCGGCCTCGTCATCGGCATGCTGATCGCCTTCGGCGTGGTCTGGTATCTCAACAAGTCGCCTCTGCCGTTCCAGCACAAATACGAAGGCGCACCCAGGACCGACAAGGAATCGCCGGCGACGCCGGGCGGCACGGCGACTCCGGCGCCGCTGCCCGGCAAACCCGGTGACAAGGCCGTCGATCGCCAGCGCTTCGAGTTCTACGGCATTCTCGAAGGCAACAAGCAGCCGAGCACGCCCGGCAGTGCCGCGCCGGCTGCGCCGCCGCCGGGGGTTACCATTGCGCCCGGGGTCGAAGTCAAGCCGGCGCCCAGCGAAACATTCTTTCTTCAGGTCGGCGCTTTCCAGAAGGCCGCCGATGCCGACAACCTCAAGGCCAAGCTGGCGCTGACCGGCCTTGAAGCCAGCGTGCAGGAAGTCAGCGTTCCCGACAAGGGCACCATGCATCGGGTGCGCGTCGGCCCTTTCCGCGATCCCGAAGAAATGAACCGCGCACGCGCTTTGCTGTCTCAAAGCGGGACGCAAGGCACCGTCATCAGGCAGAAAGAGTAGGAGACGCGGATGCGGGCATGGCGTGGAGTTCTGGCGGTAGTGCTGACAACGCTTGGCCTGTGCCTGGCGCTTGGCGCCGGTGCGGTCGAACTGAAGCAGGATCGGGATTTCCGGCTGATCAATCCGCCGCTGGCGACCGACAGCAGCAAGATAGAGGTCATCGAGTTTTTCTGGTACGGCTGCCCGCACTGCTTTGATTTCGAGCCGGTACTGACGGCGTGGGTGAAAAAGCTTCCCGCCGATGTCAGCTTCCGTCGCGTGCCGGCGATACGCCCCAACAACAAATGGACGCCGGACGCCAGGCTCTACTACACCCTGGAGGCCATGGATTTGCAGGAGAAACTGCATACCGACGTTTTTACCGCGATACACCTCGGTCGCCAGCGTCTCGATGACGAAAAAGTCATGTTCGAGTGGGTGGCAAGAAAGGGCATCGATCCAACGAAGTTCAGAGAGACCTGGTCCTCCTTCGGCGTCCAGAGCCGCGTCCAGCAGGCGCGCGAGCTGAGCCAGTCATCAGGCCTGACCGGCGTCCCGGCGGTGGTGGTGCAAGGACGCTATCAGGCGATAACGCAGGGAAGCTACGCGGAACTGATCGCTGTCGTCGACGCTTTGGTCGCCCGCGTTCGTGCCGAGGGCGGCAAACGGTAGTGCGTGTTTATGGTTGCGGCCGTAGCGCTTCACCGCACGCGCACCTGCTACGCCGGATGATCGGCCGTTACGCCGGCAGGCCCCGATTGCCGCGACCGGGTTTTCGTTTGCCTATTTCTTCTTCGGCGCCGTGCTTTCGGTGAACATGTAGACCACCGCCGCCCGCATTTCGGCATCGGTGATATCCGCCAGACCGCCGCGCGGCGGCATCGCGCCGCGGCCATGGATTCCCGAAGCGATCACTTTGTCGAGGCCGCCGCTGACCCGCTTGACCCAGGCGTCCCGATCGCCGATCTTCGGCGCTCCGTTGGCTCCGGTCTGGTGACAGTCGCCGCATTTTGCTTTCACCAACTGCGCGCCGGTACGGCCCTTCTGGGGAGCCGCCTTGTTGACCGGTTCGGTCCAGTTGCCACCGGACTGATTGACCATGTAGGTGATGGCGCGTTCCAGATCAGGACTGCTCAAGCCGGCGTTGCCGCCGTGTGCCGGCATGTTGCGGATGCCCTCCACGGCGTGCTGGCCGAGGTTGGTCAGGCCCTGCGTTTTGCGCTTGGCCCAGGCAGCCTTGTCACCGATGACCGGGGCACCTTTTTCGCCCGTCTTGTGGCAGGCGACGCAAACTTCCCTGGCGATGCTTTCGCCGCTGCGTTCCGCGCCTTGCGCCGGCATCACGCCGAACGCGAACGGTATCGCCATCGCCAGCAGCGCGCCGCGAACTGACGGCCTGGCCAGCATCCGGATTGATGAATTACCGCAATTGGGTAGTTTCCCAGACATTTTACGAACTCCCGCTCTTATTAACACATGGCCACCATCGTACGTACCACCTGAGAACACCGAGGTTCATGCCACAAGCCTGATACGCTCCTCAGTCGTTTATCGCCGACATAACCTCTATCGGACCTTGTTTGACTATAGCCCAAATTAAACCACGCCACACTTTCATACACTGATTTTCAAGTATAAAGCGAACAGCAGTTTGCCGGCATTACCGCATCCAGGGGAAAGGTGAAAACAGAAAAATGGCCAGAATCCTTATCATTTTTTCAACGACCGACGGGCACACCGTGAAGATTTGCGATCGACTGCGACAGGTGATCGAAAAGAATGCACATCAGGTAAGCGTGGTATCGGTCAAGGAGGTAGCGCAGACCGACCTGCGCGCTTTCGACAAGATAGTTGTTGGCGCCAGCATTCGCTACGGCAAGCACAGCAAGCTGGTCTTCGATTTCATCAGAAGCAACCTGCAGCTGCTGGACAGCAAGTCAAATGCCTTCTTCTCGGTCAATATCGTCGCCCGGAAACCGGAAAAGAATCGCCCCGACACCAACCCCTACATGCGCAAGTTTCTCAAGCGGATAGCCTGGCGTCCCAAGCAGTTGGCAGTCTTCGCCGGGAAACTGGACTACCCCAGATACAGTTCTTTCGACCGTTTCATGATCCGCTTCATCATGCTGATGACCAAAGGTCCAACCGATCCCACTACGGTGGTCGAATTCACCGACTGGCAACAAGTGGAAGCGTTCGGCCAACTGATCAGCGAGATGTAGCAAGCGTATCCCGCGGCGTACCGGACTCTGTCTGTCGGGGATCCCGCGGCGTACCGCCAGCGCCGACTTTTCAACTTCTCATTTCGCCGTGAATCCTTCTCCCGTTCCCCAACCCCTCGATCTTGCGCGCGAGCGTTCGCTGCTGGTGACCTTGGCCGGCATCCAGTTCGCCCACATTCTCGACTTCATGGTGATGATGCCGCTGGGTCCGATCCTGATGCGTGAACTTGCGGTCGGTACCCACGAGTTCGGCCTGCTGGTGTCCGCCTACACCTTCACCGCCGCCTTCACGGGTGTGCTGGCGGCAGTTTTCGTCGATCGCTTCGAGCGCAAGCGGATGCTGCTGACCATGTTCGCCCTGTTCGCTTTGGCCACCCTGGCCTGCGGTTTGGCGCCCGGCTACGGCACCCTGCTGCTGGCGCGCTGCACGGCGGGCGCGTTCGGCGGAGTGCTCGGTTCGATGGTGCAGACCATGGTCGGCGACCTGATCCCGTTCGAGCGCCGCGGCCGGGCCAGCGGTACCATCATGTCGGCATTTTCCTTGTCGACCGTGGCGGGGGTGCCCTTGTCCCTGTATCTCGCCAATCATTTCGGCTGGCGCTTTCCGTTCATTTTCATCGCGGTGCTGTCCTGCGTTTTCCTGCTGCTCGGCTGGAAGATGCTGCCGGCGCTGCGCGGACATCTGCCGACAGCCACCGTCAGCGAAACCGAGCGCGCGCATCCGCTGGCGGCGATGGCGGCCGTGCTGCGCGATGCCAACCATCTGCGGGCGCTGGTCTTCATGGCCCTGATCATGTTCTCCGGCTTTACCGTGATCCCCTACATCACCATCTATGTCACGGCGAACGTCGGCATCCGCCAGGAAGACATTCCGCTGATCTACCTGTTCGGCGGCTGTGCCACCTTCTTCACCTCGCGCCTGGTCGGCCGCCTGGCCGATGCCCACGGCAAGATCCGGGTTTACCGCTGGATGGCGCTGTGCTCGATGGCGCCGCTGCTGGTGCAGACGCACCTGATGCCGGTGCCGCTGTGGCTGATGATTGTCTGTTCGACGGTGTTCTTCATTTTCGTGCCGGGACGCATGGTGCCGGCCATGGCCATCGTCACCTCGGCGGTGCAACCCCGCCTGCGCGGAACCTTCCTGTCGATGAACGGCGCCGTGCAGCAACTGGCTTCGGGCTCTGCTTCCTGGCTCGGCGGGGCGATGATCGCCGCCGACGCGTCAGGCCATATCGTAGGCTACGACCGGGTCGGCTACCTGGCGGTGGCCGCCACGCTGACCGCGATGATCTTCGTCGGACAAATACGGATGCATACCGGCGCGGCGTCGACCCGCCACAAAGCCTGACGACGACCCGCGTCAGAAACGGTCGAGCACCTTTTCCAGCTTCTTCCAGTTGTCGCCCGTATCCTTGGCCGCCTTGTCAAGCATCTGGCTGTCCACCGCGGGCATCTTGTCGCTTTCCTTCTGTCCGTTCGCGGTGCCGGCGGTGGCAGTGGCGGGGGCAACATCGGGCGGGCTTTCCTTGTCCTGGCGGGTGGCGTAGTCGCGGGCTTTCGATGCCTGTCTGGACGATGCGCTTTGCTTGCTGCCTTCCTCTGCCTGGCAAGTGGCGAATGCCAGGAGCGAAAGGGCTGCCGCGCCGGTCACAATCAGTCGATGGGTTTTCATGAGTGGCTCCCGAGTCAAAATTTGTCGTCCCGGTTCCGGGTGTTCACTCCGGATCATAGCTTCATAGCCGCGCGGCAACAAGGCGCGGCGGGGGCTAGTCGCTGCCGTGCTGGCGCAGCGCCAGACGAAGGTCAATGGTGCCGATGTCGGTCCCCGTCGCCAGCGTGAAGCCGAGGTCGCGGGCGAGATGCTGCATGCGCAGGTTTCCGGCCAGGGTTTCACCGCGCAGTTCGCCGATGCCGCGGCCGCGGGAGTAATCGATGATGCTGGCGAGCAGCAGTCGGCCAAGCCCCTGGCCCTTGATTTCGGAACGCACGACGATGGCGAAATCGGCCACCGCGTTGTCCGGATCGGCCATGGCGCGAACCTCGCCCAGCGAGCGCTCGACGCCGTCGCTGCCGCGCTCGATCGCCACCAGCGCCATCTCGCGATCGTAGTCGATCTGGGTAAAGCGGGCGAGCTGGGAGCGTGGCAGATTGCGCATCGCGCCGAAAAAGCGCATGCGCGAATCCTCGGCATCCAGCGAGTTGAGAAGATCGCCGAGGGTGGCCTCGTCTTCCGGGCGTATGGGCCGGATCAACAGCCGGCGACCCCGCCAATCCACTATCTGCTCCAGCTCCTGCGGATAGGGGCGGACCGCAAAGCGCCTGAAGCCGAGCTTGCGCCCCCTTTTCTCGACGCGGATGCGGAGGTCCAGCGCAACCACTCCCGAGGTCTCGACATGCACCGGATCGAGCTCGATGTCGGCTACCCCGTCGATATCCGTGAGCAGTTGCGACAAGTGCACCAGCGCGGTGCCCAGGGCCGATTCCAGCGCCTCGCGCTCCTTGTCGACAACCGCCCTGGCAAAATGACTGCGCGCCACCAGGTCGCGCGCCAGCATCCTGTTGAGCGGCGGCAGGGCCGCTACCAGCGCGCCCTCGCGGGCTCCGGCGGCGGAACTCAAGCCGATGAAGATCACCGGGCCGAACACCGGGTCGTCGGCAACGCCGATACGCAGCGCGGTGCTACCGCTGCGCGCGGCGCTGGGCCGCAGCCGGTAGCCGCTGACGCGAATGCCGGGGCTGAGTCGCCGCGCGGTGTTGCGCAGGCCGCGCGCGGCAATGTGGATGTCCGCCGGCGAGCGCAGCCCGGCCGCCACCTGTTCATGCTCCACGGCGCTCGTCAGCACCAGCGTCAGATCCACCGGATAGCCGATTTCATCCGCGGCGTGCAGCGCCGCATCGACGCTGCGCGCCACGGGATACTCGGCGGCGTCGATGCCGTAGGCTTGCAACAGACGCCTCGCCTCGCGCGCCGGCAGGGTATCGGTGCCGGCATCGATTGCGTCGGCGACTATGCGGCGGGCGGTTTCGATGTCCGGGGTGAAACCCTCCGCCACCGAAGGCGGCATTTGCGCCAGCAATTCCCGGTTGCGTTCGTAATTGACGATACCGCAGAAAATTGCAATGGCTTTTTCCGGCGATTCATGGCTCAACACGCCGTTCGCCGCGGCAATCTGTTGCGCTTCGAGCATCGCGGCGCCGCCCACCCAGCAGGTAAATATGTTGCGGTCGGTGGTTTTGGCGACTTCGCAGATTGCCCTGGCGACCTCGCTGCCGGGGGCGAACGGCGACGGCGAGTAGACCGTCAGCACGGCATCCGTTTCAGGGTCGGCGAGCACCGCGGCGAGTGAAGCGGCCCAGTTCTGCGGCGTGATGTCGCCCGGCAGGGCCAGCGGATTGCTTAGCCGCGAGCGGGTCCGCAGCACTCCGCCGACCTGCTTCAGGGTGTCTTTGGACAGTGTGGCGAGCCGGCCGCCGGAACGCAGCAGCGCATCGCCGGCAATGCGTCCGAGGCCATGACCGTTGGCAAGAATGGTCAGGCGCTCGCCGTGCAGTGTGCGCACCCGCGCCAGTGCCTCGGCCGCGTCGAACAAGTCATCCAGGGTGTCGACACGAATCCAGCCGGCGCGGCGCAGGGCGGCTTCGTAGACATCGTCGGTGGTGAATGGCGTCGCCGCCGAACGCCGGGTTTCGACCCGCGCGCCGCGGATGGCGACGACCGGTTTGTTGCGGGCCGCGGCGCGCGCCGCCGACATGAACTTGCGTCCGCCGGTGATGGCGTCGAACTGCACCAGGATGGCTTCGGTATCCGGGTCGGCGGCAAGCCAGTCGAGCACATCGGCGAGGTCGACATCGATGCTGGCGCCCAGGTGCAGCACCGTCGAAAAGCCGATGCCCTTGCTGCAGGCGCGATCGAGCACCGCGGCGGCGACGGCTGTCGATTGGGCGACCAAAGCGATCTTGCCTGGCGTTGCGGTGGCGGAAGCCACGCTGGCGTTGAGACCGCTCGCGGGAACGACGAGGCCGCCGCTTCCCGGACCGAGAACACGCGTCAGGGTGGGCCGCGCCGCATCGAGGATGGCCTTGTGCGCCTCTGCCACCTGGCTGGAATTCATCTTGCCCCGCAGCGACGGACCGACGATCACGGCATGCGTGCCACGGGCGCCGAGCTGGGCGATGATCTGCGGCACATCGCCCAACGCCGCGCAGATGATGGCCAGATCGGGCACGGCCTCCAGTTCGTCGATATGGATGTGGGCGCCGATGCCGAACAGCGAGTGTTTCTTTGCCGTAACACGACTGATCGGTCCGGCGAATCCGCCGCCGGCCAGGTTGCGCAGCACGACCTCGGCGTAGCGGCTCGCTCTGTCGGCGCTTTGCGCGTCGGCGTCGAACACGACTGCAATCGATTTTGGACGAAAGAGGAATTCGAGATTGCGGACGGTCATTTTTCTTGTGTCCCCTGCGCCAGGCAGCGGACGGTATCCCGGTGATGTTGATTCCGTTCGCGCAAAGCCGGCAGAACACGGGTAATTGTGCCACAGCGTCAAATTTCGGCTCGCCACAAGGTTTTCCCGGCTCTGTTATGATCCGTCTTACCTAGTCTTACTTATGGAATTGCCATGACCACGGTGCGCGTTTCGAGCAAGGGCCAGATCGTCATTCCGCGGCAGTTGCGCGCGGCGTTCCACATCGAGGCCGGCAGCGAGCTGGCGATTTTCGCGGCGGGTGACGAGATTCATTTGCGCCAGGCCGAACAGCGTTTTGCCCGCACCGAAATCGCGGCGGGCCTCGGGCTGCTCACCAAGCCGGGGCGCAAGGCTCCGGCGCAGAAAGAGATCAAGCGCGTCGTGGGTGAACTGCTGAAACAGAAGAACTCCGCAAGCTGATGCGGCCATGATTGTCCTCGACACCAAGCTGCTGCTGCGCTACCTGCTCAACGACGATGTCGCGCAGGCAAGGCGCGTTGCGCGCCTGATGGAAACTTCGGCGCAAGTCACCGTTACCCCCACCATCATTCTCGAACTGGTCTGGGTGCTGGAATGCAGCGATTGTTCGCGCGCCGAGATCGCCCTCGCGTTGCGCCACGTGCTGGGCTTGCCCAACATGCGGCTGCCGAACGAAACAGCGCTGTATCGCGCCGTGCAATGGTTCGAGCAGGGATTGGACTTCGCCGACGCGCTGCATCTGGGCCTGTCGCCCGCGACGGCGACGCTGATGACTTTCGACAAGGATTTTGTCGGCAAGGCGAAACGCGTCGAGGCGTTTCCGGCGGTTGCCTTGTGCCCGGTCCGATGAGCGCGGACCCGGTCGAAGCCTTCATCGCCCGCTGGCAATCCGCCGGCGGCTCGGAGCGCGCCAACTACCAGCTTTTCATCACCGAGCTGTGCTATTTGCTTGGCCTGCCCAAGCCCGAACCCGCCCAGGCCGAGGCCAGCGACAACGCCTATGTCTTCGAGCGCCGCGTCACCTTCAGGCATGGCGACGGCTCCAGCTCGAATGGCTTCATCGACTGCTACCGTCGCGCCGCTTTCATCCTCGAAGCCAAGCAGACCTAGCTCTCGGAAACTATCGGCAAAGTTTTCGACGATGCCCTGCTGCGCGCCCGCGGCCAGGCCGAGAACTACGCCCGCGCCCTGCCGGCCGAAGAAGGCCGGCCGCCTTTCCTGATCGTGGTCGATGTCGGCAACGTCATCGAGCTGTACGCCGAGTTCTCCCGAAGCGGCGCCACCTACACGCCCTTTCCCGACCCGCGTTCGCATCGGATTCGACTGGTCGATCTGCGCGACGAAGCCATTCGCAGTCGTCTGGCGGCAGTCTGGCGCGATCCGCTCTCGCTCGACCCGACCCGCCATGCCGCGCGCGTCACGCGCGAGATTGCCGCGCATCTGGCCGAAGTCGCCAAGTCATTGGAGCAGGCGGGCCACGCCGCCGAAACCGTCGCCGGCTTCCTCACCCGCTGCCTGTTCAGCATGTTTGCCGAGGATGTCGGGCTGATTCCGAAAGCCAGCTTCACCGAACTGCTGCAAAGCCTCAAGGACGACTCGACTCCCCTCTCCCCTGGCGGGAGAGGGGCCGGGGGAGAGGGGGTGCCACAATTCGTGCCGCTGATCGGCGCGCTGTGGCATGAGATGGACGTCGGCGGCTATTCGGTAGTGCTGCGCAAGACCTTGCCGCGTTTCAACGGCAAGCTGTTCAAACAGCCCGACGTGTTGCCCTTGACCAGGGCGCAAATCGCCCTCCTGCTCGAAGCCGCGAAGGCCGACTGGACGTTGGTCGAGCCGGCCATCTTCGGCACCCTGCTGGAACGCGCGCTCGATCCGCTGGAGCGCCACGCCCTCGGCGCCCACTACACGCCGCGCACCTACGTCGACCGCCTGGTGCAGCCCACCGTCATCGAGCCGCTGCGGCAGAGCTGGGCCTATGTCCAGGGCGCCGCCGTGCTGCTTGCCAACGAGGGCAAGCAGAAAGAGGCCATTGCCGAAATCCGCGCCTTCCACCACAAGCTGTGTAGCCTGCGCGTGCTCGACCCGGCCTGCGGCAGCGGCAACTTTCTCTACGTCGCGCTGGAACACCTGAAGCGCCTCGAAGGCGAAGTGCTCAACCAGCTTCACGACATCGGCCACGGTCAGGCCCAGCTCGAAACCGAAGGCTTCGCAGTTGACCCGCACCAGTTCCTCGGCCTCGAACTCAACCCGCGCGCCGCCGCGATTGCCGAACTGGTGCTGTGGATCGGCTACCTGCAATGGCATTTCAGGACGCGCGGCGCCGGCCTGCCGCCGCAGCCGGTGCTCAAGGACTTCCGCAACATCGAATGCCGCGACGCCGTGCTGGCCCACGACGGCATCGACTTCGTGATGGACGAGAAGGGCATAGCCGTCAGCCGCTGGGATGGCCTCACCACCAGGACACATCCCGTCACCGGCGAGCAGGTACCCGACGAAACGGCGCGTGTGGCGCTGGAGCGTTACCGCAATCCGCGCCAAGCCGCATGGCCGGAGGCCGACGTGGTGGTCGGCAATCCGCCCTTCATCGGCGCGTCCACCATGCGCCAGGCGCTCGGCGACGGCTATGTCGATGCGCTGCGCGGCGTCTGGCCGGCCGTGCCCGAGTCGGCCGACTTCGTCATGTTCTGGTGGCACCACGCCGCGCAACTCGTCGCGAAAGGCAAGCTGGCGCGCTTTGGCTTCATCACCACCAATTCGCTGCGGCAGACCTTCAACCGCCGCGTCGTGCAAGGCGCGCTCGACCAAGGTATCCATCTGGCCTTCGCCGTGCCCGACCATCCGTGGGTGGACAGCGCCGACGGCGCGGCTGTGCGTATTGCGATGACGGTCGCCGCGCCGGGCGTGGGCGAAGGCCGGCTATGCAATGTGACTGCCGAACGCGAAGGTAAGGGCGAAGGCCTGGAGGTGGAACTGGCCGAGCGTAGTGGCACGATTCACGCCGACTTAACGATCGGCGCCAACGTTTCGGCGGCAATGGCGTTGCGGGCGAACGAGTTACTTACGTCGCGCGGCTTAATGCTCTTCGGCGCTGGTTTCATCGTCACGCCCGAAGAGGCCGCCCTTCTCGAAACGGATGCACCGATCAAGCCCTACCGCAATGGCCGCGATCTTACTGAGCGGCCGCGCGGCGTGAAGCTTATTGATCTTTACGGTTTCGACGCCGACCAAGTTCGGCGCCGCTGGCCGGCGACCTATCAGTGGGTGCTGGAGCGGGTGAAGCCGGAGCGCGACCACAACCGAGACAAAGCCATCAACCAAAACTGGTGGTTGCACGGCCGCCCACGACCGGAATTACGTAAGGCGCTGGTCGGCCTGCCACGCTACATCGCAACTGTCGAAACTGCCAAGCACCGCATTTTCCAGTTCCTCGACGCCGCGATTGCGCCAGACAACATGCTGATCGCCATCGCGCTCGACGACGCCTATTGGCTCGGTGTGCTGTCCAGCCGCGCCCATGTCGTCTGGGCGCTGGCGACCGGCGGGCGGCTGGGTGTGGGTAACGATCCGCGCTACAACAAATCCCGCTGCTTCGAAACCTTCCCCTTCCCCGTCGCCACTCCCGAACAGCAAGCCCGCATCCGCGACCTCGCCGAACAGATCGACGCCCAGCGCAAGCGCGTGCTGGCGGCGCATGCCGAGCTGACGCTGACCGGTCTCTACAACGTCATCTCAAGAGTCGGCGCTGGTAATACGGCGAACTGCGCGGCGCTGACGGCCAAGGAAAAGCTCATCCACGAAAAAGGCCTCGTCGCCGTGCTCAAACAACTGCACGACGAACTCGACGCCGCCGTGCTCGACGCCTATGGCTGGCACGACCTCATTGGCCAATGCGCGGACGAACAAACCCTGCTCGAACGCCTGGTCGCCCTCAACACCCAGCGTCGCGCCGAGGAAGCGCAAGGCCAGATACGCTGGCTGCGCCCCGATTTCCAAGAAAAAGGGGCCAGGCTCGAAGAAACAGAAAAAGGGGCCAGGCTCGAATTTGGTGAGGCGCTAAATTCGAACCAGGCCCCTTTTTCTTTCCCGGCTCCGGCCCGCGCGCCGACCCAGCAACAATGGCCACAAACACTCCCCGAACAACTCGCCGCCGTCGCCAGAATCCTCACCGACTCGCCAACCGCGCAAGCCGAAGCCCAACTCGCCGCCAACTTCACCGGCAGGGGCCGCTGGAAATCCCGCCTGCCCGACATCCTCGCCGCTCTCGAAGCCCTCGGCCGCGCCCGCCGTCTGGACGATGGCAGGTGGATGGGGTAGGCTTGCGTCATGGGTATGGTCGACTTGATCAAACTGCTGGCGGAAAAGGAAATCGACTTTGTGCTGGTCGGTGGTCTGGCGGTTGCCTTGCACGGCTACCAGCGCGTGACGATGGATGTGGATGTCGTCCTCGCGATGGATGCGGACAACTTGGATCGCTTCATTTCCGCCGCCAGGGCAGCCGGTCTGCGGCCGACGATACCTGTGCCGATCGAATCGCTCGGTCGTCCCGAACTGATCGAACAATGGCATCGTGAAAAGGGCATGCTGGCTTTCAGCCTGCGTCGACCCGATGCGCAGGCGACGGTGCTGGATGTGCTGGTCAAGCCGGCCGTGCCCTACGCCGACTTGCGTCGGGATGCGGTAATGGTGGAAATGGGAGTTTCGCGGATTGCCGTTGCGTCGATCCCGCATCTGATTGCGATGAAGACCGGTACTGGGCGCGGCAAAGACATGATCGACATCGATGAACTGCAGAAGCTGATGCCGGGGAATGCGCAATGACCGGCGAGCAGAACCTGGGCCTGATCCGACAGATCGAGGCCAATCGGGAATTCCTGCTGACTGTCTTGAGCCAAAACCCGGCCTTGCTGGCACGGGCCGAGCCGCGTGTTCGGCAGTTGATGGAGCCCTTGCCGGCCACAGGTGAGGCAGGCGGGAGCCGATGTTTACTTTCCCCGACCATTACGCCCGAAACGAATCCACCTTTACCGCCTCGCGTGAAAGTATAGAGCAACCGTGGGCAACACTCGCGCCGCCCTCGAAGCCCTCGGCCGCGCCCGCCGTCCGGATGATGGTCGATGGATGGGATAAGCTTGCGATTCAGCGAAACCGACATCAAGGAGAAGTCATGTCCACCGCCGATCCCAGCCTGAGTCAAACCGATTTGCGCCGTCTGGAAAAACTGGCCAGCGTCGCCGGACGCACTCCGCGCGCGATGCTGAAATTCGTCCTGCGTGACGGCTTTGCCGAAACCGAGCGGGTCGTGCGCGCCGTTCGCGCCGGACGCGCGGATGTGGCAGCCGGGCGCACGCGCACGCACGCGGCGGTCATGGGTGAGGCCGCAGCGATGTTGTCGGGCCATGCCAAGTCACGAAAAGCCGCTTGTATTGGTCGGCGACCGCCGCGCGCGAGTTCATCGGCGGCCTCGCTCATATTGCCGAGGACAGCCTGCAGGGCGCGCAACTCGTCAGAAGTCGCATAGATCGCGCGGCGCGTTTTCTCGAACTGAATCCACGCATGGGCAAACCCGGCGTCGTCGCCGGGACGCGTGAATATCCCGTGCCGAAGACACGTTACACGTTGATCTACGAAGAAGGCGTCAGCACAATCCACATCCTGCATTGCTGGCACCAGAGTCGGCAGCGAGCCATTGGCGGCGCTTGACGCGATGGGCGACACGACTGCTTCTGAAAGTCGGCGCTGGCGGTACGGCGGTTCAAACGCTCAGCGCGTCCACCACGCAGCGGCGACGAAGACAATGAGCGCGATGGCCAGGTAGGTCTTCCACGGCCGCTCCTTCTCCGCATACGGGTCGGTGAGTGCTCGCTCGGCGCCTTCGGGCAATTGCGCCAGTTGCGTCAGCGAGGTGCCGAAGGGAATGTTGATGCGGGCGCGCGCATTCACCGCCCAGCCGTTGGCGTCGAGTATCGGGCCGAGGTTGCGGCTGCGCAACTTGAACCAGGCGAGCACCATGGCCGGGGCGGAGATCAGCAGCATCAGGCCGCCGACGGCCAGGGGCATCTGCCACCACTTGAGGGCGAGCAAGCCGGTCATGACTCCGGCCAGGACGGTTCCGATGGCGCCGACGGCCAGCCCGATAGCGGCGAAGATGCCAGCGAACTTGCCGACATCGAAGGCCTGCTGCGCTGCGGGCTTGGCGGGTGGCCCCTCGACTTTCTTGCCGACGCCGACGGCGGCTTCGCCCAGTTTGCCCTCTATCGCGGCTGCCTTGCTCGCGGCCAGCTTCTGCAACTGTTCGCCGACCATGCGCATCAGTCGCTTGTAGGGCGACCAGAAGGCCTGGCGCAGGCTGATCGGATGCTCGACCAGTTTGGTGATGGTGGCGTTCCAGTCTCGGCCCTGGCGGTCGTAGAACACGCCGTTGCGGCCCGCCATCAACTGATCGGAATCGCCGGCGGTGAAGGCGGCGGCAATCGACAGCTTTTCCCCATTTCGGACGCAGTCGCAATACACCAGGCAGATGCGCGACAGCCCGGCCAGCGCCGCGTGCTTGACGGCGTCATTGACCGCGACGCAGAGTTCGGCGGAGCGGCCGTCGAGATACAGGGTGCCGATCTGGAATGTCGCCTTGCCTTGGTGCGTGTAGAAATCGCGGAAGGCGACGAAGTTGTTGGCCAGCGGCATCAGGTCGCGTACATAGCGCGCCAGGCGCTCCAGGTCGCGCACGGCTTCCGCCTCGGGCGGCAGTCCGGCGGGCTTCGCGGCCTGCCAGGCGACATACGGCGCGAGCTGGTCCTGCACCGCCAGCCAGTCGGATTCCGAGACGGCTTCGCGGGCGCCGAGCAGCGGCACCACGGCAGCCTCGCGGAAGGTGGCGATGCGCTGGCCCCAGGCCGGATTGATGCCGGAATCGCTGCCGGCGCCCAGCGGCACCGTGGCGCCGGCGCCGACTCTTGCCAGCGGCAGGGCGGCGATGTCGGCGTGGGCCGCGGAAAGCGCTGCGGCGCCCAGTGATTTGAGGGCGTCGTCGGAGGCGTTCATGGCCTCGCCGGCGCGCACGTCAAAGGACGCCAGGCGACAGCGGACGAAAAAGTCGTCGAGCTTTTCCTTCAGCGCGGCGACGGCGGCGCAGGCGGCTTCGGTCGCTTCCCCCAGCGGTTTCACTGCGCTGCCGGCAGCTTCCCAGGCGGCCAGCGCACGTGCAGAGTATTCGGCCTCGGCCGCGCTGGCGGTGGCGACCGTGACCATCGCACCGCCTTCGGGCAGCAGTCCGCTCGCGGCGGCGAGGATGGCCTCGTCCTTGATCGCGGCCAGCGGCACGCCGTCGAGCTGTTGCGCCAACAGGGCGGGATCATTCAGGCGCGCCGCGGACCAGTCGATGGCCGCCAGCAGTTCCGGGGCGCGCACGTGGCCGTCGTTGTCGGTATCGATCAGCGCCAGGCTGCGTGTGTCGAACTCGATGCCCTTGACCGGGCAGGACAGCGCGACCCAGAGTTTCTGGTCGAGCTCCCTGAGTGCCATCAGGTCCGCGGCGGTATCGATGCGCACCTGGTCGAAGCCGCCGGCGCGGAAGAACTTGAATGCATGAGGCACGATCAGGCTCCTTCACCCACGAAGGGGTTGCTGCGGCGTTCTTCGCCAATAGTGGACATCGGCCCGTGGCCGGAAATGAATTTGACATCGTCGCCGAGCGGCCAGAGCTTGCGGTGGATCGAGTCGATCAGCGCATGGTAATCGCCGCGCGGAAAATCGGTGCGGCCGATCGAACCGGCGAACAGCACGTCGCCGGTGATGGCCAGTTTGGACGGGGCATGGAAGAACACCACATGGCCGGGCGTGTGGCCGGGCGTGTGCAGCACTTGCAGGGTTTCGTTGCCGACAGTGACCGTGTCGCCGTCGTCGAGCCAGCGATCCGGCGTGAAGGCTTGAGCCAGCGGGAAGCCGAAGGCGCGGCTTTGCGCCACCAGCTGGTCGATCCAGAAGCTCTCTTCGCGTTGCGGCCCCTCGATCGGTACGCCGAGGCGCGTCGCCAGTTCGCCGGCGGCGCCGGCATGATCGATGTGGCCGTGGGTCAGCAGGATCTTCTCGATCGTCACGCCGAGCCTGGCGGCAGCAGCCAGCAATTTCTCGCCGTCGCCGCCCGGATCGACCAATGCACCTTTCATGGTTTCGGCGCACCAGAGCAGGGTGCAGTTCTGCTCGAAGGGAGTGACGGGAATGATGCGATATTCCATGAAAATACTCCTAATCGGCGAGTCCGCGCCGGTAGTGGATGGCTTCGGCAACATGCGCCGAATTGATCTGCTTCATGCCGGCCAGATCGGCGATGCTGCGCGCCACTTTCAGGATGCGATGATAAGCCCTGGCCGTGAGCGCAAGGCGCGCCATGGCCTGTTTCAGCAGTTGCGCGCCGGCGGCATCAGGGCGCGCGTGCAAGTCGATTTCGTCCGGGCCGAGCAGCGCATTGGGCTTGCCTTGGCGTTCGATCTGGACAGTACGTGCCGCCGTGACGCGAGCGCGCACCGTAGCCGATGATTCGCCGTCGCCGCGACCGGACAAATCGGCTTCGGCCACGGCCGGCACATCGAGCATCAGGTCGATGCGGTCGAGCAAGGGGCCGGAGAGCTTGCCGCGATAGCGCGCGACCTGGTCCGGCGTGCAGCGGCATTTGCCGGTGGCATGGCCGAGCCAGCCGCAGGGGCATGGATTCATCGCCGCCACCAGTTGAAAGCGCGCCGGAAATTCGGCGCGGCGCGCGGCGCGGGCGATGTGAATCTGCCCGGTTTCCAGCGGTTCGCGCAACGCTTCGAGCACGCCGCGCTGGAACTCGGGCAGTTCGTCGAGGAACAGCGTGCCGTTGTGCGCCAGTGAAATCTCGCCCGGACGCGGCGTGCCGCCGCCGCCGACCAGTGCAGCCTGGGACGCCGAGTGATGCGGGGCGCGAAACGGGCGCTGGTTCCAGTGCGCGAGCTTGAAACTGCCGGCCAGTGAATGCACGGCCGCGCTTTCCAGCGCTTCCGCCGCCGTCATGGGCGGCAACAGGCCCGGCAGGCGCTGCGCCAGCATCGATTTGCCGGCTCCCGGCGGCCCGCTCATCAGGAGTGAATGCCCGCCTGCCGCCGCCACTTCGAGAGCGCGCTTGGCTTGCGCCTGACCCTTGACTTCGGCCAGGTCCGGATAGCGGGCAAAAGTCGGCGCTGGCGGTACGGCGAAGGCAGCGAGGATCTCGCGGCCGGCGAGGTGGGCGCAGACCTGCAACAGGTTCTGCGCCGGCAGGATGCTCATGCCGCCGATCAATGCAGCTTCAGGGGCGCTTTCCAGGGGCAGGACAAAGGCTCGCGCGGTGTTGTGATGCGGCCCGGCTTCGTGCCGGATCGCGGCGCACATCGCCAGCGTGCCGCGCACCGCGCGCAACTCGCCGGAGAGCGCCAGTTCGCCGACGAATTCGTGGTCAGCCAGGGTGGCGGCCTTGATCTGGCCCGAGGCGATCAGGATGCCCAGCGCAATTGGCAGGTCGAAGCGGCCGGACTCCTTGGGCAAGTCGGCCGGCGCCAGATTGACGGTGATGCGCCGCTGCGGAAACTCGAAGCCGCAATTCTGGATCGCGGCGCGCACCCGGTCGCGGGCTTCCTTGACTTCGGTATCGGGCAAACCGACCAGGGTGAATGACGGCAGGCCCGCCGCAAGATGGACTTCGACGGTCACTTCCGGGGCCGCGAGGCCCGCCAGTGCCCGTGAGCGGAGAACGGCGAGCGCCATCGGCGGCTTTACGTCTGCCCCGGTTTCGGCTTGTTCCTGGCTTCCAGTTCGGCAACGAGCGCTTCGAGCGCCCCGAGTTTTTCCCGCGTGCGGGTCAGAACTTCGCGCTGCACGTCGAACTCTTCGCGGGTCACCAGATCGAGTTTGGCAAACACGCCGGAGAGTACCGCGCGCATGTGCTTTTCGACGTCGCCGGCCGGTGTTGCCGCCAGCAGGGAGGACACGCGGGCGGACATTTCATCGAGTAATTTTGGATTGAGCATGGTCTTGAGGACGTTGCGACGACAAATAAAGTCTAGCACAGCGCCGGACCCGCCCTCCGCTGACACATGGCGCGGCACCACTATGGTGCAGCCAGCCCGGCGTTGGTGCGCTGCTTGGTGCAGTGCCAACCCGGCATTGTCCGAAGAAGTGGTCATGGCCTTGATTTATAGGCCACTAATCTTGCTGGCACGGTCTCTGCATTAAGGCAGCTGTAATTTCTAATTCTCTCTCTCAAGGAGCATCATCATGCGCAAGACCCTACTCGCTGCAGCCGTGGCCGGAGCCTTCTCTCTTCCTGCGGTCGCGATGGCCGCCGACGCCACGCCGACGCACACCTTCACGCCGAACATCGGCGTGGTATCCGACTACCTGTTCCGCGGGGTCAGCCAGACGCATGGCGGAGCGGCGCTGCAGGGCGGCGTTGACTATGCTCACGCCAGTGGCCTCTATGCCGGCATCTGGGGCTCCACCATCACCTGGGTGAAAGACGCCAACGGCAAGGGCAGTACTGAAGTCGACCTTTACGGCGGCTACAAGAACAGCTTTGCGGGAGGCAACTTGACTTACGATCTGGGCCTGATTGCCTATACCTATCCGGGCCACGGCCCCGCTGTTCCCAACGTCAACGCCACCCCGAACACCACCGAGGTCTATGGCGCCCTCGGCTACAAGTGGCTGACGGTGAAATATTCGCAGGCTATTTCCACCAACTTCATCGGTTGGCAAGGCGGTCCCGCGTTCGACCAGAAGACCCGCGGCTCGGGCTACCTTGAGCTGAACGCTGCCTATGACCTCGGTTCAGGGTGGGGTGTCGCTGGCCACTATGGGAATCAGAAGGTGAAGAACTCGGTCGCGATCCCCGGCGTCGTCACCGATGCCAACTACAGCGACTGGAACATCGGCGTGACCAAGGAATTGAGTTTCGGCGTAGTCGGATTGACTTATTCCGATACTGACACCAGTGGGGCTTGCAGTACCCCCTACCCGGCAAATGCCTCCGCCTACTGCTGGGGCGCCGGAAACTGGACCAGTACCACGGGTTCAACGACAAATTTCCGTAACGTGGCAAAGGGCACCGTGGTTCTCTCGTTCAAGAAGACGTTCTAAGCATTTGAATCACATTCCGCCGGCGACCCGGCCGGCGCCGGCGGAATGTCAAAAGATTTTCTCAAGCTCCTCCATTTCATAAAGGAAACAGTCATGAAACTCGTCACCGCCATCATCAAGCCGTTCAAGCTTGACGAGGTACGCGAGGCTCTTGCCGCCGTCGGCGTGCAGGGGATTACCGTCACCGAGGTCAAGGGGTTCGGCCGGCAGAAAGGTCACACCGAACTCTATCGCGGCGCCGAATACGTCGTCGATTTTCTGCCCAAGGTCAAGGTCGAAGCCGCCATTCGCGACGACATGCTGGACCAGGTCATCGAAACCATCGAGAAAGCTGCCAGCACCGGCAAGATCGGCGACGGCAACATTTTCGTCTTCGACGTTGAACAAGTCATCCGCATCCGCACCGGCGAAACCGGTGAGGAAGCGCTGTAAGGGAGAACCAGCATGAGAAAGATCCTAGCTACACTGCTGACGGTGATTGCCGTCGGACTGGGCGGCGGCGCCTCAAGCGCCTGGGCCGACGACAAGGCCGCCGCACCCGCGGCAGCCCCTGCTGCGACTGCGGCTGCGGCTCCAGCCGCCGACGCGCCCGCTGCCGCGGCGGCTGCACCTGCCGCTGCCGCGCCAACCCCGACGCCCAACAAGGGCGACAACGCCTGGCTGATGGTGTGTACCGCGCTCGTGATCCTGATGAGCATCCCAGGTCTGGCGCTGTTCTACGGCGGCCTGGTGCGCAGCAAGAACATGCTGTCGGTGCTGATGCAGGTGTTCGTGACGTTCTCGGTGATCAGCGTGCTGTGGGCGGTCTATGGCTACAGCGTGGCTTTCAGCGAGGGCAACGCCTTCTTCGGCAGTCTCGACAAGCTGTTCCTCAAAGGCATCACGCCGGATTCGGTCGCCGCCACCTTCAGCAAGGGTGTCGTCGTCTCCGAGTTGATCTTCGTTGCCTTCCAGGGCGCCTTCGCCGCCATTACCTGCGGCCTGATCGTCGGCGCCTTCGCCGAGCGCATCAAGTTCTCCGCGGTGCTGCTGTTCATGGTGCTGTGGTTCACCTTCAGCTACCTGCCGATCACGCACATGGTCTGGTACTGGGCGGGTCCGGACGGCTACGTCAGCGCCGAGGCGGCCGACAAGTTGAATGCCACGGCCGGCTTCATGTTCCAGAAGGGCGCGCTCGACTTCGCCGGCGGCACGGTGGTGCATATCAATGCCGCCATCGCCGGCCTGATCGGTGCCTATCTGCTGGGCAAGCGCGTCGGCTACGGCAAGGACTCGATGGCGCCGCACTCGCTGACCATGACCATGATGGGCGCCTCGCTGCTGTGGTTCGGCTGGTTCGGCTTCAACGCCGGTTCCGCGCTCGAAGCCAACGGCACGGCGGCTTTGGCCTTCATCAACACCTGGCTGGCCACCGCTGTCGCGGCGACCTCCTGGATGGTGGCGGAATGGCTGATCAAGGGCAAACCGTCGATGCTGGGTGCGGCTTCCGGCGCGGTGGCCGGTCTGGTGGCGATCACTCCGGCGGCCGGCTTCGTCGGTATCGTCGGTGCGCTGGTCATCGGCCTCGCGGCTGGCATCATCTGCCTGTGGGGTGTCAATGGCCTGAAGAAGATGCTCGGCGCCGACGACTCGCTCGACGTGTTCGGCGTGCATGGCGTTGGCGGCACCCTCGGTGCGCTGCTGACTGGCGTGTTCGCGGCGCCCAGCCTCGGCGGCACGGGAGTCTACGACTATGTGGCGAACAAGGTCGGCGACTACGACATGATGAACCAGCTCATCGTCCAGGCCACCGGCGTCGGCGTGACCCTGGTCTGGTCGGGCGTGGTGGCCTTCGTCTGTTACAAGATCGTCGATATCTTCATCGGCCTGCGCGTGCCGGAAGACGAAGAGCGCGAGGGTCTGGACATCACCTCGCACGGCGAGTCTGCCTACCACAACTGACCTGTCTCCCAGCCCCCTCCCCGGGGGCGGCCGCAGGGACTTCCTCCCTCCTCCATGCGGTCTTGTTCGGGCGCCTTTACGGCGCCCGTTTTTTTCCCCATCGCTCGGGGTGGGGACAGTATCCCTTGGTCGGATGGGATCTCTGAAGCGCCTACTTATCGCCTTTCTGATCGAGCATATCGAGAATCTGCTGTGCCGGAGTGATTCCCGCTGTTGCCGCCTCCCCCAGCCAGCGCCTTGCTTCGGCGGGATTCGGCGCCGTTCCCCTGCCGGCCACGTAAAGCCGTCCGACGTTGAACTGGGCCGGCGGAAACCCGGCCCTGGCCGCCGTCAGGTAGTGCTCGAAGGCTTTTCGCGGGTCCTTGGAGACGCCGCGTCCTTTTTCATGGAACTCGCCGAGATTGTTGTGCGCCGAGGCCTCGCCCATCTTCGCGGCTTCACCGTAGTATTTCGCGGCGCGAGCGAGATCGACCTTGCCGCCGATTCCTTCGGCATGCATCCAGCCCAGCAGCGTCCTGGCGCTGGCCCGCCCATCCTTGGCGGCACGTTCGAGGCGAGCAAAAGCGCAGGCCGCGTCCGGCGGCGTTGCCTCCAGACAAATGCGGCCGAGGCGCTCGGTCGCCGCCACATGACCTGAATCGGCGGCTTCCTTGAGCAAGGCATAGGCACTGGCCGGATCTCTTTCCTCGATGCACTGCGCGTGGCGAAACTTTGCGCCGCTGAATCCCTTGCCGAGCGCCGCGGCAAAGTGTGTGCAGGCGCGCTCGACGTTGCGCTCGTCGAGAATGCCGTGCAGCGCGAATGTGCCAAGCGCGTATTCGGCGGCGCCGACGCCGCGCGCGGACATCTTCTCCAGACCCGGGAGGGTTCCCTCGAATTGTGATTCGATCTGCTGGCGATACGAGCCGAACAGGTTTTCGTCGCCGCGCGAGAGGGCGCGCTCCGCGGCGCGCGCGGCGCGCAGCGCCAGTTCAGCAAGCTTCTGCCGTGCCGCCGGACCCTCGGGATCATCTCCTCCGAGCGAGGCGCGCTGGACAATTGCCTCGCCGATGATGATCTCCAGCTCTTCGACAGGATCGATCTGTACCGGCAGCGCCGCTTTGACTTTCGTCTTGGCCTGGCGTGCTTTCGTTCTTGCCCATGCATCGTCGACCGGCGTCGCGATCAGACCGCTTGCCAGTGTCATGCAGGCGAGGATTCGGAAATAGTGTCCTGATCGAGTAAAGCGTGGCATTTGGAGATAGCTAACCCTGTCCTGTGTGGACGTATTGCGAAAGTCGGCCCTGACGGCACGGCGCACCGCAAAAGAAACAGGCCGCTACAGGCGGCCTGTGTTGACGTGCCATGCTTCGCCTTACCAGCTCTTGACGATGGCAGAGACGCCGAATACGTGGTTGCTGTATCGCGGCGAGGCCTGGCCGGTCTGCAGCACGCCGGACACTGCCGTGGGGCCGAGAACGTCATAGCTCCAGTCGAAGGCCTTGACGTTTTCGTAGACGTAGTTGAAGCGCCAGCTTAACTGTTCGCTGTAAGCCAGCTTGGCGTACAGTTGCAGCGAATGCAGGCGCGTCGTCAAATCCGGCAGAGGTGTTGCCGCCGGGACGATGCCCGACGCGCTGGCGACATTCGTCAGGCCCCTGCTCAGTTGCTTAACGTACGTTCCGCCGATATCCCACTTTTCTTCCGGCTGCCATTTCAGGCCGAGGCCCACCGTCGTATCCCGATACGTTGAGGTGACCGAATAGTCGCGAGTCGAATCGGCTTTAAGGCTTCCCGGCGCAGACCCGGCATTCCGTCCCGCCTGGTCGGTTCTGGTTTCCGCGAGGCTGCCGAACGCGAATGTCATCAGGTTCTCTTCGGGCTGCCATTGCAGGTCGAGGTTGAGCGCGACGCCGTCGGCCAGCTTGCGTCCAAGGCAGGTGTCGGGCATAGGTACGCCGATTGCGGCGGCGACAGCCGGATCGGCAACCGATGCGCAGTTCGGCCCGCGGCTGCGCTGGCGGTAATTGTCGACCCCGCCCTGCAGGGAGATCGTTTCATCGATCGTCCAGTTACCGGAAGCGCGCACCCGATTCTCGTCGTAGTCGCTGAACATGTACGAGCGCAAGCTCGGAATGGTATTCGTTGGCCTGGGCGCGCCGAGACGATAAGCGGCGGCGTAGGTTTCCCTGAAGAAGCGATTGGCGTCGTATTCCGATCCGGTGCGCCGCGTGAACACGTAACCCATGCTGCCGAGAAATTCGTCGGAAACCGGACGGCGAACTTCGAGCGAGAGCTTGTCGGTGTTCGTCATGTTGCGATAGCTTGTCGAGTAGGTCTTGTGGCTGCGCTCGAGTCCGGCACGCAGCGTGGTACGGTCGGCGATCTGGTAATCCACTTCGGCGAGAACGCGCTGCTCCGCGGTGCTGAGCGGCGCGTTGACGCGACTGGATGAGGAATTTGCTAGTCCAACGTTCGCACCGTCAGAACTTGCATAGATGAAGTTGGCAATAGGCGTCCGGTTGTCGTTGTTGCGATACTGGTACCCGACCTTCAGGTTCATCTTGTCGACCGGCTTGGTGGTCAGGGCAATATCCAGCAGCGTGTTGACGATTTTTCCGTCGAGCGAACTGCGTGGCAGGACAGCGGTAGCCGCCGTTCCGCCGCCCGTGGCGGAATATGGCAGGAAATTTTCGTTCTGCCGGGCGATGCCGTAGGAGAACTTTCCGGTCAGGCGGCTGACCTTGCTTAGCTTGTAGGAGCCGTTGGCATTGAACTGATGGAAATCGTTGCTGGGCGCCAGCGACATGCGCAGGATGGGGACGGTCGCGTCGAAGGGGTTCTGAACGTCGAACTGGTGAAAACTATTGTCGAATTTCGAATAGGTATAACCCAACTGAAGCTGGGCCACCTTGGTGGCGTAGGACAAGGTTGCTTCGATCTGCCGCGTGCGCTCGTCGATCGGGTAGGGAACGATCATCGTTCTCAATCCGTTCAGTCCGGTCAGGCGCGTGCCGTCGCTCTGGTCTTCGCGAAAACTCACCTTGTAGGCCCATCCGTTGGCGAGCTCACCGTTCAGGCCCATGCGATAGACATCGCGACCCTGCTTGATCTCGAAGGGATTCAACAGGCTCGGGTTGACAAGAGTGGCGTTGGCCACTGGGACGAAACCGGTGGGCAATGTCAGCGTACTCGTGCCGAGACCGCCATGCAGAAAAGCCGCCGAATCGGTTTGCGATTTTTTCAGTTGGTCGAGGCTGAATGTCACACCCCACTTGCCCTGCACGCCGCCTTCGGCTTGCATTTTGCGCGAGCCGAGGCCGAGGTTGGCGCCGTAGACGCGCCAAAATTGGGCGTCGTTGCCGGCGTCGCGGTTCAGCCAGTGGAAGCCGAGCAGCGGAACGCCGCCCTTGTCGGTCAGCCCCGTGTACTCGCCGAATTTGAAAGAGTTTCTGGAGTTGTAGCCGACGCCGAGTTCAACATAATTTTCCGACCAGCGCGACATGTCGGCATCGCGAAACATTGTCGCCGAATCGCGGAAAAGGTTGAAATCCAGTGCTTGGTCGGCATAAGCCGGAGACGTCATTGCGGCCAGGGCGGAACATAGCGCCAGGGCGAGGGTCCTGCGCTGGGCGGTGACGGGAGGTTTATTGGTCATGGCTTCGCCTTCGGTTCTGTCGGCATCAGCGCAGCAGGTACGCGCCCGACGGATGATTGCTGCCGTGAACTTTCATGTGGCAATTGGCACATGAATTTGCGACAAAGCGCTGGTTTTGGGCGCCGGCGGGCGCCAATTGGTTGCCGCTAAATACGCTGTTTGGGTGCCCGGTGTCCTGGTGGCATTGCTGGCACAGATAGGGCATGCGCACCTTGAGCATCGGCGTGTTGTTGCTGCCGTGCGGGTTGTGACAGTTGCTGCAGTCGTCCTGCGCCGAACGATGCTCCCAGAGGAAAGGACCGCGCATCTTGGCGTGGCAGGTGTAGCAGGTTTCGTTGACCGTGTCCTTGATCAGCGACCCGCGCGATGATGACGAACCATGGGGCGCGTGGCATGACGAACAGGCAATGAAGCCTGACTTGAGCGGATGCGTCGACATCCGGTAGATCTCCGCGCGGCGATCCTTGTGGCACTCAAAGCAGATCGCGGCCTGGGTTTCGGCTACCGTCACCGGATCCCTGGCGGCATGCAGACGATGGCAACTGGCGCAGGACTGCTGGGCCCGCTCGTGCCTGCTGCCCTGCCAGGTGATGCGCGCCGCCGACTGGTGGCAAGTCAGGCAGGCCTCGTTCTGCGGTTCGGCCGGCGCTTTCTTGCCGAAGCTGACCGGCACCAGGCCTGCGACCCGCGGCGTCTTGTTGTGCGCGGTCAAGTCGCCGTGGCAGGCGCCGCACATCGCATCCCCGGGATCGTCGGTGACCGATTTGCCTTTGGCGGTAGCCTCCGGCGTTCGCGGGTCACCCTTGACTCCGTGCTTGGTCCCGGCGATGGCGTAGGAGCCTTCGTGACACTCGATGCACGGCTTGGTGGCACCGCTCTCGGCGCGCGATCGGCCTTCCGCGACATCTTGCTTCTGGGCGGCAGCGAGTCCGGGAAGGCCGCTGGCGAGCAGGAGGGCGAGGCCGACCACAACTGCGCGACACTTCGGGATTGTCTGGTTCATTTGTCTCGTTCCAGCGATGCGTTTACCCGATCAGCGAATGAAATTTGTTTCCGCATTTGAAGGAATCTGGGTTAATCATTACAAGCAGCTTTAGGAATATTTCCTTTGCTATTGATTCAAACAGAGTTTTTCAAAATAGACAAGTGCTTTTTTGAATGCGTGCTCTAGATTGCGGGGATAAAGTGTTTTTCTTGCAACAACGGGATTCTTGCGACGTGGGCGAGCGTTATCAATAAACTGCAAGAGGATAGGGCGTGGCGCTGCCCTCATGGTGCATTGCGCGCGGACCGACCCGGGATGTGCCGCCAAGGCGCAGGGCTTAGTTGGCGCGGGTTGCGATGTAGTCGGCGACGAGTTTGGCTTCAGCGCCCTTGAGCTCTTTGGTGACACCTTCTTCGGTGTGGGTCTTGCTCTTTGCCAGGCGAAAGACTACGCATTCCCAGTCGCCCTTGTACTTCTTATGGATTTGCTTCATCGGTGGCCCGACAACTTTCTTGACATAGGCATGGCATTGCTGGCAACCGACGCGGTCAAAGACCGCCTTGGCCCCGGCTTCGTCAACTGCGCCGAGCGCGGCACCGGTCGGCGCCGGGCAAGGGGGCAGATCGGATCCGTCGCGATAGGCGATCTTTTTCTTGCCAAATCGCGCAGCGGGGTCGGCCTTGGCGGTCGATTCGACTTTGACCGGGGCTTCGGGTTTCTTTGCCAGGGCCTGTGCTTCGGCTTCCTTTGTTGCCCTGGTTTGGGCATCCAGCCTGGCGCGCTCCTCCGTCTCGCGTTTCTGTGCAATCAACGCGTCGGCTTCGCGCTTCGTTCGGGCGTCGGCGTCGCGCTTTGCCGCCGCCTGCGCCTCGGCATCACGCCGGGCTCGCTCTTCGGTTTCGCGCTTGATCGCTTCCAGTGCGCCCGTGTCCTTGCGGGCCTTGGCATCGCCTTCGCGTTTGGCAAGCTCCGCGTTGGCCAGCTTCGCGGCTGCGTCGCGCTTGGCCTGGGCGTCGGCGTCGCGCTTGGCCTGGGCTTTGCGGTCCGCTTCCTGCTTGGCGCTTGCTGCAGCGTCCTTCGCGGCCTGTGCCTTGGCGTCCGCCTCGCGCTTCGCCTTGGCGGCTGCTTCGCGTTTCGACGCCGGGCCCTTGGGCAGGATATTTGCTGCGGTCGCCTGTTCATCGAAGGTAGTCGCGGCCAGCCATTCCGATATTGCGCGGATGTTCTCCGGCGACAGCGACTTGAGGTCAGCGGCGTGGTCAGCGGCAGCCAAAATCCCCGCCGAGCTCGCTGCCGGATTGCCCTTCAGCTTGCCCCTCATGCTGCGCACCGAGGGGCCGAGTGAGCGTGCCTCGTAGGCGTGGCACTGGCTGCAGTTCTTCTGCTCGAACAGGCTGCGCCCACCGACGTTGCCCTGGCCCTGGGCGGCGATTGGGAGCAGTGACAGGGCGACGACTGCGATGCGCACCGGCATCGGCAAAAGTGGTGGCATCATCTGGTGCTTATTATCCGCCGCCGGTCTGTTTGCCGAAAATCTTCATCGCCTTGACGATGCTGCGCCGCATGCGGTTGAATGAGGCGCTGAGCTGCGCTACTTCGTCCGTGCCCTTTTCATTGAATTCGCCCATCTCCAGGTTGCCCTTGCTAACCTCGTCGGCAAGCTTCGCCATGGCGCCGACGCGACTGATGACCAGTGCGGTCAACATCATGTTGAGCAATATGAAGAGGATCACGAAGATGCCGGTAAGGGTTCCCATGAAGGTAACGAACATGTGGTTGGCATTCTCAATCGGTACTGAGAGCGGAACGGTCACGATCTGGGCGCCGACGATTTCCTTGAGCTTCCAGCCATAGCCGTTCGTGGCGCCATATTTTGCAACCAGCTGCGGTGGCGACTTTTCCGGTGACGTGTGGCAAGCAAGGCAGCCGGCTTGTTTGATCTCGATCGGGTGCGCAAGATAGAGGATGGGTCCTTTCGGACCCTGGCGAATGCCCCACTCCTCCGTTTTGGCAACGTCGCTGCGAAAGGCATTGACGATCTTCGCCTCCCAGTCGGCCGGACGATGCTTGTCGTTGGTCGGGTTCAAGGCTACTTCGCGGTAGCCGTATTCGGGGTAGCGCTTCTGCACCGCCTCCATCACCTTGTCGGCGGCGTAGGCGGGTATGCCCATCATGAGCACCTCCTCGTCGTCCTCTGTTTCGCGCAGGTTGGGTCCGACCTCGTTGACCGCCCAAGTGCGCGCGGAGAGGATGGTTTCCATCAGAACTCTTGCGTTCGAGAGCACCTCATCGCGGGCGTTTTCGTTGAGATGCTGGTATGACGTGTAGGCTGAAGCCCCGAGCCCCAGCCCGAACACCAGCACCAGCATCGAATTGAATTTCCCCCTCAGCTTCATGTGTCGCCCCCTGTGGTTCTCCCTAGGGCAAAGCATAGCACGAGGCAGGGACAATTTTTCATCCGCGCCCGCTGCAAACAGTGCTGGAATCTTCTGTGGCAGCGAGTTTCGGTACAGCCGACCGCATGTAATATAATTGACCGAGGCATAAGAAACATACTGTGACCGCAAGGCAGCGGATGATCGCCGATAGCGCTTCGTCGCGCTTTGCCGCATTGGTCTGGAGGGTTGTCACACCGTGGCGTCGCAAGTTGGTGCACCCGTAGCAACGTCTGTCGTCGCATTCGATGTATTGGGTGCGGGGGCTGGTGCTGCCGGGACTTTCGCGAGTTTCGGCAAGTTCCTCGTTGTGGCCCGGGAGATTGGCTTTGTCGCACAGGATGCTGCCAGCCCCAGTTTGGCGTTGGCGTTGGCCCCGGAGATCGAAGTGGGCTTTGGCTTGCACCAGATTGCCTGGGCAATGGCCGAGTTTGACGGGTCCTCGGCACCGTTGCGGGTTCGTGCCGTGGTTCACCATGGCGTCGTCTTTCGCACCGTGTTGAAGGGACAGGTCAGCTACGTCGGCTCGGCGATCCGTTCGACACAGAGTGCGCTGCGTCGCGCGCCCGAAGTGGGCGGCCTGATGGCAACACGTGATTTTGTTGCCTATGCATCCACCTTGACGGGTCTTCCGTTCAGCCTCAAGGCCTTGAACGGCACGGCGGCCATCGATGGCATGCGGCAAGTGGTTTTTTCCGACAGTGCCGCGGCGGCTTGGCCCGCCGCCGACCGTTTGCCGAGTGCCGATCCAGCTTTTGGAGAATTCGTCAAACGACGCCTGGCGGAGGAGATAGGTCCCTTTGCGGGCGCCCTGGTCGATCGCGAGATGCTTGCGGTAACGCTGGCGACGCAAATGGTGACGGCCTTGGGCGTCCATGTCGATGGCCGGGCCAAACGCGCGGATTTTGAGCGTGACGTGCAGGCCTACATCAAGTCGCGCGGGCAGAGTTGAAACAAAGTGCGGTGCACTTCCGGTTGCGGCACCAGACGTCTTGGGGCCCGATGCTGCCTCCCGCTGAAAGAATTCATCTTCCAGAGTACAGACCATGGGGTTTTTCGGTAGTTTCTTGAGTCACTCTCAGCCGGTGGCGTGTGCGCTTCCCGAGACGCATACCGTTGTTCGCCAGATCGTTTCCGTACTCGGCTTCGAAGTCCTTTCTTCGGATTTCGCGTCCCGGCTGGCTCCGGCGCTCGACGCCGCAGTCGAGTATTTTGACGGGCAGATCGCCTCGATTCCAGGTCCGTACGACATTTCCGCCGCGCATTACGGACATCATCCGATGGTGAGTACGCTGTTTCCCGCGCGCCAGGAAATTGCCCGTGGATTTGGTCGCAGCCGGGATGTCATGCAACCCCTGGCTTTTCTTGCCGGCGCCGAGCAGAAGCAGGCGTTCGCACTGATCGGCGTACGCCGCCCGCCGGGCCACAAGGCCGGTGAGTTCCCAAGCTTTTGCGAACACACGCTGCGCTCTCTCGCCGCGAGCGAGTCCGGCGCGCGCCAGGCACTGCGCAATGCGGCACTGACTCGGCTGGTCACGGAGTTCGGCGAGCACATCGACAGGCTGCGCCAGAAGGGCAGTTTGCCCCGGGCCGAGTGGAACATGGAGAACCGCGGCGACCAGCCGGTGGCGGACACCGATCAGGGAAAACAGGTGCTGGCCGATGAGGAACTGCAGCCGGAGAACCTGGTGCGCGGGCTCATCGCCTGGCTGTCGCGCGCGTCGGACTGCTTGCATGTACGCGAGGGCATATACAGCCACGACGCCGACGGTGCCCCGGGTCATGAGGCCGACCTGCTGGCCCAATTGTTGAGCCGTGATCGCCGTTGCTGGACCGTTTGCCTCGTCTGTTTCCCGACCGATGAGGCACTTGCGGCGGTCCAGAACGAAGTCCACCCGCACCGCTACATCCTGATCTGACAGGACACCGTTCGTCTCCGGAACAGCTTACCTATCGGTCAGCGCCATCTCCGGAGTCAGGATGCGAAACAGGCCGCGCAGTTTGTCGCGCCGGGCCAGCTGCAACAAGGCCTTGTCCGCCGTCACCAGCCAGTCGGCTGAACTGTCGCGGGCCAATTCGAGAAACTTCTGGTCGTCGGCATCCTTGCAGCGCGGCAAGGGCATGATCGCACCCCGCGGTGGTCCCGCGTCGTGTGTTGCACTGGCGTGGTAAGCGGCCAGTGCCTCCTGCTGCCGCTCGTCCGCCAGCGCGAACAGCGGGTAGCCCAGCACGCGGCGGAACTCTTCGAAGCACGTGTCATTGGTGATCGCCTGCCATTCGCCGCGTTCGATTCTTGCCCGCAGCGGGGCGAAACGGCTGTCGGCAAAAACGTAGAGCGAGACCAGGATGTTGGTGTCGAGCACCACGCGCCGCCGCGCGACGGACGAAAACGCAGTTTCAGTGAAGGCTAACATCAGTTTGATCGGTGTTAAGCGCAGCGGCCGCAACTAAAAAACGGGCGCGGAGCCTTGCGACCCGGCGCCCGTTGCGCGTCCGTTTGGAACGGCGGTCATTTCTCGCTTATTTCTTCTTCTGCGTGTCGAGCCGGAACTTGACGAAGGAGCCGGGGGCATCCTCGAGCGGCTTGAACTTGCCTTTTGCCGGATCGCGTGCAGGGACCTTGCTGTCGTCGAGCGCGGTAATCCATTTCTGCCAGTCGGTCCACCAGGAGCCTTCATGCTGCTTGGCGCCTTCAAACCACTCATCCGGGGTTTCCGGACGTGTCTTGGCGTCATTGGTCCAGAAGCCGTACTTGTTGGCCGAGGGTGGATTGACGATGCCGGCGATGTGCCCCGAACCGCCCAGGGCGAATCGCACCGGGCCGCCGAGCACGGTGGAGCCGAGATAGACGCTGCGCCATGGCGCGATGTGATCTTCCATGGTGGAGATGAAATAGGACGGTGTCTTCACCTTCGACAGGTCGATCGGCGTATCGAGCAGGGTGATGCCGCCCGGCACGCGCAGCAGGTTGTTCAGGTACATGTTGCGCAGGTAGTAGCTGTGCATCTTGTAGGGCATGCGCGTGGAATCGGAATTCCAGTAGAGCAGGTCGAAGGGGAAGGGGTCCTTGCCCATCAGATAGTTGTTGACCACAAACGACCAGATCAGGTCGTTGGAGCGCAGCATGTTGAAGGTGCCGCCCATCTCCGAGCCTTCCAGGAAGCCGCGCTCTTCCATCTTCTTTTCCAGGCTGGCCACCTGGCCTTCGTCGATGAAGACGCCGAGTTCGCCGGGGATCGAGAAGTCGAGCAGCGCGACGAAGAAGGTTGCCGAGGCGATGCGCTTGTCCTTCTTGGCCGCCATGTAGCCCATGGTCGAGCCCAGCAGCGTGCCACCGAGGCAGTAGCCGATCAGGTTGATTTCCTTCTCGCCGGTCTGCTTGCAGACGGCGTCGATGGCGGCCAGCGCGCCTTCGGTCAGGTAGTCGTCGAAGCCCTTCATCGCCAGCTTGGCATCCGGATTCACCCAGGAAATGACGAACACCGTGTGGCCCTGATCGGTGGCCCATTTGATGAAGGAATTGCTCTCGCGCAGGTCGAGGATGTAATACTTGTTGATCCAGGGCGGGATGATCAGCAGCGGCCTCTTGTACTGCTGCCTGGTGCTCGGGTTGAACTGGATCAACTGAATCATTTCATTCTGGAAGATCACCTTGCCCTGCGACGTGGCGACGTTCTTGCCCATCTCGAAGGCAGACGGGTCGGTCATCTTGACGCGTAACTGGCCGTCGCCTTCCTCGATGTCGCGCAACAGGTTGTTGAAACCCTTGAGCAGGTTCTGGCCGTGGCTCCTGGCTGTCTCGCGCAGCACTTCCGGGTTGGTCGCGGCGAAGTTGGAGGGTGACAGCGCGTCGATGAACTGACGGGTGAAGAAGTTGACTTTCTTCTTCGAGATGTCTTCGAGACCATCGACGTTGCTGACGGCATCATGGATGTGGCGGGCGGTGATCAGGTAGCTCTGCTTGACGAAATCGAACAGGAAGTGCTCCTCCCATTGCGCATCCTTGAAGCGATTGTCGCCCTTCTTCGGCGTCGCCACCGGCGCCCCGTCCATGCCCATGGAGCGCAGCATCGAGTGTTGCCACAGCGAAAAATAATCCCACACCAGATTCATCTGCGCCTGCGCCATCTTGTAAGGGTTGGCCAGCATCTTGGCCATCATGTCCATGAAGGCCTGGGCGATGCCCAGTTCGTCGCTGGGCGCGGACACGCCCTTCTTCATCTGGCGTTTCATGTGGTCCGCGATCAAATGCGAGGCGCGCTGGGCCACCTCGGCATAAGTCTTGGCAATTTCCTTGGGGTCGGGCAGGGCTTTGCTTTCGGTGGCGGACATTGTGGCTCCTTGGGTTAGCTCATGAAACGGGTAAGCCCGTTCTCTTCGACACGCTGCAATTTTCCTGCGTGTTCAAGATAATTCAGATGGGCGATGGCTTCGCCCATGGCAAACATGGTCTGGTGCGGGTCGGGCAGTTCGCGGCCGAACAGCACGCCAATCAGGTCGGCCGCGCTCCTGGCCTTGCCACGGCAGGCGTCGAGCAGCACCCCGCAACGCTCGGCATGGTGGGCATGAAGCTGATCCACGCGGGCATGCAGGCCGTGGAAGGGACGGCCGTGCGAGGGCAGCACCAGCGTGTCCGCCGGAAGTACGCGAAACTTGTCGATCGAAGCGAGGAACAGGCCGAGCGGATCCCCGTGCGGGTTGCTGGCCATTACCGAAATATTGGTCGAGATGCGCGGCAGCAGCATGTCGCCGGAAATCAGCACGCCCAGCTCCGCGCAATACAGGCTCATGTGCTCCGGCGCGTGGCCATGGCCGACGATGGTGTGCCAGTCGTGATCGCCGATCTTCAGCGTTTGCCTGTCGAACAAGCGCTGGTAGGTCGCCGGAATCGCCGGCACGCCTAGCTTGTAGCCGTTGCCACGGGCGACCAGGCCATCGATGCGCGCCTGGTCGAGACCGTGTTGGCGGAAGAACTCGACCATGACGGCGATCGAATAGCCGGCGATCTGCTCCGCAACCATGTGCGCCGCCAGATATTCCCCCTGCGCCATCCACAACGGCGCGCCGGTTTCCTGCTCCAGCCATGCGGCCAGGCCGAGGTGGTCGGGATGGCAATGGGTAACGATGCAGCGCGTCAGGCGGCGTCCTGCCAGCGCCGACTTCCAGGCTGCTCTTATCGGATCCAGCGCAAAGCCGGTATCCACCGCGGTAAAGCCGTCCCCGTCGGCCAGCAACCACAGGTTGATGTGGTTCAGCGCAAACGGCAGGGGCATGCACAGCCATTCGATACCGGGGGCGACAGGCACGGCGACGCCGGGCGTGGGCGAGGTCTCGTGCAGGTAGGCAATGGGCGCGTTCAAGCCGGGTCTCTTTGCATCGGTCGGGGAAATCTGCTTAACTTGTCGACAGTCAACTTGACATTTTATCTAATATTCGCGGTCTTATGTGCGGTGCAGCATAGGTCGTGCGCCGGCCCCACAATCATGAACGAAACTCAAACCATCACCGAACTGGCTCGCGAATTCGGGGTTACCACCCGCGCCATCCGCTTCTGGGAGTCCCACGGCCTGGTCTCTCCGGCACGCGAGGGAGGCAACCGCATCTACAGCAAGCGCGACCAGACCCGGCTGAAACTGGCGCTGCGCGGCAAACGCCTGGGGCTTAGCCTGGCCGAGATCAAGGACTTGATCGACATGTACGACACGGCCGAGGATGAGTCATCCCAGCTACTGTCCTTTCTCGATGTGCTGGCCCAGCGTCGCGCCGCCCTCGAACAGCAGCGCGACGACATCCAGGCCGTGCTCAAGGAAATTGTCCGTTTCGAGCGGCAGTGCCGCGAGATGCTTAAGGCCGACCAGGCCAGGGCGGGTTCCGGCCCGCAATCGAAAAACGCGCCCGGTAGTTGACGTTGACGTCAACGTCAACTACCATGCCCGCTATTGGCAGGAGAACAGATGCCCCACACCGCACGCCCAGCCAGCAAGACCTTCGAGCCGCGCAATCCCGAGTGGGACGCCACGGTGCGGCAGAGTTTCGCCCGGCAGAAGGTGATGACCCTGATCGGTGCCGAAATGGGTGCGCTCAGCCCCGGCCACTGCGAGATCCGCCTGCCCTTCCGCGACGACCTGACGCAGCAGAATGGCTTTTTTCACGCCGGCATCACCAGCACGATTGTCGACAGCGCGGGCGGTTACGCCGGATACACCCTGATGCCGCCAGGCTCGGATGTGCTGACCGTGGAATTCAAGCTGAATCTGCTGGCGCCCGCCGATGGCGAGTTTCTGGTCGCCGAAGGCCAGGTCCTGAAGTCGGGCAGGAATCTCATCATCACGCGCGGCGAGGTGTATGCCATCAGGAACGGCATGGCGACTCATTGCGCGACCATGCAGCAAACCCTCATGACCATGCACGGCAAGGAGAAAAAATGATGCTCGGACTCAACTTTGACCTCGGCGAAGACATCGACATGCTGCGCGACGCAGTCTGGCAGTTCGCGCAGAAGGAAATCCTGCCGCGCGCTGCCGAGATCGACCGTGTGAACGAGTTTCCCGCCGACCTGTGGAAGAAGTTCGGCGACATGGGCCTGCTCGGGATGACCGCCGGCGAGGAGTATGGCGGCACCAACATGGGCTACCTGGCGCACATGGTCGCCATGGAAGAAATTTCGCGCGCCTCGGCATCGGTGGGCTTGTCCTACGGCGCCCACTCCAATCTCTGCGTCAACCAGATCCGGCGCAACGGCAGCGAAGCGCAGAAGGAGAAATACCTGACCAGGCTGATCTCCGGCGAGCATGTCGGCGCTCTGGCAATGTCGGAGCCGGGCGCCGGCTCCGACGTGGTTTCGATGAAGCTGAGAGCCGAGCGCAAAGGCGACCGCTATGTGCTGAACGGCTCCAAGATGTGGATCACCAACGGCGGCGATGCCGACACGCTGGTGGTCTATGGCAAGACCGACGTCGCAGCGGGTGCCAGGGGCATGACCGCCTTCATCGTGGAGAAAAATTTTGCGGGCTTCTCGAAAGGCCAGCATCTGGACAAGCTCGGCATGCGCGGTTCCAACACCTACCCGCTATTTTTCGACGATTGCGAAGTGCCGCTGGAGAATGTGCTGGGTGGCGAAGGCAACGGCACCAGGGTGTTGATGTCCGGTCTCGACTACGAACGCGCAGTGCTCTCCGGCGGACCGCTCGGCATCATGGCCGCCTGCATGGACATGGTGCTGCCCTTCATCCACGAACGCAAGCAGTTCGGCCAGAGCATCGGCGAATTCCAGTTGATGCAGGGCAAGCTGGCCGACATGTACAGCACATGGCAGGCCTGCCGCGCCTACGTCTATGCCGTTGGCAAGGCCTGCGACCGCGGCGACCACTCGCGTCACCTGCGCAAGGATGCCGCCGGCGCCATTCTCTATTCGGCCGAAAAGGCCACCTGGATGGCCGGCGAGGCAATCCAGGCGCTGGGCGGCGTCGGCTACACCAACGAATTTCCGGCCGGCCGTCTGTGGCGCGACGCCAAGCTGTACGAGATCGGCGCCGGCACTTCCGAAATCCGCCGCATGCTGATCGGCCGCGAACTCTATAACGAGACCATGTGATGAGCGCACAGAAACGGGAAGAGTGGCTGAAGCTCGAAGCCGAAGTCCTGGCGCGATCGAAAGGCGTAGGCATTCTGACCTTGGAAAACCTGCGCGAATGTACGGGGCTCGAACTGTTCCAGAAGATGATCGCCGGCGAATTTCCACGGCCGCCGATCAGCGACACGCTGGGCTTCTATCTGATCGAAGCCGAGAAAGGCCACGTGGTGTTCCAGGGCACTCCGCAACACCGCCACTACAACCCGATCGGTTCCGTGCATGGCGGCTTTCACGCCACGATGCTCGATTCCTGCGTTGCCTGCGCGATCCAGTCCACGCTCGAAGCGGGGCAGGGCTACACCACCATCGAACTCAAGGTGAATTACATCCGCGCTCTGACCGACCGCGTCGGCCCGGTGCGTGCCGAAGGGCGGGTGATCCACGCCGGAAAGCAGATCGGCACGGCCGAGGGCAAGCTGGTCGATGCCGACGGCAAGCTCTACGCCCATGCCACAACTACCTGCCTCATCTTCAATGTTTAGGGTTGCGCCGTGAGAGGCCTTCTCGACACCTATCGTGGCACGGTCTATCCGTGGCATTGCGACCACATGAGCCACATGAACGTCATGTGGTACGTGGGCAAGTTCGACGAGGCGACCTGGAACCTGATGTCCCACCTCGGGATGAACGCGGCCTTCCTGCGCCAGCATCATCGCGGCATGGCGGCGGTGGACCAGCGCCTCAGCTACCAGCGCGAGCTGCATGCCGGCGACACCGTGGCCATACGCACCGGCGTGGTCGATGTCACCGACAAGAAGATCGTCTTCTTCCACGAAATGCGCAACGCCGATACCGAAGTGGTGTCGGCCATCACCTTGCTGACCGGCGTTCACCTCGACACCCTGACGCGCAAGAGCTGCCACCTGCCCAAGGCGACCGCCGACAAGGCGCGCGAGTTGGTCGTCGCCTACGAACTGCCCTGGAAGTCATGAACGACGCGGTGAAAGTCGGCGTTGGCGACACGGCGGTTCAGGCCGCCGACGAGAAGCTGCTGCACCTGTTCGACTACAACCGCGCCTGGGCCCGCCAGATCCGCGAAGTCGATCCCGATTACTTCGAACGCCTCGCGCATTTGCAGTCACCGCAATACCTTTGGATCGGCTGTTCCGATTCGCGCGTACCGGCCAACCAGATCGTCGGCCTCTTGCCGGGCGAAGTTTTCGTCCATCGTAATGTCGCCAACGTCGTGGTGCACACCGACCTCAACTGCCTGTCGGTGATCCAGTTCGCCATCGACGTGCTCAAGGTCAGGCACATCATGGTGGTCGGCCACTATGGTTGCGGCGGCGTGCAGGCGGCGCTCAACCACCAGCGCGTGGGCCTCGCCGACCTCTGGCTGCGCCATGTGCAGGACGTCCACGTCAAGCATCTGGCGCACGTCGATGACCTGCCAGCAAACAGGCGCCACGATCGCCTCTGCGAACTCAACGTGTTGGAACAGGTGATCAACGTGGCGCGCACCGTCGTCGTCGAGGACGCCTGGCGGCGCGGCCAGAGCATTACCATTCACGGCTGGATCTACGGCCTCAAGGACGGACTGATGCGTGATCTGGGCCTCACGCTCAGCGACCCCGAACACATCTCCGAGCGCTATGAAATGGCGCTGGCCACATTGCGATGAACGTAAGACCAAACTTCCAGCCACAGAGGACACAGAGTTCACAGAGAAGAACCGAACCGTGAATTTGCTTTATCTCTGTGTCCTCTGTGATCTCTGTGGCTAATAGATTTTCAGGACAAAAGGAACCATCATGAACGACCCTATCGTCATCGTCTCCGCCGCCCGCACTCCGATGGGCGGATTTCAGGGCGACTTCAACTCGCTGACTTGCGCCCAACTGGGCAGCGCCGCCATCAAGGCCGCCGTCGAGCGCGCCGGCCTGGCGCCTGCGCAGGTCGACGAAGTCATCATGGGCTGCGTGCTGCCCGCAGGCCAGGGCCAGGCTCCGGCGCGCCAGGCCAGCCTCGGCGCCGGGTTGCCGCTGGCGGCCGGCTGCACCACGGTGAACAAGATGTGCGGCTCGGGCATGCGCGCGGCGATGTACGCGCATGACATGCTCGTTGCCGGCAGCGTCGACGTGATGGTCGCCGGCGGGATGGAGTCGATGAGCAATGCGCCCTATCTGCTGCCCAAGGCGCGCGGCGGTTATCGCCTCGGTCACGGCGAAGTCAAGGACCACATGTTCCTCGACGGCCTCGAAGATGCCTATGACAAGGGGCGCCTGATGGGCACCTTCGCCGAGGACTGCGCCGGCAGTTACAAGTTCACGCGAGAAGCGCAGGATGCTTTCGCCATCACTTCCACCACGCGCGCCAAACTGGCCAACGGCGACGGCAGCTTCGTCTGGGAAATCGCCCCCGTCACCGTTTCCGGCCGCAAGGGCGACACTGTCATCGACAAGGACGAGCTGCCCTTCAAGGTCCAGCCCGAAAAGATTCCCACGCTGAAGCCGGCCTTCCGCAAGGACGGCACGGTGACGGCAGCCAACTCCTCGTCAATTTCCGACGGCGCCGCCGCGCTGGTGCTGATGCGCGCCTCGACCGCCGCCAAGCTGGGTCTCAAGCCCATCGCCACGATCGTCGGCCACAGCACCTTCGCCCAGGAACCGGGTCTGTTCACCACGGCGCCGGTGGGCGCCATGAAGAAACTACTGGCGAAGAACGGCTGGAGCGCGGACAGCGTCGACCTCTGGGAAATCAACGAAGCCTTCGCCGTCGTCACCATGGCGGCGATGCACGACCTCAAGCTGCCGCATGACAAGGTCAATGTGCATGGCGGCGCCTGCGCCCTTGGGCATCCGATCGGTGCCTCCGGTGCGCGCGTCATCGTCACCCTGATCGGCGCGCTGAAGAAATACGGCAAGAAGCGCGGCGTCGCCAGCCTCTGCATCGGCGGCGGCGAAGCCACCGCCTTCGGCATCGAGTTGATCTAAGCTCGCCATGACCCTGCAGACCCTCACCTACACGACCGAGGGGCGTATCGCGCGCATCACGCTCAACCGGCCCGAGCGGCTCAACGCCATCGTGCCGGCCATGCCGCGCGAGATCCGGATCGCGGTCGATCGCGCCAATGCCGACGACGACATCCACGTCATCATCCTGCAGGGCGCCGGGCGCGCCTTCTGCTCCGGCTACGATCTCAAGGATTTCGCCGAAGCCGACGTCGACACGCCCTGCACCCAATCCATGCCATGGGACCCGATGGTCGATTATCGCGCCATGAAGGGTTTCACCGACGACTTCTTCAGCCTCTGGCGCAGCCACAAGCCGACCATCTGCAAGGTGCAGGGCTTCGCCGTCGCCGGCGGCAGCGACATCGCGTTGTGCTGCGACCTCGTCGTGATGGCCGAGGACGCCAAGATTGGCTACATGCCGGCGCGCGTCTGGGGCTGCCCGACCACGGCGATGTGGGTCTATCGCCTCGGCGCCGAAAAGGCCAAGCGCATGCTCCTGACCGGCGACACCATCGACGGCAAGACTGCGAAGGAATGGGGCCTGGTGATCGACGCCGTGCCGGAAGCCGAACTCGAAGACGCGGTGCTGAAGCTGGCTCAGCGCATGGCCGGCGTGCCGAAGAACCAGCTCATGATGCAGAAACTCATGATCAACCAGGCCTACGACAACATGGGCCTGGCCAATACCCAGATGATCGCCACGCTGTTCGACGGCATCACGCGCCATTCGCCCGAGGGCCAGTGGTTCAAGCACTATGCCGAGGAGAAGGGCTACAAGGAGGCCGTGCGCCTGCGCGACTCGGGCGAGCCGATTCCCGGCAGCAAGTCATACAAGGATTACTAGGATGAAACCTGTCGTCGAATTGTCGCTGGCGCGGGATCGGGAGGGCGGGGCATTCTGCGCTGCTCATGTCCTCCGTCGGTGCCGTTCCGGCACCTCCTCCCCCTTTACTTCGCTGCGCAGAACGCCCCACCCTCCCGACCCGGTGAGGGTGTTGCAGTTCGACGGTCGCACAGCAAAGGCGTATCCCGCCAAGGACGGCGGGTATCCGGATCCGGTAAGTAAAGGGGGAGGGGCGGGCGCAGCCCGCGACGGAGGACATGGACGGAGCCGGATACCTGCCGTCCTTGGCGCCCCCGTCCCCTGCCAATCAACAAGGCATTCCATGCGTCTCGAAGCGCGCAAAGCACGATGGAGCAACTGAGATGGTACTGAGCCCGGAACAGGAACAGATCCGCGACATGCTGCGCGATTTCGCGCGCGAACAGCTCGCACCGAAAGCCGCCGAGTGGGACAGGACTTCCCACTTCCCGCGTGAGGAACTGCGCGCGCTGGGCGAACTCGGCGTCTGCGGCATGGTGGTGCCCGAAGAGTGGGGCGGTGCGGGTCTCGACTATGTTTCGCTGGCCCTTGCGCTGGAAGAAATCGCCGCCGGCGATGGCGCCATCTCGACCATCATCAGCGTGCAGAATTCGGTGGTCTGCGGCCCGATCAATGCCTTCGGTACCGACGCGCAGAAGGAAAAATATCTCAGGAAGCTGGCCAGCGGCGAGTGGCTCGGCTGTTTCTGTTTGACCGAGCCGCATGTCGGCTCCGACGCGGCGGCGATCCGCACCAAGGCAGTTCGCGAAGGCGACCACTGGGTGCTCAACGGCGTCAAGCAGTTCATCACCACCGGCAAGAACGCTCAGGTCGCGGTGGTCTTCGCCGTCACCGATCCGGACGCCGGCAAGAAAGGCATCTCGGCCTTCATCGTGCCCACCGACACGCCGGGCTACATCGTCGCGCGCGTCGAGGAAAAGCTCGGCCAGCATGCGTCCGACACGGCGCAGATCCTGTTCGAGGATTGCCGCATCCCGGCCGAAAATCTTCTGGGCACAGAGGGGCAGGGCTACCGCATCGCGCTGTCGAATCTCGAAGGCGGTCGCATCGGCATCTCGGCGCAGGCCGTCGGCATGGCGCGCGCGGCCTTCGAAGCCGCGCTGCATTACTCGCACGAACGCGAGAGCTTCGGCAAGCCGATCTTCGAGCACCAGGCCGTCAACTTCCGCCTCGCCGACATGGCGACGCAGATCGAGGCGGCGCGGCAGATGGTGCATCACGCCGCCGCCCTGCGCGACGCCGGCCGGCTTTGCCTCAAGGAAGCCTCGATGGCCAAGCTGTTCGCCTCGGAGATGGCGGAGAAGGTCTGCTCCGACGCGATTCAGATCCACGGCGGCTATGGCTACGTCAGCGATTTCCCGGTCGAGCGCATCTATCGCGACGTGCGCGTCTGCCAGATCTACGAAGGCGCCTCGGACATCCAGCGGCTGGTCATCGGAAGGTCGCTGGATGGCGCATCATGACCAGCATCATTTGGTGCTATATTTGATGCATCCATAACGCCCTGGAGAATCCGATGAGAACCACAGTCACCCTCGATGACGATTTGCTGGCCGATGTCGAACAGCTCAGCGGCATTCGCGACCGCTCCCGGTTGCTGCGCGAAGCCTTGCTGGAAATGAGACATCGTCTCGCCTCCCAGCGGCTGGCATTGCTCGCCGGTACGGAGCCTGATGTTGTCGCATCGCCACGTCGCCGACCGCCTCATTTCGTCTCGCAGCCGGCGGCGACACCCTATCGGGCCAGGAAGCGCTCGAAGACAAGCCCATGAGAATCCTTGCCGACACTTCGGTCTGGGTGGACTATCTGCGCCATAAGAATGCTCCCATCCTCGACCCCCTGAATCTGGGCGACGTCGTGATGCACGACTACGTGATCGGCGAAATCGTGCTGGGTGGCATCAGCCAGACCAAGCTCGCCATGATCGATCAGTTGCGTCGTTGCCACTGCGCCAGCCACGACGAAGTGATGCATCTGATCGCCGAGCGCAATCTGGCCGGCCGCGGCCTCGGCTATGTCGACAGCCATCTGCTCGCCGCCGCACTGATCGACCGCCTGCAATTGTGGACGCTGGACAAAGCGCTGCAACAGGTGGCGAACGAGTTCGGCTGCGGGCTGGCGGCGCACTGAGATTGCGATGAGGACATGAAAGGAAAATCCATGGCCGAATACACCCTGCACTGCTTCGCCCAGTCCGGTAACGCCTACAAGCCGGCGCTGATGCTGGCCGTTTCCGGCGCCGATTGGGAACCGCGTTTTGTGGATTTTTTCAAAGGCGCGACGAAGACGCCGGAGTACCGCGCGCTGAACGTGATGGGCGAGGTGCCGCTGCTCGAACATCGCGGCCGCATCTGGTCGCAGTCGGGCGTGATCCTCGACTATCTGGCCGAAGTGCTGGGTAAATTCGGCCCGCAGGACAATGACGAGCGGCGCGAGATCCTGCGCTGGACGCTGTTCGACAACCACAAGTTCACCAGCTACACAGCCACTTTGCGCTACTTGCGCAATTTCGTGCCGGCTACCGATCCCGGCGTGATCGCCATGTTCCGCACCCGCGCCGAGGCCGCATGGAAAGTGCTCGACGCCCACCTCGCCGGGCGTCAGTGGGTCGTCGCTCACCGTCCCACCATCGCCGACTTTTCTCTGGCAGGCTACGTCTTCTGGCCCGAGGAAATAGGCGTGGACTGGAATGACTTCCCCAATATCCGCGACTGGTCGGCGCGCATCGCCGGCCTGCCCGGCTGGCAACATCCCTACCAACTAATGCCCGGCCATCCGCTGGCCGGCTGGGGAGCAGGAGAAAAGAAATGAAAGAGCCCATCGAATTCTGGTTCGACTTTTCCTCGCCCTATTCCTACCTCGCCAGCGAACTGATCGACGACCTTGCGGCGAAGCACGATCGCCGGGTGAAGTGGCGACCGATGATGCTCGGCGCCGCGTTCAAGGCCTCGAACATGCCGCTGTTGATCACCATCCCGCTCAAGGGCGAATACAGCAAGCGCGACTTCGACCGCTCGGCGCGCTTCCTCGGCATACCCTACACGTTCCCGCCGAAGTTTCCGCTCGCCACGCTGACCGCCGCGCGCGGCTACTACTGGCTGCACGGGCAGGATTGCGGCAAAGCCAGGGAGTTTGCCCATGCCGTATTCCGCGCCTACTGGGTCGATGGCCGCGACATCAGCGAGCTGCCCGTGGTGCTGGAAATCGTCGGCCAACTGGGCATCGATCGCGACGCCTTCGCCGCGGCCATCGCCACGCCGGAGATCAAGGATCGCCTCAAGCAGGAAACCGATGCGGCGATTGCCAGGGGCATGTTCGGCGCCCCCTATATCGTGGTGGACGGCGAGCCCTTCTGGGGTGTCGATCGCCTGCCGCAAATCGACAAGTGGTTGGAAACCGGAGGATTCTAGGTGTCTCAGTCTCGCCTTGGAGAAACAAATGAAATATGAAAAATTCGAGAAGTTCTCTCTGCTCGCACACTCCACTCTTAACGAGAAATGGGTTCAAGACAGAATTTCCGAAGACCCTACAACCTTGGGCTTAGGCGACGTAATTGTTCGTGATAAAGAGCGAGTGCACACAAAGGCTGGACGGCTTGACTTGCTGCTACAGGAAGTGGACTCGACTCGTCGATATGAAGTGGAGATTCAACTCGGAAAAACGGATGAATCGCACATCATTCGAACCATCGAGTATTGGGATATTGAGAAGAAGAAGTATCCACAGTACGACCACGTCGCGGTGATTATTGCTGAAGAGATAACTAGCAGGTTCCTCAATGTTATTAGCTTGTTCAACGGAACTGTTCCATTGATAGCAATTCAGATGAATGCTGTCAGGCATGGAGAAGTTGTGTCGTTGTTCTTCACTACCGTGCTGAGTGAAGTAAAACGTGGACTCGTTGATGATGACGAAGGTGTCCACGAGCCGACCGACCGCCCATATTGGGAGTCGCGAGGCACGAAGGCGACGGTTGCAATGGCTGACGAACTTCTTGATATTGTGAAAACCGTAAAACCCAATCTGGAACTTAAGTACAACAAGTTCTACATCGGCCTTGCGGAAAATGGACAGCCTAATAACTTCGTCGTCTTCCGGCCACAGAAAAATGCTATCCGCGTTGACCCTAGAGTAGACCGTTCAGAAATATTCGAGAAGAAAATCTCCGAAGCTGGTCTCGACGTACTCGATTACGACACCAAATGGGGTCGGTACAGGATCAGGCTCGCTCAGGGAGACATCAAGAAGCATGAAGTCGTTCTCGCTGAACTATTTATGGCGGCGGCTGGTTCGTCGCAAGACCAGTAATCGAGGAATCCATGTCCGTCATCAAATCCAAACTCAACGTCCGCAGCGAGGAGTTCAAGGCCAACGCGGCGGCGATGAGCGTGCTGGTCGCCGACCTGCGCGAGAAGACCATCGCCGTCTCGGGCGGCGGCTCGCCGGAGACCGCGGCCAAGCACAAGGCGCGCGGCAAGCTGTTGCCGCGGGAGCGCATCAACGCCCTGCTCGATCCGGGCGCGGCCTTCCTCGAATTCTCGGCGCTCGCCGCGATGGGCATGTACAGCGGCGACGTGGCGTCGGCGGGTGTGGTCACCGGCATCGGCCGGGTCAAGGGCGTCGAGTGCATGATCGTCGCCAACGACGCGACGGTGAAGGGCGGCTCCTATTTCCCGCTGACGGTGAAGAAGCATTTGCGCGCACAGGAAATCGCGCTGCAAAATCGCCTGCCCTGCATCTATCTGGTCGACTCCGGCGGTGCCAACCTGCCGACGCAGGACGAGGTGTTTCCCGACCGCGACCACTTCGGCCGCATCTTCTACAACCAGGCCAACATGTCGGCGCTCGGCATCCCGCAGATCGGCGTCGTCATGGGCTCCTGCACGGCGGGCGGCGCCTACATGCCGGCGATGTCGGACGAGTCGGTCATCGTCAGGAACCAGGGCACCATCTTTCTTGGCGGCCCGCCGCTGGTCAAAGCCGCCACCGGAGAGGTCGTCAGCGCCGAGGACCTCGGCGGCGGCGACGTCCATACGAGGATTTCCGGAGTCTGCGACCACCTTGCCGAGAACGATCACCACGCGCTGTCGATCGCGCGCCGCATCGTCGGCAACCTCAACTGGCAGAAGCCCGTATCGCTGGACATCACCGCGCCCGAGGAACCGCTGTACGATCCGGGCGAGCTCGGCGGCGTAATTCCGGTCGATACCAAGAAGCCCTACGACGTGCGCGAAGTCATCGCGCGTTTGGTCGACGGTTCGCGCTTCGACGAGTTCAAGTCGCGCTACGGCACCACGCTGGTCACCGGTTTCGCGCGGCTGCACGGCTATCCGCTGGGCATCGTCGCCAACAACGGCATCCTCTTCGGCGAATCGGCGCAGAAGGGCGCGCACTTCATCGAACTGTGCTCCCAGCGCGGCATCCCGTTGCTGTTCCTGCAGAACATCACCGGCTTCATGGTCGGCCGCAAGTACGAGAACGCGGGCATCGCCAAGGACGGCGCGAAGATGGTCACCGCGGTGGCGACCACGCAAGTGCCGAAGTTCACCATGATCATCGGCGGCTCCTTCGGCGCCGGCAATTACGGCATGTGCGGTCGCGCCTACAGCCCGCGCATGCTGTGGATGTGGCCCAATGCGCGCATCAGCGTGATGGGCGGCGAACAGGCGGCGTCCGTACTGTCCACCATCAAGCGCGACGGCATGGAGGCCACCGGCAAGACGTGGAGCAGGGAGGAGGAAGAACGCTTCAAGTCGCCGATCCGCGAGCAGTACGAGACGCAGGGCCACCCCTATTACGCCACGGCGCGCATCTGGGACGACGGCGTGCTCGACCCGGCACAGACGCGGCGCACTCTCGGCCTGGGAATCTCGGCGTCACTCAATGCACCCATCCTGCCGACCAAGTTCGGCGTCTTCCGCATGTAAGGCTCAATCATGTACAACAACATACTGACTGAAATCGACCTCGGCATCGGCATCATCACGCTCAACCGCCCCGAGCGGCACAATGCCTTCGACGACGTGCTGATCGGCGAACTGTCGGCTGCCATCGAGCAGATGGCGACCGATCCGGGAGTGCGCGTGCTGGTCATTTCGAGTACCGGCAAGAGTTTCTGCGCCGGCGCCGATCTCAACTGGATGAAGCGCGCCGCCAGTTACAGCACTGCGGAGAACCTGCACGACTCACGCGTGCTGGCCGAGATGCTGCGACGCCTGGCGCAATGCCCGAAACCGACAGTCGCCCGCGTCCAGGGCGCGGCGTATGGTGGTGGCGTCGGCCTGGTGGCCTGCTGCGACGTGGCCATTGGCACTTTCGACGTTCAGTTTTCGCTGACCGAAGTCAAGCTCGGCCTCGTCCCGGCAGTGATCAGCCCGCACGTCATCGCCGCCATCGGCGAGCGTTACGCGCGGCGCTACATGCTGACGGCCGAGCGCTTTTCGGCCGCCGAGGCCTACCGCATCGGCCTGCTCCACGAGTTGGTGACCGACGTTGAAGCGCTCGACGAAGCGGTCGGCGAGATTGTCGATGCCCTGCTGAATAACGGGCCGTTTGCGCTGGCCGCATGCAAGGAGCTGATTTCAGCCGTGGCCTGGAAGCCGCTGTCGTCCGAAGTCGTCGAGGACACTGCGCTGCGCATCACCCGAATGCGTGCCAGCCCGGAGGGACGTGAAGGCATGAGCGCGTTTCTGGAGAAGCGCAAACCCAACTGGATCGCCCAGGGCTGACACCATGTTCAAGAAGATACTGATTGCCAATCGCGGCGAGATAGCCTGCCGCGTGATCAAGACCGCGCGGCGCATGGGCATTCGCACCGTCGCCGTGTATTCCGAGGCCGATGCCGGCGCGCGCCATGTAAGGCTGGCCGACGAGGCGGTGTGCATCGGCGCGGCGCCACCCAGGGAATCCTATCTGGTGGTGGACAAGATCATCGCCGCGGCCCTGGCGACCGGCGCCCAGGCCATCCATCCGGGCTACGGCTTCCTCTCCGAGAACGAGGACTTCGCCCAGGCCTGCGCCAAGAACGGCATCGTCTTCATCGGTCCGCCGGTGTATGCGCTGCGCGCCATGGGCTCCAAGTCCGAAGCCAAGAAGCTGATGGAGAAAGCCGGTGTGCCCTTGACTCCCGGCTATCACGGCGACAACCAGGATCCGGAGTTTCTCCGGCAGCAGGCCGATGGCATCGGCTATCCGGTGCTGATCAAGGCGGCGGCCGGCGGTGGCGGCAAGGGCATGCGCGCCGTCGACAGGAGCGAGGACTTCCTCGATGCGCTGGCTTCCTGCAAGCGCGAGGCCGCGTCGAGCTTCGGCGACCAGCATGTGCTGATCGAGAAGTATCTGCAGCGTCCGCGCCATATCGAGTTTCAAGTCTTCGGCGACAGCCACGGCAACTGCGTCTATTTGTTCGAGCGCGATTGCTCCGTGCAGCGCCGCCACCAGAAAGTGCTGGAAGAAGCCCCCGCGCCCAACATGACGCCCGCGCGCCGCGCCGCCATGGGCAAGGCCGCGGTCGACGCGGCCAGGGCGGTCGGCTACGTCGGCGCCGGCACCGTCGAGTTCATCGTTCCGCAGGGAACCGTTGACGAAAAAGCGGCGCAGGACGGCAGCTTCTACTTCATGGAAATGAACACGCGCTTGCAAGTCGAGCACCCGGTCACCGAAATGATCACCGGCCTCGACCTCGTCGAGTGGCAGTTGAAAGTCGGCGCTGGCGAGACGCTGCCGCTGCAGCAGGAACAACTGGTCATTCGCGGCCATGCGCTGGAGGCGCGGATCTATGCCGAAGATCCGGACAAGGGCTTCCTGCCCTCGATCGGCCGCCTGATCCACCTCGCGCCGCCGACCGAAACCCTGCATGTGCGGGTCGATACCGGCGTCGAGCAGGATGACGAAATCTCGCCGCATTACGATCCGATGATCGCCAAGCTGATCGTCTGGGATGAAAGCCGCGAACAGGCCCTCGCGCGCATGCTGCAGGCATTGGCCGACTACCGCGTGGTGGGCGTGTCGAACAACATCGGCTTCCTGTCGCGCGTGGTGGCTTGCCCGGCCTTTGCCCAGGCCGATCTCGACACCGGGCTGATCGAGCGCGAGCGCGCCTTCCTCTTTCCCGAAGCGGCCGAGCCGCCGGCGGAAGCCTGGCTGGTAGCCGCGCTGGCCGAACTGATTCGCGATCAGCAGTACGCCGCCGCGGAAGCGACCGCCAGCAGCGATCCGCATTCGCCCTGGCATGCGCGCGATGGCTGGCGCCTCAACGGCACTGCGCGACGCGAAATCAGGCTGCGCGCCGGGGAGACCGAAAAAGTGGTCAATGCCGGCTATGCCGGCGAAAGTTTCACGCTCGAATTCGAAGGTTGCATGACCACGGCTGCCGGGCGCTTCACCGGCAGCAGCGAGTTGCGCGTCGATCTCGGCGGACGCCGCATCAATGTCACCGTGGTCTCGGCCAACGAAAAGCGGCATGTTTTCATCGACGGCCTCTCCTTCATCTTTGCCCGCATCGACCCGCTGTTCCATGCCGGCAGCGGCATCGGCGCCGAGGGCGGGCTGACGGCGCCGATGCCGGGCAAGGTCATCGCGCTGATCGCCGCGGTCGGCGCCAGGGTGGAGAAGGGCGCCCCGTTGCTGATTCTCGAAGCCATGAAAATGGAACATACGATTACCGCGCCCGCCGCCGGCACCGTGAAGGCTTTCTGTTTCAGCGTCGGCGAGCAGGTCAGCGATGGCGCAGAACTAGTAGAATTCGGCGTCGATAAAAAGTAGCCACAAAACAGAATGACTCTCCCCAGCAAAGTACGCATCGTCGAAGTCGGTCCGCGTGACGGCCTGCAGAACGAAAAAACACCCGTCTCGACCAAGGTAAAGGTCGAGTTGATCCGCCGCCTGGGCAGAGCCGGCCTCAAGAGCATCGAGGCCACGGCCTTCGTTTCGCCCAAGTGGGTGCCGCAGATGGCGGACAACGCGGAAGTCTTCGCCGCCATCGAGAAGCTGCCCGATGTCAGCTATCCGGTGCTGACGCCCAACATGCAGGGCTTCGAAGCGGCACTCGCCGCCGGGGCCAGGGAAGTCGCGGTGTTCGGCGCCGCCTCGGAAGCGTTTTCGCAGAAGAACATCAACTGCTCGATTGCGGAATCGCTGGAGCGCTTCCGCCCCATCGTCGAAGCGGCGAAGGCAGCGGACATCAAGGTGCGCGGCTACGTTTCCTGTGTCCTCGGCTGCTACTACGAGGGCGAGGTGACGCCGCTGGCCGTTGCCGACGTGGCCCAGGCGCTGCTGGAGATGGGCTGCTACGAGATCAGCCTGGGCGACACCATCGGCGTCGGTACGCCGGAGCGCACCAAGGACATGATCGAGGCCGTCGCGCGGCGCATTCCCCTGAAAAAGATTGCCGGCCATTTTCACGATACCTATGGCATGGCCGCCGCCAACATCTATGCGTCATTGCAGATGGGCATCGGCATTTTCGACAGTTCGGTCGCCGGCCTCGGCGGCTGTCCCTATGCCGCCGGCGCATCGGGCAATGTCGCGACCGAGGACGTGGTCTGGCTCCTGACCGGCCTTGGCATCGATACCGGCATCGACCTCGATGCATTGGTGGATACCGGCGTCTGGATTTCGAAGCAGCTCAAGCGCCAGCCGGCCTCGCACGTGGCGCGCGCCGTCCTCGCCCGGCGCGCCATGCAGGCTGCCTGACTTGGGTAAAACCTTACGTCAGCCACGGAGGACACAGAGGTCACAGAGAAAATCCAGGTCCGGCAGCAACGTGCCGGATGGCGTCACCCGGCCCAAGAAGTTTCTTGTTTTTCTCTGTGTCCTCTGTGACCTCTGTGGCTAAAAGGTTTTCAAGATGAGACTCCCTGACTCGATCCAGGTCATTGAGCGCGGCTGGCTGTCGTCGAACAACGTACTGTTCTTCGAAGGCGAGTCGGCCACGCTGGTCGATGCCGGCTATGTCGGCCATGCGCCGCAGACGGTGGAGCTTGTAAAGTCGGCTCTGGCGGGACGCCGCGCATCGACCAAACTGAGCCGCCTGATCAACACCCATTCGCACTCCGACCACATCGGCGGCAACTCGGCGCTGCAGGCGGCCTTCGGCTGCAAGATCGTGATCCCCGCCGGCATCGAGCGCATGATCACCGACTGGGACACCCGCGCCCTGCTGCTCGATGAAGCGAAGCAGCGCGGCGATCGTTTCGCGCACGACGCCGTAATCGAGGCCAACAGCGAATTCGACATGGGCGGGCTGACCTGGCAGGCGCTGCCCGCGCCCGGTCACGACATGGAGGCGCTGATCTACTACTGCGCCGAAAAGCGCATCCTGATTTCCGGCGATGCGCTGTGGCAGGACAGCTTCGGCATCATCTTCGGCGAACTGATGGGCAAGAAGGACGCGCTGCCGGCGACCCGCGCCACGCTGGAAATGATCGGCAGGCTCGGCGTCGATATCGTCATTCCTGGCCACGGCGCCGCCTTCGATGATTTCGATGCGGCGATGGACCGCGCCATGCAGCGCCTGGTGTCCTTCGAGACGGACTCGACGCGCGTCGGGCGCAATGCCGTGCGCGCCTGCTTCATTTTCAATCTGCTCGACCTCGAAAGGCTGCGCGAGGACGAACTGCCGGCCTACCTGAAGAGCGTGCCTTTCTTCGATTCCGTCAACCGGCGCATGCTGGGGTTTTCCGATGCGGATTTTGCCGCATGGCTGCTCGGCGAACTGCTGCGGTCGCATTCCATCGAGTTGCGCGACGGCTGGATACTGCCGACCATGGCGCCGTAGGCGTCAGACGGTCGCCATTTCACCGGCGATCACGTAGCGATCGCGTCCGGCCTCTTTGCCCTCATAGAGCGCCCTGTCAGCGCGCTCGACGGCGTCGGCCATGGCTTCGTCATTGCCCACCCGGGCCAGCCCCAGGGTGATGGTCAGGATCAGGGGTTCGCCTTGCGCCATCAGTACAGGTGCGTGGCGCACTGTCTGCACAATACGTTGCGCGGCGGTGGCAGCCGCGTCAAGCGTCCGGCACTGCATCAGCATAAGAAACTCTTCGCCGCCGAAGCGGAACAGCGGCTCGTTGGGACGCACGATGCGGCGCAGGGTATCCGCCAGATGACACAAGGCGATATCGCCCATCGCATGGCCGTAGGCGTCGTTGATGCGCTTGAAATGATCCGCGTCAATGATTCCGACATAGAGCTGGGTCTTGTGGCGCCGGCAATTCTTCTGTGCCTGTGTGAATTCATCTTCGATTCCGTAGCGCAGGGGCAGCCCGGTGAGCGGATCGTGCCGCGTGGCAATGGCGAGGAAATGCGTCTTGAATTCGGCCAGCAATTTGATCAGTTCCGATTGCGTCCTTTCAAAGGCTTCCAGATCGGCGCCTTGCCCCGGCCGGCCGGCCAGCAGATCCGCGCAGATGGATCGAATGGCGTCGTGCATGGCTTGATGCACGGCGTCCAGCCCGCGCGTGCTCGGCGCGTCGAGTTTCTGGAAGAGCTTCTTGTTCGACCCGAACCAGCGACCGAAGCCGCAAAGGGTGTGCGCCAGGGGAGCGACCACATCCTCGCTGGGCGATGTACGCAGCACGGCACAACGCAGAACGCGGCGCGTCCAGCCCATGTGCGCCTCGACGGCGGCATCGAGCTCGCTGATGAAATTGGCAGTTTCGGAGGAAAAGTCCGGCATGGTTCTTCGCCGCTCTTGGAAAGATCATTGTATCCGTCAGGAGCATCGGGGGGTTGATGCCGATGGCACCAAAGCTTGCTGACGCGCTGTAGACTGGTCGCGATGCCAAAGGAGAAATGTGGTCATGGTTGATACGGAGGATGCAGGGACGCTGGCCCGCCTGCTGCGCAGCCGACGCAGCATCCGCGATTTCTCGACGAGGGAAGTCCCTGCGGAGTTGATCGATGCCGTCCTCGACGACGCGCGCTGGGCGCCGAGCTGGTCGAATACGCAGCCCTACAGGATCGCGCTTGCCAGCGGGGACCTGAAGGAAGGGCTCAAGGCGCAACTGCTGGCCCGCTACGACGCCGCGACCAAGCTGCAACGCGGCGGTATGGCGAGCAAACTCGCGGCCTTCGTTACGCGCAGCAAGGCCCTGCCCGACGGCGACTTCGATACGCGGTTTGAATATCCGAAGGAGCTGACGCCGCGCCGCCGCGCCACCGGCTTTGGCCTGTATTCCGTGCTCGGCATTGCCCGCGAGGACAGCGCGGCGCGCAACCGCCAGATGCGACGCAACTGGGAGTTTTTTGGCGCCCCCGTCGTCCTTTTCGTTTTCGTGCGGCAGGAACTGGGCGCCTATTCAGTTCTGGATGCGGGAATTTTCCTGCAGTCGCTCATGCTGGCGGCGCACGCGCGCGGCCTCGGCACCTGCGCCGAGGGCGCCCTCGGCACCTGGGCCGGGCCGGTGCGCGAGGCCTTCGCGGTACCGCCCGCCTACAAGCTGCTGTGCGGCGTCGCCCTGGGCTGGCCGAGCGACCACGTGGTCAATGCCTACAATCCGGGCCGTGCCGAAGTCGCGGAGATGCTGATTCCGGTCAAGCGCGGCTAGTTCCGGCACCCGGTCAGACGTGGGGAAAACTCGGGTTGTGCGCAACTTCCCAGAGGAAGCCGTCGAGGTCCGTGAAGTATCCCGAGTAACCGCCCCAGTCCGTCGCGTGTCCCGGTCGGGTGACCGTGGCGCCAAAGCTCGCGACGCGTGCCAGCAAAGCGTCCACTTCCGCAGGCGAGCGCACGTTGTGCGCCAGCGCAAAGCCGCGAAACCCCGAACCTTCCGCAGCAAGACCCGCGTCAGCGGCCAGGCTCTCCCGCGGCCAGAGCGCGAGCCAGGTTTTCCCGAGGTCGAAGAAGGTGATTGACGGCGGTGTCTCAAGCCGCGGCAGGCCCAGGCAGTCCTCGTAGAAACGGGTAGCTATTTCGAGATCCGCGACGCCGAGAGTAATCAGGCTGATGCGTGGTTCCATGGTGTCCTCCCGCCGAAATATTTCTACTTCCCGGTTTTCTTGACCGTCTTGGGGCGAGACTTCCTGCCGGGCGGCAGAAAGTTGTCGGCGGACAGCACCGGTCGCCCCGTCCTGGACTCCAGCGCTTTGCGCGCCTGTTTGGCAATCGCCCCGCCCTGCGTGGCGGCAACCTTGTTTGCGGCCATGCCGGTGGCGTCATCCGTCTCGGCAATCTGCCGCGCCGATAACTCCGCCAGCGCGGTGAAGATCAGCTCCGCCTCGCTCATGTGATCGCGCAGGTTGTGGTCCTGCAATCCCTTCATCGCCTTGTGTGCCTTGACGCCGACGCCCGACCATTCCTGATGAATGATGTTGGTCAGAATGGCGAATTCCTCGCCTTTTCTGATGTCGTGATTCGCCCAGTAATCGGTCAGTTTGTTGCGCGTCTCCTGTCCGGTCATGCGCTGCTGAATCCACTTCTCGCTGCGTCCGTGTTTTTGCCACGTCTCGCGGGCGCGATCCAGCGACAGGCCGGGGTCAGCCATTTCCTGCATGCGCTGGTAGCCGACCTTCGCCAGCCACAGCTTGATCGGCTCCGCCTTCGGACTGGGGACGGACTGCACCAGGCGTAGCAGGGTCTCGGCGGTGGCAGCATCGGTTGGGCGCTGCTTGCCGTCGGCCGCGAGCATTTTCAACTGGTGACAATTTGTCACCAGTTGACTACCCTCCTTGCCCAGTCTCTCCTTCAGCTTGTTCCAGTACTTGCGCGCCGTCTGGTAGTCCCGTTGTTGAGTCAGTACCTGAACGATGTCGACGACCGAGAACCACCAGGTTTCGGTCTCCTCGTTGTAGACACGGCGGATTTCGTGGGTCTCGAAAATGGCTGGCTGTATCGGCACGGTTTGGTTCCTTGCTGGCGTTTGCTGAACTGCTTCTGCTGTGTTTCATTGTAGTGCGCGCCGACTTCCTGTGCTTCCGGTTCATACATTAGCGCAAGAAGGCAGGCAAAGAAGCGCTCCCCGGCCTGCCGGGTGGCCTCGCTCGGCGGGACAAGGGGAGGGAAAATCGCCGCGTGTTTGGCGGTGGCGAAAACCAATTCGACGCCCTGCCTTTGATTTGCTGCAAGAGTCGGCGCTGGTGGCACGGCGATTCAAACTGCCATGGAAGTCAATCCCCTATAGCTTGCTATAGCTTCAGTGACCCGAATTTGCCAAGTCGGAGACCTTTGACCTGTTGCTCACTTGTCCTTCGACGGCTCGATGAAGACGACCACTCCGAACGCCCCGACCGAGACAACCCGATCATTGACCGTGGTGTACGAAGCGACACCCAGAGGATGGTAGTTCGAAGCGAACGCGGTCAAGGAACCCAGGCCAAGCAAAGCGGCGAGGGGACTCCGCTCTCCCATTGCCTTCCTGATTTCCTCCCGGTGTTTCTCCGGAGAGGGATTCAGCGCGAACGCCAAGGCAACAACAATCAGCGCAACGACAGCGGATACGACGATGTTCTTGGGCATAGGGATATCTCCGAAGAGCCTGACGACTCAAGTAACAACAATACCTGATAAGTAGTTGGATTCGGAATGGATTGCGCAGCCTCGTCATTTGGGGAAAGTCGGCGCTGGCGATACGGCGATTCGCTTCGCCGTCAGGCTGCTTTTTGCGGCACCAAACGAACTTGCAGCTCGCAGCCCACCGCCCGCGCGTAGCGCTTGAGCGTTGCCAGCGACGGGGCGTGCTTGCCGGCGGACTCGAGCCTTGAAACCGAGCTCTTCGTCGTTCCCATTCGCTCGGCTACTGCGTCCTGTGTCAGTCCGGCACGCGACCGTGCCTTGAGCATCTGATCGGCAACCTGGTATTCGAGCGCGAGCGCGTCGTATGCCTCGACAAAGCCTTTGCGAGCCGCAGCCTTGGCAAGGAATTCCTTGTGGCTGTGGCGAACCGGATTGAATTTCAGTTCAGCCATGCAACACCTCCTTCATGCGCTTGCGCGCCAGCTTCAATTTCCGGCGAGGATGCGTTCGTTGAAATACTCGATCTCGAAATACATGTGGCGATGTTAGCAAATATGCGAACAACGGACAAGCTGTGCAATTCCCGCAGCCTGACGTAATCCGCTATCCTTTCATCCATGCAAGTCGTCCTCATCAGCGGCCTTTCCGGTTCCGGCAAATCCATCGCGCTCAATGTGCTGGAGGATTCCGGCTATTACTGCGTCGACAACCTGCCGGCGCCGTTGCTGTCGGATCTGATCGGGCATCTGCGGCTGGAGGGGCACGATCTGGCGGCGGTGGCGGTGGACATGCGCGGCGGGTCGAGCATTGCGGCGCTGCCGCCGCAGTTGCGCAATCTCGAAGCGCAGGGCGTCACGCTGCGCTTCGTCTTTCTCGATGCGCGCACCGATGTGCTGATCCAGCGCTTTTCCGAAACCCGCCGCCGTCATCCGCTGGCCGGTGACGATGTCACGCTGGAAGAGGCCATCGCCCGCGAGCGCGAGGCGCTGGAGATGCTGGCTTCGCTCGGCCACCATATCGACACCAGCAGCCTGCGGCCCAACGCGCTGCGCGCCTGCATCAAGGAATTCGCTGCGCTGGACGAACGCAGCGGGCTGACGCTGCTGTTCGAGTCCTTCGGTTTCAAGAACGGCATTCCGCTCGACGCCGACCTGGTGTTCGACGTGCGCTGCCTGCCCAATCCGCACTACGATCCCGAGTTGCGTCTGCTTACGGGGCGCGATGCCGCGGTGATCGACTTCCTCGAAGCGCAGCCCGAGGCGGCGCGCATGGAGTCCGACATCCGCCGTTTCATCGGCGACTGGCTGCCGTCGTATATCCGCGACAACCGCTCCTATCTGACAGTGGGCATCGGCTGCACCGGCGGCCAGCATCGCTCGGTGTATCTCGCCGAAAAACTTGCCGCGCATTTTCGCGGATCGGTGCGGGTGCTGGTGCGACATCGCAGCCTGATCGAATGAAAAGCTCGGTTCCGGACGGCCTTCGCGAACTGCTGGCGCAGGCGGCAGGCGATGGACACGCGCCGTGGCGCACGCTGCTGAGGCCCGGCGACTGGTTGCTGCTGCTGGCCGCCGGCGTGTTCGTCGCGGCGTCCTATCCGCTGCTGTGGCGCGGCGGCACCGCGGATCGTGCGATCATCAAGCGCGACGGCGAGGTGGTGACCGAACTGGCGCTGAGCGTTGCGCGCAAGTACGAGCTTACCGGCGCCATCGGCACCACGGTGATCGAAGTGCAGCCCGGCCGCGCCCGCGTGCTGTCCGATCCCGGTCCGCGCCAGTACTGCGTGCAGCAGGGCTGGCTGACGCGCGCCAATGCCGTGGCGATCTGCGCGCCGAATCACGTCACGCTGCAGCTTGCCGGACGCAGTGGTCAGAATGGGGCGTATGACACCCTCAACTATTGAGCTGCCGGTCACCGACGATGACTACCGCATCGCCCGTTATGCGGCGGCGGCGATCGCCCTGACCGTCGCCGAGGCGGCGCTGCCGAGCCCCTTGCCCGGCATCAAGCCGGGACTGGCCAACATCATCGTGCTGGTGGTGCTGGCGCGCTACGGCTGGCGCGACGCGGCCTGGGTCAGCCTGCTGCGCGTGGTGGCGGGTAGCCTGGTGATCGGCCAGTTCCTCGCGCCGGGGTTCTTCCTCGCGCTGGCAGGTGCCTTGTGCAGCCTGGCCGTGCTGGCGCTGGCGCAGCATCTGCCGCCGCGTTTCTTCGGTCCGGTCTCGGCCAGCGTGCTGGCGGCTTTCGCCCACATCGGCGGCCAGTTGCTGCTCGCCCGTGTCTGGCTGGTGCCGCATGACGGCGTGTTTTATTTGCTGCCGCTGTTTGCCACGGCGGCGCTGGTTTTCGGCGCCATCAACGGCCTGGTGGCGGCACGCTTGCTTGACGCGCCGGTCGCCGCGCCTGTTGCGGTGAAAGACGGATCATGATCATTCCGCTGTTTCCCCTGCGGTCGGTGCTTTTCCCCGGCGGGCGCTTGCCGATGCGGATCTTCGAGCAGCGCTACATGGACATGGCCAAGATTTGTCTGAAGGAGTCCAGTTCCTTCGGCATTTGCCTGATTGCGCGCGGCGAGGAGGTCGCCCGTGCCGGCAGGAAATCCGCCGAACCGCATGCGGTGGGCACGCTGGCGCACATCGCCGACTGGGACATGGAGCAGCTTGGCGTGCTCAACATCGTCGCGCAAGGTGGCGAGCGCTTTCGCCTGTTGCGCCACTGGACCGAGGACTCGGGCCTGTTGCGCGGCGAGGCCGAACTGATTGTCGCTCCCGCCGTGCTGCCGATTCCCGGCCCTTATGCGCGATTGGTGCCGCTGCTGCGCGCCATCGTCGGCGAGATGGCGGCCGGTGCACCCAATGCGCCCGCCATGCCGCATCGTTTCTTCGACGCCGGCTGGCTGGGCATGCGCTATGCCGAAGTGCTGCCGATCCCGGTGATTGCGAAGCAGAAGCTGCTGGAGATCGAGGACAGCATCGATCGCCTTGAAATCATCTACCGCTTTCTTGAAAGCAAGGGTTTGCTGCCCGACGTGTGATGGAGCCCCTGATAAAACACCTGCACAGCAAGAAGGGGCAGGACAAAACCCTGCCCGCTTCGCTGTGGATGCGTAGCAGGGCGGGCCGGCAAGAGACGCCGGCCTCACCGCTACGGATGAATCTCGTCGAGGATGCGCCTGATCGGTGCCGGCAGCGCCGCGTTGCCCGTTTCGGCCAGTGCCAGCCACCGCCATCCTGACTCCATGACGGCATGGCCGGGAGTCACCTGCAGCACCAGTGGCGCGATTTGCAGACGAAAATGGCTGAAGGCATGCACAAAAGTCGGCGCTGGTGATACGGTGCTTACACGACAGGCAAAGCGGCGCTCGGTCCATTCCTTTGCATTCGCGCCTTCCGGCAGCTCCGGCAGCGACAGCAGCCCGCCCCAGATGCCGGCGGGCGGGCGGGTTTCCAGCAGGACGCGATTGCCATCGAGTAACAGCAACAGAGTGACATGGCGTTGCGGAATCTCGCGACGTGGTTTGGCTTGCGGCAGTTCCGCGCTGCGGCCGCTGGCGCGGGCAACGCAGATGTCATTGAGCGGGCAGGCCTCGCAGTGCGGTTTTGTTCGCGTGCAGACCATGGTGCCGAGATCCATCTGCGCCTGGTTGTAGGTGGCGCCCCGGCGCGCCGGCATCAGTTGTTCGGTCAGGACCCAGAGGCGTTTCTCCACTGCGCTGCTGCCGGCAAATCCCTCGATGCCGAAGGCGCGGCACAGCACGCGCTTGACGTTGCCGTCGAGGATCGGCGCGTGCGCGCCGAAGCAGAAAGTGGCAATGGAGTTGGCGGTGGAGCGACCGATGCCGGGCAGTTGCGCAATGACATCGGGATCGCGTGGAAACTTGCCGGAATATTCGCCCATCACGGTGCGCGCCGCGGCATGCAGGTTGCGCGCCCTGGCATAGTAGCCGAGTCCGCTCCACAGCGCCATGACTTCCCCGACCGGCGCCGCGGCAAGATCGGCAAGTTGCGGGAAGCGTTCGAGGAAACGCTGGTAATACGGAATCACCGTCGCCACCTGCGTCTGCTGCAGCATGATTTCCGACAGCCAGACGCGGTAGGGATCCGTCGTCTTCTGCCACGGCAGGTCGTGCCGGCCGTGGCGCTTGTGCCAGCGGATCAGGCGCGGCGCAAATTCGGGCAAATGCGCTTTCACCCCTTGACGGGTTTCACGCGGCTCGCCGCGAGCTTGGCCCGCGTTCGCGCCTCGTCGGTGGTGTCGGCGTTAGCCACCGCCACGCCCATGCGTCGCTTGACGAAACTCTCGGGTTTGCCGAACAGGCGCAAGTCGGATTCGGGCACTTGCAATGCGTCGGCCACGCCTTCGAAGGCGATGCCCTTTTCCGCCAGCCCGCCATAGATCACCGCCGACGCTCCGGGGCGGCGCAGCGAGGTGTCGACCGGCAGGCCGAGGATGGCGCGTGCATGCAATTCGAATTCGGACAGGCGCTGCGTCGCCAGCGTCACCAGGCCGGTGTCGTGCGGGCGCGGACTGACTTCGGAGAACCACACGGCATCGCCCTTGATGAATAGCTCAACGCCGAAAATGCCGCGGCCGCCGAGGTTGCCGGTGACGGCGCGGGCGATGTCGCGCGCCTTTTGCAGGGCGACCGGCGTCATCGCCATCGGCTGCCAGGATTCGACATAGTCGCCATTGATCTGGACATGGCCGACCGGCTCGCAGAAGTAGGTTTCCACGGCGCCCGAGGCACCGACCGCGCGCACCGTAAGCTGGGTGATCTCGTAGTCGAAATCGATGAAGCCCTCGACGATGACGCGTCCCGCGCCGACGCGGCCCGCGGCCTGCGAATAGTCCCAGGCCTTTTGCACGTCGGCCTGAGTTTTCAGCAGCGACTGGCCTTTGCCGGAAGACGACATCACGGGTTTGACGATGCAGGGAAAGCCTATGCCCGGTTTGTCAGACCCGTCGATGGCGGCCTGCAGTTCGGCCAGGGAATCCGCGAAGCGGTACGGCGACGTGGGCAGGCCGAGTTCTTCCGCCGCCAGACGACGTATTCCCTCGCGGTTCATGGTCAATTGCGCGGCGCGGGCGGTGGGGATGAATTCGGGAAAGTGTCCGGCGACGCCGTCGCGTTCTATTTCCGCCAGCATGGCGGTGGCAATTGCCTCGATCTCGGGTACCACCAGGTGCGGCCTCTCCCGCTCGATGATTGCACGCAGCGCAGCGCCGTCGGTCATGGTCACGACATGGCTGCGATGCGCCACCTGCATGCCCGGCGCATCGGCATAGCGATCGACGCCGATCACCTCGCAACCCAGCCGTTGCAATGCGATAATGACCTCCTTGCCCAGTTCGCCGCAACCCAGCAGCATCACGCGCGTGGCGGAGGCAGAAAGCGGAGTGCCGATACGATTCATGATGCCCATCAGGTGCTCCCGATAAGTAAGTTCCCCGATTCTAGAGCCTCTTGACGACCCGCCCCAATGAACCAGCCGGATCAGTACCTTGTTGAAAGACGCACCCTGCGCCATGCGCTGGGGGAGTTCGCCACCGGCGTGACGATTGTCACCGCACGCCGGGCCGACGGCACGCCGACCGGCGTCACCATAAATTCCTTCGCCTCGGTCTCGCTCGAGCCGCCGCTGGTGTTGTGGAGCCTGGGTCTTAGCGCGTCCGCGCTGGCGACCTTCGAGAGCTGCCGGCATTATGCAATCAACGTGCTCGCTGCCGACCAGGAGGAATTTTCGCAACGTTTTTCGCAGGCGCAGGGCGACCCGTTTGCCGGCATCGAGCTGGAAGTCGGCGCCAGCGGCACGCCGATGTTGCCGGGCTGCTGCGCCTGGTTCGAGTGCCGCAACGAGATGCGGTATGCCGGTGGCGACCACCTGATTTTTGTCGGCCATGTCGAGAACTTCCACCGCCAGGACAAGCCGCCGTTGATATTCCATCGCGGACGCTATCGTCGCCTGCCTTGAACGCGGCTTCATCCACCTCCCGCGCCGGCTGGGTCGCGGTTCTTGCCACCATCTGCATCTGGACCGGCTTCATTCTGGTTTCGCGCGCCGGCGGCAAAGGCATGCTGACCGGCTGGGATGTGGCCGCACTGCGCTTTGGCGTCGGCGCCCTGATCGCCGTGTGCTTCCTGCCGCGCGTGACGCTGCCGCCACTCAAGGTGATTGCGCTGTTTTCGCTGTTCGGCGGCATCGGTTATGCGGTCACCGTGTATTCGGCCTTTCGCCTGGCGCCGGCGGCCCACGCTGCGGTGCTGATGCCCGGCGCGTTGCCGTTCGAGACCGCCGTCATCGCCTGGCTGTGGCTCAGGCAGGCGCCTTCGCGGGCGCAGCGCATTGCGCTCGGGCTGGTTCTTGCCGGCATCGTGCTGACCGCCGCCGATACGCTGTGGCATGGCTCGCAGGTCACCGGCATGCAGATGGTCGGCGACGCCTTGTTCCTCTGCGGTTCATCGGCGTGGGCCACTTTTACCCTGCTGCTGCGGCGCTATCCCGTAACGCCGCTGACCGCGACCGTGACCACGACGCTGGGCAGCGCGGTGGTGTATCTGCCGCTCTGGTGGTTGTTCCTGCCCAGCACCCTGGCCCAGGCGCCGGTCGCCGAAATTCTGATGCAGGCGGTGTATCAGGGCGTGCTGGTGGTGTTTGTCGCCATGCTGTTGTACACGCTGGCGGTGCGCCATCTCGGCCCGCAAACCGTAGCCCTGTTGATGGCGGTGGTGCCCGGTCTGGCGGCGCTGGCAGCGGTGCCGGTGCTCGATGAGCCCTTGTCAATGCTGGCGCTGGCCGGCTTGGGCGCCGTGACGGCGGGAGCCGTGCTGGGTGCGCGGCAGTCCCCAAGAGTGGGGTAGCCGGGCGTTCTGCGCGGGCCGCGTCAGGCAGGGTGACGGTTCTTCGGATTCCAGGAGAACAGCGGGCGCAGGCTTTCGCCGACCGCCGCCAGCGCTGACAGGGCCGTGGCGGCCAGTAGCTGGCCGTACAAACCGAGACGCGCCGCGATGAGGCCTTCGATGCGTTGCAGTTCCCTGGCGCGGAGTTGGCGGGCTTCTCGTTCAATCCTGACAATGTCGATCGTGTACATGATGGTTTCTTTCTGATGGTGCGGCGCAACACCGCATGACTGAACTGTAATTACATTTCGATTGGAAGACAATCCATCAAAATGGAACAACATTGATGAAATATAGTCAATAATAACGCCATGGATCGCATCGGCGAAATGACCGCTTTTGTTCGCGCCGTGGAAACCGGAGGGTTTTCCGCAGCGGCGCGGGATCTCGGTCTGACACCCTCGGCGCTCTCCAAACTGGTGACGCGCCTGGAGGATCGGCTCGGCGCCCGGCTCCTGCAGCGGACCACGCGCCGCTTGCAACTCACCGCCGAAGGCGAGGCCTTCTATGCCCGGGCCCGTCCGATCCTGGCGGCCATGGACGAGGCCGAGGCGGAGGTCACCCAGGCCGGTTCCAGCCCGCGCGGCCTGCTGCGCCTGCATTGCGGCTCGGCCTTCGGCATGCATCAGTTGACGCCGGCCATTCCGCGCTTCCAGGAGCTTCATCCCGAGGTCGACCTGGACATCACCATCAGCGATCAGCCCCTGGGAACCATGGAAGAAGGCATCGATCTGGCGATTCGCATCGGCCCTCTCGACGAATCGTCGATGGTGGCGCGGCGCATCTGCAACCTGGAACGGATCATCTGCGCCGCGCCTGGCTATCTGGAGCGACGCGGCACACCGCGCACGCCGGATGACTTGCAGCGGCACAACTGCCTGTCCATCACCAGTCTGCCGGCCCTGCGGCGCTGGCCTTTCGACACCGACGACGGCATCCGCGTGGTGCATGTCAGCGGCAATGTCAGCGCCAACAATGCCGAGACCGTGCTGCAAATGGCGGTGGCCGGGGTCGGCATTACGCGCCTGACGGATGTCGTTGTCGGCGAAGCGATTCGCAGCGGCAAACTGATACCGATCCTGACCGACTGGAACCACGTCGAGCCGGTGCCCCTGTTCGCCACCTATCCCAGCGGCCGCAACCTGTCGCCCAAGGTGCGGGCGATGGTGGATTTTCTGGTTGCGGAATTCGGCAGCGCGCCGTGGCGGCGCGCGCGCGGGATATGATTCTCACCGCAGACTATTGCGGCCTGTGACGACGACCATGAAACCGAGCCCGACCCTGAAAAAATTCAAGAAGCCCGCGCTGATCGGCCTCGGCCTGATCCTCGCCCTGCTCGCTGCCGCCTGGCTGGCACTGCCCGCGATCATCCAGTCGCAGGCTGAGCAGTTCGTCGCCGGGAAGACCGGCCACCGGTTGAGCATGGCCCGGCCCGAAATCAATCTGCTGGAGCTGAGCCTGCGCCTGCGCGAGCTGCGTCTCACCGATCCGGCCGGCGCGCCGCTGCTCGCCTTCGACGAACTATTTGTCGATGTCTCGGCGGCAAGCATGACGGCGCACGCACTGGTGTTCGATGCGATCCGCGTCGACGGACTGAACGGCAGCCTGGTCCAGCGCAAGCAAGGCGGCCTCAACTGGAGCCCCCTGCTCGACGCGCTGCAAGGCAAGGAGCCGCCGCCCGAGTCCAGGGGTTTGCCGCGCCTCGACATCCGGCAGTTGCGGGTCAGCGGCGCGAAAATGGACTACACCGACCAGCGCGTGACGCCAGCCTTTGTCACGCGCGTCGAGCCGCTCGATCTCGAACTGACCGACGTCTCGACCCTGCCCGATGACGCCGGCAAGTTCAGGCTGACCGCGAAGACGCTTATCGGCGCGCAACTGGCGTGGGAGGGCGACCTCACCCTAAACCCGATCGCCAGCAAGGGCCGTATCGTCTTGAGCGGCATCGACCTCAAGCGCCTGGCGCCGCTGTTGCAGGACAAGCTGCCGATTGCACCGCCCGCCGGCATCGCGGCTTTCGCTGCGGACTACCGGATGGCCCAGTCGGGCGGCACGCTGAGCGTGAGCCTGGAAAAGATGGGCCTGTCGATATCGGATTTGCGGCTGCAGAAAGCGGCGGGCGACCGCGCGCCGCAGCTTGCCAGCGACCGCGTCGAAATCAAGGATGGGCGCTTCGATCTGGGAACCCAGCGCCTGACGCTAGGCGCCATCCGCCTGCAGGGAAATAGCGTCGAGGCCGTGGTGGAAGAAAAGCCGCGGGCGGTGGTATTCACGCTCGATGACATTGTATTGAGCGATGCCAGGGTCGATCTGGCAAAACGCAATGCAACGCTGGCGGCGATCACGATCAAGGGTGGCGGCATCAGCGCCCGACGCGACGCGCAGAGCAAGATCGATCTGCTCGGCGTAATCGACAGCCTGAACGAAAAATCCGTACCGAAGCCTGTGGCCGCGGTCAGGCCGGCAGCATCGCCGCCGGAGAAGGCGGTAGCGCCGTGGCGCTTCCGCATCGAGCATGTCGCTTTGAGCGGCCTGGGCCTTGTCGCTCGCGACGAAACCGTGTCGCCGGCGGTGGATCTGGCGCTCGACAACATTGACATCGCTGTCGACGCGGTCAGCGAAGATCTCAAGGCAGCGCTGCCGCTGAAGGCCAGCCTGGACGTGAGGAGCGGCGGCCGGCTGGAGATCGGCGGCAAGTTCACGCCGGCGGATGCCGCAGCAGAACTTCAGATAAAACTGAGCGGTTTGGCAGTCAAGGTTGGACAGCCTTACCTGTCGAAATTCGCCGCGCTGGATTTTGCCGGCGGCCAGGTCGAGGCGGAAGGGCGCGTGGTACGCACTGCAAAAAGCAGCAGCTATCGCGGCGGCGTTGCCGTGCGTGACCTGCGCCTCAACGAGGCCGGCACGCAGAACGTGTTCCTGGCCTGGAAGGTGCTTGCCAGCAGCGATCTTGAACTGAGCCCGGCTCGACTCGACATGGCGCTGCTGACGCTCGACGGCTTGGACACCAAGCTGATCATCGACAAGGACAAGTCGACCAATCTCAAGCGCGTCCTGCACAAGCAGCAAGTCGCCGTATCGCCAGCGCCGACTATTGATCCTGGTGCAGCACCGGCAGCGGCGACAGCAGCAGACTCGGTCGTCGCGCAGGCGGCGCCCGCCAAGGCGGAAGAGCCGGAATTTGCGGTCACCATAGATCGTCTTCGCTTTCGCAAGGGCGAGCTGTTTTTTGCCGACAACTCGCTGCTTTTACCCTTCGGCACCCGCATTCACGGCTTGCGCGGATCGATTGTCGGACTGTCGTCGAAGCCTGCTGCGCCGAGCCAGGTGGAGCTCGACGGCGAGGTCGACGAGTTCGGCCTGGCGCGCGCGGCAGGCCAGGTGGACTTCTTCAAACCCACCGAGTTCATGGACCTCAAGGTGGTTTTCCGCAATGTCGAGATGACGCATCTGACGCCTTATTCGGCCACCTTCGCCGGGCGCAAGATCAATTCCGGCAAACTGTCGCTGGAACTCGAATACAAGATCAAGAAACGACAACTGCAGGGCGAAAACCGGATCATCATCGATCGCCTCGAACTCGGCGAGCGCGTCGAGAGCGCCACGGCAAAGGATCTGCCGCTGGATCTGGCGATCGCCGTCCTCAGCGATGCCGATGGCCGCATCGATCTCGGCCTGCAGATTGCCGGCAACCTCGACGACCCGCAGTTCAGCTACGGCGATATCGTCTGGAAGGCGATCACCAACGTCCTCGGCAAGATCGTCACGGCGCCTTTCCGCGCCCTCGGCGCGCTGTTCGGCGGAAGTGGTGAAAAGATCGACCGCATCGGCTTCGAAGCCGGATCGGGCAGCCTGACTCCGCCCGAACGGGAGAAACTGGTGCGCCTCGCCGCCATGTTGAACCAGCGACCGGGCCTGGCGCTCAGCGTGCATGGCACCTGGGCGGAGGTGGATCGCGTGGCGCTGCAGGAGCGGCAACTGCGTCGCATCGTCGCCGAAAAGAGCGGTCAGGTGCTGGCTGCGAAAGAAAGTCCGGGGCCGCTGTCGACCCGCGCGCCCAAGGTACAAGCGGCGCTGGAAAGCCTGTTCGCCGAGCGATTCGGCAGCGCCGAACTGGCGGCGTTCAAGGAGGGCTTCCGCAATGCCAATCCCGGCCAGCTGGAGGAAAGCGTGACCGGCAAAATGATGTCGCGCCTCTCTGGCCTGATGCGCGACAAGCGCAGCCTGAGCGAAGCCGAGGTGGGCGAGTTGAAGGGCGCGGATTTCCACGCGGCGCTGTTCGAGCGGCTGCGCGCCGTCGAAGCGGTGAAGGATGATGCGCTGCAGGCGCTGGCCGTCAGGCGCGCCGAGCACGCGCTGGAGGCATTGAAGGCGGCAGGTGCGCCGGAAGCGCGCGTCAGTCAGGGAACTGCGGCAAAGAGCGAGCCGCAGCAAGGCGATATCCTGCTGAAACTGGAACTCGGCAAGACGGGCGGCTGATGGAGGATTTGCGCCTGCCCAGACGTCATTACATGCTGGCCATCGTCTGTTACCTGGCAATCCCCGTTGTCATGATCGCGGGTGCCGCTCTGGCCAGCCTGATCGACCCGGAAATGGCGCGCAGTCATGCCGATTACGCGCGTGATTACCACTTGCTGGAACTGGCCAAGACGGGCGTGGTCGCCGCCACGGCGATACTGATGCTGGTGCTCTGGGCAGCGACCTGCTATCTGGTGCTCATATCCCGGCAGCGTTCCCTGAGTTGGCTTGTGCTGGCCGCCGCCGGCCCTTTCGGCTTCATCGTGATTGCCCTGCTTGGCGACCGATCGCCCGTGCCCGGCGATATGTATCAGCAGTTCACCCGCAAGCTGAAGTTGTACTGGCGCATTCCGCTGGAGATCGTCTTGTTCCTTGCGGTCTGGTTGCTCGCCTACCAGTGCGTGATGCTGTTGCGTGATCTGATGATCGCCTGGACCTCCTACCGGACCGGGATACCCGTCGCCAGCATCGTCGCCGAACAGAACGCATCGAGCGGCATGCACGCGTTTGGCGAAGCGCTGGAAACGTTCTACCTGGTGCCGCTGGTCTATCTGCTGTGGCCGGTTCTCTTCAATCTTGCAAGCCGACTGCTCAAGCCGCGAGCCATTCCGCCAGACCCGGAGGCGAGGAATTCGTCTGAAGACCCATGGCTACCCTGATCCTGCATCCCGGCAAGGAAAAATCCGTTCTGCGCCGGCATCCCTGGCTGTTCTCCGGCGCGGTTGCGCAACTCGACGGCCGGGCGCGGCCGGGCGATACGGTCGATGTGGTTTCGCATGAAGGCCGACCCCTGGCGCGCGCGGCGTGGAGTCCGGCGTCGCAGATTCGCGCCCGGGTGTGGAGCTTTGATCCTGCGGAAACTATCGATCATGCCTTCTTCAAGCGTCGCGTCGCGGCGGCAGTGACGCGCCGCGCAGCCTTGCCGGAGCTGATGGGGCAACAGGGCTTGCGCCTGATCCACGCCGAATCCGATGGCCTGCCCGGCGTCATCGCCGATCGCTATGCCGATACTGTGGTGGTGCAACTGACTACGGTCGGTGCCGACAAGTGGCGTGCTGCCATCGCAGACTCCCTGCACAAGGCCACCGGTTGTGCGCGCATCTTTGAGCGGTCGGATGTCGAGGTGCGCCGTCTCGAAGGGCTCGAACCCGTTACCGGTTGGCTCCTTGGCGAGGCTTCCGGCGATGAACTGGTGATCGAGGAAAACGGTGTGAAGATGGTGGTCGATATTTTCGCCGGGCACAAGACCGGCTTCTATCTCGACCAGCGCGATAACCGCCGGCGCGTCGCCGAACTGGCGACGGATCGGCGCGTGCTCAACTGCTTCTGCTACACGGCCGGTTTCTCGCTGCAGGCGCTGGCCGGCGGCGCGCGCGAGGTGGTGTCGATGGACAGTTCCGGTCCGGCGCTGGCGACGGCGCAGCGCAACCTCGCCCTCAATCCGCAGCTTGACGCGTCGCGTGCGCTCTGGCTCGAAGCCGATGTCTTTACCGAGTTGCGCAACATGCGCGGCGGCGAAAGCTACGACCTGATCGTGCTCGATCCGCCCAAGTTCGCCCACACCGCCGCGCATGCCGAGCGCGCCGCGCGGGCCTACAAGGACATCAATCTGGGCGCCTTGCGTCTGCTGGCGCCGGGCGGGTTGTTGATGACCTACTCGTGTTCCGGCGGCATCAATGCCGAGCTGTTCCAGAAGATCGTCGCCGGTGCTGCGCTCGACGCTGGGCGCACGGCGCGCGTCGTGCAGCGCCTGCAGGGCGCCGCCGATCATCCGGTCGACCTGGCGTTCCCGGAAGGCGACTACCTGAAGGGCTTGCTGCTGCAGGTTGATTGATCGTGCTCGTTGTGTTCTGATACACCTCATGCGCCGCCTTCTTCATCCGCTGTTTGCCCTGCTTCTCTCCCTGCTGCTGGTCGGCAGCCAACAAGCCGCGCTGGCCCACATGCTGGGGCACGCTGCGGGCGCCGCCGCGGCGCGGGGTGCCAGCGAAATCGCGCAACAGGAAGAGGCCGATCACGGCGCGGCGCTGGCGTTGTCGCATGTCTGCACGACCTGCATTGCCGTTGCCGGCGTAGCTGCCGCGCCGCCGGCGGCGCATCTTGCCGTGGCGATGCCTGTCGCCCCGACGGCAGCGCTTGTCGCCGCCGTACCGCCAGCGCCGACTTTTGGTTTTTGCGCCGCGTTTCGCAGCCGCGCGCCGCCCCTGCTCTAAAGCCCTTTGACGTTCTGCCGCGCCGCTGGCCTTGTGCCTGGCGGCGTGTTCCTGTCATTTGCTTCGGGAGCAATCATGAATCGAATTTCAATTTCCGTGCTGGCCGCCTGCGCTGCGCTGGGAAGTATTCCGGCCATGGCGGCCGACGCCGACCTGCAGGCCCTGCGCGAGGAAATCGCGGAGATGAAAAAATCCTACGAGCAGCGCATCAATGCCCTCGAACAACGGCTGGCCGATACCACCCGGCAAGCCGAGAGCGCCACTGTCACGGCGGGCCAGGCCCAGGCGGCAGCGCAAGCCAACCGGCCTGCGGCGACGGCCAGCGCCTTCAATCCGGAAATCTCGCTGATCCTTTCCGGCATGTACAACAATACTTCGCAGGACCCGCGCCAGGATCCGACCGCCGCCGCCGGTCGCGAGCGCCGCATCCAGGGCCTGTTACCGGCGGGCGGCGAGCTGAATCCCGAGGCGCGGGCGTGGAACCTCGGCGAATCGGAGCTGGCGATTTCGGCCAACATCGATCCGCACTTTCGCGGTACTTTCCTCGCCGCGATTTCGCCGGCCAACGAGATCGGCGTCGAGGAGGCCCACATCCAGACCATCGGCTTGGGCAACGGCCTCGGCGTCAAGGCCGGACGCTTCTTCTCCGGCGTCGGTTATGCCAACGAGCAGCACCCGCATGCCTGGGACTTCTCCAACGCGGCGTTGCCCTACCAGGCCTTCTTCGGCCCGCAACTCGGCTACGACGGCGTGCAGTTGAAGTGGGTGGCGCCGACCGATCTTTTTGTCGAGCTGGGCGTCGAACTCGGCCGCGCCCGCGGCTTTCCGGCCAACGATGGCGAGCGCAACAAGAACGGCCTGATGTCCGGTAGTGCTTTCGCCCATGTCGGCGGCGACGTTGGCGTGGCCAATAGCTGGCGCGCCGGCGCATCGTTTTTCGCCAGCAAGCCGCGCGACCGGACTTATGACGATGTCGACAGCACCAACACGCTGGTGACCAACGCCTTCTCCGGCAGGAGCAACACCACAGTGCTCGATTTCGTCTGGAAATGGGCGCCGGAGGGCAATGCCAGGGACGGCGGCTTCAAGTTTCAGAGCGAGTGGTTCCGCCGCCACGAGTCGGGTGACCTGACCTATGACACGACAGCGGCGAGCCTCGGCACCGCTACCGACGCTTTTCGCGCCACCCAGACCGGCCTCTACGCCCAGGGTATCTGGCAGTTCATGCCACACTGGCGCGCCGGCTACCGCTATGACCAGCTTTCCGCCGCGAACCTGTCCGTCGGGCTGGTGGATAACGGCACACTGACCGCCGCCGACTTGCCGATCCTGCAAAGCTTCAAGCCCAGGCGACACACCGCGATGGTGGACTTCTCTCCCTCGGAGTTCTCGCGCATCCGCTTCCAGGTCGCGCGCGACCAGAGCTGGCCCGGTGTCAATGACAATCAAGTCTGGGTTCATTACATCATGGGTCTTGGCGCCCACGGCGCCCACAAATTCTAGGAGAAACTCTATGACACCCTTCCCCCCAGCCCCCTTCCCAAGGAAGGGGGTGACTATCGTTCGCGGGCAATGCCCGCTCCATATACCTGGCTGTTCCTTCTTGGGACGGCCCTGCGAAGGAATATCATGAAACGTGTATTGCTGGTTCTTCTCGCCGTGGCCGCCATGCCCGCCGCAGCGGCGCTCAAGGTCTTCGCCACGGTGCCCGAATGGGCCGCCCTGGCGCAGGAAATCGGCGGCGACCAGGTGCAGGTGTTCACCGCGACCACGGCCCTGCAGGACCCTCACCGCATCGACGCCCGGCCCTCGCTGATCGCTCGCGCCCGCAGCGCCGATCTGCTGCTGGCCACCGGCGCCGAGCTGGAAATCGGCTGGCTGCCGGCGGTGCAGCGCGAATCCGGCAACAGCCGCATCCAGTCCGGCCAGCCGGGCTATTTCGAGGCGGCGCGCCATGTCGCGATGCTCGACATTCCGCCGCGGCTGGATCGGGCCGACGGCGATGTTCATGCCGGCGGCAATCCGCATATCCAGACCGATCCGCGCAATTTTCTGAAAGTCGGCCAAGCCCTGGCGCAGCGCATGAAGGAAATCGACCCCGCCCATGCCGCCGGCTACGACAGCCGCTGGCACGGCTTCAGCGAACGCTGGCACGCCAGCCTGCTGCGCTGGGAAAAAGCCGCCGCGCCCCTCAAGGGCGTAGCGGTCATTACCCAGCACAAGGCCTGGACTTATCTTTTTGACTGGCTGGGTCTGCGCGAGGTGGGTACGCTGGAACCCAAGCCGGGTGTCGAGCCGACCGTTGCGCATCTCGCCCATGTGCGCGACCAGGCCGCCAACAGCCGCCCGCGCATGGTGATCCGCGCCGCCTACAACTCCGCGCGCCCGGCCGAGTGGTTGTCCGCCGAGGCCAAATTGCCGATCGCTGTCCTGCCTTTCACCGTTGGCGGCACACCGGAAGCGAAAGACCTGACGACGCTGTTCGACGACACCGTGGCGCGGCTGCTGAAGCCCCTGAAATGAGCGCCGAAATGCAAGGACTCGATCTCGGCCTGCTGCTGGCGCCTTTCGTCGCCGGCCTGCTGGTGCTCGCCACCCATGTACCTTTGGGGATCGAGGTCCTGCGTCGCGGCATCATCTTCATCGATCTCGCCGTGGCGCAGGTGGCGGCTTTCGGGGCGGTCGCCGCGAGCCTGGTCGACCTCGATGCCATGTTGCCGTATTTCGGCCCGCACGGCCTTGGCGCCCAACTCGCGGCGGGTCTGGCCGCTGTTGCCGGCGCGCTGCTGCTAACCTGGACCGAGCGTCGCTGGCCGGATATCCAGGAAGCGTTGATCGGCCTGGTATTTGTCTTTGCCGCGGCCGCCGGCATCCTCCTGCTGGCGCATAGCCCGCATGGCGGCGAGCATCTGCGCGATCTGCTGGCCGGCCAATTGCTGTGGGTGAGCTGGCAGCAATTGCTGCCCGTGGCAATGCTCTATGTTGGTGTCCTGGCCTTGTGGCTGGGGCCGGCGCAACGCTGGCCGCGACTCGGCTTCTATCTGTTGTTCGCCGTCACGGTGACGGCCTCGGTGCAACTGGTCGGCGTGCTGCTGGTGTTCACCAGCCTGATTGCTCCGGCCGTGGCGACGCGCGCCTTCAGTGGTGCGCGCCGCATCGTCCTTGCCTATGCGATGGGCGCGGCGGGCTATGCCATGGGTCTTGGACTGTCTCTGTACGTCGATCTTCCGGCCGGGGCTACCGTGGTCTGCTGCCTGTGCCTGCTGGCGCTTGGCGGACTCGGAGTCTCGGGCCGGCGGCCCGCAAGTTAGAGCTATAATGTTCGATCCCCAATGATAAAACAGATCAGTGGTAGACGACGACGATCTGATGTCCCTCGATTTCACGGTGCCCGGCGCGTTCGACACGCCGCCGGAAGAGCCTGTTGCGCCTGAAATTCCGCCGCCGCCTTCGGCTTCGCCATCCCCTAGACCGGTACGCGCTCCACTGCCGCCGGCGATGGCAGAGGCTGCGGCAATGTATGCCGCCGGGCAGGAACTGGAAGCCATGCGCCGGCTGGAAATGGCGATCAAGAATGGTGAAGACCTTGGCGAATCCGCAGTGCGTGCCTGGGGCTGCCTGTTTGACCTGCTGCAGGTGCTGGGGCGCCGTCCGGCCTTCGACGCTCTGGCCCTGACCTTTGCGCGTCGTTTCGAGAAATCCCCGCCAGGCTGGAGTGCCGTGCTCGAAGGCCCGCACGTAGCCAGCGAAAGCAGCGGCGGGCGGGCCCATGTTTCCCTGAGCGGCGTGCTCGATGCCGGCATCGGCGACGTCCTCAAACAGACCATGAAGCTGGCGGCCACCAGCACCATCGTGCGCATGGACCTGGCAAAGCTGGTCAATGCCGATAACAATGGCGCCACGTTGTTGATGCGCGCGATGGCCGCCCTGAAGAGGGCAAAGAAGGAGTTTGTGTTCGGCAGTCCCGAGCATCTGGCCGGGATCCTGGCGGCGAAACTGGTACCGGGCGAGCGCAAGGATGAGGCCATGTGGCTGCTGCTGCTGGAGCTTTATCAGCAGGCATTCCGCCAGGACGCCTTCGAAGAGGCCGCGGTGAACTACGCCGTCACCTTCGAGGTTTCGCCGCCCTCGTGGGAAGCGCTTCCGGCAAGCGTTGCGGCACGGAATCTGGGCAAGGAGCCGCCTGCATCGAAGGTGGACGGCTTTGTTCTGCGCGGCCAGTTGCTGGGCGCCACTGCCGACGACTTTGCCCCGCTGGAGGCGACGCTGGCCGGCCGAGACGAATTCGATATCGACGCCTACAACCTGGCGCGCATCGATGGCGCCAGTGCCATGCACCTGCTGGACGTGCTGACGCGGCTGCGCGCCGCCGGCAAGAAGCTGCGGATCATCGGCTTGAGTACCCTGATCGCGGCGTATCTGGAAACGCTCGGCTTCACGGATGTTGCGGAGTTGCGCTCCCGCGTCATCTGATTCAGCGACTCTTCCTGCAAGGATTTCCATGGAGCACTATCACGGCACCACCATCCTGTCCGTGCGCCGCGGCAGCAGTGTCGCGCTGGGTGGCGACGGCCAGGTCACGCTGGGCAACATCGTGGTCAAGGCCACCGCACGCAAGGTGCGGCGGCTCTACAACGAACAGATACTCGCTGGCTTTGCCGGCGGCACGGCGGACGCCTTCACGCTGTTCGAGCGCTTCGAGGCCAAGCTGGAGCAATACCAGGGCAACCTGCTGCGTTCCGCCGTGGAACTGGCCAAGGACTGGCGTACCGACCGCGCCTTGCGCCGGCTGGAAGCCATGCTCTCGGTGGCCGACCGCGAGCACTCGCTGATCATCACCGGCAATGGCGACGTGCTGGAGCCGGAGTACGGCCTGGTCGCCATCGGCAGCGGCGGCGCCTATGCGCAATCGGCCGCGCGCGCGCTGCTGGAGAACACCGAATTCACGCCGGCCGAAATCGTCAAGAAGTCGCTGGAAATCGCCGGCGATCTTTGCATCTATACCAATCAGAACCACGTGATCGAAACTCTGGAATGAAAGTGAGTGAAACGTGAAACGTGATGTAGAGGGGCCCTTCACGTTTCACGTTTCACTTTTCACGTTTCACCAAAAGGCCTTTTGATGCAATCAATGACCCCCGCAGAAATCGTTTCCGAGCTCGACAAGAATATCGTCGGCCAGTCGCGCGCCAAGCGCGCCGTGGCGATTGCCCTGCGCAACCGCTGGCGTCGGATGCAGGTGGCCGAGCCGCTGCGCACCGAGATCACGCCGAAGAATATCCTGATGATCGGTCCGACCGGCGTCGGCAAGACGGAAATCGCGCGACGCCTGGCGCGGCTTGCCCATGCCCCTTTCATCAAGATCGAGGCGACCAAGTTTACCGAGGTCGGCTACGTCGGCCGCGATGTGGATACCATCATTCGCGATCTGGCCGAGACGGCGATCAAGAATGCCCGCGAAGAAGCCATGCGCGTCGTTCGTGACCGCGCCATGGATGCCGCCGAAGATCGCGTGCTGGATGTGTTGCTGCCCCCGGCGCGAGGAGTCGGCGCTGGCGAGACGGCGGAAGCTGGGTTTGGGTCCGGTGCGACGCGGCAGAAATTCCGCAAGAAGCTGCGCGAAGGCGAACTCGACGACAAGGAAATCGACATCGAAGTCGCCGCACCGCAGGCCAGCATGGAGATCTTCGCCCCGCCGGGCATGGAAGACCTGACGCAGCAGATACAGGGCATGTTCCAGAACATCGGCGGCGGCAAGAAGCGGATGCGCAAGATGAACATTCAGGAGGCGCTGAAGTCGCTCGCCGACGAAGAAGCCGCGCGCCTGATCAACGACGAGGAAGTGAAGGCCGACGCGCTGAAGAACGTCGAGCAGAACGGCATCGTGTTCCTCGACGAGATAGACAAGATAGCCTCACGCTCGGAGTCGCACGGCGCCGAGGTATCGCGCCAGGGCGTGCAGCGCGACCTCCTGCCGCTGGTCGAGGGCACTACGGTGTCCACCAAGTACGGCATGATCAAGACCGATCACATCCTGTTCATCGCCAGCGGCGCGTTTCACTTGGCCAAGCCCTCCGACCTGATTCCCGAACTGCAGGGCCGCTTTCCGATCCGCGTCGAACTCGATTCGCTGTCGGTCGACGATTTCGAGCGCATCCTGACGCAGACCGATGCTTGCCTGACACGCCAGTACCAGGCCCTGTTGGCGACCGAAGACGTGACGCTGGAATTTGCCGCCGACGGTATCAAGCGCCTGGCCGAGATCGCCTTCCAGGTCAATGAAAAGACCGAAAACATCGGCGCCCGCCGGCTTTACACGGTGATGGAGAAGCTGCTCGAGGAAATCTCCTTCGACGCTGGGAAACGCGGCGGCGAACGGCTGGTCATTGATGGCGGCTATGTCGACGTGAAGCTGGGCGAACTGGCGAAGAACGAAGATCTCTCACGTTATGTTCTGTAATGTTTGAGCGCATCGTCGGGATCGTCTTCCCGATCTACGCGCTGGTCGCGGCTGGCTACGGCTATGGCCGCTGGAAGAAGCCCGACATGGCCTTTGCCAACCAGCTCAACATGGACATTTTTGTTCCGGCGCTGGTGTTCGCGGCGCTGGCGTCGAAGTCATTCGACATAGCGCAGAACATTCCGCTGCTGCTCGGCGCCACCGCGGTGGTGCTCGGCACCGGGCTCCTGGCCTGGCCGGTGGCGCGCCTGCTGGGTGTCGCGCCCAACACCTTCGTGCCTCCGATGATGTTCAAGAACTCCGGCAACATGGGTCTGCCGCTGGCGGTGCTGGCCTTTGGTGAAGCGGCGCTGCCGGCCGCCGTGGTGCTGTTCTTCGCGGAGAACTTCCTGCACTACTCGCTGGGGACCTGGCTGCTCGATCACCGGGCAAAGCTGAGCAAGCTGTGGCGGGTGCCGGTGATCGCCGCCGCGCTGGCCGGACTGGCGGTCAGCCTGCTGCATTTTCCCTTGTGGCAGCCGCTGTGGCTGAGCGTCAGGATGCTGGGCGACGTGTCGATCCCGCTGCTGCTGTTCTCCCTTGGCGTGCGGCTCACCGACAGCCGCCATGCCGACTGGAAAATCAGCATTGCCGGTGCGGTGACGACGCCCGCTGCCGGTGTGCTGGTGGCGTTGCTGGCCAATCTGGCACTCGGTCTGACGGGGCGCGACGCCGCCATGCTGATCCTGTTCGGCGCGCTACCGCCGGCCATTCTCAATTACATCTTTGCCGAGCGCTACCACCAGGAACCGGAACGCGTCGCCTCGATCGTGCTGATCGGCAACCTTGCGTCGCTGGCATTCATTCCACTGACACTGGCCTGGGTGCTGAAATAGTCTCTACCTGACCGTTCCCCGGAAGCGCGGGGCGGCGTGAGGGTGGGTGCTGCGGAACGCCTCGAAGAGTTTCCAGCGCACGACCGGAATCCTCGAAACCAGGGTCAAGGGTACGGAGTAGATTTCGCAGCGATCCAGGGCAACGAACGTGTTTGCCGGGCCCGCGCCGGTTTGCTGATCCTTGGCGTCGTTTGGCAGCGCTTCAAAAAGGCTGTCTGCACCCCAGAACTCATCCTTGCCGAGCACCTGGGCGCCTTCCCTGTCGCTCGTGGCAAGCCGCCCGGTTCCTATCAGATGGATCTGCTCTGCGCTGCCGAAGAAGACCTCGCCGCGGGCCACCTGGGTAATCCGGCAGCTCCTGGCAAGAGAAAACAGGGTGATGCTGGCAACAGCATCGCTGAACAGAAACGTGCGCCGCAGCAGTTCCTCGATCTTGCGCGCTTCGATCAGTTCGGTGCTTGAAAAGAAGCGCGTGATGAAACTCCGGTAGAGGTCGGCCGGCAAACGCAGGGTCTGGACGAAGCCCACGGAGCGGTAGGTCTCCTCGCTCGGGCGGTTATCGATGGCGGCAGACTCCGCGAGCAGCGAGCCACTGAAAAGAAAATGGGAATTGCCCGGATCCTGCGTCAGCATTTCCACCTTGCCGGCAAGCAGGAGGTAAATCTCGTGGGGAATTTTTGCCGCGGGCGCGATGATGGTTTCCGGATTGAAGGTGACGATGCTGTTGTTCAGGAGCATGTGCAAGCGCTCCATCGGCACCGCGGGAAAATAGCTCTTGAGGAACTCGCTGGCGTCGCGCAGGAGGAAGTTCTGCTGCCCCGGAATCAACACATCCAGCGTGCCGAAGGGCGCTCCCGAGCCGATCCGCCGTTCGGCGTCGGTCAGGTCTCGCGCCGTATGCGCGAGCAGCAGCCGGGTCGAGTCATCTGCCGCAAAATCGGCGGCGTTGCCGTGAATCATGCCGCCGCCTATATCGATCTTCTTCAGGTCCGCGGTTTCCAGATACCTTGCCTTGACCGCCTTCGCGCGTTCCGGACTCAGGCCCGGCGCCGCAGCGTCTGCAGTGGTCATGGCGTCGATTACGTCAAACGACGCGATATCGGCGAGATGGGCATAGGTTCTATAGCCGCCTTCCCACAGTACGCGGAAATTGAAAATCGTGGTCTCGACCGGATGCGGCGAAACGGTTGGTCGGACTTCCAGCCCCATGATGTCGTTCCACTTGCCCTCTTCCAGATCGTGGATGTCGAAGTACTTGGCGAACTCGCTTTCCGGTATCGACAGGAGCGCGCAGAATTTCCGCGTCACCGAGGCGCGCACCAGCGGGGTGGCAAAATACTTGAGTGGCTGATCGCGCTGGAGCAATGTGGTGAGTCCGGCGAAGTGGTCGTCGTGGCAATGCGTGTGAAAGACACCGGCGACCTCCTTCATGCCGATGCCAAGAGCGTCAAGGCTGTAGTGAATGTTGGCGCCGGCATCGATCAGAAACACCCTGCCCTGGTGAATGACGACACTGCCCATGGCCGGCCGGTTGTAGTCCCAGCCATCGCCGTCGCCGGTGTGAAGCACGGCAAAATAATGACGGTCGATGGCGACGGGGCTCAGGGGATACGGACAGGGGTAGGTCTGGTGCCGGCGCAGGTTCAGGTCGACCTGGACGGAGTCGTCGCCGTGGCGGATTTCAAATACGTTGTGCGCGAGGCGGCCGATACTGACGCCATCCCGGATATCGGTGGTTTGTGCGGCCAGAGGCAGGCATTCGACAAATGCATCGGGCGTGGCAATCCGGCCAAAGGCAAACTTGAGCTTGATGCGCATGAGTTCCTTGGCTTCGACCTCGCCCAGCCCTGACGCCATCATTTCCTCGACCGAGATCAGGCCGTAGTTGCCCCGATGGATGTAGCGGAGCTGCGCGGCAAGTTGTTCGGGGGTGCCGATCAGCCAGGGCTTCCTGCCCGTATTGTTGGGATGATTCGGCAACAGCATGCCCTGCCGATAGAGCATCTGCAGGATGGGAAACTCGGCCAGGTTGCACAGGTGTCCATTTTGAATCATCGAATCCGACAGGAGGATGGCGTTGGGGCCGTTCTCGAAGGTCACCCCATCGTGTTCGGTGGTCTGGATTATTCCGCGCCGGAAAAGATGCTTGACGCTGTCGGCCGGCGTGCCGCAAAGCAGATACAAGTCGGCCGCCGGAATCTCGACAAAGTAGATTCCGTTGGCGACGACAAGTTTGCGTATTGACATCGATGGGCTCCGACTTCCTTCAGGCGACAACAGTACAACTTTAACATTTTCCGGTGGCGTTTCTGTGAAAGACACCATGCCATGTGACTCTCAGGAAACAGAAGCCACGTCAACGGTGTGGTCGGCGAGCGCAAGGCAGGCGGTAAGGCCGGGCGACTCGATGCCGTACAGATTGACCAGTCCGCGGATGCCGTGTCCGGCCGGACCGGACACCAGGAAATCGCTTGCGGCATGTCCCTGTGCATGTGGTTTTGGCCGGATGCCGGCATAGGCGGGAAGCAAGGTGCCATCGGCCAGTTGCGGCCAGTAGCGGCGCACTTGGGCGTAGAAGGCCCGGGCGCGGTCGGGAGCCACGCTGTAGTCGATGCTGTCAATCCATTCCACATCGGGACCGAAGCGCGCCTGGCCGCCGAGATCGAGCGTCAGATGCACGCCCAGTCCGGCTGCCTCGGGCACGGGGTAGATCAGACGGGAGAAGGGCGCGCGTCCGGCCAGCGCATAGTAGTTGCCCTTGGCATAATGGAGGGAGGGCACCGACTGCCCGTCCAGGCCGCGCAGGCCACGGGCGAACCCCTGGGCGCCGAGGCCGGCGCAATTCACCACGGTTCTGGCGCGAAGCTGCATGGCTTCGCCGGTATCGCTGCCGATGTTGAGGATGATGCCCGTGTCGTCGATCTCGCCACCCAGTACCGGACTATTTACGGCGAGCACGGCGCCATCGCGTTCGGCGTCGCCGAGCAGGGAAAGCATCAGGGCGTGACTGTCGATGATTCCGGTCGACGGGGAGAGCAGCGCCGCCGCGCATTCCAGCGCCGGCTCCAGAGCGCGGGCCTCTTCGCGCGACAGCAGTTGAAGGTCATCGACGCCGTTGGCACTGGCGGCAGCAGCGATGCGGCCGAGTTCGGCGTGCTGCTGATCGCTGGTGGCGACGATCAGTTTGCCGCAGCGCCGGTGTCCGATGCCGCGCTCGGCGCAGTAGGCGTAGAGCAGGCGGCGACCGGCGACGCAGAGCCGGGCCTTGAGCGAACCCGCGGGATAATGGATGCCGGCATGGATCACTTCGCTGTTGCGTGCGCTGATGCCGGTGCCGAAAGCGCCTTCAGCTTCGAGGATCAGGACTTCACGCCCCTGCGCGGCCAGCTTGCGGGCGACCGCGAGGCCAATCACGCCGGCGCCGATGACGGCACATTCGATTTCTTCCATGAGCAATTTGTGGCACAGTGAAGTCGATGAGTTGCTTTCAAGGATAACCGACATGAACCCGAGACATATCGTTGTACTTGGCCTGATGACCCTGCTTGTTCTGGCATCTGCCGCGATTCGCGCGGCAGATGGTGCCGCCACCTCAGGCGGTTCGGCGGCTGTGCGCAATCGCATCGTGTTTCAGGTGAATGAAGACGATTCGCGCAAATGGAACACGATCCTGGCCAATGTTAACAACGTCCAGGAAGAGCTGGGTCGGGTGGATATCGCGGTGGTCGTCATCGGGCCCGGACTGGGCATGCTCAAGGCCGATGCGCTGACCGCCAATCGGGTGCAGGATGCGATGGCGGCAGGCGTTCGTTTCGTCGCCTGCGGCAATTCGATGCAGGCACAGAAGCTGACCAAGGACGACATGATCGACCACATTGCCTACGCCAAGGCCGGCTATGTCGAAGTGATGCGCCTGCAGCAGCAGGGCTGGGCCTATATCCGGCCATGATGGCTCGCCAGCTTGACTGGTCGCGCATCGATACCGTCCTGCTGGATATGGACGGAACCCTGCTCGACCTGAATTTTGACAACCACTTCTGGCAGACCCATCTGCCGCAACGCTATGCCGAAGCGCGCGGCCTCTCGCCCGAGGCCGGGCGCGAGGAACTGATGGCGCGCTATCACGGTCGCGCCGGGACCCTGGAGTGGTACTCGGTGGATTTCTGGGAAACCGCGCTGGAACTCGACATCATGCGTTTCAAGGAGGAAGTCGCGCACCTGATCGACATCCACCCGCATGTCATTGCCTTCCTCGATGCGATGCGCGCCAGCGGGCGGCGTCTGATACTGGCGACCAACGCCCACCACAAGAGCGTGACGCTGAAAATGGCGAGGACGGGGCTCTCGCCGCGCTTCGATGCGATAGTCAGTGCGCATGCGCTGGGCGCGGCGAAGGAGGAGCAGGAATTCTGGCAGCGTCTCGCCGCGATCGAGCCCTTCGATCCAGCGCGTACGCTGCTGGTGGACGACAGCCTGCCGGTGCTCGACAGTGCCCGTCGCTACGGCATCGCGCATCTGGTGGCGGTGAAGAAACCGGACACGACGCGAGCGGAAAAGCACACCGGCGACTACCCGGCGATAGACGACTTCTCGCAGTTGATGCCCTGATCAACATTTGTGCAGTGCAGCTTGACTTCGCTGGCCGACCCCGGATATGTTGTATACAAAATATCGTATGCAACTACTAAATCAACGTGAAAACAAAGGTTAATCGCTCATCTTTATCGCAGCAGGCAATCGATTTGTTGCGCGAGCAGATCTACAACCATGTGCTGGCACCAGGGCAGCGGCTGGATGAAGCCGTGCTGGCGGAGCAGTTGGGCATCAGCCGCACGCCCTTGCGCGAAGCGCTCAAGGTCTTGTCCTCCGAGGGGCTGATCGACCTGCAACCGCACAAGGGTTGTTTCGTCACCGAACTGACCTTGCGCGACCTGGAGGAAATCTTTCCCATCATGGCGACGCTGGAGGGCTGTGTCGCTCACGAGGTGGCGGAGAAGCGCACGCCGGTCCAGCTCAAGGCGCTCGATGTCCTGCATGAAAAGCTGGAACGTTATGCGGCGGCGGGCGACGTCAATCGCTATTACGAGACCAACTACGTTTTTCACGACCAGTTGCAGGAATGCGCCGGCAACCGCTGGTTGCAAGTGGTGATCGGCGATCTGCGGAAGCTGATGAAACTCTATCGCCACCATTCCTTGCGTCTCGAGGGTAGGCTGGCAGCATCGCTGGCCGAGCATCGTGCGCTGATGCAGGCCTTGCATCGCCAGGACGCCGACGCCGCGGAGCGGGTGATGCGCGGCCATCTGCTGGCGCAACTGGTCGCGCTGCGCGATATGTCATTGACAACGGAGGTGGCTCATGGTTGAAGGATTGGTCATGCGCTTGCGTTCAATAGTCGGCGCTGGCGGCACGGCGGGCGCGGGGCCAAAACGGCTCGGAGATTTGCGCCGGCAACTTACTGAGTGCGCCGAGGCGCGTGGCGGCGAAGTTTCCGCGCGGACCCGGGCGGCGGCTTTGGCGCTGACCTATCTTGAACTCGATGATGCAGCGCGCCACGCCTTTCTGCGTCTGATTTCACTGGAGTTCGGCCCCTCGCCGGTCCGCGTCGCGGCAGCCCACGAGGCTTACCAGCAAGCGGTGGGTACGGAGCGCCAATGGGATGCGGAGGCGGCATTGCGCGCTTCCTTCCGCTCGGCGCGGATGCGGATCCTCACCCAGTTCAACGCCATCCCGCAGGGCGTCAAGTTTCTGGTCGATTTGCGTGCCGATCTGCTGCGCTATCTCGATGAGGATCCGGAACTGGCGCCGCTGGATCGCGAGCTCGAATCGCGCCTGGCGGCTTGGTTCGACGTCGGCTTTCTCGAACTGCAGCGCATCACCTGGAATTCGCCGGCGATGCTGCTGGAGAAACTGATCCAGTACGAGGCGGTACATGAAATCCGCTCGTGGAGCGACCTCAAGGACCGGCTCGATTCGGATCGCCGCCTGTACGCCTTTTTTCATCCGCGCATGCCGATGGAGCCCTTGATCTTTGTCGAGGTTGCGCTTACGGATCATCTGGCCGACAGCATCCAGGCCCTGCTCGACGAAAGTGCGCCGGTGTTCGACGCGCGCCGCGCCGATACCGCGATTTTCTATTCGATCTCGAACACCCAGGCCGGCTTGCGCGGCGTGTCCTTCGGCAATTTTCTGCTGAAACGCGTGATCGACGACCTGCAGCGGGACTTCCCCAAGTTGCGGCACTTCGCCACCCTGTCGCCTCTGCCCGGTTTCGCCTCATGGGTGGCAAAGAATCCGCGGGAGCTGGCGGCAGATGGGATCGAACTCGATGTCGCGCAGCTTGCGGCGGGCGACTGGGCGCGGGATTCCGTGTTGGCGCGCAAGGTCAATCCGGCGCTGGCGCAGCTTGCGGCACGCTACCTGACGCTGGCAAAGTCCAGCCGCGGCGACGGCAGGCAGCCGCTGGATCCGGTTACGCGCTTTCATGCGGGCAATGGCGCCCGCCTGGAACGCATCAACCCGCTCGGCGATGCCTCGCCAAAGGGCATGAAGCAGTCCTTCGGCGTGATGGTGAATTATCTGTACGACGTTGACGATCTGGAAAACAACGTCGAAAGTTTTGCCCGCGAGGGTACCATCGCCATGTCGGCCGCCGTCAGGCGCCAGGCACGGCAAAAATAAATCCACAACAGGAGACCAAGCATGCGACGCAATTTTATGAAAACCGCCCTAGCCGCTGTAATAACGTTGGCCTTTGCCGGCGCACCGGTGATGGCCCAGGTCAAGACGATCAAGATTTCCCACCAGTTCCCGGGCGGCACCATCGACGAGGGCGATTTCCGCGACCGCCTGGTGCGCAAGTTCGCCGCCGAGGTCGAAAAAAAGAGCAATGGCCAGCTGAAATTCGAGATCTACCCGGCGGCCTCGCTGATGAAGGCGGTGCCTCAATACAAGGCTCTATCCACGGGCGCACTGGACATGTCGCTGTACCCGCTGGCTTATGCCGGCGGCGAATTTCCCGCGGCCAACCTGACCCTGATGCCGGCCCTGATCACCAGCTACGAACAGGGCCTGCGCTGGAAGGACGCGCCGATCGGCAAGGAACTGGTGCGCCTGCTTGACGAGCGCAACGTCAAGATCATCACCTGGGTCTGGCAGGCCGGCGGCATCGCTTCCAAGGCCAAGCCGCTGGTCGCTCCGGACGACGCCAAGGGCATGAAGGTGCGCGGCGGCAGCCGTGAAGTCGATTTGATGACCAAGGCGGCCGGCGCCGCGGTAACCAACGTGGCATCCAACGAAATCTACAGTGCGATGCAGTCCGGCGTGCTGGATGCCGCGGTGACGTCGAGCACCTCGCTGATCAGCTTCCGCCTGCACGAGACCTCGGACTATCTCACCGCTGGGCGCAAGCATTCCTTCTGGTTCATGTTCGAGCCGCTGCTGATGTCGAAGAAGACCTACGACAGCCTGACGCCGGCGCAGCAGAAGGTCGTCATGGAAGTCGGCGCCTCGCTGGAGAAGTTCGGCATGGAAGCCGCCAAGATCGACGACGAACGCGTAGTCGAGGTCTATACCAAGGCCGGGCGCAAGGTTGTCGACATGGACCAGGCCTCCTTCGAGAAGTGGCGCGAGGTAGCCAAGGCTTCGGCCTGGAAGGACTTCGAAGAGAAGGTGAAGGGCGGCAAGGAACTGTTCGACATGGCCGTGGCGGTAAAGTAAGACCATGCTCGCGGCCTGGCGGCAGTTCAGCCGTGCGGTGAGCGCGTTCAACACCCTGACCGGCTATGTGTCGGGGGTGTTGATCGTGATCTGCAGCGGTGTCCTCGTCTTCGAGGTGGTGGTGCGTTACTGGCTCAGCTGGCCGACCGACTGGGAAATCGAGATGTCGATCATGCTGCTGATCGTCGCCACCTTCATGAGCGCGGCTTTCACCCAGGCCTCGCGCGGGCATGTCGGCATCGAGGTGCTCGACGCGCTGCTGTCGGAGCGGGCCAACCGCTGGCGCAATCTCGTTGGCGACATCCTGTCCATGGCCTTTTGCATTTTCATCGCCTGGCATGCCTGGAAGTTCTTTCACGAAGCCTGGACCGACGGCAAGATGAGCAATACCGCCTGGGCGCCCAAGCTGTGGCCAGCCTACCTGTTCATGGCGCTGGGCATGACCATGCTCTCGCTGCAAATGCTGGTGCAGCTCGGCGACCAGCAGATACACCGGCATCGCGAGGACGAAGAGTGAGCACCCTGCAAGTAGGCATCCTGTTCGGCATTGCCACCTTCGTCGCGCTGTTTTCCGGCATGCCGATCGCATTCGCGGTGGGCGGCGTGGCGCTGGTCTTCATGCTGCTCTACATGCCTAGCGAAACCGTGGGACTGGTGGCGGAGACGCTGTATTCGGAACTCGACAACTTCGTCCTGCTGACGATTCCGCTATTCGTCCTGATGGGTGCGGCGATCGGCAAGTCGCGCGCCGGCGGTGACCTGTATGCCTCGCTCAACCGCTGGATGGGGCGCATCCCCGGCGGTCTCGGCGTGGCCAACGTGATGGCCTGTTCGGTGTTCGCGGCGATGTGCGGATCGAGCCCGGCCACCTGCTCGGCAATCGGCTCGTCGGGTATTCCCGAGATGCGCAAGCGCGGCTATTCGTCCGGGCTGGCGGCCGGCATCATCGCCGCCGGCGGCACACTGGGCATCCTGATCCCGCCTTCGCTGACGCTGATTCTCTACGGTGTCGTCACCGAACAGTCGATCGGCAAGCTGTTCATGGCCGGGGTCGGTCCCGGCCTGCTGCTGACCGCGATGTTCGCGATCTGGGTGGTGATCCAGTTCCGCCGCGAGCAGGCGCGGGCCAGGGTACTGGGCAACAACACCAACATCCTGCACGAGGAAAGCTTCACCTGGCGCGAGAAGCTGGAAACCCTGCCGCGGCTGGCGCCCTTCGTCGCCATCATCGTCATCATCATGGTCGCGCTCTACGGCGGCTGGGCGACGCCTTCGGAAGTCGCCGGCATCGGCGCCTTTTTTTCGCTGCTGATGGTGATGATGATCTACGGCTGCTGGCGCTGGACCGAAATGAAGGCCATCCTCGGCGGCACGGTGCGCGAATCGACCATGGTCATGATGATCATCGCGATGAGTTTCCTCTACACCTACGTCATGAGCTACCTGCACATCACGCAGGAAGTCGCCGCCTGGATGGTCGGCCTGCCGCTGGGCAAGTGGGGCTTCTTCGTCGCCGCCAACATCCTGCTGGTGGTGCTCGGCTTCTTCCTGCCACCGGTGGCGATCATCCTCATGGTGACGCCAATCATCCTGCCGGCGCTGAAGGCCCACGGCATCGACCTGGTCTGGTTCGGCGTGATCATGACCATCCTCATGGAAATGGGCCTGATCCATCCGCCGGTCGGGCTCAACCTGTTCGTCATCAACTCGATTGCGCCCGACATCAAGCTGTCCGAAATCATCTGGGGCACGCTGCCCTTCATCGGTCTGATGATAGTGGCTATCGCGCTGCTGGCCTTCTTCCCGGATATCGCCATGTGGTTGCCGAACAATGTCAAATGAAAAGTTGAAGTGATCGATTCATGAACCAGAACCTGTATTCCCTGCTCTCCGCGCACTTTCCGAAGAGTCCCGCCGCGCCGTGCATGATTCTTCCCGATGGCCGGGTGTGGACTTACGGCGACATCGAGCGTGCCAGCGCGCGCATGGCCAACCTGATCGCGGCACTCGGACTCAGGCCCGGCGATCGCGTCGCGGCCCAAGTGGAAAAGACGCCGGAAGCGCTGGTGCTGTATCTCGCATGCTTGCGCGCCGGCATGGTTTTTCTGCCGCTGAATCCGGCCTACCAGCGCCACGAGCTGGAATACTTCCTCGGCGATGCAACGCCAGGCTTGTTCGTCTGCCGGCCGCCGATGCGGGCGCTGGCGGACGAACTGGCGTTGGTGGCCGGCGTGCCGCACGTTCTGGAGCTGGATGACGACGGCCGCGGGTCCTTGATCACCGCTGCCACTCCGCAGCCGGATGGTTTTTCCACCGTGCAGCGGGATGCCACGGACCTCGCCGCGATCTTGTACACCTCGGGCACTACCGGGCGTTCCAAGGGCGCGATGCTGAGTCACGGCAATCTCGCGCACAACGCGGAGATCCTGCACGCCTACTGGCATTTCCAGCCCGGCGACGTGCTGTTGCACATGTTGCCGACCTTCCATGTGCACGGCCTGTTCGTCGCTTGCCACACGACGCTGCTGAATGGCTCGGCAATGTTCTTCGAGCCGAAGTTCGATGCCGCGCGCGCCGTGAAGCTGATGCCCGAGTCCACTGTTTTCATGGGCGTGCCGACCTATTACGTGCGCCTGCTGCTGGAGCCCGCTTTCGGCCGTGAGACCTGCCGCAACATCCGTCTGTTTGTCTCCGGTTCGGCACCGCTGCTGAAGGAAACCTTCGACGAGTTCAAGACGCGCAGCGGGCACACCATCCTCGAGCGCTACGGCATGACCGAGGGCGGCATGTTTACCTCGAATCCCTATGATGGCGAGCGGCGCGGCGGCACGGTCGGCCACCCGCTGCCGGGCACCGCCATCCGGATAGTCGGCGCTGACGGGACGGCGGTCAGGACCGGCATCGTCGGCAGCATCCAGGTCAAGGGTGACAACGTCTTCGTCGGCTACTGGGGCATGCCGGAAAAGACGCGCGAGGAATTCACCGCCGACGGTTTCTTCAAGACCGGCGACATGGGCAGTTGGGACGAGGCCTTCTACATCACGATCAGCGGCCGCTCGAAGGATCTGGTGATCACCGGCGGTCTCAACGTCTATCCCAAGGAGATCGAGGAACTGATCGACGCCATGCCCGGTGTGGTGGAGTCGGCGGTGATCGGCCTGCCGCATCCGGATTTCGGCGAGGCCGTCAGTGCCGTGGTGGTGCGCCAGAAGAACCCCGCCGGCGCAGCCCTGACCGAGGCTGCCATCATCAGTGCGATCAAGGGCCAACTGGCCAACTTCAAGGTGCCGAAGTGGGTGTATCTGGTCGATCAGTTGCCGCGCAACGCCATGGGCAAGGTACAGAAGAACATCCTGCGGCAGCACTATTCGCCGATGCCCAGCCAATGACATTGACGTGCTGAATTTCCTGCCGGCGCCACTGATAGGGTTCATTGCCTCGGTATTGCTGGGGCTCAATGCGCTGTTTTGGGTGCCGATCCTGCTGCTGTTTGCGATCCTCAAGCTGATCCTGCCCTTCCAGGCCGTGCGTCTGCGGGTGGATCCGCTGCTGGTTGCCATCGCCGAAGCCTGGATTGCCTGCAATAGCGGCTGGATGGCGCTCACCCAGCGCACCGCGTGGGATGTCGAGGGCATCGCCGGGCTCGATCGGCATAACTGGTATCTGGTCAACTGCAACCATCAGTCATGGGCCGACATCCTGGTGCTGCAGCATTTGCTGACCGGACGCATTCCTTTGCTGAAGTTTTTCCTCAAGCAGCAGCTGATGTGGGTGCCGGTGATGGGCCTCGCCTGGTGGGCGCTGGATTTTCCCTTCATGCGCCGCCACAGCGAGGAATACCTCAGGCAGCACCCGGAGATGCGCGGCAAGGATCAGGCGGCGACCCGCAAGGCCTGCGAGAAGTTTTCCCTGATCCCGACCAGCGTGATGAATTTTCTCGAAGGCACCCGCTACACGCCGGCCAAGCATCAGCGCCAGCAATCGCCCTATCGCCATTTGCTCAAACCCAAGGCGGGCGGCATCGCACTGGCACTCAACGCCATGGGCGACAAGTTTCAGGCAATCCTGGATGTCACCATCGTCTACCCGGACGGCGCGCCCAATTTCTGGGAATTTCTCTGCGGAAAGTTGAAACGGGTGATCGTGCGGGTGCAGATCCTGCCGGTGCCGGAACACCTTATGAAGAGCGATTATGCCGGCGACCAGGCCGTGCGCGAGGCCTTCCAGAGGTGGGTACAGCGACTGTGGCAAGACAAGGACGCACAGATAGCGCTATTGCTGGGAACGGAATGAGGACGGCGCCGCTGTTCCGGCACGAGGCGCGGCGTCCTGCGGAATTCTTTCAGGCGGATTTACGCCGGTCGCCCAGGCGGTCGAGATAGAGATACACCACCGGCGTCAGATACAGCGTCAGAAACTGCGACAGCAGCAAACCGCCGACCACCGCCAGGCCCAGCGGGCGACGCACTTCGGCGCCGGCGCCCCAGCCCACTGCGATCGGCAGCGTGCCCATCAGCGCCGCCATGGTGGTCATCATGATCGGTCGAAAGCGCACCATGCAGGCCTCGAAGATGGCCTGCGCCGGAGCCATCCCGTCCTTGCGCTGCCGCTCCAGGGCAAAGTGGATCATCATGATCGCGTTTTTCTTGACGATGCCGATCAGCATGATGATGCCGACGAAGGCGTAGAGACTCAGATCAACGCGGAAAATCAGCAGCGTGAGCAGCGCGCCGAGGCCCGCGGCGGGCAGCCCGGAGAGGATGGTGAGCGGGTGCACGAAGCTCTCGTAGAGAATGCCGAGCACGATATAGACCACCAGGATGGCAATCAGCAGCAGTACGCCGAGTCCCTTCAATGAGGCCTCAAAGGCCTGCGCCGCACCCTGCAGGCTGGTGGTGAGCGAGGCCGGCATATTCATCTCGCGCTCCATCTTGCGAATGCGATCGACCGCGTCGCCCAGCGATACGCCGGGCAGCAGGTTGAACGACAGCGTTATCGACGGCAGCTGCCCCTGGTGATTGACCGTGAGCGCCTGGGTGCTGCGGCCGATGTGGGCCACGGTATCGACTGGAATGAGCTTGCCGTTGCTGGAGCGGACATGGATCTTCGACAGCGTCGCCGGGTCTGCCTGGAATTCGGGCGCCACTTCGAGGATTACCTGGTACTGGCTGGTGGCGGCGTAGATGGTGGAAATCTGGCGCGAACTGAAGGCGCTTTGCAGGGCATCCTCGATCTGGCCGATAGTGATTCCCAGAGGCGCCAGCTTTTCGCGGTCGATGTCGAGCGTTATCACCGGACTTTGGTTCTTCAGGTTGGTATTGACGTCGATGAAGCCGGGCAACTGACGCAGGCGGTCCAGCAGGATATCGTTCCAGCGATAGAGCTCGGCCAGATCCGTGTCCTGCAGGGTGTATTGAAACTGTGCGTTGGTTATCTGGCCACCGATGCGGATCGGCGGCGGGTTTTGCATGAAGACGCGAATACCCGGCACGGCGGCGAGCCTGGGGCGCAGTCGGGCAATGATTTCGTCGGGCTTTTCGCGGCGCTCGCTGTGTGGCTTGAGGTTGAGCACCAGGGTGCCCGTATTGAAGGTCGGACGCGAACCGCTGGCGCCGAGGAAGGAACCGATGGTCTTTACGCTCGGATCACTGGCAAGGATTTCCGCCACGGCGCGCTGCCGCCGCATCATGGCCGGAAATGAAATGTCTTGTGGACCCTCGGTGGAAACGATGATCTGCCCCGTATCTCCGCTGGGCAGAAAGTCCTTCGGCACCGCGCCATAGAGCAGGACGGTGACGATCAGGGTCAGGACGAAGGAGAGCATCACCCAGTGCGGCCGGGCGATGCACCAGCCAAGCGAGCGTCGGTAGGCGGCCAGCAGCGCGTCGAAGAAACGCTCGAAGGCCATAAAGATGCGACCGTGGTGCTCGGGCGCGGCGTGCTTCAGGTAGCGGCTGCACAGCATCGGTGTCAGTGTCAGCGAAACGAAGCCGGAAACCAGGATCGCGGCGCAGATGGTGACGGCGAATTCGTGCAGTAGGCGGCCGACGATGCCGCTCATGAACAGTACCGGAATGAACACGGCAATCAGTGAGAGCGTCATCGACAAAATGGTGAAGCCGATTTCTCTTGCGCCGAGAATTGCCGCGGCGAAAGGTTCCTCGCCGTTTTCGATGTGGCGAATGATGTTTTCCAGCATGACAATCGCGTCGTCGACGACAAAGCCCACCGACAGCGTGAGTGCCAGCAAAGTCAGGTTGTTGATGCTGTAGCCCAGCGCCTGCATGACGGCGAAGGTGCCGATTATCGAAATCGGCAACGCCAGGGCCGGGATGATGGTGGCCGACAGGTTGCGCAGAAACATCAGGATCACCAGGATTACCAGGAAGCCGGCGAGGACCAGGGTGAATTGAACGTCGTTGATGGCCTCGCGGATCGAGACGCTGCGGTCGTAATGCACCTGCAGATCGATCGAGGCCGGAAGATTGGCTTGGAAGGCCGGCAGCACGCGCTTGATCGCGGCGACGGTTTCGATGGTGTTCGACCCCGGCTGACGGAAAATCGCCAGCATGATGGTGCGCCGGTCGTTGAACCAGGCGGCGACCTTGGCGTTCTCGACGCTGTCGATGACCTTGGCCACTTCTTCAAGTTTCACCGGGGCGCCATTGCGCCAGGCCACGGTCAGCGGACGATAGGCCGCGGCGTTCAGCAACTGGCCGTTGGCCTTCAGGGCAAAGCTCTGCCGCCTGCCGTCGAGGGTGCCCAGCGGTTGGTTGACATTGGCATTCTTTACCGCCGTCTGCAGTTCATCGATGCCCAGCCCTCGCGAACTGAGCTGGGCCGGATCGGTCTGGATGCGAACGGCGTATTTCTGCGAGCCGAAGACGTTGACCTGGGCTACCCCGGGCAGCGTCGACAGGCGCTGCGCGAGCTGGGTTTCGGCGTACTCGTTGACCACCCAGGTGGGCAACGTCGTTGAGTTCATGGCGATGTAGAAAATCGCGAAGTCCGCCGGATTGACCTTGCGAAACGACGGCGGCGTCGGCATGTCCGGCGGCAGCTTGCGCTGCGCGGCGGCAATGGCCGATTGCACGTCCTGCGCGGCGGCATCGATGTCGCGCTCGAGCGAGAACTGGAGCGTGATGGTCGATACGCCCTGGGCGCTGGTCGAGGTCATCGAGTCGAGGCCGGAAATGGTCGAGAACTGGCCTTCGAGCGGGGTGGCGACGGAGGCCGCCATGGTCTCCGGCGATGCGCCGGGCAACTGGGCGGTGACCGAGATGGTCGGGAAATCTATGCTCGGCAGTTCGGACACCGGCAGCGCGCGGTAGGCAATGATGCCGAAGATGAGGAAGGCCGCCATCAGCAGCGTGGTCATCACCGGGCGGCGGATGCAGAGCTCGGACAACTGCATGGTGGGCCTCTAGTCCGGCTTGCCGGATTTATTGACCGTTTCGTACGCGCCGGGTTTGCCTGGGTCGTCGGGCTTGGCCGGTATTCCCTCGGCAGCGTCGGCCGACCGTATGCGCGCGCCTGGCGTCAGGCGCAAGTGCCCTTCGGTGACGACGGTTTCGCCGCCGGCAAGGCCGTCGGCGATGACCGCGAACTGCTTCTGTAGCGAGCCGACGCGGATCTTGCGTATCTCGACCGTGCTGTCTTCCTTTGCAACAAACAGGAAGCTGCCGCCAGGCCCCTGCTGCACGGCTTCGGCAGGAACGACGACGGTGTCCCTCAGTGTATCCAGCACCAGGCTGACGGTAACGAACTGGCCGGGCGCGAGCTTCTCGTCTTCATTGGGCACGACGGCCTTGAGCTGGATGGTGCCGGTTGCAATGTCGACGCCGTTATCGAGAAAGCGCACATCGCCTTCCCATGCGTCGCCGTTGCCAGGCAGGGAAATCGCCGCTTTCATGGATTTCTTGCCCGAGCGTATGCCCGCTTGCAGTTGCGGCAGGTATTTTTCCGGGACGGCAAAGCCTACATAGAGGGGCCGCACGCGGTTGACCACCGCCAGCGCGGTGTCGTTGACTTTCACCGCTGTGCCAGGAAATACCAGCTTGGCGCCGACCACGCCGGCAAACGGCGCCTTGACAGTCGCGTAGGACAACTGCAGGCGCGCCAGTTCGACGGCAGCAGCATCGGCCATGGCGGTGGATTCTGCGGCCGCCGCCGCGGTGCGCATCTCGCTGACCTTTTCTTCGGAAACAAATCCCTTGGCACGCAGCGCGATGTAGCGCTCGACGTCAGCGCGTGCCTTGGTCAACTGGGCCTGGCTTTTCGCCTGATTGGCTGCGGCCTGGTTGAGCCTGGCCTGAAAGTCGGCCGGGTCGAGCCGCAGCAGGATGTCGCCGTGGCGCACATGCTGGCCTTCGGTGAAAGCAACGCCCTGCACCTGACCGTCGACCCGCGATTTGAGGGTGACCGTTTCGTAGGCCTCGGTGCGTCCGGTGATTTCAAGTCGCAGCGGCATGTCCTGGACGACTGCCTTGGCCAGCTTGACGGGGACCGCCGGCGACGCCTGACCTTTCTTGCCGGCCGCGGGCGTTTCGATTCTGGTGAAGTACCAAGTCGCCCCGCTGCCCGCGGCAAGCACGGCGGCAATGAGCAGGATAGTGCGCGTCTTGGTCATGGGCGAGCGGACTTTCTCCGGGCAGAGCCGATATGTTCCTGCGATGCGACAGCCTCGATGCGGGGGCCGTCGCGGTGCATGACGGCCAGACTCATTGGCGCCGCTCTGCCGCCGCTTTGTTGCTATTATCGACGGCAGGAGTCGGCGCTGGCGCGCTTTGCGTACATGGGCTTCCGCTTTGCGGGCATGTAACCGCGGCCGGCGCCGGGGGCGGCAGTGAAAGCGGGGTCTTGGTGCCGCACGCGGCGAGGATATTCAGGGTAAGCAGCGCGGCGAGAAACGATGAAATCAGACGCATGGCGGATGAGAGTCTATTCGGATAAAGGATGGTAACACGCGATGGATGAGCGGGAATTCATGACAGCGGCCGATGCTGAACTGGCGCGCATCGAGGCGGCGCTGGATGCGGCTGCGATGAGCGGTGTTGCCGATTTTGATTTCGAGACCAAAGCCGGCGGCGTGATCGAAATCGAGTTCGACAACGGCTCGAAAATCATCCTGAATCGTCACCTTGCCGCACGCGAGATCTGGCTGGCGGCGAAATCGGGCGGCTATCACTTTCGCCCCGAGGGCGGCAGGTGGCTCGGCACGCGCGATGGCGAGGAACTGCTGGCCGCCGTGTCGCGTACGTTGTCCGAACAGGCCGGCGTCAGGATCGCACTCTAGTTCTTCTTTTCGGTGACGGGTTTCTCGACAGCTCTTGGTTTTGCATCCTGCACCGGAGCCGGTGCCGATATTGCTTCCTGCTGTTCGTCGTCCACCGCCGGCGGTGGCAGAAGTTCCTTGTAGATCAGTTCCTTGCTGGTCCTGCCCGAAGGGTCGTTGGCGACGACCGATACCAGGCCCTCCGGCGTTTCCTGCCAGCTCTCGGGCACACCTTTCAATGTATGTTCCATGAAGCTGATCCACATCGGCAGCGCCGCTGCGCTGCCAGTCTCGCCGTTGCCCATTCGCCTGGGCTGATCGAAGCCGATCCAGGCGATGCCAACCACGGTCGGCTGGTAGCCGCAGAACCAGGCGTCGATGTAGTCGTTGGTGGTACCGGTCTTGCCGGCCAGGTCGCCGCGTTTGAGCGCGGCAGCGGCACGTGTCGCGGTGCCGCGCCTGACCACGTCGTGCATCATGCTGTCCATCAGCCAGGCGTTGCGGGGATCGATCGCACGCAGCGATTCGTCGCCGGCCAACGCGGGCTGGGTGGCGGCCAGTACCGCGCCCTTGTCATCCAGAATTTGACGCACGATGTAGGGTTCGATGCGGTAGCCGCCGTTGGCGAAAATCGAATAGGCGGCGAGCTGCTGCCATGGTGTCACCGACCCGGCGCCAAGTGCCAGCGTGAGATAGGGCGGATGCTTGTCCGCATCGAAGCCGAAGCGCGTCACATAGTCCTGGGCGTAATGTGTGCCGATGGAACGCAGCAGGCGGATCGAAACCATGTTCTTGGATTTCGCCAGTGCGGTACGCAGGCTCATCGGACCTTCATACTTGCCGTCATAGTTCTTCGGCTCCCAGGCCTGTGAGCCTGTTTCTTCGGCGGAAATCGAAACAGGCTCATCAGGAATCACGGAGGCCGGCGTGTAACCTTTCTCCAGACCGGCGGAGTAGATGAAGGGCTTGAAGCTGGAACCCGGCTGACGCCAAGCCTGGGTGACATGGTTGAACTTGCTGCGATTGAAATCGAAGCCGCCGACCAGTGCCCGGATCGCACCATCGATCGGGCTGGCGGCGACGAATGCGGCTTCGACATCGGGCAACTGGACTATCTGCCAGCCTTTGTCTGATTTCTGCACGCGGATCACCGCGCCGCGTCGCACCCGCTTGTTGGGCGCAGCCTTTTCGTCCAGCATGCGCGCGGCAAACTTCAATCCGTCGCCGCCGATACTGAGCAACTCGCCGGCGCGCAGATAGGCGCGTACCAGCTTCGGCGTTGCCTCCAGAACGATGGCAGGCAGCAGATCGTCGCTGTCTTCATATTCGGCCAGCAGGTCTTCGAGCTCCTCGTCCTGATCCGAGGTGACGTCTGTGACGTCGACGTAGGCTTCGGGTCCGCGATAGCCGTGGCGACGGTCATAATCGATGACGCCGCGGCGTACCGCCAGGTAGGCGGCTTGCTGCTCGCCTTGGTTGATGGTGGTGATCACTCGCAGGCCGCGGCTATAGACGTCGTCGGGAAAGCTTTCGGCAGCGATCTGGCGCGCCATTTCGGCGACATACTCGGCGCGGACACCGAAGTCGTTTACGTTGCGCTTGACGTGCAGGGGCTCCGTCTGCGCGGACTTCATCTGCGCTTCGTCGATGAAGTTAAGTTCGTTCATCCGGCGCAGGACGTAGCGTTGACGCAACTGCGCCCGTTTCGGATTGGCCACCGGGTTGTAGGCCGAAGGCGCCTTCGGCAGGCCCGCGAGCATGGCTGCTTCCGCTATGCTGACATCCTTGAGCGCCTTGCCATAGTAGATTTGCGCGGCCGCCGAGAAGCCGTAGGCGCGTTGCCCGAGGTAAATCTGGTTGACGTAGATCTCGAGAATCTGATCCTTGCCAAGATTGTTCTCTATTTTGAAAGCCAGTAACATCTCGTAGAGTTTTCGAGTCAGCGTTTTTTCGCTGGAAAGGAAAAAGTTGCGAGCTACCTGCATGGTGATGGTCGACGCTCCCTGGCGCTTGCCACCGCCGACGAAATTGGAATACGCTGCGCGCAGTACGCCGAGCGTATCGACGCCGGGATGCTGGTAGAAGCGCTCGTCTTCGGCCGCGAGAATGGCCTGCTTCATTACGCTGGGGACGTCATTGATGTGTGCGAAGTTGCGCCTTTCCTCGCCAAACTCGCCAATCAAATGGCCGTCGCTGGAGTAGATGCGCAGGGGAATTTTCGGTTGATACTCGGTCAGCACTTCCAGCGAGGGAAGCTGCGGATAGACGAGAATGAGCACGATGCCGGCCAGCGCGGCAATGCTTAGCATTGCACCGCCGATCAGGAGCAGGAAATACAACGCCCAGCGGGCGGGGGCGGGTAGGGCGGGAATGGGCACGAATGGACAGGTTTGAAGGCGGCGCGTGGAATTATAGCTGTGGCGCCGGAGACACGCTGCGCCAGGTCGTCGCTATTAATTTTGCTTTACAGTCGATATAGTTGCTGCTAGCATCTAAAGTAAATTATCTGTATAGATCGTAAGGCAATATTTTTAAAGGAAAAAACCTTTGCAGATAGATGTCTCGGCCCTGAAGTCGATCTTCAACCCTAAGCTGCGTCCGCTGATCGGTGTGGATATCAGTTCGACCGCCGTCAAGATGGTCGAGTTGGTTGATGCCGGCAAGGGGCAGCCGCGGGTTGAGCGCTACGCCATCGAGCTCTTGCCGAAGGATGCCGTGGTGGACGGCAATCTGACTTCAGTTGAAGCGGTCGCCGATACCCTTCAGCGTTGCTGGAAACGACTTGGTACCACCACGCGCTACGTCGCAATGGCGCTGCCGACGGCCGCGGTCATCACCAAGAAAATCACCTTGCCGGCGAGTTTGCGCGAGCAGGAGATGGAAATCCAGGTCGAGTCCGAAGCCAATCAGTACATTCCATTTGCGCTGGAAGAGGTCAATCTTGACTTTCAGGTGATCGGCCCGGCGCCGGGGAGCCCTGACGACGTTGAAGTAATGCTGGCGGCCTCGCGCAAGGAGAAGGTCGAAGACCGAGTCGCGGCGGCCGAAGTGGCTGAGTTGAGACCCGTAGTGATGGATGTTGAGGCCTTCGCGGCCCAGGCCGCATATGAACTGGTGACCAAGCAGCTTCCCAGCGATGGGGTGGGCCAGATCATAGCGCTGGTGGACGTGGGTGCTTCCGCGATGAAGGTCACCATCATGAAGGATGACCAGCAACTCTATGTGCGCGAGCAGGCTTTCGGCGGATCACAACTGACCGCCGAGATCATGCGCGCCTACGGCATGGGTCCGGACGAAGCCGAGAACCTGAAGCGATCGGGCACGCCGCCGGACAACTACGAAGCGGAAATTCTGCATCCCTTCATTGAGAACATGGCGCAGGAAGTCGCGCGCGCACTGCAATTCTTCTTTACCTCGACTCCGAACAACGAAGTACATCACATCATTCTTGCGGGTGGATCGGCGCTGGTTCCGGGCGTTGCCGAACTCGTCGGCCAGCGTACCAACGTCAATACCATCCTGGCAGATCCGTTTGCCGGCATGGCAATCTCGCCGCGCATTCGCGCCAAACAGTTGGCTGCTGACGCACCCTCTCTCATGGTGGCTTGCGGGCTGGCTCTGAGAAAGTTCGATCAATGATCCGGATCAATCTGCTTCCTCATCGCGAGGCTAAGCGCAAGGGGCGGCGCCAGCAGTTCTATGTCCTGATGGGATTGGTGTCCGTACTGGGCGCGGTGATCTGGTTTCTCGGCTTCTCGTTGGTCAATCGCGAGATTGCCGCGCAGAACGAAAAAAATGAATTTCTCAAGCGTGAAATTTCCAGCCTGGACAAGGAAATTGACGAAATCAAGAAGATCCAGGAACAGACCAACGCGCTCCTGTCCCGCAAACGGGTGATCGAGGCTCTGCAGGCCAACCGCACGGAAACGGTGCATCTGTTCAACGAACTTGCAAAGCAGGTGCCGGAAGGTATCTATTTGCGTACTCTCGTGCAAAGCGGACCAAGAATCGCGATCAACGGTTACGCGCAGTCGAATGCGCGCATCACCACACTGATGAACAATCTCGACGAGTCGCCTCTGCTGGAGAACGCGACTTTGGTCGAAACCAAGGCCGAGGTGGTCGCCAATCGTCGCTTGAACGCCTTCAGCATTACGACCGCCATCACCCGCCAGACCAAGGCAGAGGCGAAGCCGGCGCCAGTGCAGGGGAAGAAACGATGAAGCTGCCCGATCTGTCCTCGCTGTTCAAGCGGAAGTCGGCTGCCGAACGGCTGGCAGCCAAGCAGGCGGCCAAGGCGGAGCCGGCTCAGCCCAAGGCGCCACTCATTGATTTTCAGCGGCTTGCGATGGACTTCAAGACCCTGGATCCCAAGGATCCGGGATTGTGGCCGCTGGCTCCGCGCATCGTCATACTTCTCAGCCTCTTCCTGGCTTTGCTGGCCGCCGCATGGGGCTTTGGTGCCATTGGCTGGAGCGTCCAGCTGGAAGAATTGGACGCAAAGCGGAATCAGGAGGCCAAGCACAAGGAGGACTGGCTGAACAAGAAGAGGCAGGCGGTGAATCTGGATGAATATCGGCGCCAGTTGGCCGAGATTGACCGCTCGTTTGGTGCGCTGCTAAAACAGTTGCCGAACAAGGCGGAGATGGGCGACATGCTGGTCGACATCAACAAGGCAGCCCAGGCTCGGGGTCTGTCGGTTGAACTCTTCAAGCCGGGCGGCGAGTCTCCCAGGGAATTCTATGCCGAGGTACCAATTACTCTGAGTCTCATCGGCAGCTACCATGATATTGGCGCGTTTACGGGAGATCTTGCCAAGCTGCCGCGTATCGTTACCTTGAACGATATCAATTTGAGCACAAACCCCAATTCGACACTGGCATTGAGAACCACGGCCAAGACGTTTCGCTATCTTGACGAAGGCGAGCTCGCCATGCAGAAGAAGACGGCCAAGGGAGCCAAGAAATGAAGTTTCGCAGACTTCTATTCCTGTGCCCGCTGTTGTTGTTGGGCTGTGCCACCGAAGATCATCAGGACCTCCGGCAGTGGATGCGCGAGGAAACGAAGGGTATGCGGGGCAAAGTGTCGCCGCTGCCTGAGATAGCCGCCTTCCCGGTAGTTGCCTATGAAACTGAGGGGCTGACGCCACCCTTCGCTCCGGGCAAGATCGTGACACTGGAGGCCGTTGCAGACAAGTCAACGCCGGATCGTACGCGACCGCAACAGCCGCTGGAAATTTTCCCGATCGAGGATCTCAAAGTGGTTGGCATCATCATGGCGGGCACCGTGCCCTATGCCCTGATTCAGACTCCGCCGCCGAACAAACCGAAGCATGTCCGTGTCGGCGAGTACATGGGCCGCAGTTTCGGCAAGATCACGGCAATTACCCGAGAGGGCATTACAGTGCTTGAAACCGTCAAGGATGCGAACGGCGCATGGGTAGAGCAGGAAAAGGTGCTCATGGTGCCGAGAGAAGGAGGACGTTGATGAGAAAATTTTACATTGCTGCTGCCCTGGCGGGATTCTGGTTTGGTCTGTCCGGCGCAGCGATTGCCGCGGAAAATTCCATCAAGCAGATCCAGGTTCGGCGTGACGGCGATCAGGTCCTCCTCAAGGTGCAGATGTCCGCTCCCTTGAAGACAATGCCTGGAAACTGGAGCGTCGTCGAGCCGCCGCGCGTGGTGATCGACTTTCCCGATACCGACAACCAGTCGGGCCAGTCCGCGCAGCAGGTTGCGACCGGCGATCTCAAGAGCCTGAATCTGGTTCAGACCGACAAATTGACGCGACTGGTGCTGAACCTGTACCGGCCGACCAAATTCTCCACCGAGATTGCCGGCGATGCTCTCTACATAAAACTGCAGGCACAGGGCGTACAGGCAAGCCAGGAGCCGGCGCCGAGCGTCTATAGCCCCACCCTGTTGACATCATCGGCATCCGGGGCCGGAAAGCCGATACCTGCGGCAGACAGTGCCGCGATCCGCGATATCGTCTTCCGCCGCGGTGAAGATGGCCAGGCCACGATCATCGTGGATCTGACCGATGGCACGGTGCCCATCGACATTCGTCGCACGGGCACGGGAATTACCGTCGAGTTGCGCGACGTCGAGCTGCCTGCGCGCCTGCAGAACCGGCGCGACGTCAATGATTTTGCGACTCCGGTAACGACGATTGTTTCGCGCGCGCTCGGCAATCTGACACGTCTCGACATTGCCGCGCGCGGTCGCTGGTTTCATCAGGCCCAGGTGGCAAACAACCAACTGACCATTGAGGTCAAGCCGATCCCGGTGGATGACGCCAACAAGCTGGTTCAGACCGGACAGCAGGGGCAAAAGATTTCCATCAACTTCTTCGGTGCCGATGCCTCGATGGTATTGCGCACTCTGGCCGACATCTCGGGCAAGAATGTGCTGATTGATCCTTCGCTGAATGGCAGGACAGTCACCGCGAACCTTGACAACATTCCGTACGATCAGGCGCTGGAAATCATCATGGCGCAGGTTAACGCCGGAATGCGGGTACGCAATGACGTGATCTTGTTCGGCGACAGGGCCGTGCTGCAGAAACGGGATCAGGACACGGCGGATGAAGTGACTCGATCGAGCGATATTGCGCCGCTTGTGGCGGAAACCTTCAAGCTTAACTATGTTAAGACAGCGGATGTCATTGCGCTGGTGAATAGCAGCTTTGCTTCAGCTGCTCCCGCAGCGGCGGGCGCAGCCGCAAGCGCGCCTCCGGCGGCGGGCGCACCGGCGCCGGCGGCTGGTGCTCCTGCGGCAGCAGGCGGCACGAGCAAAGGGATGCTTACCTCGCGTGGCGGCATATCGGCACACGACGCCACGAATCAGATATTTGTCCGCGATACCGCCGCCGTGGTTGAAGCCATTCGCGAAGTCATCCGGAACGTGGACGTCCCGCCCAAGCAGGTGATGATCGAAGCACGCATTGTGGAAGCGTCTACCGGCTTCGCCAGTTCGCTCGGTGTCAGGCTGAATGCATTCAGTTTTCAGCAGGGGGGCTACCAGATTCCAGGCACCAATACCACCCGTGGCGTGCTTTCCGTTGCCCCGTTGAATACTGGCAACAATATAGACATCTACGGGGGGGGTATTACACCTTCACTTACTACGACCACCCAGATTTTTAGGCCCAGCTACACTTTGGCCGGGGCAGCCAATTTCGGACTGATGTTGTTCAACAGCGCCGCTACCAAGCTGATTTCGCTGGAGTTGCAGGCGGCGGAGAACGACTCGCGCAACAAGACGATTTCATCTCCCAGAATCGTCACGCTGAACCGCAAGGCGGCAACGATCAACAACACCCAGCAGGTGACCATTCTCACCGGGGTGAATGCAACGACGGGCTTGCCGATCTACCAGACATTCTCAGCACCGCTTACTTTGGGAGTGACACCCTCGGTCAATCCGGACAACCGCATCGGACTTGAATTGAGCATTGCCAAGAGCACCATCACCAATGCGACGACCGGCAGCCTGGACACCAACACCATTACCACCAATGTGATTGTCGAAAATGGCGGCACGGTAGTGATTGGAGGCTTCTCCCGGGAATCGGAGCTGCAGACTCAGGATCGCGTTCCCTTCTTCGGTGACCTGCCCTATGTCGGCTTTCTGTTCAAGACCACGACGAAGAGTCAGTCGCGCAGCGAGTTGCTGGTTTTCATTACGCCGCGCATTGTCAGTGATGCACTGACGCAGCGTTAAGCGAAAATCATTCTTCTGCAGCAAGGGCCGGCTCATGCCGGCCCTGTCGTTTGCCGCTGCTACAATTCGATCGTGACTGCGAAAAACAACATCTACCTGGTCGGCATGCCGGGCGCCGGCAAGACCACAGTCGGTCGCCACCTGGCGCGGCGCATGCAACGTTCCTTTGTCGATGCCGATCACGAAATCGAGGCACGCACCGGCGTCCGGATTCCGCTGATTTTCGACATCGAGGGTGAGCTGGGATTTCGCGATCGCGAGTCAAGAGTGATCGCCGAACTGGCCAATGAATCAAACCTTGTCGTCGCAACCGGCGGTGGCGCGGTGCTTCGCTCCGAGAATCGCGCCGCACTCAAGCAGGGAGGGACTGTTGTCTATCTTCACGTGGCGCCACGCCTGCTCTTCGAGCGCACCCGGCTTGATCCCAACCGGCCCCTGCTGCAGGTTGCGGATCCCATGAAGAAGATCGAGGAACTGTTCGCAGAGCGCGATCCCTTGTACCGCGAGGTGGCCGATATCGTGATCAACAGCGTGGGCGGCAGCATTAACCACCTCATGAAGCAGGTCGAACGGGAGTTGCAGAAGCAATGCGCCGCCTGAACCTTGAACTTGCCGAGCGCAGCTACCCGATTCTGATCGGCGGCAGCCTGCTTGCCCGCGCCGACCTGATCCTGCCATTTCTGCGCACGCCGCGGGTCGCTCTGGTCACCAACACCACCGTTGCTCCCTTGTATCTTGACGTACTGGCCACGGCGCTGGAGAAAGTCGGCGCTGGCGTTACGCCGATCATCCTTCCCGACGGCGAAGCGCACAAGAACTGGGAGTCGCTCAACCTGATTTACGACGCCCTGCTGGCGAGCCGTTGCGACCGGAGTACGACTGTCGTTGCCCTGGGCGGTGGCGTCATCGGCGATCTCGCGGGCTTTGCCGCGGCCACCTATCAGCGCGGCGTGCCATTTATCCAGATTCCCACTACGCTGCTGTCGCAGGTCGATTCTTCGGTGGGCGGCAAGACCGGCATCAATCGTCCACGCGGCAAGAACATGGTCGGTGCCTTCTGGCAGCCGAAGCTGGTGCTGGCCGATACCGATACGCTGAAGACACTGCCGGATCGGGAGTTGTCGGCAGGGATGGCGGAGGTCATCAAGTATGGTTTGATTCGTGACCTGCCGTTTCTCGGCTGGCTGGAAACCAACATGAACGGGCTTCTGGCGCGTGACGGCGAACTGCTGGCGGAAGCCATTGAACGCTCTTGCGCCAACAAAGCCGAGGTAGTGGCGGCCGACGAATACGAGACCGCAAGGGAAGGCGGCCGTGCGCTGCTCAATCTCGGCCACACGTTCGGCCATGCCATAGAAACCGGCATGGGTTATGGCGAATGGCTGCATGGCGAAGCTGTTGCCGCCGGCACCATGATGGCCGTCGAACTCTCGCACCGTCTGGGCTGGTTGTCCGCGACCGATGTCGGACGTGTCCGCGCGCTGTTGCGGCGCGCCGGTTTGCCGGTCAAGGGGCCCGAGCTCGGCGTCGATCGCTATCTAGAACTGATGTCCCACGACAAGAAAGTGGTCGCCGGAAGCTTGCGCCTGGTCCTGCTCAAGGGACTCGGCGAGGCCGTGACCTATGCCGATGCACCGCGCGAGGAAATCGCCGCCGCCATCGAGTCTTGCTGTCGTGAGTGATTTGGCGCCCTATGCAGTCAGCGACAGCGCCAGCCGCGGGCGCGCCTTTGCTGAGCCGCGCCCCAAGGCGCGCAGCGAGTTTCAGCGCGATCGTGATCGCATCGTGCATTCCACCGCTTTTCGTCGCCTTGAATACAAGACGCAGGTTTTCGTCAACCACGAAGGTGACCTGTTTCGCACCCGGCTCACGCACAGCATCGAGGTAGCCCAGATCGCGCGCTCGATCGCGCGCGCCCTGCATCTCAATGACGACTTGGCGGAGGCCATTGCGCTCGCCCACGACCTCGGTCACACGCCTTTCGGCCACGCCGGGCAGGACGCCCTCAACGAGTGCATGCAGGCGCATGGCGGCTTCGAGCACAATCTGCAGAGTCTGCGCATCGTCGATCGACTGGAGGAGCGCTACGGGGCGTTTGACGGCCTCAACCTGATGTTCGAGACTCGCGAGGGCATCCTAAAACATTGTTCGCCGGCGCGCGCCCGCACGCTCGGAGACCTTGGCCAGCGCTTTATCGAGGGTCGCCGACCGTCACTGGAGGCGCAAATCTGCAATCTGGCCGATGAAATTGCCTACAACAACCACGACGTGGATGACGGACTGCGTTCCGGACTGCTCTCCCTTGATCAACTCGGGGAAGTAAGCCTCTTTGCCCACCATGCTGCCGCAGCGGATGCCGAATTTCCGCAACTGTCGGATCGCCGCCGCGTGCACGAAACCATCCGCCGCATGATCGACGCCCTGGTAACCGATTTGCTGGCCGAATCGGCGCGCAGAATAGAGGCTGCCGCACCGCGTACGCTGGCGGAGGTGCACACGGCGTCCGCGCTGATTGCCTTCACCGACACCATGCAGGCCGAAAACCGGGCGCTCAAGGGCTTCCTGCGCGATCATCTGTACCAGCACTATCAGGTGTTGCGCATGACGGCCAAGGCGCACCGGATCATTCACGATTTGTTCAACGCCTTCGTCGCCGATCCGCGCCTGTTGCCGCCCCAGTATCAGGAAATGGCTGCCACCGACAGTGTCGCGCGGGCGACGGCGGACTATATCGCCGGGATGACAGACCGCTACTCGATGAAGGAGCATCGCCGCCTGTTCTCCGTCGGCGAATTATGAAGTGCGAATGCTGCAATGCAGCGTATTGAATTCGACCGCTTTTGGCGGTATATTTAGCGGTCCGTCCGCCATGTTCGGCGGACCATTCAAGGCCGGGGAGCGGCACCGCCCCGGCTTTTTTGCCGCTCGCATTTCCGAGGAAAGAAAAGATGGTCCTCCCCCAGCGCCAGGGTCTATACGACCCGGCCAATGAACATGACGCCTGTGGCGTCGGTTTCGTTGCCCATATCAAGAACCAGAAGAGCCATGCCATCATCGAGCAGGGCCTGCGGATTCTGTGCAACCTCGAGCATCGCGGCGCCACGGGCTATGATCCGCTGCTGGGCGACGGTGCAGGCATTCTGATCCAGATTCCCGACGCATTTTTCCGCGCCGAAATGGCCCGCCAGGATGTCACCCTGCCGGAGCCGGGCAAGTACGGTGTCGGCATGGTTTTTCTGCCGCGCAACGACTCCAGTCGGCGTGCTTGCGAGGCGGTGATCGAACGCGCCATTCGCTATGAAGGGCAGGTACTTCTTGGCTGGCGAGACGTTCCCGTGGATAACGACGGGCTGGCTCAGGCGGCGAAAGAAATCGAGCCCGTGGTGCGGCAGGTATTCATCGGCGCCGGCAGCGGCATTACCGATGCGGACGCGCTGGAGAGAAAACTCTACATCCTGCGCAAGGCTACCGGACACACTATCCAGGCCCTCAAACTACCCGATGGCAAGATGTTCTATGTGCCGTCGATGTCGGGGCGCACGGTTGTGTACAAGGGCATGCTGCTGGCCAACCAGGTTGGCACCTACTATCTTGACCTGCAGGACCGGCGAGTGGTCTCGGCGCTGGCGATGTCGCATCAGCGTTTCTCCACCAATACCTTCCCGACCTGGGATCTGGCCCATCCTTTCCGCATGATTGCCCACAACGGCGAGATCAATGCATTGCGCGGCAACGTCAATTGGATACGGGCCCGTGAGCACGGAATTTCATCGCCGGTACTGGGCGAAGATCTGGAGAAGATCTGGCCCCTGATTTATGACGGTCAGTCGGATTCCGCTTCCTTTGACAATGCGCTGGAACTGCTGGTCATGGGCGGCTACAGCCTGGCGCACGCCATGATGATGCTGATTCCCGAAGCCTGGGCCGGCAACCCGCTGATGGACGAAGAACGCCGTGCCTTCTATGAATATCACATGGCTCTGATGGAGCCCTGGGACGGCCCGGCCGCGGTGGCCTTCACCGATGGCCGCCAGATCGGCGCCACGCTCGACCGCAACGGCTTGCGCCCGGCGCGCTATCTGATCACCGACGACGACCTGGTGGTGATGTCCTCCGAGACCGGCGTGCTGCCGATTGCGCAGGAGCGCATTGTCAAGAAGTGGCGTCTGCAGCCCGGCAAGATGCTGCTGATCGACCTTGAGCAGGGGCGCATCATCGACGACACCGAACTCAAGCACGCCATGTCCACTGCCAAGCCGTATCGGCAATGGATAAGCAAGTCGCGCTACTTCGTGGACGACCTGCCCGCGGTTGTGTCGCAGGATAGACTGACCGGGCCCCTGCTGAAAGTGCAGCAGGCATTCGGCTATACCCAGGAAGACTTCAAGTTCATCCTCGAACCGATGGCGGCGCTGGGTGAAGAAGCCACGGGCTCCATGGGCAACGACACTGCGCTGCCAGTGCTGTCGGACAGACCGAAGCCCCTGTTCAACTACTTCAAGCAGCTGTTTGCACAGGTGACGAATCCGCCGATCGATCCGATCCGCGAGGAAATCGTCATGTCGCTGATTTCGCTGGTCAGCCCCAATCCCAATCTTCTGGGCGTGGACGAGACCGAGCCGACACCACGGCTGGAAGTGCATCAGCCCATCCTTTCCTCGGCTGACATGGCCAAGCTGAAGAAGATCGACCAACTGACCAAAGGCACCTTTCGTTCCATCGTGGTCGATATCACCACGCCGGCGGCGGAAGGCTCGGCGGGCCTGAGCCGGTCCCTGTATCAGGTCTGCACCCGCGTCGAGCGGGCGGTGGGCGCGGGCTATAACGTCGTCATTCTTTCCGACCGCGGCGTGAGCCATGAGCGCGCGCCGATTCCGGCCCTGCTGGCATGTTCCGCCGTGCATCAGTTTCTGGTGCGGATCGGCTTGCGCACCTCCTGCGGCATGGTGGTCGAGACCGGTGCCGCGCGCGAGGTGCATCATTTCGCCACGCTTGCCGGCTACGGCGCCGAGGCCATTCACCCCTGGCTGGCCTTCGAGAGCATTGCCGGGATTGCCGACCAGCTGCCGGGCAAACTGGAAGCGTACGACGCCCAGAAGAACTACATCAAGGCCATCAACAAGGGGCTGATGAAGGTGATGTCCAAGATGGGCATCTCCACTTACCAGTCCTACTGCGGCGCGCAGATTTTCGAGGCGGTGGGCCTTTCTTCCGATTTCGTCAATCGCTACTTTGCCGGCACGCCGACCAAGGTCGAAGGAATCGGGCTGAGGGAGGTTGCCGAGGAAACCCTGCGCACTCATGCCGCTGCCTACAGCGCCGATCCTGTGCTTGCCGGAATGCTCGACTGCGGTGGCGAATATGCCTATCGGGTACGTGGCGAAGAGCACATGTGGACACCGGATGCGATCGCCAAGCTGCAGCACGCGACTCGCTCGGGCAAGTACGAGACCTACCAGGAATATGCCAGGTTGATCAATGATCAGGGGCAGCGCCACATGACCCTGCGCGGCCTGTTCGAGATCAAGTCGGTCGGTCCGGCGCTTGCTCTCGATGAAGTGGAGTCGGCCAAGGATATCGTCAAGCGTTTCGCCACCGGCGCGATGTCGCTGGGCAGCATTTCGACCGAAGCGCATACCACGCTGGCGATCGCCATGAATCGTATCGGCGGCAAGTCGAACACCGGCGAGGGCGGCGAAGACCGCATGCGCTACAAGCCGGTGACCGCGGGCAGCACGCTGGCCAGCATGATCGGTAAGAGCCGTGTCGCGCGCGACATCGCGCTCAAGGCGGGCGACAGCTTGCGTTCGGCGATCAAGCAGGTGGCTTCCGGGCGCTTCGGCGTCACGGCGGAGTACCTGGCCAACGCCGACCAGCTCCAGATCAAGATGGCACAAGGCGCCAAGCCCGGTGAAGGCGGCCAATTACCGGGGCACAAGGTCTCCGAGTACATCGGCTTCCTGCGCCACTCGGTGCCGGGCGTGCAACTCATATCGCCGCCGCCGCACCACGATATCTACTCGATCGAGGATCTGGCGCAGCTGATTCACGACCTGAAGAACTCCAGCCCGCAGGCCAGCATCTCGGTCAAGCTGGTCTCGGAAATCGGCGTCGGCACGGTGGCCGCCGGCGTGGTCAAGGCCAAGGCGGATCACGTGGTGATCGCCGGCCACGATGGCGGCACCGGCGCCTCCCCCATCTCCTCAATCAAGCACGCTGGCACGCCGTGGGAACTGGGCCTGGCCGAAACCCAGCAGACCTTGGTGCTCAACCGCCTGCGCGGTCGCGTCCGGGTCCAGGCCGATGGTCAGATGAAGACCGGTCGCGACGTGGTGATTGGTGCGTTGCTCGGCGCCGACGAGTTCGGCTTCGCCACCGCGCCGCTGGTTGTCGAAGGCTGCATAATGATGCGCAAGTGTCACCTCAATACCTGTCCGGCCGGTGTCGCGACGCAGGACCCGGTGTTGCGCGCGCGTTTCTCGGGCCAGCCCGAGCACGTCGTCAATTACTTCTTTTTCGTCGCCGAAGAAGTCCGCGAACTGATGGCCCGGATCGGCATCCGCAAATTCGACGACCTGATTGGCCGCTCGGATCTGCTCGACATGAAGAAGGGCGTCGATCACTGGAAGGCCCGGGGACTCGATTTCTCGCGAATCTTCTACCGGCGGCCGGAAGTGGCCGGTGTCGCCTGTCACCATTGCGAAGCACAGGATCATGGCTTGAAGAGCGCCCTGGATCACAGCCTGATCGCCAAGGCCGCGCATGCCCTGGAGCGTGGCGCCAAGGTGGTGATCGAGTCGCCGATCAGAAACCAGAACCGCACCGTGGGTACGTTGCTGTCGCACGAAGTGGCCAAACGAAAGGGTCACGAGGGCCTGCCCGACGACACCATCACCATCAAGTTTACCGGCACGGCGGGGCAGAGTTTCGGCGCCTTCCTCGCCCACGGCATCACGCTCGATCTGACCGGCGAAGCCAACGATTATGTCGGCAAGGGGCTTTCCGGCGGCCGCATGATCGTGCGCCCGCCGCAAGCCTTCCGCGGCTTGCCCAGCGAGAACATCATCGTCGGTAACACGGTGCTCTACGGCGCCACGGGAGGCGAGGCATTCTTCCGCGGGGTGGCGGGCGAGCGCTTCTGCGTCCGCAATTCGGGCGCCACCGCAGTGGTTGAAGGCACCGGTGATCACGGTTGTGAATACATGACCGGCGGCACCGTGGCGGTACTCGGCCTCACCGGCCGCAACTTTGCGGCCGGCATGTCGGGTGGCATCGCCTATGTCTATGATGAAGACGGCATGTTTGCGCGACGCTGCAACCTGGCCATGGTCACCCTGGAAAAGATACTGGCGGATGCGGAGCAGCCCGATGACGGCCTGCGGCATCGCGATCAGACCGACGAGGCGCAGCTCAAGCGCATGATAGAGCAGCATGCCCGGCTGTCCGGCAGCGAGCGTGCCAAAGCGATCCTTGCCGATTGGGTTCATGCCCGCGCCAGGTTCGTCAAGATATTCCCGAATGAATATCGTCGCGCCCTGAACGAGATGGCGGCGGCCAGACTAAAGGAAGCAGCGTAATGGGCAAGCCCACCGGATTCCTTGAATTCCAGCGTCTTTCAGAGAGCTACGAAGCAGCGGAGACGCGCGTCCATCACTACCGCGAGTTCATTGCCCATCTGACGGATGACCAGGCGCGAATCCAGGGTGCGCGTTGCATGGATTGCGGCATCCCGTATTGCAACAACGGCTGTCCGGTGAACAACCTGATACCGGACTGGAACGACCTTGTCTATCGGGGCCGGTGGCGCGAAGCCATCGAAACCCTGCATTCGACCAACAATTTTCCGGAATTTACCAGCCGCATCTGTCCCGCGCCCTGCGAGGCGGCCTGCACCCTGAATATTCCGCAAACCCCGGTCGGCATCAAGTCCATCGAGCACGCCATCATCGACAAGGCCGGCGAAAACGGCTGGGTGCTGCCGCAACCGGCGGCTCACAAGACCGGCAGGAAGATCGCGATTGTCGGCTCCGGCCCGGCGGGCTTGGCCGCGGCGCAGCAGCTGGCGCGTGCCGGGCACGCCGTGACGGTGTTCGAGAAGAACGACCGCATCGGCGGCCTGCTGCGCTACGGCATTCCCGATTTCAAGCTGGACAAGCGCCTGATCGACTGGCGCATGGCGCAGATGAAAGCCGAGGGCGTCAAATTCGTCACCGGCACCATGGTGACCGCGGCCGACTTGCCCAAGGGCGTGATCAACGACGCGAAAAAGACCGTCAGCGCGAGGCAGTTGAAAAAGGATTTCGATGCCGTGGTGCTCGCCGGCGGTGCCGAATATCCGCGCGATCTGCCGGTTCCCGGCCGCGAGCTCGACGGCGTGCATTTCGCGCTGGAGTTCCTGATTCCGCAAAACAAGGAAATCTCCGGCGGCCCGAGGAATCCGATCAACGTCCATGGCAAGCATGTCGTCGTCATTGGCGGCGGTGATACCGGTTCGGATTGCGTCGGCACCTCCAACCGCCACGGTGCCGCCAGCATCACCCAGATCGAACTGTTGCCGCGCCCGCCCGAGCAGGAAAACGGCGCGCTGACCTGGCCCTACTGGCCGCTGCGCATGCGCACGTCTTCCTCGCAAGACGAAGGCTGCCAGCGCGACTGGTCGATCGCCACCAAGGCCTTCGTCGGCGAGGACGGTCGCCTCAAGGCCATCAAGGCCGTGCGCCTGGCCTGGACCGACGGCAAGATGAGCGAAGTACCCGGTTCCGACTTCGAGATTGTCGCTGATTTCGCCTTTCTCGCCATGGGCTTCCTCAGTCCGGTGGGCGGCGTGCTCGATGCCTTCGACGTGAACACGGATGCACGCGGCAATGCCCGGGCGGATACGGAGGGTAACGAAGCCTACAGCACCAATGTGCCGGGCGTGTTCGCTGCCGGCGACATGCGGCGCGGCCAGTCGCTGGTGGTCTGGGCCATTCGCGAAGGCCGCCAATGTGCCCGTACCGTCGATCAATTTCTGATGGGTTGCACTACGCTGCCGCGCTGATTCACGCATGAACGTCGTCATTCTCGCCGCCGGGCAGGGCAAGCGCATGCACTCCGACTTGCCCAAGGTGCTGCATCCGCTGGCGGGGAAGCCTCTGCTGGGCCATGTCCTCGACACCGCGCGAAAGATTGGCGCGGAGAAGATTTGCGTGGTGTACGGCCACGGCGGCGAACAGGTCCGCACCGCGCTGAATGCCCGCGACATCGCCTGGGCCCTGCAGGAACCGCAACTCGGCACCGGTCATGCGGTGTTGCAGGCCATGCCAACCGCCGCATTGCCAGCGCCGACTCTTGTGCTTTACGGGGACGTGCCCCTGATTCGCGGCGCGACCTTACAACGTCTGATCGAGGCAGCCGGCACCGGCTCGCTTGCGCTGCTCACCGCGCATCTGGATAACCCGCACGGATATGGCCGCATCGTCAGAGTCGACGGTTGCGTCAAGCGCATTGTCGAGGAGAAGGACGCGGACGATGCCGAGCGGGCAATCCGCGAAATCAACACCGGCATTCTGGTAGCTCCCACCGCGGCGCTGGCACGCTGGCTGCCGACTCTCGGAAATCGCAACGCGCAAGGCGAGTACTACCTGACCGACATCGTGGCCTTGGCGGTCGCCGAAGGCATGCCGGTGGTGACCGCGCATCCGGATGCCGCGTGGGAAACCGAGGGCGTTAACTGCAAATTGCAACTCGCTGCACTGGAGCGCGTGCACCAGCGCAATCTTGCCGAAGCGCTGATGGAAGCCGGCGTGACGCTGGCCGATCCGGCGCGTGTCGACGTGCGCGGCGAACTCAGCTGCGGACGCGATGTCAGCATCGACGTCAATTGCGTTTTCGAAGGCTGCGTCGAGCTTGCTGACCGCGTTTCCATTGGCGCCAATTGCGTGCTGAAGAACTGTCGCATCGGCAGCGGTGCGCGCATTGCGCCCTTCTGCCACATCGAAGATGCCGTCGTCGGGCCGGACAGCATCGTCGGTCCCTACGCCCGGCTGCGACCCGGCACCGAACTCGGTCGCGATGTGCATATCGGCAATTTCGTCGAAGTCAAGAACTCGTCCATCGCCGATCATTCGAAGGCGAATCACCTTGCCTATGTCGGCGATGCCACCGTTGGCAGCCGCGTGAACATCGGCGCCGGCACCATCACCTGCAACTATGACGGCGCCAACAAGTTCCGCACCGTGATCGAGGACGATGTCTTCATCGGCTCCGACAGCCAACTAGTGGCGCCGGTCACCGTCGGCCGCGGCGCCACGCTAGGCGCCGGCACCACGCTGACCCGCGATGCGCCGCCGGACCAGTTGACGGTTTCGCGCGCCAAGCAGATGTCCATCCCCGGCTGGAAGCGGCCCACCAAGAAGAAAGCGGACTGAATCATGTGCGGCATTGTCGCGGCGGTCGCTTCCCGCAACATTGTTCCCGTGCTCATCGAAGGCCTGACAAGGCTGGAGTATCGCGGCTACGATTCGGCCGGGCTGGCGCTGCTCAATCCAGGCCTGACGCGGCTGCGCAGCGTCGGTCGCGTTGCCGAGCTGGCGGCGCAGGCCGAAGGTCTGGTCGCCCATCACGGTATTGCCCATACCCGCTGGGCTACGCATGGCGTGCCGAACGAACGCAACGCCCATCCGCATGTCTCCGGCGGCCTTGCCGTGGTTCATAACGGCATTGTCGAAAACTACGCCGAGATCAGGCGGGAACTGATCGCCGAAGGCTATATCTTCGTTTCGGACACCGATACCGAAGTCATCGCCCACCTTATCCAGCACACGCTGAAGTCGACGCCCGGTCTGTTCGATGCCGTGCGCCGGACGACGGCGCGCCTGATCGGTGCCTATGCTATCGCCGTGGTGCGCGAGGAAGATGACTGCATCGTCGTCGCCCGCCATGGTGCGCCGCTGCTGCTGGGACTCGGCGAGGATGGCAACTATGCCGCGTCCGACGCTTCTGCCCTGTTGCAGGTCACGCGGCGCATGATCTATCTTGAGGACGGTGATGTCGCCGAACTCAAACGCAATGCGATGCGAATAGTCGGCGCTGGCGGTACGGCGCTGAATGTGCCGGCGGATCGCCCGGTGCATGACAGCACGCTCTCGGCGAACGACGTCGAGCTGGGTGACTGGCAGCACTACATGCAGAAGGAAATTTTCGAACAGCCGCAGGCGCTGGCCGCCACGCTGGAAATGATCGGCGGCGCGCAAACCCTTACCCCCAACCTGTTCGGCGTGGCGGCGCCGGAAATGCTGCACGACGTGCATTCGGTGCTGATTCTCGCCTGCGGCACCAGCTATCACGCCGGCCTGGTGGCGCGCTACTGGATCGAGCAAGTGGCGGGAATAAGTTGCAGCGTCGAAATCGCCAGCGAGTATCGCTATCGCGTCTCGGTGCCCGATCCGCAGCAACTCGTCGTGGCGATTTCGCAGTCCGGCGAAACCGCCGACACGCTGGCCTCCGTCAAACATGCCAAAGCGCTGGGCATGGGCCGTACGCTGGCGATCTGCAACGTGCCCGAATCGGCCATCGTGCGCGAATGCGCGCTACGCTTCCTGACCCGCGCCGGACCCGAGATCGGCGTCGCTTCGACCAAGGCGTTCACTACCCAGCTGGCTGCCCTGTTCCTGCTCGCGGTGACGCTGGCCAAGCAGGCCGGACGCCTGACGCCCGAGCAGGAAGCCGCGCACCTGACCGCCCTGCGCCACCTGCCGGTGGCGGTGCAGAAAGTGCTGGCGCTGGAACCTGAAATCAAGATCTGGGCAAAGCGCTTCGCCGACAAGCAGCACGCGCTATTCCTCGGTCGCGGCCACCATTACCCGATCGCGCTGGAAGGCGCACTGAAGCTCAAGGAAATTTCCTATATCCATGCCGAGGGCTATCCTGCCGGTGAACTCAAGCACGGACCGCTGGCGCTGGTAGACAGGACCATGCCGGTCATCAGCATCGCGCCCAACGACGCCTTGCTGGAAAAGCTCAAGTCCAACCTCAAGGAAGTCGCTGCCCGCGGCGGCGAGCTCTATGTCTTCGCCGATGCCGACTCCGCCGTGGATCACGACGATGGGGTGCACGTGCTGCGCCTGCCCGAGCACTATGGCCTGCTGTCGCCGGTGCTGCATGTCGTGCCGCTGCAACTGCTGTCCTATCACGCCGCGCTGGTGAAGGGCACGGACGTAGACAAGCCGAGGAACCTCGCCAAGAGTGTCACCGTGGAGTGACGCAGTGCGGGCGCCGGTGCCTGTGGTTTTGGTACCGGCAGACGCTCAACGATGCCTATTTTGGCGCGTCCTCTGCATTTTTCGAGTCCTCTGCCTTGCTGCCGTCGTCGCTCTTGCCGCTGGAGGCGGCTTCCTCCGCGATCGGTTCCCGGGGCTGCGTCTTGACTGCGGTTCCGGCAACAATCGATGAGCCTTGCTGGCGCGCGTAGAGCGTCAAGGCGAGAATCGCGACGATGATCAGGATGGCATAGCCGAGGCCGTGCGGAAATTTCATTTTTCCTCGGGTTTTCGCAAACGTGCTCGTTGGCATGGGGCCGCCATTTCGGCGACCGTCAAATGCAGGTGTATGAATTGATCGCCTACTGGCCCGGTGGCACCGGTGAAACTTGCGTCCAGCCTGACGGGCAGGTCCTTACGTAGGGATAGTAGCCGGCCGCTTGCGCGCAGTAGTACCACCAGTTTTGCTGGGGAACGGGTGCCGGCGCAGGAGCCGTTTGCGCGATGACTGCCGGCTGTTGTACGTAAGTCGGCGAGGTGTAGACCGGAACGGTATAGACCGGTGCCGGGTAATAGGTGGGAGGCGGCGCAGTGGCCGCCAAGTAGAGGGCGGTACCAAACAACAATCCGGGACCCCACCAAAACCCCCCACCTCCGCGGTGGTGGCCATAACGGTCCGCCCAGGCCGGCGAGATAGCCACCGCGGCAAGGACGGCCGCGATGAAAAAGGATTTGAGTAGTCTCGACATCTGATTCTCCTTTCGCAATCACTGCTTGCCTATCAGAATACCTCGTATCGTTCCATGCCGCCAACCATACGAGCTGGATGAGCGGCGCTATTGGGGCAAGGCTGACCCTGCAGGCGAAGTCCTCCTCGATTCTCCTGAGCAAGGCCGCGCTCAGGCAGCAGGTGAAATGCGTTGGCCGCCCCGTGTCATTGCCGAGGGCGCTGAAGAGTCGGCGCTTGCCGGCCCGCGTCCCACCAGGGGATACCGTCCCTCCGGGACATAAAGTGGAATCCCCGGCAGACAGAGTCCGGTACGGCGAGTTCAGAATTCAGGGAAGGGATTTCCCGGCACCGGACTAGTGTTTCCGCGCTTCTTCCTCGGCCTTCTTCTTCTCGTCCTCTGCCTTCGCTGGCTCGGCCCGCGCTGCTTCGGCCTTTGCCGTCGCAGCCTTCGCGGCTTCCGCTTTTCCGGCGTTGGCTCTGGCCGCATTCGCCTTGGCGGCTTCGGCTCTGACGGCTTCGGCCTTCGCTGCTTCAGCCCGCACTGCTTCAGCTCTTGCGGTTGCAGCCCTGGCGGCTTCGGCTCTGACTGCATCGGCCTTCGCGGTTTCAGTCCGCGATGCCTCAGCTCGTGCGCTCGCCGCCTTGGCGACTTCGGCCTTCGCTACCTCCGCTCGCGATGCCTCGGCTCTTGCGGTCGCAGCCTTGGCGGCTTCGGCCTTAACGGCGTCAGCTCTCGTTGCTTCAGCCTTCGCTGCATCGGCCCGCGATGCTTCGACTCTTGCGGTCGCGGCCCTGCCGGCTTCGGCCTTCGCGGCATCGGCTCTGGTTGCTTCAACCTTGGCGGCTTCGTCCCGCGATGCTTCGGCCTTTGCGGTGGCAGTCTTGGCGGCTTCGACCTTAACGGCGTCGGCTCTGGCTGCTTCGGCCTTGGCCGCATCGGCCCGTGATGCTTCGGTCTTTGCCGTCGCAGCTTTCGCTGCATCGGCCCGCGATGCTTTGGCTCTTGCGGTCGCAGCCCTGCCGGCTTCGGCCTTCGCGGCATCGGCTCTGGTTGCTTCGGCCTTCGCTGCCTCGGCCCGCGACGCCTCGGCTCTTGCGGTCGCGGCCTTGGCGGCTTCGGTTTTCACGGCGTCCGCTCTGTTTGCTTCGGCCTTGGCCGCATCGGCCTGTGATGCTTCGGTCTTTGCCATCGCAGCTTTGGCGGCTTCAGCTTTGGCAGCATCGGCTTTCATGGCATCGGCCTTGACTGCCTCGCCCTTGCCCGCATCGGTTTTGTCGACATCCGGCTTGCCGACTTCACTCCTGGCCGCAGCGGCTTTGCGTGCATCCGGCGACTTGGCGGCCGGAGCGGTCACTGGCGGCGGCGCGGTCGGCGCCAGCGCCGGGGCAGCGGCCACCACGCTGACCGTGGGCGCCGGTGTTGCAGGGGCAGCGGGTTTCAATTGCTTGCGCTGTGTTTCGTCGATCGGCGTACCCGGCTTGGCGGCCATTTGCGGCTGCTGGGCGGCAAAGGCGACCGCTGGCGGTGGTGGCGCAGTGCGGGCGACGACGACTCGCTCGCGGGCCGGCGGCCTGGCGCCAGCGTTGGGAGCGCCGCCGTGCATGCTTTGCTGCACCGGCGCCACGGCGGCGACATGGACTACCGGCGCGCTTGCTGCCGCTTCTTTCGATACCCGCACCGCAGCCTTGGCCACTGGCTGCGACCGCACGAATACCTGCGCCGGTACGGCGACGACGGCGCCCCTCACCTGCTGGTTGGCATACACCACCTTGCTTACGTTGATGTTGGTGGTGTTGTTGACGATGGTGGTGTTGCGGGTGATGTTGGTGGTGTTGTAGACCTTGGTGATGGTGGTGGGGGCGATCACTGCATTGCTGCGGTTGATGTGGTCGAAATAGTTGCGGCTCACCGGATAGGAGGGCTGATAGACCTCGCGCGGCGCCAGCGGAAACCAGCCGACGACGGCTGCGATGGCGCTGCCGACGGCCAGCGAGACCTGATTGCCGCCGACAAATGCCACCAGCGCCGGCGCATACACCGCCCGCTCGCGCGGCGGACCCGGAACCCAGCCCCACGAGCCCCTGATGTTGGCCCAGCGGCCGTAGTGCGACACGGCGAAGCCCCAGGGCGCGTCGTCCACCCAGGTCCATCCCCACGGGTCGATCCAGGCCCAATGGCCGTCGTGGTAAGGCGTCCAGCCGGCAGCCACGCGAGTCGGCGTCCACACGTTGCCGTAGTTCGGGTCGGCACGCCAAGTGCCATTGGCATCGAGGTCCTCATAGCCGACCACTTCGGGCGAAACATAACGTGCGGACATCGAATTGTCGCCGCGGCGGTCGCGTTCGCGCGCCCAGCGGTCCAGATCGTCGTCGCGCGGTACTGCCAGGAAATCGTAGTCGGACAGGCCGGTGCCGTAGAAGCGATATCCTTGCTGCCGAGTGACTGCATACGACGCGCCCTGACCATACACTTCGGCCCGGCCACTGTGCACCATCACTGCCGTCGCGTCGTCGTTCGGATCCACATCGATGCGGTATTCGCCGGCACGGCGCGAGGTAAAGGCGAGATTGGCCGTATCCACCTCGAAGACCTGGTTCGGTCCCATCCGGCGCACCCGCACTTTCAGCGTGCCTTGGGAAAGCTGGACCTGCGCGATGCGGTCGTCGAGATTGAGCAGGGTCACGCTGGTGCCTGCGCCGAGGCGGATCGCCGCGCCGCCGACCTGCAACTCGGCGCGCGAATTCGCGTCCACCCATAAGCGGTCGCCGGTGGTCAGCGGCCGGTTGACCATGGCTTGCACCCACTCGGGTTGGCCCGCCGGCGAGAAGCTCACTATGCCGCTGATATAGCTCAGGCGCGCCACGCGCGAAGGCGGCTCCGCCGCAGACCATCCGCTCAGGGCCAGCGCGGTGAGGCCGACCAGCAAGACCCAGAGCCGCGGGCGGGAAGATGGCATGTGCGTGGAGGTGGCTGACATAGGTGTACGCCTCGAAACAGTTCAAAGAGCCCAGCGGAAAAATCTGCGGCGACATTTCGCAACGAGTCACGAAAGCCTAAGGCCGTAGCACCAGAACGCCATACTGATTTTCGTAATCATTTGCTTCGAAACAAGGTTTCTCTGTGCGTTAGCGCGCATAGGGAAGATTCTTGCGGCAACGCATTGCGTCGCAAAGGAGTGGTTTCCGACCTCCGAATCGGTCAGGCCGCGACTCCGCGCGTCATGAGGAATCAGGCGTAGCCCTGAGTAAATCGTGGCTTGTTGAAGAGTCGGCGCTTGCCGGCCCGCGAAGCGGAATCCCCGGCAGACAGAGTCCGGAACGGCGCCCCTTCGCTTTTGCGTGACGGGGATTCCGTTTACGCGGGCAGGTAACGGCCCCGACCCCCGTAAGCCCACCGGACCGTCCTAGCGACGATCCTGGTAACGCGAGTTCCGCGAATGGTCGCCACGATTATGGTGATTGTCCCATCGCTGGTAACCGCTGCCCCTATAGCCATAGTCCAAAGGGACGACCATGCAACCGCCGAGCAGGGCGGTGATGAATATCACTGTGATGATGCGAGTCATGGCAGTCCTTTCTTCGTTGATCGATGTTCATTCGACTCTCTTGACCGCGCTATGTCATGTGAAGATTTGTAAGACTTTGTATGGCCAGTCGTGGCCGAGCGCGAAGAGCGCGATGTGCGGATTCAACCGGCAGCGCGTCAAGATGCGACGGACTGCTTAGGGTCGAAAGCGTCAGTGGGCAAGGTTCGGATTTCGGTTACCCTTCCGTTTTCATTCGACTCTGCCCTCGTCATGTGCGGACGCTACGCGCTCTACGGCCCCCATTCCCGGCTCAGGAAATACCTCGACCTGCCTGATCGTGCTGCCCGGGCTCGGGTCGGCAGCGCGAGGAACGAAGGGCCGGATCTGCTGGAGCGGGTTTGAGATGACCGCCAAGCCCATGCGCGTCATGTCTGTGATCCCGCCGATGACGCAGCTCAACACTCCCTATCCGTCGACGGCTTACCTGACCGGTTTCCTGCGTTCGCGCGGCGTCGCCGCGGTGCAGGAGGATCTCGCCCTGGCCCTGGTGCTGCGCCTGTTTTCGCACGACGGGCTGCTGGCCATCCGCGAGTGCATCGCGGCTTTGCCAGCGCGGCAACGGACGCCGCTGGTACAGGCCTTCGACGGGGATTTCGCCCGCTATCTCGCCACGATCGAGGTGGTGGTGGCCTTCCTGCAGGGGCGCGATCCGTCCATCGGGCATCGCATCGGCGGCCGCCACTTCCTGCCCGAAGGGCCGCGCTTCGTGCCGCTCGATGCCTATATCGATCCGGCGGGTGGCGATCCGCTGGCCTGGGCCTTTGGCGCGCTCGGAGTGCAGGACCGGGCGCGGCACTTTGCCACGCTCTACCTCAACGATGTTGCCGACGTGCTGCGCGAGGCAGTCGATCCGCGCTTCGAGTTCGTCCGCTATGCGGAGTCCCTGGCGCAGAGCCAGGCCAGCTTCGACCCGCTGGCCAGGGCGCTGGCAGCGCCGCTCAACCTGGTCGATCGCACGCTGCGCGAACTGACGCTGGCGACACTGGAGCGGCATGCGCCACGCGTGGTGCTGGTGTCGGCGCCCTTTCCCGGCAATGTGTACGGCGCGTTTCGCATCGCGCAGGCGATCAAGCTGCACGACCCCGCTATCGTCACCGTGCTGGGCGGCGGCTTCGTCAATACCGAATTGCGCGAGCTTACAGAACCGCGCGTGTTCGACTATTTCGACTACGTCACGCTGGACGACGGCGAGCGTCCGCTGCTGGTTCTGCTCGAACACCTCAATGGCGAACGGCCGCAGGACCAGTTGGTGCGCACTTACGTTCGTACAGCCGCCGGCGTGCGCTATATCGATGCCGCCCAGCCGGACATTCCCTTCGCCGAAGCGGGCACTCCCACTTGGGACGGCCTGCCGCTCGACCGCTACCTGTCGATCCTCGACATGCTCAATCCCATGCATCGGTTGTGGTCCGACGGGCGCTGGAACAAGCTGACCGTGGCGCACGGCTGCTACTGGAAGAAGTGCAGCTTTTGCGATGTCTCGCTGGACTACATTTCGCGCTATGACGCGGTCGCCGCGACAACCCTGGTCGACCGCATCGAGGCCGTCATCGCCGAAACCGGACAGACCGGCTTCCATTTCGTCGACGAGGCGGCGCCGCCCAAGGCGCTCAAGGCGTTTGCCGTGGAACTGCGGAGGCGCAAGCGCGCGATTTCGTGGTGGGGCAATATCCGTTTCGAGAAATCCTTCACCCCGGAGCTGTGCGCCGAGCTTGCCGACAGCGGTTGCATCGCCGTCTCCGGCGGGCTCGAAGTGGCGTCTGACCGCCTGCTCACGCTGATGCAGAAGGGCGTCTCGGTCGAACAGGTGGCGCGCGTGACGCATGCCTTCAGCGAGGCCGGCATTATGGTGCACGCCTACCTGATGTACGGCTTCCCGACGCAGACCGTGCAGGACACCGTCGACGCGCTCGAATACGTGCGCCAGCTGTTCGCCGCGGGTTGCATCCAATCGGGATTTTTCCACCGCTTCGCCTGCACCGTGCATTCCCCGGTCGGCCAGCATCCGCAACGCTACGGCATCACGCTGAACGCTTTGCCGGCGACCTCGTTTGCGAAGAACGATGTCGGTTTCGTCGATCCGACCGGCGTCGATCATGGGGTACTCGGCATCGCACTGAACAAGGCGCTCTACAACTACATGCATGGACTTGGCCTGGATCAGGACGTGCGCGGCTGGTTTGCCGGCCGTGTGCCGCGGACGCAGGTGCCGCGCCACTTCATCGCCCGGGCACTGGAATGAGCATTCGAGGTCTCCCTGGCGGGGACTTGCGGGTAAAATTTGACGCAAGACAAACGATATAGGGGAGTTCGCATCATGGCGAAATACACTACTGAAGCAATCCGCGCTGTTGCGCTCGTTGGCCACGGCGGAGCCGGCAAGACCACGCTGGCCGAAGCCCTGCTGTTCAAGTCCGGCGCGATAACCGCAAAAGGCAGTGTCGAGAAGGGCAGCACCGTTTGCGATTTCGACGCGCAGGAAAAGGCGGCCGGCCATTCACTGAATTCGGCGCTGGTCAATTTCGCCTGGGAAGGGGTGCACGTTCATCTCATCGACACCCCGGGCTACCCGGATTTTTCGGGCCAGGCCACCGCCGCACTGGCGGGCGTCGATACCGCCGTGGTGGTGATCAACGCCCAGACCGGCATCGAACTGGCCACCGAACGCATGATGCACGCGGCCCAGGCACGGGGCCTGGCGCGGATGATCCTGATCAACAAGATCGACCCCGAGAACGTCGATCTGCCGGGACTGGTGGGCGAAATCCGCGAGCGCTTCGGCACGGAATGCCTGCTGCTCGACCTGCCGGCGCATGATCGCCGGGAAGTGGTCGAAGTGCTCGAGCACGCTGCCGGCGATGCTGACTTCGATTCGATCGCCCACGCCCATCGCGAGCTGATCGACCAGTTGGTGGAGGAAGACGAATCACTGCTCGCCCGCTATCTGGAGGAAGGCAAGGATCCCGACGCGACGGAACTGCATGCGCCGTTCGAGAAGGCTTTGCGCTCTGGCCATCTGGTGCCCATCCTGTTTGCCTCGGCCCGCACCGGCGCCGGCATTGCGGAACTGCTGCATGTCCTGGCCTCGCTGGCGCCGAATCCCACCGAGGGCAATGCGCCGCCTTTCTACCGCGGCGAATCGGTGCAGGCGGGTGTTGCCTTCGATGCCCAGCCCGATCCGGCGCTGCATGTGCTTGCCCACGTCTTCAAGGTCATCGTCGATCCTTACATGGGCAGGGTTTGCGTGTTTCGCGTGCATCAGGGCACCGTGAAAAAGGACGCCCAGTTGTTTGTCGGCGACGGCAGGAAGCCATTCAAGGTAGCCCATCTGTACCAGTTGCAGGGCAAGGAATACATTGAAGTCGATGAGCTGATGCCGGGGGATATCGGCGCCGTGGCCAAAGTCGAGGAGATCGATTTCGACGCGGTGCTGCATGACTCGCATGACGAAGACAACATCCATCTGCGGCCGCTGGAATTTCCCCGGCCGATGCAGGGTCTCGCCGTCGAAACCAGGCGCAAGGTCGACGAGCAGCGTTTGTTCGACATCCTGCACAAGCTGGAACTGGAAGATCCCTGCTTCGAGGTCGAGCGCCATCCGACCACGCACGAGACGGTCATCCGCGGCCTGGGCGAAATGCACCTGCGCTACAAGCTGGAAAAAATGGCGACCCAGTACAAGCTCGAACTGGACACCCGGCTGCCGCTGATTCCTTATCGCGAGACCATCACCGTCGGCGCCGAGGGCCATTGCCGGCACAAGAAACAGTCGGGCGGTGCCGGACAGTTCGGCGAGGTGTATCTGAAGATCGAGCCGCTACCGCGCGGTGGCGGTTTCGAGTTCGTGGATATCGTCAAGGGCGGCGTGATCCCGGGGGTATTCATGGCGGCAGTGGAAAAAGGCGTGCGCCAGGCGCTGACCGATGGGGTGGTGGCCGGACATCCGGTGGAGGACCTCCGGGTCATCGTCTATGACGGCAAGACCCATGCGGTGGACGGCAAGGACGTGGCTTTTTTCAGCGCCGGCCGCAAGGCTACGGTGGAAGCCATCCGCGCTGCATCGGCCATTGTGCTGGAGCCCATCGTCGGCATCGAAATCGTCGCACCCGAGGCGGCGATCGGCGACCTCACCGGCGATCTGTCGAGCCGGCGCGGCCACATTACCGGTACCAATCCGCGTTCCGGCGGCACGGCGTCGATCACCGGCGAAGTCCCGCTGGCCGAGATCACGGACTACGCTTCGCGACTGAAGTCGATGACCGCCGGCCAGGGCGCCTACAACATCGAGTTTGCGCACTATGCGCAAGTGCCTCCGCAAGTGCAGCAGAAGCTGGCGGCAAACTTCCAGCTCAAGGACGAGGACGAATGACCGGTGTTGGGGATCGCGAAGGCGGGCTGTAATTTGTCTTCTGACCAAAATACGAATGGCATTCGATAGTGTTCAATCTGAATGCAAATTGTTCTTGCGGGGGTGCTTCCGGGCAGTACTATCTTTGGCAGGAGAAGAAAGTCCACACGAATAAATACCTCACCAAGAAAGTATGTCTTTCGAAAGATTGCGAACCCTCTCGATTGCCCGCGCCAAGCTCTTGCCGTTTGTCACGTCGTTCGTCGATAACGACATTCTGATAGCGATAGGAGCTGCCGACGAAGCGCGATGCCCGCTCGGATTCAAGCAGTTGGGTTTGCTTAAGCTGGCGCCACCCTCGACGGTGCAAAGAAGGCTGAAGAAGTTCTTGCGGAATCGAACAATAAGAAAGGCGACCCAGCGTGTCGATGGCAGGCGCGTCGCGTATTCATTGACCGCCAGAACCTTGGCCGCCTACAAGCAGTACATGGCGCAGTCTATTCGATAGTCATGGAATATGCCCGGAAGCATCAGATGAGCGAGGAGGAAATCGCGATCGACGCCTGTTCCTGTCCGCGCACGCCGGGCGAAATCCTGGCGGCTCCGTTGTGTGCGGTTGAACTGGATACGGGGGGACGCGAGAGCTCGATATTCGTCAGCATGCCCATGCAACTCGACTGCCCGATGGCTCGCAGATTTTCCTACGGCGAATTCTGTCTTGACCAGAAACGGATCAGCCTGTATCGCAAATACGGCATCTAGTCGCCCCAGGCGTGGGCCGGCGGTAAACGGGAGTTACAGCGCAACTTGTGCCGGGGCAGGCTTGCTTGCCGTCGACAACATGACTCGTGGATTACATTTTGTAAGGCTTTGCGTGACGATTATTGCTGACCGCGCCGGCGGAATCAGCAGGCGAGCCGGACTTCGAAGCAGACGCCATCGACCCCGGAGCGAACAGAAATTTCTCCGCCGTGGGTGCGGATGATGGAACGGGTGATGGCCAGGCCCAGCCCGGCGCCTTCGGTGCTTCTGTGTCGCGACGGGTCGGCGCGGTAGAAGCGGTCGAATATGCGTGACAGATGTTCCTGCGGGATCGGCTCGCCGGTATTTTCGATCGTCACGTTCGCGCCGTTGCCTGCCGTCTCGATGCGGACCCGGACGCTGCCACCCGTTGGCGCGTGGCGGATGGCGTTGGACAGCAGGTTGGCCAGCGCCCGGCGCAGCATCAGCTTGTCGCCCGAGACCTGCCCGGCGCCCTCCAGTGAAAGATGCAGCGCCTTTTCTTCAGCCAGCGCATCGAAGAAATCGAACAGTTCGCGCACTTGCGCCGCCAGATCGACTGGTTCGCGATTGGGCACGATCAGGCCGTTGTCGGCTTGCGCCAGGAACAGCATGTCGCCGATCATGCGCGCCAGGCGTTCGTATTCTTCCGTGTTGGAGGCCAGCACCTCGCGGTACTCGTCGACGCTGCGCGTCCTGGTCAGCGCCACCTGCGTTTCCGTCATCAAGTTGCTGATCGGCGTGCGCAGTTCGTGGGCCAGGTCCGAAGAAAAATCCTTCAGCCGCTGGAAAGAATCTTCGAGGCGGGCCAGCATGTCGTTCAGGGTTTCCGCGAGTTCGGCCAATTCGACCGGAACCGAATCGAGCGCCAGACGATAGTCGAGCCGGCTCGCCGTGACGCCCGCCGCACCCTGGCGGATGGCTTGCAGGGGGGCCAGTCCGCGCCGTACCGCCGCCCATCCGAGCAGTCCGGCCAAGGCAGCGGCAATGGTGACGAACAGCCACAGCGTGCGCCTGAACGAAGTCATGAAGTGTTCATGGTGGGTGATATCGACCGCGACCGCGACCAGCAGCGGCGGCAGATCGGCGACACCCGTGGGCAGGAGTGAGGCGATGCCCCGCCAAGGTTGCGATCCTTGCGTCCCGTCCTGTTGCCAAACCTGTACCCGCGGCGGATTGCGGATCGTGCCACGCGCCAGCAGGACGGGTGGAAACACCGCATCGGCAGTGGCGAACAGCGTTCGGTCGCCGGGGCCGCGCACCAGCATGGCGAGACCGTGATGGCCGATCAGCGAATCGCCGAGCTGTGCCGGCAGTGCGTCGAATTCGGCGGTCGTTTGCATCTTTTCCAGCAGGTGACCCACCAGGTGCAGCTTGCCGGTCATCAGCTCCATGTCCTGTTCGACGAAGTGCTGTTCGACGGCATTGCCTATCAGAAAACCCAGCGCCAGCAGCACCGTCGTCGACACGGCGGCGAACAGCAGGGTCAGGCGCAGGGTAATCGACTGTCCGCGGTGACTCATCCCGCATCGTCCTCCAGAACATAGCCCATGCCGCGCACGGTGCGGATGAGTTTCGGTTCGAAGCCGTCGTCGATCTTGGCGCGCAGCCGGCGCATCGCCACCTCGATGACATTGGTATCGCTGTCGAAGTTCATGTCCCACACCTGAGAGGCGATCAAGGACCGCGGCAGTACTTCGCCCTGGCGGCGCAGCAGGAGTTCCAGCAGCGCGAACTCCTTGGCGGTGAGGTCGATGTGGCGGCCGCCGCGCGAGGCGCGCCGCCGCAGCAAATCCAGTTCCAGGTCCGCCGCGCGCATCTGCTGCGACTCCTGGCTGCGACTGCCGCGTCGCAGCAGTGTGCGCACGCGGGCCAGCAGTTCGGCGAAGGCGAAGGGCTTGACCAGGTAATCGTCGGCGCCGAGTTCCAGACCCTTGACGCGATCCTCGACCTGGTCGCGGGCGGTAAGGAACAGCACCGGCATCTCGCGTCCGGCGCGGCGCAGTCCGGCCAGCACCTGCCAGCCATCCAGTTTCGGCAGCATCACATCGAGAATCGCCAGGTCGTAGTCGCCGGTCTGCCCCAGATGCAGACCATCCACTCCGTCCCTCGCCAGGTCGACGACGAATCCTGCCTCGACCATCCCCTGCCTGAGGTAGTCGCCGGTTTTCGGTTCGTCTTCAACCACCAGAATTTTCATTGCATTTCCCGCTCATGCCGATGTTGCGATTGTGCGCTTGCGGATTCGTTGCTCCGCAAAGATTACAGAAATGTAATCGGGCCGTCAGCTTCCGGTGGGGAAGCCGTTTGCAGAATGCTCATAAGCACTTGACAGAGGAAGTTCCGCCATGAAGCCAATCCGTATCGTTCTTGCTTTTGTCCTGCTCTCGGCCACCGTGGCAATCGCCCGGGGCACACCTCGCGTCGAAGTTTTCAAGAGCGCCAGTTGCGGCTGCTGCAGTGGCTGGGTCGGCCACATGCGCCAGTACGGATTCGAGGTTACATCCCACGATGTCAGCGATGTGGCCGCGGAACGCAGGAAACTCGGCATGCCCGACCGCCTGACTTCCTGCCATACCGCGAAAGTCGGCGGCTATGTGATCGAGGGGCATGTCCCGGCGGCGGATATCCGCCGCCTGCTCAAGGAGAAGCCGCAGGTGCTGGGGCTCGCGGTGCCGTCGATGGTGACCGGTTCGCCCGGAATGGACGGTCCGAAGATGGCCTATGACACGCTGCTGGTGGCCCGCGATGGCTCAACCAGCGTTTTTGTCAGCCACTGAACCATGGGCATGACCTCGTTTCGCTGGCAAGGGCAGATGCTCATCGGCGCCGCTGGCCTGGTTTTCGGCCTGTCGGGCTACGCCGCCGACGCTCAGCCCGCGCGTGGCGGCCTGGCCCAGGCTCTTGAACAGGTCTGGCGGTTGGATCCACAAGCGGTTGCCCTGGACGCCCGCGAGGCCGAGGCACGCGCGAATCAAGACGTCGCTGCCAGCCTGACCCCGGAACCCGGTTCGGTCAGCATCGGCAGCCGCAATGACCGGCTCAATCGCAATCTGGGCAAGCAGGAATACGAAGTCGAACTGGCCACGCCCTTGTGGTTGCCGGGACAGAAGGCGGCACGCGAGGCCGAGGCGGCAAGCCGCATCGATGAAGCGAGCGCAAAGCGCGTTGCTTTGCGCTCGGAACTCGCCGGCGAACTGCGCGACGCCTGGTGGGCCCTGGCTGCGGCGCGCAATGCCAAGGCGCTCGCCGCCCGGCGCCTCGATACCGCCCGGGCGCTGGAAGCCGATGTGCGGCGCCGCTACAAGGTCGGTGAACTGTCCCGCATTGATGCCAATCTGGCGCAGACCGAAGTGCATGCCGCCGGTGCCGAGTTGATCGAGACCGAGGCGACGCTGCTCCAGGCGGAACAGACCTTGCGCACGTTGACCGGGACGATCGCACCGCAGGACATGACCGAAGAGGGGCCGACGCAGCAACGAACCACGGGCGGTACCCTGGCAATCCCCGAGGCCCATCCCCTGCTGGTGGCCGCCGCCGCCGCCGCGCGCAGCGCCCGCGCCAGGGTGACGGTCGTCGACGAATCGCGGCGTGCCGCGCCGGAACTGTCATTGCGCGTGGTGCGCGAGAGGGGTGATTTCGCCGAGCCCTACGCCAATACGGTGGGCATACGGCTGAAGATACCACTCTCTTCTGGAGCGCAAGTGCGCCGTGAAACTTCTGCGGCACAGGCCGAGGCCAATCAGGCTGACGCCGAAATGCTGCGTGCCCAGACGCGCGTCCAGCTCGAAGCCGAGCGCGCCCAGCGTGCCCTGGCTTCGGCGGAGCGGCAGTTGTCTATGGCGCAAGAGCGCCGTGAGCTTTCTACCGAAAATTTGCGTCTGAGCGAAAAAGCATTTTCACTCGGCGAATCCGATCTGGCGACGCTGCTGCGCATCCGCGCCGCGGCCTTTGACGCCGAATCCTTTCTCGGTCGCCAGCGTGTTGCCCGCGCCGCAGCAATATCGCGTTTGAATCAAGCCCTGGGAGTATTGCCGTGAAGCACCTGAGAATGTCTTGTCTGGTCGCGCTCATTGCCTTGCCCGTCTGGGCCGGCGGCGACAGTAGCGATGGACATAGCCACGGAACGCCAGCCCCCGTCCCGGTCACGGTGAACGCACCGCGAGCGGCGGCGGCCACCGAGTACTTCGAAGTCGTGGTCGGCCTTGAGGACAAGCACCTGGTGGTGTATGTCGATCGCTTCGCCAGCAACGAACCCGTGGCGAAAGCCAAGGTGGAGGTCGAAGGCGCCGGACTGAAGGGTCTGGCTGTCGAGACCAGGGTCGGCACCTACATGATGGATCTCACGGCGCCCTTGCCTCCGGGCAGGCATCCACTGACGATCAGCATCGAAGCCGGCGACACCGCAGACCTGCTTTCCGTAATGCTGGACGCCGCACTCCCGGTTGTCGCCGAGGATCCCGCGCGAGACCGGGGCAAGCGGACCTTCTGGGGCGTTGTCGGCCTCGTGATAATGGTCAGCGGCATCCGGCTGGTCGCTCGTCATAACCGAGAGAAAAGCCATGGGAGTTTGGCATGAAAGCATTTGACCTGCGGCTCTTCGTTGCTGCAACATCCTTGGCATTCACGACCTCCGGCGCGCTGGCACATGGCGGCGAAGATCACAGCGAGGACGCCAGGAAACCTTTCGCCGCCACGCCAACCAGCGGCGCGCCGGCTGCGTTGCAGCGCCAGGCCGACGGCAGCCTGTTCGTCCCCAAATCCGTGCAGCGTCAGTTGGGTCTGCGCACGCAGCCGGCACGACTCGGCGATCTCGCTGCAACGGTCGAACTCAACGGCAAGGTCATTCCCGACCCCAACACTAGCGGGCGCGTCCAGGCGGTGTTCTCCGGCACCGTCATGCCCGGACCCAAAGGCATGCCGGTGCAGGGACGCAAGGTCATCAAAGGCGAGGTGCTGGCCTACTTGCGGCCTGTCAGCGGCGCCATCGAACGCGGCAACCAGAAGGCGCAGTTGGCCGAACTGGAAGCCCAGCAGGCCATCGCCGACGGGCGCGTGAAGCGCCTGGAGCAGCTTGAAGGCGCTGTGCCGCGGAAGGAAATCGAATCAGCACGCATCGAGCGCGACGCGCTGCAGAAGCGCCGCGCCTTCGTCGGTGCCAGCATCAATACCGCCGAGCCGCTACTGGCAACGGCGACGGGCGTGATCAGCGCCTCGCACCATCTGGTCGCCGGGCAGATCGTCGACGCCCGCGAGGTGCTGTTCGAAATCGTCGATCCGGACCGTCTTGCCGTCGAGGCACTGGCCTACGATCCCGGCATCGCAGCGAAGCTGATTTCCGCCAGCGCGCTGGCCGAGCAAACCGCGCTGGAACTCAAGTTTGTCGGCGGTGGCCGCCAGTTGCGCGAGCAGGCCCTGCCATTGTTGTTCCGCATTGCCGGACCCAACGCGGTGGTCGCTGTAGGCCAGCCGGTCAAGGTCATTGTGCGGACGGCGCAAAACATCAAGGGCGCAGCGGTGCCGCGCGCCGCGCTGACCAAAGTCGGCGCTGGCGAGACGGCGGTGTGGATCCACGCCGAGGCCGAGCGCTTTGTCGCGCGCAAGGTGAGCGTCCAGTCGCTGGACGCCGGCAACGTGGCCATCGCCGACGGCCTGTACGATGGTGACCGCGTCGTCGTCGAAGGCGCCGGATTGCTGTCCCAAGTGCGCTGAAATGTTCGACTTCATCATCCACACCGCCCTCAGGCAACGCCTGCTGGTTCTCGGCGTCTCGCTGCTGCTGATCATCTACGGCGCGCTGACGCTGCGGCAGATGCCGGTTGATGTCTTCCCCGACCTCAACAAGCCGACGGTAACCCTGATGACCGAGGCCGGCGGCATGGCGCCCGAAGAAGTCGAGCAGCTGGTGAGCTTCCCGATCGAATCCGGCATGAACGGCATGCCTGGTGTGACGCGTGTACGCTCGGTGTCGGGCATCGGCTTGTCGATCATCTATGTCGAATTCGAGTGGGGTACCGACATCTACCGCAACCGGCAGCAGATCGCCGAGCGATTGAATCTGGTGCGCGAGCAGTTGCCACCTGGCATCGTGCCGCAACTGGGGCCGATTTCCTCGATCATGGGCGAAATCCTGCTCATCGCGATTCCGGCCGATCCGGCGAAGATCAGCCCGATGGCGGTGCGCGAGTATGCCGACTGGGTGATGCGGCCGCGTCTGCTGACAATTCCCGGTGTCGCCCAGGTGATCCCCATCGGCGGCGAAGTGCGGCAGTATCGCATCGAGATCAAACCCGCCCAGCTTCAGGCGCTGGGCATCGAGCGCGAGAAACTGGAGGGCGCGCTGCGCGATTTCGGCGCCAATACCAGCGGCGGCTTTCTAGAAGCCCAGGGCCGCGAATACCTGATCCGCCAGATCGGTCGCAGCTCCCGCATCGAGGATTTGCAGAACCTGGTGGTCACCGTCAAGAGCGGCCAGCCGATCCTGCTCAAGCAGTTGGCCGACGTAAAGCTGGCGCCGGCCATCAAGCGCGGCGACGGCAGCTACAAGGGCAAGCCGGCGGTAATTCTGTCGGTGCAGAAGCAACCGGCGGCCGACAGCGTGACCCTGACCCACGACGTTGAAAAGGCCATCGCCGAGCTGAGTAAGAGCCTGCCCAAGGGAATTGAACCGCCGTCCTTCCTCTTCAAGCAGGCTGACTTCATCGAACATTCGGTGGGTAATGTCAAGGAAGCGCTGCGTGACGGCGCGATCCTGGTGGCGATGATCCTCTTCCTGTTCCTGCTCAACGTGCGCACCACGGTCATCTCGCTGATGGCGATCCCGGTGTCGCTCCTGGCAACGGCCCTGGTCTTCCATTACTTCGGCCTGTCGATCAACACCATGACGCTCGGCGGACTGGCGATCGCCATCGGCGAACTGGTGGATGACGCGGTAGTAGGCGTCGAGAATGTGCTGCGCCGTCTCAAGTTGAATCAGGCGATGGCGGTGCCGCGACCGGTAGCCGACGTCATCGCCGCAGCCACCCTGGAAGTGCGCTCGGCCATCGTCTATGCCACCGTGATCATCGTGCTGGTGTTCGTGCCGCTGTTTGTTCTGCCCGGTATCGAAGGCCGATTGTTCACCCCCCTGGGCGTGGCCTATATTGTTTCGATTCTGGCCAGCATGATCGTCTCGGTGACGCTGACTCCCGTGATGGCCTACTACCTTCTGCAAGAAAAAGGGGCCAGGCTCGATTTTTGGAATTCGAAAAAATCGAGCCTGGCCCCTTTTTCTCCTTTTTCTTCCGGCGACAGTCCGTTGGTAATCTGGCTCAAGCGCTGGGACGGCAAGCTGTTGCACTGGTCTTTTGGCCACGCCCGCAGCCTGCTTGCCGCAGCACTGGCGTTGGTGGTGATCGTGGCGGCGAGCGTGCCCTTCTTCCCGCGTTCATTCCTGCCGCCCTTCAACGAAGGCACGCTGACGGTGAATGTCCTGCTCAACCCGGGCACGTCGCTGACCGAGTCGAATCGCATCGGCACGCTGGCGGAACAGCTCGTGGCGCAGGTGCCCGAGGTGACGCAGATGGGACGCCGCACCGGCCGCGCCGAACTCGACGAACATGCCGAGGGCGTGCATTACACCGAGATGGAAGTCGACCTCAAGGCCTCCGGCCGCAACCGCGAACAGATCATCGCCGACATCCGCCAACGCCTGGCCGCCTTGCCGGCGGTCACCAGCGTCGGTCAGCCGATCTCGCACCGGCTTGATCACCTGCTCTCCGGCGTGCGCGCCCAGATTGCGCTGAAAGTCTATGGCGACGATCTCGACACGCTGCGCGGCCTCGCCGCCGACGTGCGCGGCCGACTGGCGCAGATTCCCGGCATCACGGACTTGCAGATTGAGAAGCAGGTGCTGATTCCGCAGGTGAAGATCCACCTCGACTACGAAAAGGCGGCGCGCTATGGCGTGGCGCCCGGTGCCATGCTGCGCGGCCTGCAGCAGATGATCGAGGGCGAGCGGATTACTCAGATCGTCGAGGGCAACCGCCGCTTCGACCTGCTGGTGCGCCTGCCCGAGGGCGCCCGCAGCCCGCAGACGCTGGCCGACTTGTTGATCGAAACGCCGGGCGGCTTCGTGCCGCTATCGAAGATCGCCAGCGTGGAAGAGAGCGACGGCCCGAACCAGGTCAGCCGCGAGAATTCGCGTCGCCGCATCGTGCTCTCGGCCAACACCGATGGCCGCGACATGTCGAAGGTGATCGCCGACATCCGCGCCGAACTCACCGCAAGGCCCATGCCCGAGGGCTACTTTACCGCGCTGGAAGGGCAGTTCCAGGCGCAGGAGCAGGCATCGCGACTGATCGCCTTGCTCGCCGCCGTATCGCTGACCATGATCTTCATGGTGCTCTACAGTCGCTACCGTTCAGCGGCGCTGACCTTCATCATCATGGGCAATATTCCGCTGGCGCTGATCGGCAGCGTGATCGCCCTGTGGATCTCCGGCCAGCCGCTGTCCGTCGCGACCCTGGTCGGCTTCATCACGCTGACCGGCATTGCCACGCGCAACGGCATCCTCAAGATCAGCCACTACATCAACCTGTGCGCTTTCGAGGGCGAAACTTTCGGCCAGCAGATGATCGTGCGCGGCTCGCTGGAGCGCCTGACACCGGTGCTGATGACCGCCTTGGTCGCCGCCTTCGCGCTGCTGCCACTGATGCTGGCCGCCGACGCCCCGGGCAAGGAAGTGCTGCACCCGGTGGCGGTGGTGATCTTCGGCGGCCTCGTCAGTTCGACGCTGCTCGATTCCCTGCTGACCCCGCTGATGTTCTGGCTGTGGGGTGAGAAACCGTTACAGGGCTTGCTGGCAGCACGGAACACCGAAAGTTTCTGACATTTCGCGAAGGAAAATCCGCAATGAAGCCACTCCATGCCCTGATCCTCGCGACTGGCGTACTCGCCAGCCCAGCCCTGTTCGCGCATGGCGACAACCCTAACGCGTCCGGTCCCAACGGAGGCCAGTTGCGCCAGGCCGGCGCCTACGACTACGAACTGGTGATGGTGAAGGACAGCCAGGACATGAAGGAGAACCCGGTCATTGTGTATGTCACCGTCCATGACAAGGACAAAGTGCCGACTGCGGGCGCGACCGGCAGTGCCACGATTCTGGCCGGCAAACTCAAAGCGATGTCGACGCTGAAACCGGATGGCGACAATCGCATGAAGGGCTTTGCCAAATACTCGTCCGCCGCAGATATGAAGGTGGTGGTGTCGATCACCTTGAACGGCAAGGCGGCGGAACAGACGCGCTTTGCGCCGCTGACGAAGTCCGCTCAATGAACTGCGTCGACCGCGCCCTCGATCCGCGCTGGAAAGGCAGAATGCCGGTCGCGACCCCAACCGAACGTCATCAATCGTCAGGAGCACACTTCCAATGAGCACGCACATCGTCCGGCCTTGGCCAACAGGCGCCGGGATCGCAACAAAAGTCACTGGCTTCTTCACCCGCGGAGGGTGGTTGTCCGGGCGTGAGTCCTCATTCGAATTGAGCCCCGCCGAAACCGGACGCAAGATGTCGCCGCCGGGAGCTTCGGTGTCGTCGCGGCAGCCGATGGAAGTCATGAAGCTATTCCTTTTCGCCACGATGCTGCTGTTCGCGCTGGGATGGGGCAGTCAGGTGTATGCGCACGGTGACGAGGCGGTTCCGGTGGCAGGCGCAAAGCACCCGGCCAGCAGTGCTACGACTGCGGGGCCAATCGTCGGCGACGAGGCCGCCGTCAGTTCGGACCAGGCCAGCGACGGTCATGACGAAGGCAACGTCATGCTGCATCCCGGTGTACCCGAGCCATGGATCATTGGCACGTCGATCGCCGTTTTCGCGATTGCGTTGTGGGCCCTGATTTCCGGGTTGCCGTCGGAAGCGCCGCCCCGCAGTTTCAATCTGGCGACAGTGCCGCTGGTCGGTCGATTCGTTCGTTTCTTCAACGGTAGCCCCTATCCGCTGGTTGCCGTCAAGATGGTCTCGGTGGCGGGCTTTCTTCTCGTCATCTACGCGGGACTGTTCGGCACGCCCTACCCTGAGCGCAGTCTGACCACCACCTTCGTCTGGAACCTGTGGTGGCCGCTGGTGGTGGTATCCGTGCTGTTTCTCGGCACGGCCTGGTGCGCCATTTGTCCGTGGGATACGCTGTCCAGCTGGATCGTGCGGCTGCGCCTGTGGCGGCGGTCGACTCCCCATCCGGGACTGCGCCGCAAGGTTCCACGCTATATGCAAAACATCTGGTTGGCGCTCATGCTGTTCGTTGGGATGGCATGGCTGGAAGTTGGCATCGGCGTCACGTCCAAGCCGGTCGCCACCGCGTTGATGGCGGTGGCGATGCTGGTCCTTTCCATAGGCTACTTGCTGGTTTTCGATCGCAAGGCATTTTGCCGCTACGCCTGCCCGGTGGGACGAACGCTGGGCATGTATGCGCGTCTCGCGCCGATATCCGTGCGGCCCGTGAGCCAGGACATCTGCGCCACCTGCACCACGCTCGAGTGCTACCACGGTTCCAAGGACATCGAGCCATGCCCGACCAGTCTGGTCGTCGGTCGTCTAAGCCAGAACACCAACTGCCTGTCATGCGGCAATTGCATGCAAAGCTGCCCGCATCAGAATGTCTCATGGCGCTTGCGCCCGCTGGGCAGCGAGGCCATCGATCAGGACCAGGCCAGGCCGCAGATGGACGCTGCATGGTTCATGCTGCTGCTGCTCGGGATCACCACCTTTCACGGTCTCACCATGATGCCTTTCTGGGGCGAATGGGTGCTGGCGATAGCCAACACCATCGGCGAGACCGGCAAGTCCTTGGTGAGTTTCACCTTGGCAATGTTCGCCAGTTTCGGTCTGCCGGTGCTTATCTTCGGCTCGGCTGTCGGACTGACCTATTTGGGCGATCACCGAAAGGCATCCTACAAGGACCTGTTTACGGCATTTTCCTTCAGCGCGTTGCCGCTCGCATTCGTCTATCACCTGGCCCACAACCTCGATCACCTGTCGCGCGAAAGCGTGAATGTGTTCGCCATGCTGCTCAATCCGCTTGGCACCGGAGTCGCCCCCCTTTCATCCCTCCAACGGCACGCCCAGATGATGAATCCGCTATTTCCGGATGCACTCATGTTCACGGCGCAGTCGGGGCTGGTGGTGCTCGGCTTCTGGTTGGCGGTTCAGATCATTCGCCACCGCAGCCGGGACAAGCTCGACGGCGGTACTGCACTGAGGGGCTGGCGCCTGTTGCCGATGCTGGCATTCGCCGGCGCGATCACGGCGATGAACCTGTGGTTGATGGCGCACGAAATGGAAATGCGATTCTGATAGTTCGTAGATGCTCGATCCCAAACACAACTGGAGAAACCTCATGAAAATTGTAATTGCCAACGCATCGATTGCCCTCGCCCTCACTTTTTCCGCGCCCGGAATTGCTGCCAGCGATCACGAGAGTCACTCTGGCCATGCGGCCATGCAAATCCAAGCGCCCGCGGGGGCGCAAATGGCCGAAGGTGTGGTCAAGAAAATCGACCTGTCCAAAGGTCGGGTGACCATTGCGCATGGCGAAATCGCCAATCTGGGCATGCCCCCCATGACCATGAGTTTCAAGGCGAGGTCGCCGGACATCCTGAAGCCTTGGAAGGAGGGCGACAAAATCCGCTTTCGTGCGGCGGACAACAAGGGTGTACTCACCGTTATCAGCATCGAAGCGGGAAAGTAGATTCGGGCGCACATTGTGTCGCCCAAAATTCGTCGTCCCGCCCTGCGGATTGACGGAAGGCTTGCAGTGGTTCCGGCAACGGTGACTGAGGGCTTGCCCAAAGGGAAAGCCGTATGTTCGGCAGCGAACCGACCAGCAAAGCGCTACCAACCATCCTGCTCAACTTCCATGTGTCCTTTGCCACCGGACGAGAAGAAGACCTTACCAAGGAGAACCACCATGAACAAGTTTGCCATGACAGCCATTGCCGCCTCGCTGGCGTATGCCGCTCCGGTTTTCGCCGCGGATGCCCACCACCCGGAAAAGGCGGCGGAAGCGAAAAGCGCACCCGCCCAGCCGGCGCCTCAGGTGAAGAAAATGCAGGACAACGTCAAGAAGATGCCGGCACAGCTCGACCGCATCGCCAAGGCGAAGACCGACGAAGCGCGGCACAAGGCTATGGCCGAGCACATGCAGACCATGCAGGAGAACATGAAAATGGCACACGAGATGAAGGCCGGGATGATGGACTGTCCGATGATGGCGGGCGGCATGATGGGCAAGGGCGGCATGGGCATGATGCACAGCGAAATGATGGGCAAACCCGGCATGGAAATGAAGGCAGGGGATCTTGCGACGCCCAGCGCGCCGGACCGCATGCAGCAAATGGAAAAACGCATGGACATGATGCAGGGAATGATGGAGCAGATGATGCGTCGTCAGGATGGCGCAGCCCCCGCACCGATGCCGATGAAGTAAGGGCAAACGGTTTGCGATGGTCTCCTCGCTGAAGCATCTGCGCCCGCCGCCCTGATGTTCCGCTCGCGGCGAAACGGCGCGACGAACCTGCCGGAGATAAACGTAGCCTTGTTCGCCTTCCTGCTTAACCTGCCCTGGGAGCTGTGGCAAATTCCCCTGTTCAAGGGCATGCCGTCGCTTTCGCACTGGGAGGGCGTCATCCTGTGCACTCGTGCCGCGCTCGGCGATGCCGTGATCGCCTTGCTCGCCTTCTGGCTGGTCGCTGCATTGGCCCGCACGCGCGGCTGGATGCGGCGGCCTTCCGGCGCCACCATCGGCGCCTTTGTCGCCATCGGCCTCATCGTCACGCTAGCGCTGGAATATTGGGCCACCCAGGTCGGCGGACGCTGGGAGTATGCCGCAGCAATGCCCCGGCTGCCGCTGCTGGGCACCGGGCTGGCGCCGCTGCTGCAATGGTTGCTGATTCCACCCCTCGTTGCATGGCTGGTGCGGAGGCAAATCCAATGAAGACGGACGGAACAATGATCGACCCGGTGTGCGGCATGACGGTCAAGCCGGATTCGGCGCACCGGTTTGAATACGCAGGACAGCACTATCGCTTTTGCAGCGCGAAGTGCCTTGCCAAATTCGAAGTCCAGCCGCAGCGCTATCTGCAAGCGGCAAGCGAACCGGCTGCGGCGGCCATGGTCGCAGAGGGAACGATCTACACCTGCCCGATGCATCCCGAGATACGTCAGCCGACACCGGGCAACTGCCCCAAGTGCGGCATGACACTGGAGCCGGTGCTGCCCGACCTGGAAAAGGACGAGGACAACACCGAATACCGCGACTTCCATCGCCGCTTCTGGGCGAGCCTGCCGCTGACCGCCATCGTCGTGGTCCTGGCGATGGCCGGGCATCGGCTGGGCTGGCTCGATCCTGCCGTGCGCACCTGGGGCGAACTGCTGTTGACCGTGCCCATCGTGCTCTGGGCAGGAGCGCCGTTCTTCGTGCGCGGCTGGCAGTCATTGGTCCACCGCAGCCCGAACATGTGGACCCTGATCAGCCTTGGCACCGGCGCGGCGTTCGTCTATAGCGTGGTGGCGACGCTGGCGCCTGGCTGGTTCCCGCTCTCCTTCGCAGCTCACGGCCGCATCGGCGTTTATTTCGAGGCCGCAGCCGTCATCATTTCGCTGACCCTGCTGGGCCAGATGCTCGAACTACGCGCGCGCTCGCAAACCACGGCGGCGATCAAGTCCTTGCTCGGCCTGGCGCCGAAGACCGCCCGCCGCATCAATCCCGACGGCAGTGAAACGGACGTGCCGCTCACCCATGTGCATGTCGGTGACGCGCTGCGCGTGCGGCCCGGCGAAAAGGTGCCGGTGGATGGTGCGGTGACCGAAGGATCGAGCGCGGTCGATGAATCCATGCTTACCGGCGAACCGCTGCCCGTCAGCAAGCGCGTCGGCGACAAGGTGATCGGCGCCACGATGAATACCTCGGGCAGCCTGGTGATCCGCGCCGAAAAAGTCGGCGCCCAGACCGTGCTGGCGCAGATCGTGCAGATGGTTGCCCAGGCCCAGCGCTCGAAGGCTCCGATGCAGCGCATGGCGGATGTCGTCGCCGGCTACTTCGTTGTCGCGGTCGTCGTCGTCGCCCTCCTGAGTTTCTTCGCCTGGGGCCTGTTCGGCGGTGAACAGGGTTGGGTCTTCGGCTTGATCAACGGCGTTTCCGTACTGATCATCGCCTGCCCCTGCGCCCTCGGTCTGGCCACGCCGATGTCGGTCATGGTCACCACCGGCAAGGCCGCCACCAGCGGCATCCTGTTCCGCGACGCGGCAGCCATCGAACGCCTGCGCGAGGTCGATACGCTGATCGTGGACAAGACCGGCACGCTGACCGAGGGCCGCCCGGTTTTCGAGCGCGCCGTGGCGATGGCCGGCACCACCGAGGACGAGGTGCTGCGCATGGCGGCGAGCCTCGATCAGGGCAGCGAACATCCGCTGGCGGATGCCATCGTCCGCGCCGCCCGCGAGCGCGGCCTCGCGCTGGACAAGCCCGAACAGTTCGAATCCGCCAGCGGCATCGGGGTGCACGGTGTGGTCGGTGGCCGTCGCCTGGCGCTGGGCAATGCCGCGCTGATGGCCGACGAGGGCGTGGACGTCAGCGGTATCGTCGCCGCAGCGGAAGCGCTGCGCCTGAGCGGTGCCAGCGTCATGCATCTGGCGGCGGACGGGCGCCTGGTCGGACTGTTGGCGGTCGCCGACCCGATCAAGGCGAGTACCAGCGAGGCGTTGGCGAGCCTGCGCCAGGCCGGCCTGCGCGTCGTCATGGCGACCGGCGACGGCCTGACCACGGCGCAGGCGGTCGGCAAGCGGCTGGGCATAGACGAAGTACACGGGGAAGTGAAGCCGGCCGACAAACTCGCCCTGGTCGAAAAACTACAACAGGAAGGACGCATCGTGGCGATGGTCGGCGACGGCATCAACGATGCGCCGGCGCTGGCCAAGGCGGATGTCGGCATCGCCATGGGCACCGGCACCGACGTCGCCATGAACAGCGCCCAGGTGACGCTGGTCAAGGGCGATCTGCGCGGCATTGCCCGCGCCCGCCAGCTATCGGCCGCGACCGTGGGCAACATGCGGCAGAACCTGGCCTTCGCTTTTCTTTACAACGCGCTCGGCGTACCGATTGCCGCGGGTATTCTCTATCCGGCCTTCGGTCTGGTGTTGTCGCCGATCATTGCCGCCGCGGCGATGAGCCTGTCCTCGGTCAGCGTGGTCGGCAACGCCTTGCGCCTGCGCGGCGCCTGACAGGAATGTAATCTGCCAGTCATGTTTTCGACACCGCAGAATGGTTAGACTTTGCCTGGTCCGACGAGCATGGGCATTATCATGCGCGGGTTCGAAGCAGGATCCACTTACGTCAATGATGAGTGAAGGAGGTATCACGCATGAATCGCTACGCATTTCTCGCCCTCTGCGCAACGCTGCTGCTCCCTGGTGCGCCAGCAATCGCGGCACCCGAGGCGGCAGCGCTGACCGAGGGTGTCATCAGGAAGCTGGATCGGGCGTCCGGCACCATCACGATCAAGCACGGAGAGATTGCCAATCTCAACATGGGCGCCATGACCATGAGCTTCAAGGCCAAGAACCCGGCGCTGCTGAAAAAGTGGAGGGAGGGCGACAAGATTCGCTTCCGCGCGGAGGAAGCCAAGGGCGAGCTGACGGTGGTCAGTATCGAAGCGGCGAAATAGGGCCGTGGCCTCCCGCATTGTGCTGCTGGCGGCGGCTCTGGCTGCCGTTGTTGCGGCTGCGCATGCCGAGCCGGCGCAGCCGCTGATCGGCGCCAGCGTCGAAGGCCTGCTCGACTACGCCAAGGCACGAAATCCGGAATACGCCGCGATGCGTCTGGAAGCCGAAGCGGCCGGGGAGCGCGTCCATCCGGCCGGCGCGCTGCCCGACCCGATGCTGCGCACTGAGTTGCAGAATGTGAGCAACTTCGGCGCCGAGTCCGGCACCAGCTTCAACTTGCTGCCAAGTCGCGTCGGCAGCACCAAATACACGCTGATCCAGCCCCTGCCGTTTTGGGGTAAGCGCGATCTCAAGCGCGAAGCGGCGGAAGCCGAGGTCGATGTGGCGAAGGGCAAGGCCGGCGTCACCTGGACGGAACAGGCGGCTCGTATCAAGATCTCCTACGCCCAGTATTTCGCTTTTGCCAAGCTCATCCGGCTGACCCGGGAAGTCATTGAGCTGATCGACCGCATAGAGGGCATTACCCATGCGCGCTATGCCGGCGGACTGGTGCCGCAACAGGATGCTATCCGCGTTCAGGTGGAGCGCACCGCGATGAGAGGCGAACTGATCCAGATGGAGACCGAGCATCACCACGCGCGCTCCCGTCTCAACGCCGTGCTGGCGCGTCCGGCGCAGGCGCCGCTGGCCGAACCGGAGCGCTTGCGGCCAACGCCGGCCGCCACGAAGCTGGATTACGCGACGCTGGAAGATCGTTTGCGCGGGAAGAATCCGCAGCTCTTTGCCGACGACGCCAGGATTCGTTCGGCGGAGAAAAACCGCGACCTGACCTATCGCAACCGCTACCCGGACTTCACCATCGGCGTCTCGCCGATCCAGATGCGCAATCGCGTGAATGAATGGGAGCTGATGTTCGAATTCAACATTCCGCTGCAACAGGAAAGTCGGCGCAGCCAGGAACGCGAAGCCGAGAAGATGATCGACGCGACCCGCGCCCGCAAGGAAGCCACCGCCAACCAGTTGCTGGCCGATCTGTCAGAGAACCTCGCCGGCATCGATGCCGCGCGGCGCGTGGGAATACTGGCGCAAACCAGCCTGTTGCCGCAGGCCGAACTCACCTTCCGGGCGGCGCTGGCCGGTTACGAAACCGGCAAGGTGGATTTCGCCACACTGCTCGACGCGCAACGGCAGATTCGCAAGGCCAAACAGGACGTCATCAAGGCGCAAGTCGAACAACAGATCCGCCTGGCGGACATCGAACGACTGATCGGGGAAGATCTATGAAGCATCGATACATGGCGGTGGTAGCGACTGTGCTGCTGGCCGCCGGCGCCGGCTACTGGTTGGGCAAGGCAAGAGTTCCCGAAGGGACGCAGCGCGCTGGCGCTGGTGACACGGCGAGCACCACGGCAACGGCCGCTCCTGCCGCCGCAGCAAGCAAGGAGCGCAAGCTACTCTACTATCGCAACCCGATGGGGCTACCCGATACTTCGCCGACGCCGAAGAAAGACCCGATGGGCATGGATTACATCGCGGTTTACGAGGGCGCGCCGGACGAGGAGCCGGGGGCCGCGAACCAGGTCAGGATCAGCACCGAGAAGGTGCAGAAACTCGGCGTCAGGACCGAAGCGGCCAACCTGCGCGCGCTGGACCGTATCGTCCGCGCTGCTGGCCGCATCGAGCCGGACGAGCGACGCATCTACACCATCTCGCCCAAGTTCGAGGGCTATGTCGAACGCCTGCACGTCAATGTCACCGGCCAGCCGGTGAGCAAGGGGCAGGCGCTGTTCGAGGTCTACAGCCCGGAACTGGTCTCCGCCCAGCGCGAATATGCGATCGCCGCCCAGGGCGTGCAGTCGCTCAAGGAGGCGGGAGGCGAAGCCCAGGCCGGCATGCGCCAGCTCGCCGAGTCGAGCCTGATGCGGCTCAAGAACTGGGACATCTCCGAAGAGCAAGTCAAGGCGTTGGCAAAGTCCGGCGAGACGAAGCGCACGCTGACGTTCCGCTCGCCGGTGTCCGGCATCGTCACCGAGAAGAAGGCCGTGCAAGGCATGCGTTTCATGCCGGGCGAGGCTCTCTACCAGATCGCCGATCTGTCGGCCGTGTGGGTTGTCGCCGACGTTTTCGAGCAGGACATCGGACTGGTGAAAGTCGGCGCTGGCGCCACGGTGAAAATCAATGCCTACCCGGACAAGGTATTCCAGGGAGCCATCACCTATGTCTATCCGACACTGAAAGCCGAAACCCGGACCATTCCGGTCCGCGTCGAACTTGCCAATCCCGGGCAGTTGCTCAAGCCCGGCATGTTCGCCCAGATGGAACTCGCCGTCGCGGCGAAAGGGCCCGTGGTCACGGTGCCCGTCTCGGCCGTGATCGACAGCGGCACCCGCCGCATTGTCCTGATCCAGGCCGGGGCAGGTCGCTTCGAACCGCGCGAGGTCAAGCTCGGCGCCCGCAGCGACAGCTATGCCGAAGTCATCGAGGGCGTCAAGGACGGTGAACTCGTGGTGGTGACCGCCAACTTCCTCATCGACGCTGAGAGCAATCTGAAGGCGGCGGTCAGCGGTTTCGGCCCCGCGGCGCCCAAGGCCGGACCTGAACCGGCGCAGGCGGCGCCTGCCGCGCAGGGAACCAGCCACCAGGCGACCGGCAAACTCGACGCGATCGACGCCAAGTCCGGCACGGTTTCGATCACGCACGGTCCGGTGGCGAGCCTGAAGTGGCCCGGCATGACCATGGATTTCACGCTGGCCAATTCCTCGCTGCTCGGCAGCCTCAAGCCCGGCGCGACGATCGAGTTCAGCTTCGTCGAGCGCAAGCCCGGCGAGTGGGTGATCGTCAAGCTGGAAGGCACCGGCGCTGCGCGTTCCTCGGCCCACCAAGGCCACTGAAACGGGGAAAGCCATGCTCAGCAACGTCATCGACTGGTCGGCACGAAACCGCTTCCTGGTCCTGCTCGCCACCCTGTTCGTCGTCCTCGCCGGCATCTACGCGGTGCTGCGCACGCCGATCGACGCACTACCCGATCTTTCGGACGTGCAGGTCATCGTCTATACCGAATATCCGGGGCAGGCGCCGCAGGTGGTCGAGGACCAGGTCACCTATCCGCTCACCACGGCCATGCTCTCGGTGCCGAAGTCCAGGGTGGTGCGCGGCTTCTCCTTCTTCGGCGCGTCCTTCGTCTACATCATTTTCGAAGACGGCACGGACATCTACTGGGCGCGCTCGCGCGTCCTCGAGTACCTCAACTTCGCTGCGGGTCGCATGCCGAAAGGCATCACGCCGCAGATCGGTCCCGACGCCACGGGCGTCGGCTGGGTCTACCAGTACGCGCTGCTGGCGAAAGACAAGACCCTGGCGGAACTGCGCAGCATCCAGGACTGGTACCTGCGCTACCAGTTGACCAAGGCCCACGGCGTCGCCGAAGTCGCTTCCATCGGCGGCTTCGTCCAGACCTATCAGGTCACGGTCGATCCGGTCAAGCTGCGCGCCTACGGCATTCCGCTGATGAAGGTGGCGCAGGCGATCCGCGATTCCAATCGCGACGTTGGCGGCCGCGCCATCGAGATGGCCGAGACCGAGTACATGGTGCGCGGCAAAGGCTACCTGCGCGGCAAGGGCGACATCGAAATGCTCGTCGTCAAGAGCGACAAGGGCACGCCGGTGCTGATTCGCGACGTTGCCCGCGTCGAACTGGCGCCCGACGAGAGGCGCGGCCTGACCGAGCTCAACGGCGAGGGCGAAGTGGTGTCGGGCATTGTCATGGCGCGCTATGGCCAGAATGCCCTGGAAGTGATTCACAACATCAAGGAGAAGATCGCCGAGGTGGCGCCCGGATTGCCGCCGGGCGTCAGCATCGAGCCGGTTTACGACCGGTCCGAACTGATCCATCGCGCCATCGACACCCTGAAGCGAACCCTGGCCGAGGAATCGATCATCGTCGCGCTGGTCTGCTTCGTCTTCCTGCTCCACCTGCGCAGCGCGCTGGTGGCGATCCTGATGCTGCCGGTCGGCATCCTGATTGCCTTCATCGCCATGCATCTGCTGGGCATGAACTCGAACCTGATGAGCCTCGGCGGCATCGCCATCGCCATCGGTGCCATGATCGATGCGGCGATTGTCATGATCGAGAACGCGCACAAGCACCTGGAGCGGCTGGAGCAAGCGCCTCCACCCATACCCCCCTCCCCCCCGGCGGGGGAGGGGCAGGGGGAGAGGGGGGGGCAACAAGGCCAAACGATGGCAGCAGCGAGAGCTGCCGCCATCGTCGCGGCTTGCCGCGAGGTCGGGCCGGCGCTGTTTTTTTCGCTGCTGATCATCACCGTCTCCTTCCTGCCGGTATTTACGCTGGAGGCGCAGGAAGGCCGCCTGTTCTCGCCGCTGGCCTATACCAAGACCTTCGCCATGGCCGGCGCGGCCATGCTGTCGGTGACGCTGGTGCCTGTGCTGATGATGCTGTTCATCCGCGGCAAGATCCTGCCCGAGGCGAAGAACCCGGTGAACCGGTTTCTGATCTGGACCTATCGGCCGATCATCACCTGGGTGATGCGCTGGAAGCGCACGACCATCCTCCTCGCACTGGCGGCCATAGCGGTCAGCTTCTACCCGGCCTCAAAACTGGGCAGCGAATTCATGCCGACGCTCAACGAAGGCACGCTGTTCTATATGCCGACGTCCTTGCCCGGCATGTCGATCACCAAGGCGGCCGAGCTGTTGCAGACGCAAAACAAGATTATCAAGAGCTTTCCTGAGGTGGCATCGGTCTACGGCAAGGCCGGTCGCGCCAACACGGCGACCGACCCGGCGCCGACAGAGATGTTCGAGACTGTGATCAATCTCAAGCCGGAAGCCGAATGGCGGCCTGGCATGACCACTGACAAGCTGATCGCCGAGCTGGACAAGGCGCTGCAATTTCCCGGTGTCGCCAACTCCTGGACCATGCCGATCAAGGCGCGCATCGACATGCTGTCAACCGGCATCCGCACGCCGATCGGCATCAAGGTTTTCGGCAAGGACTTGAACGAGATGGAAAAGCTGGCCAAGGAGATCGAGGCCGTGGTGAAGACCGTGCCGGGAACGACATCGGCCTTCGCCGAACGCATCACCGGCGGCTTCTACCTCAACATCGAACCGGACCGCGAGCAGCTTGCCCGCTACGGGCTGGCCGTCGGCGACCTGCAGGACGTGATCGGCACGGCGCTGGGCGGCGAAATGGTGACTACCACCGTCGAGGGCCGCGAACGTTTCGGCGTGCAGGTCCGCTATCCGCGCGAACTGCGCTCCGACCCGCAGCAGATCGCGCGCGAGGTGCTGGTGCCGACCATGGATGGCGCGATGATCCCGCTCGGGCAGGTGGCGAAGGTGGAGATTGCCAAGGGCGCGCCCGGCATCCGCACCGAGAACGCGCTGCTATCGGCCTACATCTACGTCGACATTCGCGACCGTGACATCGGCGGCTACGTCGCCGACGCGAAGAAGGCGGTGGCGGAAAAGATCAAATTCCCGCCCGGCTATTACATCGCCTGGAGCGGCCAGTTCGAGTACATGGAACGGGCCATCCAGAAGATGAAGGTGGTCATCCCGGTCACCCTGTTGACCATCTTCCTGCTGCTCTATCTCAACTTCCGGCGCCTGACCGAAACCTTCATCGTCATGCTGTCAGTGCCCTTCGCGCTGGTCGGCGGCGTCTGGCTGATGTGGCTGCTCGACTACAACCTGTCCGTGGCGGTGGCGGTGGGCTTCATCGCGCTGGCCGGGGTCGCGGCGGAGACCGGCGTGGTGATGCTGATCTACCTCGACCATGCCTGGGAAGCGGAGAAGAAGAAGTCGGCGCTGGCGGGACGGCGGCCCGGCGCCGAGGACCTTTATGCGGCAGTGATGGAAGGTGCGGTCGAGCGCGTGCGGCCGAAGATGATGACGGTAGTGGCGATCATGGCCGGCCTCTTGCCGATCATGTGGGGCACTGGCACCGGTTCGGAAGTCATGAGCCGCATCGCCGCGCCGATGGTGGGCGGAATGATCTCCTCGACAATTCTGACGCTGGCGGTGATTCCGGCAATCTATGCGCTGGTCAAGGAATGGCGCTTGCGACACCGGCTTGAGGGTTGAACCGGAGGGCGGTTCCGGTCGCGCACGCCGTGATGTGTTGCGGACCGCAAAAACTGTCGACGCGGACCGATCTTGCCGCGAGTGAAATTTTTGCATCTTCAGTTTTCGGCTATCCGGAATTCGTGATGGATATTGAAAGTGCATGCTGCGGACGGTTAGGACAAATACCAGCCAAACGTAATTTTCCGGCGGTAGTCGTTGGTTGAACGAGCTTGATCATCGGCTTAGATCGGTAATTCGACAAATCCTGCGGCAGAAGCACTAGGCATGACGATCCGCACCATGATCGCCTATGGCACTGGCGCGCGACCAGTGCCGCGCTACATCGCCCTTGCCTGCAAAGGAGGGGAAGCCGAACACGGGCGCGCGTCATAGGTTTTGACAGCCATTGACACCCGATGCCGCCAATACGTATGATCGTGCGCATCAGCAGACCGCAGGAGCCACTCAATGCAAACCCATTACGACCCCGCCGCCCGGAAAGGCCGTCTGTCGCTGTCGATCAACCAGGACTTGCTGGATCGCCTCGAACCCTACAAGCAGCAGGTCAATCTTTCGGCGCAGGCCGAGCAGTTGTTTGCCCGGATGCTCGAAGAACTGGAGAACCGGACCTGGGCGGAACACAACGCCGATGCGCTGGCGGCCCACGGCCGGGATATCGCCGCCACGGGGCTGGCGGGCGCAGAGTTCGACCGGATCTGACGCTTGGCGCAGTTCCATATCTACCCCAATCCCGGCACGAAGACGGCCGAGATTCCCTACCTTGTCGCCATCCAGAACGATCACATCACCAGCCGAACCGGGGCAACCGTCGTCATTCCGCTGCGCGCAGGCGCCCAGCCGGTTGAAATCATGGCGCCGCTGGTCGAAGTTCCCGGACAAGGGCTGTTCGTACTCTCCACCGACGAAATCTTCGCCATCGACACCGCCCGGCTCAAGCTTCCCGTCGGCATGCTGAGTCCGGCCGATCGGGCCAGGATCAAACCCGCGGTGGACAAGGTGATCGGCGAATACTGATTCCGGCTGGACGGTTGTCGCAAGATCGACACGTGTGTGCGGAAGTCGGCGCTGACGGCGCGGCGGCCATACCTCAAATCGCCAGCAGTACCTGCTCTGCGACCGCACGGACTTCTTTTTTCCGGCCATGCCCGGGTAGCGGCATATCCTGAACTTCGATGAGTCCTGCTTTTTCGAGGTCATCAATATCTCTCTTTACCGCACTGCGATCACGATGCAATCGCTCTGCAAGTTCGGTGATCGACCCGGCACTCTGACGCACCTCTCTGAAAAGCGCCAATTTTGCGGTGGTGATCAGGCGCGCCATATCTTCCGGATCTTCAAAGGCGATTATGTGCTCTCGAGGAATTGTCTTGCCCTGATCAGCAAGTTTGGCGACAAGCTTTCCACGCTTGAAAAAGTCTGCCGGCCCCTCTACCTTGATCACAGTTCTCATTTCTTGCCCTTTCTGCTGAATACCGCCCAGTCTGCTTCGAAACGTTCTTCAATGTCCTCGAAACTCGGGAACTCCACAGCCTCCGTCTTGCCCTTGTAATGTCGGTGATGAACTCCGTGGGCATTGTCATATCCAACCACGCGTCCGTTGTCGCCCTGAAAAATGTCGTGGTTGATATATGCCAGGTTGTAACGGACTACCCTGCCCTTGCCGTCCACCCAAACCTCTCGCCGGAGAATTCCATTCCCGCGCCTCTTTGCCAACCGGGTTGAGACATCCAGTGCCTTTTGGGGCTTGATTGCAGCCATGACCAATCATATCACCCCTGCGGATACGCTACAAGACTGCACTTCACGTACTGCGCCTGGTCCGACGATTTAACTCAATTTTCAATCATTCATGGTGTAAGGAATTTCTCGTGGCGCCGACTATTGGTACAGCAGGGTCGAAATCTTCGAGCGCCTGCAAGGAAGCGACGCATCCAACCCAACTTGATTTAAGGAGATTTACCATGAACAAGACACTGACTGCTGCCTCCCTCGCCCTGGCCCTTGGCGCCGCCCTGACCGTTGCCGCCGCGCCTGTCGCTGCCGCGGACGAGAAGATGGCCATGGAAAAGGAGCACTGTTACGGCGTGGCCCTCAAGGGCAAGAACGATTGCAAGGCAGGCGCCGGAACAAGCTGCGCCGGAACCTCGAAAGTGGATTACCAGGGCAATGCCTGGACGGCCGTACCCAAGGGAAGCTGCGAAAAGATGGTTTCGAAGACATCGCCGACCGGCAAGGGACAACTCGCCGAGTTCAAGGAAAAGAAGGCCTGACAGCCGCTGGCCAGCGCGGAGCGCCGACAATGAACGCACCCGTCTCTTCCGCATCGATCGTTGTCGGCGCCGTCGTCCGCAGCCTGCCCGCCCGGGGCGGCGTCGGTCTCAAACCGGAACATTTCCGGGGAATTCTTGCCACCGGACCGGATATCGGTTTTTTCGAGATTCACGCCGAAAACTACATGGTGGACGGAGGTCCTTTCCATCACTACCTCGGCCGCATCCGCGAACGCTATCCGCTGTCGATTCACGGCGTCAGCCTGTCCATCGGCGGCGAGTCGCTGCTCGATGTGGATCATCTCGACCGGTTGGCGAAGCTGCTCGATCGCTACCAGCCCGAGTCCTTCTCCGAGCATCTCGCCTGGGCCAGCCACGGCGAGATCTTCCTCAACGACTTGCTGCCGGTCCCGTATCACGCCGCTACCCTGGCCCGCGTCTGCGAGCATGTCGATCAGGTACAGAGCCGTCTCCGGCGCCGCATGCTGCTGGAGAATCCGGCGACCTATGTCGAGTTCGCCGCCTCGACGATGACGGAAACCGAGTTCATCGCCGAAGTCGTGCGCCGCACCGGCTGCGGCCTGTTGCTCGACGTGAATAATGTCTACGTCGCCTGCGTCAATCATCACCGCGACCCTTGCGCCTACATCGATGCTTTGCCGCTGGATGCGGTGGGGCAGATTCATCTGGCGGGGTTTGCGCGTGACGTGGACGCGGCGGGCGATCCGTTGCTGATAGACAGCCACGGCGCGCCGGTGGCACAGGCGGTGTGGGACCTCTACCGTTACGCGCTGGATCGGCTGGGGCCGCTGCCGACACTGATCGAGCGCGACAACGACATTCCCGCCTTTCCCGTGTTGCTCGCCGAGGCGCACCAAGCCGAGGGATTGATGCGCGCCGCAGGTGCAAACGCATGTGGCGCGCCAGTCGCCGCAAACTCCTGGTGCCGGGTATGCGCGTGAGCGATCAGCAGGTCTTTGCCGGCGCCTTGCTGGCCACGGAGCCAGGCTGCCCGCCGGGCTTGACGGCGTGGAACGGCTCCGATCCGGGGCGCCGCTTCGCGATCTATCGCAACAATGTCATGGTCTCGCTGATCGATGCTCTGGCGGATACCTATCCGGTGACGCAGGAACTGGTCGGCGAGGAATTTTTCCGCGCCATGGCTCGCCTGTTTGTTCAGGCAAATCCGCCGCGTTCGCGCGTGCTGGCGTTCTACGGCGACGGATTGGCGGATTTCATCGAGGCGTTCACTCCGGCGGCCGCTGTTCCCTGTCTGGCGGACGTGGCGCGGCTCGAAATGTTGCGCGTGTCGGCCTACCACGCCGCCGATGCCGTGCCGCTGGTGCCCGTAGAAATCGTACACTTGCTGGGGGACGCCGCAGCGCTGCCCTCGGCGCGAATCGCCTTGCATCCGTCGCTCGGCGTTCTCCGTTCCCGTCATGCGGTGGTTTCCTTGTGGGCGGCGCACCAGGCGGCCGATGCCGCGCGCGCGCTGAGTTCGGTCGATCCCGACGCCGCCGAGGCGGCGCTGGTGCTGCGCGCCGGACTCGACGTCGAAATCTCCCGCATCGCGGATGGTGCGGCTGTGTTCATCACGGGCCTGCAGCAAGGCGTCGCCTTCGGCCACGCGGCCGAGCAAGCTCTGGCCACCGATGCCGCATTCGACCTCGCCGCCACGCTGGGGCTGCTGATTCGTGGCGGCGCGATAACGACCATGACTATCCCGAGGAGCGCGCCATCATGACCACCGCCACCGCGCCGAGCCGCGCCAACGCTTCCTGGCTGGAAAGCCTGATCGGGGCACTGATCGGCCTTCTTGCCCGCATCCCGGATTCCCTGATCGCGCTGATCGGTCGTTTTTCCATCGCGGCGGTGTTCTGGAAATCCGGACAGACCAAGGTTCAGGGCTTTGCCATCGACATCGTCAGCGGCGAATTTCAGTTCGGCGTGCCGCGGCTGTCCGATTCCGTCGTTGCGCTATTCCGCGACGAGTACCACCTGCCTCTGGTGCCGCCGGAACTCGCCGCACCCATGGCGGCATTTGCCGAGCATCTGTTTCCGCTGCTGATCCTCGTCGGTCTGGCGACCCGCTTTTCCGCCGTCGCCTTGCTGGTCATGACCCTGACGATTCAGCTTCTGGTCTATCCCGACGCCTATCCGACCCACGGCGTGTGGGCCACCGTGCTGCTGTTTCTCATCGCCAGGGGGCCGGGATTATTTTCCCTGGATCACCTGATCGCCCGTCAACAATTTCGGCACGCCAAACCATGGAACTGACGCATGTCGCCCTCGTAATCGCCGACATCGGCGGCTATACGAGATTCATAAAGTTGCACAAGACCGCCCTGCTTCACGCCCAGGAGATCATCTCGCAATTGATCGAAGCGGTCATCGACCGCGCCGCTGTGCCGCTGACACTCAACAAGCTGGAAGGCGACGCGGCGCTCCTGTTTGCAGTAACGGGGGATGCCGACGCTACTGCTGCCGGTGACATCGCCCGGCAAGTCACGGCGTTCTTTTCCGCCTTCCATGCCAAAGCACGGGAGCTCTCGGGCAGCCGGGCCAGTTGCCCGTGCGACGCGTGCCAGCACATTCTCGATCTCAAGCTCAAGGCTGTCCTGCATCACGGCGTTGTCGCGATCAAGAAAATACGGCAGTTCGAGGAACTGACGGGCGAGGATGTGATCCTGGTGCATCGCTTGCTGAAGAATGGCGTCTCAAAGCCTGAATACATATTGATGACATCTTCGTTTCACCGCCTGGCGGGGGATCTCCCCGGCTATCAGAGCGAAAGAAGTGAGGAAACCTACGATGCTCTTGGGCGCATTGAGACCGTGGTGTTGTCACCCGCGCTGGCCGCCGCGGGCCAGCTCCCCGTGCCTGACTGCGCGTAAGAAAACCTCTGCCTTGCGCGACATACAGGGCTTGTCCAGAAAACTTTTTCCCATTCCAGATACATGGAGAATCCCAATGTCGCTGATTCCAAACAAACTCGTTCCCGGCCTGGAAATTGACGTCGTCGGCGGCGGACATTTCTCGCTTTCAGCGGAAAAGCCGCAGCAGTTCACCATGCTCGTGTTCTACCGGGGCCTTCATTGCCCCATCTGCCGGCGATATTTATCCGAGTTGGAAGGCGTGCTTCCTGAACTTGAAAAGCGCGGCGTATCGGTGTTCGCAGCCAGTTCCGATACACAAGACCGCGCCGAGCAAGCCAAATCGGGTTGGGCGCTTCCAAACCTGCGCATAGGGTACGGCCTCTCGATTGAGGAAGCGCGCAAGTGGGGACTGTATATCTCGCGCTCCAAGGGGCCCACGTCCACTGGTGTGATGGAACCGGACCTGTTCAATGAACCGGGGCTGTTCGTCGTGTGCCCGGACGGATCCCTCTATTGGGGTACCACCTCGACCATGCCCTTCGGACGTCCGCATTTCAACGAGATTCTGCAGAGCCTCGATTTCGTGATTCTGAAGAACTACCCGGCGCGAGGCGACGCTTGAGTCGCGGGTAGCGTCGTACGCGCGCGCGATGTGGCGTCCGGTCACCGTTAAGCAAACCGCGATGCCAGGGCCATCAAAGCACCTGGCTTGGCCACTGGCCGGCCCTTCATGAGTGCCCGTGTCTGCCGTTGGCTTTCGCCGGCGGAGCTGCCGTTGCGGCCGCTTCGGGATAGCGGATTATCTCGATCCGTTCGTCGGCTTCGAGCCAGAATTCACCGTGCGGCCCCTTCAGATTTCCGGTGATCAACAGGATCAGGCCGTCCTCGGGACGCACTTCGGTGACGGTTTCCCAGGCAAAGGTGGGATGGGCGTTGGTTCCGGTACCGTTGTAGATGTGGTCGCTCACCCGCACCTCCGACGCCGCGACGATAATCCTGTTGGTCATGCCCGGTTCTCCCTGTTGCGCATCATTTCAGCGGAAATCATAGCGCACTGGCAATCCGGAGCGCCGACTTTCGGGTTTCCTGCTATTGTTCCGCCATGCGTTCGGGTCTTGCGTCGGGAGAAACAAGGCGCCGCACAGAGGCCAGAGAGGCTGGCGGGCAACATGCAGAGAAACTCCGATCATGCTTGATGCAAACACCATCGCCCTGCTGAATCAACTCGGAATCAATGCCGCGGACATGGAGTCGTTGCTGTGGGGCGCGACCCTGTTGACGGGCCTCACGGTTCTGGCGGCCATTCCAACCGCGATCATTGCCAAGGGGAAGGGGCGTTCGCGTGGACTCTGGCTGTTGTTCGCGCTGTCGATTCCCGTGATTCCGTTGCTGCTGATCTGGCTGCTGCCGCCCGCGCAAGAGGCCAAAGAATGAGCCATGTGAAGTCGCGTGAAGTTGTTCTTGCCATCAAGATCACGGACGAGCTGCTCAAGGCGCTCGACGCCTTGCGCGATGCATGGCGGCTCGATGCCAAGTCGGTGCCGCGGGGCTTGTCCTGTTCGCAGTCGAAGGAGGGCCAGTTCGTTCTGGTGGCCGCCGAATCGGCCTTTGTCACGCTGCCGGGCGCCTGTGTCATCAAGGGACTGGGTGCGATCGAAATGATCGGCGCGGAGCCGATGTTCGAAGAGGCGGCGAGTTCGAAGACGCTGGTTTTGCGCGACACGGCAGAGGGCTGGAAGTTCTCCGTCAAATTTGTTCCGCCCATAGTTCGCGAACGCAACAACAAGTGAAGCGGCGTTGACGTTGCCGGCCTGCAAGTCCGGCGCTCAGGCCGGATGCGCTGCTGGCGCGCTTGAGTGTCCGAAGCGCTTGCGGTACTCGCGTGGGCCGCTGCCGGTCCAGCCGGCGAAGGCGCGATAGAAGGCGGCGGCGTCGGCGAAGCCGAGGTCGGCTCCGATGCGGCTCAAGGGGCGTGCGGTCTTGGTCAGCCAGTCGGTGGCGAGGTCGCGGCGCAGGCTGTCCTTGATGGCGCGAAAGCTGGTGCCCTCGTCTTCCAGCCGGCGGTGCAGCGTGCGCGGCGAAAGGAACAGGCGGCGGGCAATCGCCGGCAGCGCCAGGTGTTCCGGCAGGGCGGCGCGCAAATGCTCGCGAACACGCAAGCTGAGGGCGCGGTCGCGGCGGTAGAGCGTGGTGATGCTGGCCGGCGCGTCGACGAGGAAGGCTCGCAGCGCGGCTTCGTCGCGGCGCACCGGCAGCGCCAGCCACTCGGCGGGGAAGCGCGCCTCCAGGCGCGGTGCGTCGAAGGTATAGCGCGGGGCGAAGACCAGTTCGTAGTCGGCGGCGTGCAAGGGCGGCGGATAAGGGAAGCAAACTTCGTCGAGCGGCAGCGGATGCGCCACCAGCCACGCCGCCAGGCCGTGGATCATGCGCAGCAGCCATTCGTAGGCGAACACGCGCCCGACCGGGCTGACCGGCAGCGCCTGTTCCTCGCTGATGACGAGAACGGCGGCGCGCCCGCTTTTTTCGACTTCCACTTCGAGGTCATCGAGCACCACGTGGAGAAAGCGCGCGATGCGCTCCAGCGCCTGTTCCAGCGTTGCCGCCGAGAGCGCGGCGCGGCAGAGGAACTCGAAGCTGCCGCGACGCAGAGGCCGCGAGAAAAGCGCGAAACCTTCGTCGTCGAGGCCCTCGTTGATCAGGCGATAGAGCGTGGCGTAGCGCGCCACCGGAATGCGGGCGCTGCGGTCATGCAGTAGATGGGTGGCAATTTCTGCACGTTCGAGCAGGCGCTCGGGCGCCAGTCCGGCCCGCGCAACGCCTGACAGAATGCCGCTGACAAAGCCGATGGCGACTGTGGAGGGACTTCCGGCGGATTTCCGGGAAGAGGTAGATCGCGTAACCATAATGGCAGATTATGCATAGTTCTCGTCGTTTTGTGTCATGGCGGTGTCCCCGCGCATTGCCTATGATGCAAACACTGTCGCATTTCCGGGAGCCGCTGCCATGACCGATCTAAGCATTGCCGCCAAGCTGGTGCCCTACAAGCCGAAGCACAAGGTGCGTTTCGTCACTGCCACCTCCTTGTTCGATGGCCATGACGCCTCGATCAACATCATGCGGCGCATCCTGCAAGCTTCCGGCGTCGAGGTGATTCATCTCGGCCACAACCGCTCGGTCGAGGAAATCGTCAACGCGGCCCTGCAGGAAGACGCGCAGGGCATCGCCGTGTCGTCCTATCAAGGCGGCCACCTCGAGTTCTTCAAGTACATGCTCGACTTGCTCAAGGAGCGCGGCGGCGAGAACATCAAGGTCTTCGGCGGCGGCGGCGGGGTGATCGTACCGGCCGAAGCGACCGAGCTGCATGCCTACGGCGTGGCGCATCTGTACTCGGTGCAGGACGGTCAGTCGATGGGTCTGCAGGGCATGATCAACGACATGGTGGTGCGTTGCGATGTGGACCTCAGCAAACGCGCGCCGCATGACCTCCAGGCACTGCAGGTCGAGGATCGCGGCGAGCGCCTGCGCAACCTGGCGCAGATCATCACCGCGCTGGAGAACGGCGCCTGGCCTGCCAAGGCTAGACAGGCGCTGATGGAAAAGGCCGCCGTATCACCAGCGCCGACTCTTGGCATCACCGGCACGGGTGGCGCGGGAAAAAGCTCGCTGACCGACGAACTGATCCGCCGCTTCCGCCTCGACCAGGACGACAGCCAGAAGATCGCGGTGATTTCCATCGACCCTTCGCGCAAACGCACCGGCGGCGCGCTGCTGGGCGACCGCATCCGCATGAATGCGATCCAGCATCCCAACATCTACATGCGCTCGCTGGCCACCCGCGACACGGGAAGCGAAGTCTCCAAGGCGCTGCCCGACGTCATCGCCGCCTGCAAGGTGGCCGGCTTCGACTTCATCGTGGTGGAAACCTCGGGCATCGGTCAGGGCGATGCGGCGATCGTGCCGCTGGTCGATGTTTCGCTCTACGTCATGACGCCCGAGTTCGGCGCCGCCTCGCAACTGGAAAAGATCGACATGCTGGATTTCGCCGATTTCGTGGTGATCAACAAGTTCGACCGCAAGGGCGCGGAAGACGCGCTGCGCGACGTGCGCAAGCAGTACCAGCGCAATCGCGAGAGATTCGGCGAGAGCCCCGAGGAGATGCCGGTATTCGGCACCATGGCGGCGCGCTTCAATGACGACGGCGTCACTGCCTTGTATCAGGCGCTGGTGCCGCGCCTGGCAGAGCGTGGACTCAAGTTCAGGAAGGGCGTGCTGCCGGCGGTGAGCGTCAAGCACTCCTCCGCCGGCCGCGCCATTGTCCCGGCGGATCGCGTGCGCTACCTGGCCGACATTGCCGACGCCCTGCGCGGCTACCACCGCCAGGTCGCCGAGCAATCCACACTGGCGCGCGAACGGCAGTCGCTGAAAACCGCCAAGGCGATCTTCGAGGGCTGTGGCAAGAAGGCCGGGGACTTCGACGAGCTGATCGCCTGGAAGGACGGCCAGCTCACGCCCCATGCGCGCAAGCTGCTGGCGATGTGGCCGGACATGAAGAAGGCCTATGCCGGCGACGAGTACGTGGTGAAGATCCGCGACAAGGAAATCCGCACCAACCTGATTTTCGAGACCATGTCCGGCACCAGGATACGCAAGGTGGCGCTGCCGCGTTTCGACGACGAAGGCGAGCTGCTCAAGTTCCTCATGCGCGAGAACGTGCCCGGTTCCTTCCCCTACACCGCCGGCGTGTTTGCTTTCAAGCGGGAGAACGAAGATCCGACGCGCATGTTCGCCGGCGAGGGCGATGCCTTCCGCACCAACAAGCGCTTCCTCAAGGTTTCCGAAGGCATGCCGGCCAAGCGTTTGTCGACGGCCTTCGACTCGGTCACGCTGTACGGTTGCGATCCCGACCGCCGCCCGGACATCTACGGCAAGGTCGGCAATTCCGGTGTTTCGATTGCCACCTTGGACGACCTCAAGGTGCTCTACTCGGGCTTCGACCTGTGCGACCCGGCGACCTCGGTATCGATGACCATCAACGGCCCGGCGCCGATGATCCTCGCCATGTTCCTCAATGCCGCCGTCGACCAGCAGGTCGAGAAGTTCCGAACCCAGAACGGTCGCGAGGCGACCGAGGACGAAGCCGAAAAGATTCGCGAATGGACGCTGTCTTCCGTGCGCGGCACGGTGCAGGCCGACATCCTCAAGGAAGACCAGGGCCAGAACACCTGCATCTTCTCGACCGAGTTCAGCCTGAAAGTCATGGGCGACATTGCCGAGTATTTCGTGCACAACCGCGTGCGCAATTTCTACAGCGTTTCCATCAG
>JAUSCI010000043.1 GCA_030651305.1 Sulfuritalea sp. | reverse complement strand
TCGGGATATGCGTGATGCGAATCGCCGAATCGGTCTTGTTGATGTGCTGGCCGCCGGCACCCGAGGCGCGGAAGGTATCCGTCCGCAAATCGGCGGGGTTGATCTCGACCTCGATCGAATCGTCGATCTCGGGATACACGTAAAGGCTGGCAAAGCTGGTGTGGCGTCCTCCCGATGAATCGAAGGGCGACTTTCTTACCAGTCGGTGGACGCCGGTTTCTGTGCGCAGGAAGCCGTAGGCGTAGTCGCCCTCGACCTTGATCGAGGCGCTGCGAATACCGGCCGTGTCGCCGTCGGTCTGTTCCAGCAGTTCGGTCTTGAATCCCTTGCGCTCGCAGTACTTCAGGTACTGGCGAAGCAGCATCGAGGCCCAGTCGCAGGCTTCCGTGCCGCCGGCGCCGGCCTGGATGTCGATGAAGCAGTTGTTGGGGTCCGCAGGATTGTTGAACATGCGGCGGAACTCGAGGTCAGCGACCTGGCTTTCGGCCCCGGCGAGGTCGCTTTCGACGGCCGTCAGGGTGTCCTCATCGTCTTCGTCCCTGGCCAGTTCGAACAGATCGCGAGCGTCGGCCAGTCGCGAACTTACTCCGGCGAGCGTGCCGACCACGGCCTCGAGGGCCTTCTTCTCACGCCCCAAGGCCTGGGCGCGCTCGGCGTTATCCCAGAGTTTCGGGTCTTCGAGGATCTGATTCAGTTCGGAGAGTTTTTCGGCTTTCCCATCGTAGTCAAAGATACCTCCGCAGTTGCTCGGCACGACCGGTAAGGTCGACGATATGGTTGGCAACGGCGTTGACGCGTTCGGCTTCCATGACTGTTCCTGCGTGGGACGAAAGTCAATAATTATACGCGCTGCACGATCCGGCTTCGGCTTCAACTCGTCCCCGCAATGCTGCCGCAGGCGCGATGTGATAGCGTTCACACTTTCCATTCAAAGGTCAGTGCGATGTCCGAGATGATGTTCTACGAGCGGGTTGTGGCTCTCAGCGACCAGACCCATGCCGATCTGAAAGTGCGCCCGGCGACGAGTTTCGCCTATGCGGCGAAAACCAACTCGGTGCCGCTCCTGGCCAGCGAGTTTTTCGAAGCGGCGCGCGAATATCCGATTGTTTTCGCTCAAGGCGAGGCGGGCCCTGTGCCGGCGGCCCTGCTCGGCCTGCGCGAAAATGAAAATCTTTACGTGGATAGCGCAGGCAAATGGGATGCCCGCTATGTCCCGGCTTTTGTCCGACGTTACCCTTTCGTGCCCGGCAAGGGCGCGCAGGGCGAATTGCTGGTATGCATAGACGAGGCATCCCAGTGTTTTGATGCCAAGGAAGGCGAGGCTCTGTTTGTGGCCGGCAAGCCGAGCGCGCAGCTGGAGCATGCGATGAAGTTCCTGACGGAATTCCATCAGGCAGCGGGGGCGACCGAACTGCTGGGGCGTCGCGTGCAGGAACTGGGCTTGTTACGGCAGGCAGATTCGTTGGCGCAACTGAATGACGGCAGCCAGTTTCGCCTCAACGGTTTGAACGTTGTCGACGAGGCCAGATTGCGTGAGCTGGATCGTGACACGGTCCAGGAACTATTCGCCAACGGCACCCTGGCCGTGATCTATGCTCATCTCATGTCTCTGGGAAATCTGGGAGCCCTGGTGGATCGATTGAGTCTGCGCCGTACCGGCGGCAAGGCTTCCGGCAAGCCCTGATTCGTCGCTCATTGGACGCCTAGGCGCGCCGGATCGCCCATCTGGCGGGGGGCTTCAACCGGGCGGGAAATTTCCGCTATGATTGGAATTTCCCGCAGCTGTATTTCCATGGCCAAATACGTTTTCGTTACGGGCGGTGTCGTGTCCAGTCTGGGCAAGGGCATCGCCGCCGCCAGTCTGGGAGCGATCCTCGAATCCCGCGGCATCAAGGTTACCCACCTCAAGCTGGACCCCTACATCAACGTTGACCCCGGCACCATGTCGCCATTCCAGCATGGCGAGGTGTTCGTCACCGAGGATGGCGCCGAGACTGACCTCGATCTCGGCCATTACGAGCGCTTCACCAGCGCCAAGATGGGCAAGCGCAACAACTTCACTACCGGCCAGATCTACGAGTCGGTGATCAAGAAGGAGCGGCGCGGCGAATATCTGGGCAAGACCGTCCAGGTCATTCCGCACATCACCGACGAGATCAAGATTTTCATCAAGCGCGGTGCCGAAGGCGCCGACGTGGCAATCATCGAGGTGGGCGGTACCGTGGGTGACATCGAGTCGCTGCCCTTCCTCGAAGCCATCCGCCAGATGGGCATCCTCGAAGGCCGCAACAACGCCTGTTACATCCACCTGACCCTGGTGCCGTGGATACCCACTGCCGGGGAGCTCAAGACCAAGCCGACCCAGCATTCGGTCAAGGAACTGCGCGAGATCGGTATCCAGCCCGACATTCTTCTCTGCCGCGCCGACCGGGAGATTCCGCTCGACGAAAGGCGCAAGATCGCCTTGTTCACCAATGTCCAGATCGAGGCGGTGATCTCGGCGCTCGATTCAGACAGCATCTACAAGATTCCGGCCATGCTGCATGACCAGATGCTGGACGAGATCGTTTGCCACAAACTGGGCATTCTTGCCCATGCCGCCGATCTCTCGGTGTGGAAGAGGCTGGTCGATGCGCTGGAACATCCGCAGCACGAAGTCGACATAGCGTTCGTCGGCAAGTACGTCGATCTCACCGAATCCTACAAGTCGTTGACCGAGTCGCTGGTGCATGCCGGCATTCACTGCCGCAGCAAGGTGAATATTCACTACATCGATTCCGAAGACATTGAAAGGAATGGCCCGGGCGTCCTCGCGACGATGGACGCGGTGCTTGTTCCCGGCGGCTTCGGCCGGCGCGGCACCGAGGGCAAGATTGCCGCGATCCGCTACGCGCGTGAGAACAAGGTGCCGTATCTCGGCATCTGTCTTGGCATGCAACTCGCCGTGATCGAGTACGCGCGTGATGTAACCGGCCTGGCCGGCGCGCACAGCACCGAGTTCGATGCCGACACGCCACATCCGGTGATCGCGCTGATTACCGAATGGCTGGATCGCGAAGGCAAAATCGAGACGCGCGATGCCAATTCCGACCTGGGTGGCACCATGCGTCTGGGCGGGCAGAAATGTCGGCTGGCTGACGGCTCGCTGGTGCGCAAGGTGTATGGCAGCGAGGTGATCACCGAGCGCCATCGTCATCGCTACGAGGTCAATAATGCCTATCTGCCGCGGCTGGAACAGGCAGGATTGCGCGTGTCCGGCACCTCGGCCGAAGGCAAGGTGCTGTGCGAAATGGTTGAACTGGCGGAGAGCGAGCATCCGTGGTTTGTCGGCTGCCAGTTCCACCCGGAATTCACCTCGAATCCGCGCAACGGCCACCCGTTGTTCATCGCTTATGTCAAGGCCGCGCTGGCGTTTAGATCGCTTCGTTAAACATCATTCTGCGACTCAATGCCGACGATACTGTGGATAGGTCCCTACCGGTTTTTCTTTTACGCGAGTGACCGTGGCGAGCCCTTGCATGTACATGTGGAACGCGAGACCATGACGGCAAAGTTCTGGCTGGAGCCGGTCCGGCTTCATTACAGCAAGGGTTTCGGGCGAATGGAATTGGGAAAGCTCAAGTCCCTGGTGGAGGAGAACCGGGATACTTTCAAGGAGGCGTGGCATGCATATTTCGGCGACTGAGTTGGCTATTTCTTGCGCACGGGATGTCATGGTCGACGACAGCGCGCTGTCGGTCGAGCTGGAGGATGGTCGCCGTATCTCGGCGCCGCTCGACTGGTACCCGAGGCTGGCGACCGCGACTCCCGACGAGCGGGGCTGCTGGCGGTTGATCGGCAACGGTATCGGTATCCACTGGGATGCCATCGATGAAGACATCAGCATCGAAGGCTTACTGCTGGGAAGACCTTCCGGCGAGTCGCAGGCTTCCTTCAGGCGCTGGCTGGAAGGACGCAAGGGACCAGGCCGATGAAGCTCTGTAATTTCGATGTCGGGCTCGATCAGCCGTTGTTTCTGATCGCCGGCCCCTGTGTCATCGAATCGCGCGACATGGCGCTCGATACCGCCGGGCAACTGCGCGACATCTGCCGCAAGCTGGGTTTGAACTTCATCTACAAGTCATCCTACGACAAGGCCAATCGCAGCTCCGGCAAGTCGTTTCGCGGCCTCGGCATGGAGCAGGGCCTGGATATCCTTGCCGAGGTAAAAAAGCAGCTCGGCGTGCCGGTACTGACCGACGTGCATGCGGAACATGAAATCGCGGCTGTCGCTGCGGTGGTCGACGTGCTGCAGACGCCGGCCTTTCTTTGCCGCCAGACGGATTTCATTCAGGCTTGCGCCGCATCGGGCAGGCCAGTGAATATCAAGAAGGGCCAGTTCCTGGCGCCCGGCGACATGAAGCAGGTGGTGTTGAAAGCCAAGGAAGCCAATGCGGAGGCAGATAGCATCATGGTCTGCGAGCGCGGCGCGTCATTCGGCTACAACAATCTGGTGTCCGACATGCGCAGCTTGGGCGTCATGCGCGAAACCGGTTGCCCCGTGGTATTCGATGCCACGCATTCGGTACAGCTGCCGGGCGGACAGGGCGACAGGAGCGGCGGTCAGCGCGAATTCGTGCCGCTGCTGGCGCGGGCGGCAGTGGCCGTCGGCGTCTCCGGCCTGTTCATGGAGACTCATCCCGATCCCGACAAGGCCCTGTCGGACGGGCCCAACGCATGGCCGCTGTCCATGATGAGCGCCCTGCTGGAACAACTGATGGAACTTGACGCGCTGGTCAAGCGCAAAGGGATGATGACATGAGCAAGCCTGCGTACATGGTGGTCGATGCGCGCTCCAGCGATCCGGAGCGCATGGTGGAGTATCGTCGGTTGGCGCAAGCCGCTGTCGAGAAGTTCGGCGGCCGCTATCTGGTGCGGGGCGCGGCGTACACTACCCTCGAAGGTAGCTGGCAGCCCGAGCGCCTGGTTGTTCTGGAGTTTCCGAGCATGGAAATCGCCAGGAAGTTTTACGATTCACCCGAGTATGGTGCCGCGCGCAGCGCACGCCATGGCGTGTCGAATTTCGACCTGCTGTTGGCAGAGGGTTACTGAATTAACTGATGAGGAAGCAGCCATGAGTGCAATTGTTGATGTCGTCGCCCGCGAGATTCTCGACTCACGCGGCAATCCTACCGTCGAGGCCGACGTCCTGCTCGAATCCGGCGTCATGGGCCGCGCCGCCGTGCCTTCTGGCGCTTCCACCGGTTCACGCGAAGCCATCGAGCTGCGCGACGGCGACACCTCGCGTTACCGCGGCAAGGGCGTGCTCAAGGCCGACGAATACATCAACACCGAAATCTCCGAAGCCGTGCTGGGCCT
>JAUSCI010000038.1 GCA_030651305.1 Sulfuritalea sp. | reverse complement strand
CAAAGGTGTCATGCGAGGGCGTACCCCGCTCCAGTATCAGATACCGGCGCAGCCAGGCTTCGTTATCCTCGGCCCAGTCTGCCACGTCTACCCAGGAGTTCGCCCCGCACAGCACTGCACACAGCGCCATCAGAATCATCTCGCGCAGATCATGCCGTTGCGCCGGCCCCGTGCGCGGATCTTGCAGCCCAGCAAATGCCTCAGTCAGATTCATTTTCACCCTCGACAAAAGTCGAGAGTAGACGCGATTTCAGCAGGGTTTACACGCCCCTGTCATAACCCATTGTCTGTGAACGCCTTTTCGTCAGGGTTTACGACATCTGCGTATGCGATAGCCCTGTCGGCGCTGACACTACGGCGACTTCACCCCAGCTTGCGCGTAAGATGTCGCCCTTTTCCGCGATTGCCGCTCCCGGCGATCGCGGCGCCCCTGCCGAGTATTCTCCATGTCCGATGCCCTCCTGCCCCTGCTTGCCGCCGCGCTCGATGCGCGCGCCGAACTCCTGCCACGTCTGCACGCCGAGCAGACCGATGCCTACCGCCTGTTCCACGGCAGCGTCGAGGGACATCCCGGCCTCACCATCGACCGCTACGGCGACCTGTTGCTGGTGCAGTGTTTTCACAGTCCGCTGGAGGCGGCAACGCTGACCGCGCTGGAGGCCTTTTACGCCGCCAGCTTGCCCGGACTGACGCTGGTCTACAACGATCGCAGCCATGCCAATTCGCGCATCGGCAATCCGCTGTTGGGCGATCAGCTCGCGGCCGCGATGGCGACGCGCGAGGCGCATGAAATGAGCGTCACCTATCGCATCCAGGGACGCCACGCCGGACAGGATCCGTGGCTGTTCCTCGACCTGCGCGCGGCGCGGCGACGGGTGATGCAGGAGGCGCCCGGCAAATCGCTGCTGAACCTGTTCGCCTATACCGGCGGCGTCGGCATTGCCGCCGCCAAGGCCGGCGCGCGCTTTGTCGTCAATGTCGATTTTGCCGACTCCAGCACCATGGTCGGCAAGGAGAACATGCGTCTCAACGATTTGCCGGTGCGCCCGCGCTTCGTCAAGTGCGACGCCTTCGCCGCCATGCGTCAGTACTCCGGCATCGGCCAGCCCGAGTGGGTTCGCGGCAAACGCATGCCGCCATTTGCCAAACTGGAGGCGCAGGCCTTCGACCTGGTGTTTCTCGATCCGCCGCGCTACGCCAAGAGTCCCTTCGGCGTGGTCGATCTGGTGAACGACTATGCATCTGTATTCAAGCCGGCTCTGTTGTGCGTCGATCCTGGCGGCACGCTGATCTGCACCAACAACGTCGCCGATGTGCAGCGCGACGTCTGGTTCGATCAATTGCAGCGCAGCGCGGCCAAGGCCGGCCGGCCGATTCGCGAAATGGAATGGATCGTGCCGGAAGCGGATTTTCCGAGTTCCGATGGCCAACCGCCGTTGAAGATCGCCCTGCTGCGCGTCTAAGTGTCGATATTTACGGGCTATTTTTGCCGGATTCTGGCATAATGCGCGGTTCTCCGGCCCCATCCAGCACCCCGGGCCTGCCATTTCCTCGAAATTCCCTGCCACACGCAGGCACGCCATGACCACCTCCCCAGAAAATATCCCCACCGGGTTTGATACACTCGGGCTCGCCAAGCCATTGCTTGCCGCCCTCGCTGACGTCGGCTACGAAACTCCCTCGCCGATCCAGGCCGCCTGCATTCCGGTGCTGCTGGCCGGCCACGACCTACTCGGCGAAGCGCAGACCGGCACCGGCAAAACCGCCGCCTTCGCCCTGCCGCTGCTGCAGAAGATCGACCTCAAACGCGCCGTGCCGCAGGCGCTGATCCTGACGCCGACGCGCGAACTGGCGATCCAGGTGGCCGAGGCACTGCAGAAGTATGCCCATCACATGCCCGGCTTTCACGTGCTGCCGATCTATGGCGGACAAAGCATGGTGGTGCAGTTGCGCGCGCTTTCGCGCGGCGCCCACGTCATCGTCGGCACGCCCGGCCGCGTCATGGACCACCTGGAGCGCAAGAGCCTGGTGCTCAACAACCTGGCGATGCTGGTGCTCGACGAAGCCGACGAGATGCTGCGCATGGGCTTCATCGACGACGTCAAGTGGATCCTCGAACACACCCCCGCGACGCGCCAGACGGCGCTGTTCTCCGCCACCATGCCGGACGCGATCCGCCGCGTCGCTCGCGAGCACCTGCGCGATCCGCAGGAAATCAAGATTCGCTCGGCCACCTCCACCGTGGTCGCCACCAGCCAGTCGTACTGCCAGACCCACACCGGGCAGAAGCTCGAAGCGCTGACGCGCATACTGGAAGTCGAGGACGACTTCGACGCGGCGCTGATTTTCGTCCGCACCAAGACCGCCACCGTCGAACTCGCGGACAAGCTGGAAGCGCGCGGCTATTCGGTAGCGGCCCTCAACGGCGACCTGACCCAGGGCCTGCGCGAGCAGGTCATCGAACGCCTCAAGGCCGGCACCGTCGACATCGTCGTCGCCACCGACGTCGCCGCGCGCGGCCTCGACGTGGCACGCATCAGCCACGTCATCAACTACGACGTGCCCTACGACACCGAAGCCTACGTGCATCGCATCGGCCGCACCGGCCGCGCCGGCCGCACCGGCCGTGCCATCCTGTTCCTGGCGCCGCGCGAAATGTACATGCTGAAGCTGATCGAGCGCGCCACCAAGCAGAAGATCACCGCGTTGACCATGCCAACGCCGGGCGAGGTGGCGAATCGCCGCGTCGCCCAGTTCACGCAGCAGATCGTCGACATCATCAAGACCGAGAAGCTGGATTTCTTCTTCGATGTGGTGCGCCGCATCGAAGGTGAAAACGATATCGCGGCCCGTGAAATAGCCGCCGCGCTGGCCTGGCTGGCGACGCGCGAGCGCCCGCTGCAGATGCCCGGCGCCAACGATCACGCGCCGCGCGAGGTTGCCGCGACTCCGGTCGCCGTAGCGCCAGCGCCGACTTTCGAACGCAAGCCTGCCAAAGCCAGGCCCGAAGAAAGCTACCCGGCCGCCGAGCCGCGCCGCGAACGCCCGGCGAAGGAAGGCCGTAGCGACACGCCGGTCAAGCAGCGCACATTCGCGCCGGGTACGCTGGCCCGCTATCGCATCGAGATCGGCCGCAACCAAGGCGTGCTGCCCAAGGAAATCGTCGGCGCCATCGCCAACGAAGCGGGCATCGCCGGCAAGGACATCGGCCAGATCAATCTGTTCGAAGACTACAGTTCGGTGGAACTGCCGGCCAACCTGTCGGACGATCTGATGGACATCCTGCGGCGCATCCGCGTGCGCCAGTTCGCGCTCAAGACGCGCGTCATGGAGCCGGGCGAGTTTGTAGATACCCGCCCGCCACGCCGTGCCGCGCCTGCCCGCGACGGCAAGAAGCCGGACTGGAAGAAGCCTGATGGCGCAAAGCCGGCGTGGAAGAAGCGGGAACACTAAACCCCGCAGCTGAGTTCAGAACAAGCAGGAGTTTTCATGGCCATCTACAGCCTCGGCGACCGCCACCCCGTCCTGGGACGCGATGTCTGGATCGCCCCCAATGCCACAATCATCGGCGATGTCCGCCTCGGCGACGGCGCCAGCATCTGGTGGAATGCCGTGCTGCGCGGCGACAACGACACGATCACCATCGGCGCCAACAGCAACATCCAGGACGGTTCGGTGCTGCACGTCGATGAAGGCGTGCCGCTCACCGTCGGCGCCCGTGTCACCGTCGGCCATCTGGTGATGCTCCACGGCTGCACCGTCGGCGATGAGTCGCTGATCGGCATCAAGACCGTAATCCTCAACAATGCAGTCATCGGCCGCCATTGCATCATCGGCGCCAACTCGCTGATCCCGGAAGGCAAGGTAATTCCCGAGCGTTCGCTGGTGATGGGTTCGCCGGGCAAGGTCGTGCGTCAATTGACCGATGAGGAAGTCGCGCGCCTGCGTGGCGCCGCGCAGGGCTATGTGGCGAACGCCCTGCGCTACCGGACCGAACTCAAGCAGGAAGGCTGATTCAAAACCCTTGATTCAAGCCACAGAGGACACAGAGAAAACCGGAAACAGCCCGCGAACTACCTGCTTTTCCTCTGTGATCTCTGTGTCCTCTGTGGCAAAAAGGTTTTCAGCTATATCAGCGCGGCGCAGCAGGTTTTGGCGCTGATGGTGCAAGCGGCGTCTTCTGCGGTACCTGGACGAAAATCTCGCCCTCCTTGATCATGCCGAGTTCATAACGTGCACGCTCTTCGATGGCATCAAAGCCCGACTTGAGATCGCGCACTTCGGCGTCCAGCGCGGCATTGCGCTGCTCCAGTTTCTGATTGGCCTCACGTTGCGCCTGCAACTGGCGGTCGTATTCCCGGACGTGGAGCCAGCCGCCCTTGCCCAACCACAACGGATACTGCAGCAGGGCAATGAGGACGACCAGCGCCAACGTCGGCCAGTTCATTGCAGGGTGCGCGAAACAGCCTACTTCCTGATGTTGTAGAAGGCGTCGAGTCCAGGATAGGTCACGGTATCGCCGAGATCTTCCTCGATGCGCAGCAACTGGTTGTACTTGGCGATGCGGTCCGAACGCAACAGCGAGCCGGTCTTGATCTGCATCG
>JAUSCI010000030.1 GCA_030651305.1 Sulfuritalea sp. | reverse complement strand
GGATGGAATCGGACCCTGTCCAGTACCAGGGCAATGCTTTCCAGTCAAGGAAGACCATGAAGTCGGGCAGGTCCGACTGGTAGGAACCGTCGCGGCCGAACTGGCGCATCAGGTACATGCCAAAGGCGTAGCCGCCGAGGGCGAAGAAGACGCCGTGGCCGAGCGAGAGGATGCCGGTGTAGCCCCAGATCAGGTCCATCGCCACGGCGACGATGGCGTAGCACATGATCTTGCCGACCAGCGTGATGACGTAGGCCGAGACGTGGAAGGGACTGCCCGCCGGCACCAGCAGGTGCAGCGCCGGCAGCAGCACCAGGGTCAGCGCGGCGGCGACCGCGATCGCGATCCAGCCGGATTTCGGCGTGGCTTGCAGGAAGCGGAGGATGAAGGGGGTTCGGGCAATCAAGGCAAAACCTTTTTAGCCACAGAGGACACAGAGATCACAGAGATAAACCCCATGACTTTGACTTTCTCTGTGCTCTCTGTGTCCTCTGTGGCTCATGGTCTTCAGCTTTCCACGAAGCGGCCCTTGAGGGCGAACAGGCCCTGCGGACGCTTCTGGATGAACATGATGATGAAGACCAGCACCACGATCTTGGCGATCACGGCGCCGGCCCAACTCTCGATGAACTTGGTGACGATGCCCAGGCCCAGCGCCGCCCACACCGCGCCGGCCAGTTGGCCGACGCCGCCCAGTACGACGACCATGAAGGAATCGACGATGTAGCCCTGGCCCATGTCGGGGCCGACGTTGGCGATCTGCGACAGCGCAACGCCGCCCAGGCCCGCAATGCCGGCGCCGAGGGCGAAAGCCACAGTATCGATACGCCCCGTCGGCACGCCGACGCAACCGGCCATGGCGCGGTTCTGCGTCACGGCGCGGACGAACATGCCCAGCCGCGTCTTGTTCATCAGCACCCAGACCAGCATCAGCACGAACAGGGCGAAGCCGACGATGACGATGCGGTTGAGCGGCAGCACGATGCTGGGCAGGATTTCGAGGCCGCCCGACATCCAGGAGGGATTCGCGACCTCGACGTTCTGCGCGCCGAAGATCACGCGCGCGGCCTGGATCAGCATCAGCGACAGGCCCCAGGTGGCGAGCAGGGTTTCCAGTGCGCGGCCATAAAGCCAGCGGATCACCGTGCGTTCGAGCAGCACGCCGACGGCAGCGGCGGCGAAGAAGGCCACCGGCACAGCGGCCAGCAGATACCAGTCGAGCTGCGCCGGGAAATGCGCGCGGAAGATTCCCTGGATCGCGTAGGTGGCGTAGGCGCCGATCATCAGCAGCTCGCCGTGGGCCATGTTGATCACGCCCATGACGCCGTAGGTGATGGCCAGCCCGAGCGCGGCCAGCAAGAGGATGCTGCCGAGCGAGAGCCCGGAGAAGATGCGGCCAATGGTTTCGGCCAGGGTCAGGCGGTCCTTGACTTCGAGGTAGGAGCGGAAGGCGGCGCGGCGCACCTCGACCTCCGTCTCGTTGGCCGGTTCGGATTGGGCTTTCAATACGGCCTTGGTATTCGGATCGGCGCTGCCGGCCAGCGCCGTGGCAGCCGCGATACGGACTTTGGAATCGGCGTCCTTCAGCGTGGCCAGCGCATGCACTTCGACCAGCAGCGCGCGAATCTTCGGATCAGTTTCGCGGTCGCGCGCCTTGGCCAGCATCGGCGCCATGCCGGCGTCGACATTGGTGGCGATTTCCTTGACCGCCTTGATGCGCACGGTGGCGTCGGGGTCGATGAGTTTCAGCACGGCCAGCGCGCCTTCGAGTTCACGCCGCACGCGGTTGTTGATGGTGATGTCCTCGCCCTTGTCGTCCTTCAGCGTGCCGTCGGCGAGTTGCTGCAGCAGCGCCAGCGCCTCGGATTCGGCAGTCAGGGCGAGCCTGTGGATTGCCGCAATCTTGTCGTCGGACTCCTCGGCGGCGAGCTGCCGCACGGCTGCCGGGTCCAGCGCCGCGTGGGCGAAGGCGCTAAGACAGCAGCAGAGTGCGAGCAGGAGTTTGCGCATGACGAGTCATTGAAGAAACCGAAAAGCAGCCACAGAGATCACAGAGGTCACAGAGAGAGGCAAATCGCTTTACCTCTGTGTCCTCTGTGGCTAACGGTTTGGAACTACTTGCCTTCCGGCTCGTCCTTCTTCTTGTCGTTGCCGGCGATGAAGGGCGACCACGGCTGGGCCTTGACCGGGCCCTTGGTCTTCCACACCACGTTGAACTGGCCGTCGCCCTTCACTTCGCCGATGAACACGGCGCGGTGCAGGTGATGGTTCTTCTCGTCCATCTTGATGCTGAAGCCCGACGGCGCCTTGAAGGTCTGGCCGCCCATCGCCGCGATGACCTTGTCCACATCCGTGCTCTTGGCCTTCTCGACCGCCTGCTTCCACATGTGGATGCCGATGTAGGTAGCTTCCATCGGGTCGTTGGTGACGACGGACTCGGCCTTGGGCAGCTTCTGCTTCTTGGCCCAGTCGCGGTACATCTTGATGAAGGCGTCATTCTGCGGATTCTTGATCGACTGGAAGTAGTTCCAGGCGGCGAGGTGACCCACCAGCGGCTTGGTATCGACGCCGCGCAGTTCCTCCTCGCCGACCGAGAAGGCCACCACCGGCACGTCGGTGGCCTTGAGGCCGGCGTTGCCGAGTTCCTTGTAGAAGGGCACGTTGGAGTCGCCGTTGATGGTCGACACCACGGCCGTCTTCTTGCCTTCACCGGCGAACTTCTTGATCTTGGCGATGATGGTCTGGTAGTCGCTGTGGCCGAAGGGGGTGTACTCCTCCATGATGTCGGCTTCGGCGACGCCCTTGCTCTTGAGGAAGGCGCGCAGGATCTTGTTGGTGGTGCGCGGATAGACGTAGTCGGTGCCGAGCAGCACCCAGCGCTTGGCCGAGCCGCCGTCCTTGCTCATCAGGTATTCGACGGCCGGGATCGCCTGCTGGTTGGGCGCCGCGCCGGTGTAGAAGACGTTCTTTTCGAGTTCCTCGCCTTCATATTGCACGGGGTAGAACAAGAGGCCGTTGAGTTCCTTGAACACCGGGTTCACCGACTTGCGCGAGACCGAGGTCCAGCAGCCGAAGGTGACCGCAACCTTGTCCTGGGTCAGCAGCTGGCGCGCCTTCTCGGCGAACAGCGGCCAGTTGGAGGCGGGATCGACCACCACGGCTTCGAGCTGCTTGCCCATGACGCCGCCCTTGGCATTGATTTCGGCAATGGTCATCAGCGCCGTTTCCTTCAGCGCGGTTTCGGAAATGGCCATGGTGCCGGACAGCGAATGCAGGATGCCGACTTTGATGGTGTCGGCGGCGACGGCCGGCTGGGAGACGAAGCCGGCGGCTGCGAGGGCGATGGAAACGGCCGTGGCCTTGATGAAGTTGCGACGTAGCATGGAATAACCCCTTTCGATGGATTTGAGCGGACAGACCGTCTGGATTGAAACGGTGCAGTCCTTCCATAGCGAAGGTCGTGCCATGCCGTCGACAAGGTCGGCCAAACGGCCGCAGTCGACTGCTGCTACTGGGAATAACCTGAACGCCCTGACTCGGGCCAGGCGCAGGGGAGGGAAACCGGCACGCACCAAAATGGAGGGCCAGCAAAATTCTGCCGCTCCCTATTGGTGCGCCGACGGCGCCGTTGCGAGAGATTTCGCAAGGACTTGCGCGCGATTACTTTTTCTTGCGCATCGCCGCGGCGCGGGACTTCGTCGCGGCCTTGGTCCGGCTCTTGGGTTTTGCTTGCGGCGCGGGAGCCGGCGTGGGCGCGGACGGCATGTCGCCAATCAGCCCCTTGGCCGGGCAGATCTTGAAGACAGGGCATTTCTTGCAGCCAACGGCAATGGCAATCGGGCAAAGAGTCATGGGGATTCCTGTTGATGGAGACTGGAGGCCGCGAGTATGCGCGCTGCCCGTCCCGGAAAGTAGTCTGTTTCGCCTAAGCCGACCGCCGTTTGCTGCAGCGACATCCTCGCGTCGCCATGCCCGTTGGCAGGCGCCACGGAAGGGGCCCGCACCATAACCTGCGTCGCGCGACGCCACAGTTTGGGCCACATCTCGTCCAGCGGATCATTGAACAGGGCATCGACATCCACCGGCAACAGGTACCAGTCGCCGCGATCGATCTCGCTCTCCAGTTGATACGGCGCCCAGCTGGCGAAACCGGTGAACACCCGAAGTCGGACCGCCGGCGTCTGCGCGTCAAGCAGCTGTCGCAGGCTGTCGCCGTCGCTGCTGAGGAACAGGCGCTCGGCCAGGGCGATCGCCGCCGCCGGTGCCGTCTCGCCGCGCACCATGAACACGATCTGCCCCGGCACCACCGGGCCGCCGTAATGCAGCCGGTGCCGTGCCGCCTGCTTGAGTTCGGGAAACACCCGGTCGAGCCCTACGTCGAGGACGCGATTGACGATGACGCCGACCGTCGACCGGCTGGGGCCATGTTGCGTTACCAGCACAACGGACTGGCGGAAGCGCGGATCGGCCATGCCCTCGGTCGCAATCAGCAGCACGGAACGGTCGTCCGCTGCTTCGGCCGCAAACAGCGGCAGCGACTGGATGCAGCCGCACAGTGCTAGCAGGAGCGCTTGATACAGGCGAGGCATGAGCAAAGTATAGTCGTCGCCCCTGCCGCCGCAATCCGCGTTGCGGCAGGCGAGGCCGGCGTCAGGGCGCCGGCACCGGCATTGCCCGCCGGTCGACCAGTGCCATCCAGCCGCGGATCACGCGGTAGAACACCCACAGCCCGGTGCCGACGATGACCATGAACGCCGCCGGAATGCCGATCAGGGTGATCACCAGCAGGCCGGCCAGCAGCAGCCACAGCGCGGCGAACCAGAAACTGCGCAACTGCCAGCGCCAGTGCGTCGCCATCCAGGTGCCGCGCACCCGGTCGCGGGTGACGTAGTTGATGATCACGGCGATGATCGACGGCCAGCCGAAGACAAAGGCGCCGACGATCGTGGCCGAACTGAGTATTCCGGAAATCGCCGACAGCGCATGCAGCCCGTACATCACGTGGCACCAGGCACGCGGCCCGTCCAGGTCGCTGTCCACTTCCGGTTGCGGCGGAATCGCTTCGGCTTCGCTCATTGATCTCTCTCCTGCAATCCCAATTGTTGCCAGAGCGCGTCAACGCGCGCTTTCACGGCCGGGTCCATGGCGATCGGGCGACCCCACTGGCGCGAAGTCTCTTCCGGCCATTTGTTGGTCGCATCGATGCCCATTTTGCTCCCCAGGCTCGCCACCGGTGACGCGAAGTCGAGGTAATCAATGGGCGTGTTCTCGGCAATCAGCGTGTCGCGCGCCGCGTCGACACGCGTGGTCAGCGCCCAGATCACCTCGGGCCAGGAGCGCACATCGACGTCGTCGTCGGTGACGATGATGAACTTGGTATACATGAACTGGCGCAGGAAACTCCAGATGCCGAACATCACGCGCTTGGCATGCCCCGGATACTGCTTGTTGATGCTGACCACGGCCAGCCGGTAGGAGCAGCCCTCGGGCGGCAGGTAGAAATCGGTGATCTCGGGAAACTGCTTTTGCAGCAGCGGGACGAAGACTTCGTTCAAGGCCAGGCCGAGCATCGCCGGCTCGTCGGGTGGCTTGCCGGTGTAGGTGGAGTGGTAGATAGGATCGCGGCGCAGGGTGATGCGCTCGATGGTGAACACCGGAAACTCGGCCACCTCGTTGTAATAGCCGGTGTGGTCGCCGAATGGACCTTCCGCCGCTGTTTCGCCCGGATTGATGAAACCTTCCAGCACGATCTCGCTTGACGCCGGTACCTGCAAATCCGAGCCGAGGCACTTCACCAGCTCCGTCTTGGCGCCGCGCAGCAGCCCGGCGAATTGATATTCCGACAGCGTATCGGGCACCGGCGTCACCGCCGCCAGGATCGTCGCCGGATCGGCGCCGATCACCACCGCGAGCGGGAAAGGCTCGCCGGGATGCGCCGCGCAATGCTCGCGAAAATCCAGCGCGCCGCCGCGATGCGCGAGCCAGCGCATGATGACTTTATTCGGGCCGATCACCTGCTGGCGATAGATGCCGAGGTTCTGCCGGGTCTTCTGCGCGCCGCGCGTGACGACCAGGCCCCAGGTGATCAGCGGTGCGGCGTCGCCGGGCCAGCAGGTCTGCACCGGCAGGCGCGCCAGATCGACATCCTTGCCCTCCCAAATGACTTCCTGGCAGGGCGCCGAGCTGACCACCTTGGGCGCCATGTTGAGCACTTGTTTCAGCACCGGCAGCTTGTCCCAAGCGTCCTTCAGGCCCTTCGGCGGTTCGGGTTCCTTGAGGTAGGCAAGCAGCGCACCGACCTCGCGCAGGCGGGTCTTCCAGTCAGCGCCGTCATTCTCTTCGCCCTCACCGGTGGCAATACCGAGCGCCACGCGGCGCGGCGTGCCGAACAGGTTGGCCAGCACCGGGATCGAATGCCCCTTGGGATTTTCGAACAACAACGCCGGCCCGCCGGCGCGCAACACGCGGTCGCAGATTTCGGTCATCTCCAGATACGGATCGACCTCGGCGGCAATCCGCTTGAGCTCGCCGAGCGCTTCGAGTTGGGCAACGAAATCGCGCAGGTCGGTATATTTCATGGAGGGAGTTTAACCGGCAAGCACATCACAGCCCCAACCAGGGCCGGAGATTGAGTTCGGCAACGATGCCGGCGAAGATTGCCGCGCCGAACCACTTGTTGTGCCGGAAGGCGGCAAAGCAGCCGTCGCGGCTGCGGCCGCGGATCAGGGTGTAGTGATAGCCCGCCACCGCTGCGGCGACGGCCAGGCCGGCAAAATACGGGGCACCGTAAGCCAGTTCCAGGCCGACAACGGCCAGGATGCCGAGCATCACGGCATAACAGAGCATCACGGCCAGCACATCGAAACGGCCGAAGGTGATCGCCGCGGTGCGGATGCCGATCTTGAGGTCGTCCTCGCGATCGACCATGGCGTATTCGGTGTCGTAGGCCAGCGCCCAGAAAATGTTGGCGGCCAACATGATCCAGCCCAGAACGCCGACTTCGCCGGTCGCCGCGGCAAACGCCATCGGAATGCCAAAGCCGAAGGCGACGCCGAGATAGGCCTGCGGCAGGGCGAAGAAGCGCTTGGTAAACGGATAACTGACGGCGAGGAAGACCGCGATCAGCGCCAGCCACCAGACCTCGCGGAAAATCGGCAGGATCAGCACGAAAGCACAGAAGACGAGGACGGCCGCCAGTGTCAGCGCCTCACGCGTGGACACCGTGCGCGCCGCCAGCGGCCGGTCCTTGGTGCGTTCGACATGCGGATCGAAATCGCGATCGGCATAGTCGTTTATCACGACGCCGGCGGAACGCATCAGCAGCGTGCCCAGGGCGAAGATCCAGACCAGCAGCCAGTGCGGCCGCCCACTGGTGGCGATCCACAAGGCCCACAGCGTCGGCCACAGCAGCAGCAGCGTGCCGATCGGCTTGTCCAGCCGCATCAGCTTCTCGTAGAGGTCGAGGCGCTCTTTTATTTCGACAAAAGTCATGCCGCGATTTTACGCCTTGAGCAGTTCCTCGCGGCCGCCCAGCCAGCGCTTCAAATGCGCCTCGGCAGCTTCCGGCGCATCGCGCAGCATGTCTTCGGCGACGGCGCGCGCCTGCTCGACCAGCGCCGCATCGTCCAGATCGGCATAGCGCAGCAGCGGCAGGCCGCTTTGCCGCGCGCCGATGAACTCGCCGGGGCCGCGCAGACGCAAATCCTCGCGGGCAATCTCGAAGCCGTCACTGCTTTCGAAAATGATTTTCAGCCGCGCCCTGGCCAGTTCGCCCAGCGGTTTGGCATAGAGCAGGATGCAGGCCGAAGCGTCGGTGCCGCGCCCGACACGACCGCGCAACTGGTGCAATTGCGCGAGGCCGAAGCGCTCGGCGTGCTCGATGACCATCAGGCTGGCATTCGGCACGTCGACGCCGACTTCGATCACCGTGGTGGCCACCAGCAGTTGGATTTCGTTGGCGACGAAGGCCGCCATCACGGCAGCCTTTTCGGCGGCCTTGAGGCGACCATGAACGAGGCCGATTTTCAGTTCGGGCAGGTCGGCGCTCAGGCGGGTGAAGGTTTCCTCTGCGGTCTTCAACTGCAATGTCTCGCTCTCTTCAATCAACGGACAAACCCAGTACGCCTGACGCCCGCTGCGGCAGGCCTCATGCACGCGCGCCACGACCTGGTCGCGGCGTCCCTCCGCGACGAGCTTTGTGGTGACCGGCGTGCGACCGGGCGGCAGTTCGTCGAGCACCGAGACATCCAGATCGGCGTAGTAGCTCATGGCCAGCGTGCGCGGGATCGGCGTCGCCGACATCGCCAGCTGGTGCGCGAAGAGGCCCTTCTCTTTCAGCGCCAGACGCTGGCGCACGCCGAAGCGGTGCTGCTCGTCGACTATCGCCAGGCCGAGGCGGGCGAACTCGACCTTGTCTTCGATCAGGGCATGCGTGCCGACGATGATCGGCGTCTCGCCAGCGCCGACTCTTGCGATTGCCGCGTCTTTCTCGCGCTTCTTCAGGCTGCCGGTAAGCCAGGCGACTTCGAGGCCGAGCGGCGCGAGCCACGCCGCGAGCTTGCGGTAATGCTGTTCGGCGAGGATCTCGGTCGGCGCCATCAGGGCCGCCTGATAACCGGCTTCGACGGCATGCAGCATGGCCAGTGCGGCAACCACTGTCTTGCCGCTGCCGACGTCGCCTTGCAACAGGCGCTGCATCGGATGCGGCTGGCCGAGGTCGGCGGCGATTTCGCGCCAGGCGCGCTGCTGCGCTTTGGTCAGGCGGAATGGCAGGGACTCCAGCAAGGCGCCGGTCAGCGAGGCCGTTGCGGCCAGACGCGGCGCACCGCGCGCCCGGCGCGCGGTGTAGGCACGACGCAGGCTGAGTTGCTGCGCCAGCAACTCGTCGAACTGGACGCGGCGCCAGGCCGGATGATCGCGCGATTCCAGCACTGCTTGCGTCATGTCGGGCGGCGGCGTGTGCAGGCGGACAATGGCGGCGGCAAACTCGGGCAGCTGCAACCGCTGGCGCAGGGCCGGTGGCAGTGTGTCGCTCAGATCGGCGCGTTGCAGCGCCCGCTCGATCAGGCGGCGCAAGGTGGCCTGGCCGAGTCCGGCCGTCGTCGGATAGACCGGCGTCAGGCATTCCGGCAGCGACTCCTCGGCGCCGACGACATGGAATCGCGGATGGATGATTTCAGCCCCGAGATGGCCTTCGTGAAGCTCACCGAAAATGCGCAGGCGCGCTCCGGCCTGCAAGGTCTTCTGCTGACTCGGATAGAAGTTCAGGAAGCGCAGCAGAAGGATGCCGCTGGCATCGCCGACCCGCGCCAGCAACTGGCGGCGCGGCCGATAGGCGATTTCGCTGTCGATGACATCGACCTCGAACTGCGCCGCGACACCGGGCTGCGCGTCGCGGATGGCCGTGATGCGGGTCTCGTCTTCGTAGCGCAGGGGCAGGTGCAGCACATAGTCGGCATCGGTGCGCAGGCCGAGCCGGGCCAATCTGCCCGCGAGGGTGTTGGCGGACTTCTGTTCAGCCAAGGACGAGCACGGCATCAGCCTCGACCAGGGCGCCGCGCGGCAATTCCTTGACCCCGACCACAGCGCGCGCCGGGTAAGGCTCGCTGACATATTTCGCCATGACGGCGTTGACCTTGGCGAAGTTGGCCAGATCGGTCAGGTAGATGTTGACCTTGACCGCGTCATTCAGCGTCGCGCCGGCGGCGGCGGCAACGGCCTTGAGGTTCTCGAAGACGCGCACGATCTGCGCGTCGATGCCCTCGACCAGCTGCATGCTGGCCGGATCGAGCCCGATCTGGCCCGACAGGTAAATCGTGCGGTCTGCCTGCACCGCCTGCGAGTAGGTGCCGATCGCGGCGGGGGCGGCGGCGGTGGAAATGATCTGGCGGCTCATGGCATGGGTCCCATTCACTTTGTCGTGGTAATCAGCAAGCCGCCGTCAAGGCCGAGTTCCTTCAGTTTGGCGCGGGCGGCGTCGACCCCTTCCCGCGTTCTGAAGGGGCCGACAGCCACGCGTATCTCGATGCTGGAGGCTATGCCTTGCCGTTCCAGCCTGGCGCGCAGATCCTCAGCGTTGGCCGCGTTGCCGGCGACATTCAATTGCAGCACATACTGGCTTTCGCCGGTTTGCGCGCCAGGCGCTGCCGGTTCCTCGGTCCTCGTCGCCACGGCGGGCTCCGGCCTTGGCTTGGCGGCAGGCGCGCTCTTGGGCGGCGCGCCGTGCTTGAGAGTGAGGGGCAGCGGCTGACCGGGAGTGTAAATCGCATCGAACATCACCCAGCCGCCAATCAGGCCCACCACCAGGAGGGCGACAATCACGATCTGGTTGACAAGATTCCGCTTGCGGACAGCGTCTGCCGCGAGGTCGGTTTCTGGTGGGGGTCTCGGGTCCATTGCGGTCTAGGCCTTTCGCATGAAGTCAAAATCCGGATGCGCCGCGCTCGAGCGCCTGATCGATGTCCCACAGGATGTCGTCCAGCGTTTCCAGCCCGACCGACAGGCGCACCAGGTCCGGCGTCACGCCGGATGCATGCTGGTCCGCTGCGCTCAACTGCCGGTGGGTGGTCGACGCCGGATGGATCACCAGCGTCTTGGCGTCGCCGATGTTGGCCAGATGGGAGCAGAACTGCAGTGCATCGATGAAAGCCTCGCCCGCCTGCTGCCCTCCCTTGATGCCGAAGCTCATAATCGCTCCGGCGCCGGCATGGCCGTTTGCCCCGAGATAGCGCCGGGCCAGCGCGTAGCCGGGGCTGGCTGGCAGGCCCGGATAGTTGACCCAGGCCACGCGCGAATGGCTTTGCAGATGCTGCGCCACGGCCAGGGCATTCTCGCAATGCCGGTCCATACGCAGCGGCAGCGTCTCGATGCCCTGCATCAACTGCCAGGCGGAAAACGGCGACAGCGCGGGACCGAAGGTGCGCAGGGTTTCCATGCGCGCCTTCATGGTGAAACCGAAGTCGCCGAAGGTTTCAAAGAACTTGACGCCGTGATAACCGGCCGAAGGCTCGGTCATGCCGGGAAACTTGCCGTTGCCCCAGTCGAATTTGCCCGACTCGATCACCACGCCGCCCAAGGTGGTGCCGTGACCGCCGAGGAACTTGGTGGCCGAATGCACGATGATGTCGGCACCATGGCGGAAGGGCTGGCACAGGTAGGGCGATGGCAGCGTGTTGTCGACGATCAGCGGCACGCCGTGGGCATGGGCGATCGCGGCCACCGCCTCGATGTCGAGCACGTTGAGTCGCGGATTGGCCACGGTCTCCGCGAACACGCAGCGCGTGTTGTCCGACAATGCAGCGCGAAAATGTTCGGGATCGTCGGAATCGACAAACACGGTCTCGATGCCCAGCTTGCGCAGGCTGACGTCGAGTTGCGAAAAGCTGCCGCCGTAAAGCGAACGTGCGGCGACGATGCGGTCGCCGGCCTCGCACAGGGTCAGCAGCGCCACGATCTGCGCCGCCAGTCCGGTGGCCGCGGCCACTGCGGCGCGACCACCCTCCAGCGCCGCCATGCGCTCCTCGAAGGCGGCGACGGTAGGATTGCCGATGCGCGAATAGACATTGCCGAAGGTTTGCAGGTTGAACAGGCCGGCCGCGTGTTCCGCCGAGTCGAAGACGAAGGAGGTGGTCTGGTGGATCGGTAGCGCGCGCGCGCCCGTGGCCGCGTCCGGCTGGGCGCCGGCATGCAGGCAGAGCGTTTCGATACCGTAGTGGCGATCCGTCATGGAATGGTGATCGGGATGGATTCCGTCGATAATAACGGCCTGTCATCTTCAATAATACGCGATCAGCCCCGCCTTTGACCCGATGTTTCTGCTGAAGAAGCTCCTCGCCGCCCTGATTCTGCCCCCCACCGGCCCGGTATTGCTGGCGCTGTTGGGGTTGTGGCTGATGCGTGCCAGGAGTCGGCGCTGGCAACACGGCGGCTTTTGGCTGGCGACTCTCTCACTGCTCAGCCTGTTCGCGCTGTCCCTGCCGATCGTCGGCAATGCGCTGATGGCGCCGCTGGAGCCGCACCCGCCGATTACCAAGATACAGCTGCAGCAGGTACAGGCCATCGTGATCCTCGGCGGCGGGTCGCATTCCCAGGCGCCCGAATATGGCGGCGATACGGTAGGTTCAGCGTCGCTGGAACGCCTGCGCTACGGCGCGCGGCTGACACGCGAATCGCGGCTGCCGCTGCTGGTTACCGGCGGCGCCCCGTTCGGTGGCCGGGCCGAGGCAGAACTGATGCGCGAAGCGCTGGAAAGCGACTTCGGCGTCAAGGTGCGCTGGGTCGAGGCCGCGTCGCACGACACCGCGGAGAACGCCAGCCTGTCGGCGCCGCTGCTCAAGGCCGCGGGCATCACCCGCATTGCCCTGGTCAGCCACGGCTGGCACTTGCCGCGAGCGATTCCGCTGTTTGAAAAGCAGGGACTGGAGGTGACGCCGGCCCCCACGGCATTCAGCACGCAACCACCGTCCTCAATCGCCGCCCTGCTGCCCGGCGGACTTGAACAAAGCCGCCAGGCACTGAACGAATATCTGGGTCAACTCTACAATCGCCTGAAGGACATGATATGACCAACGAACTCCTGATCGGCCTCGTTTCGATTTCCGACCGCGCCTCCAGCGGCGTTTATGAGGACAAAGGCATTCCGGCGCTGCGCGAGTGGTTCGGGCAGGCGCTCAGTTCGCCCTGGCGCATGGAAACGCGCCTGATCCCGGACCAGCAGGCGACCATCGAGCAGACCCTGATCGAGCTCTGCGATGTCGTCGGTTGCCATCTGGTGCTGACCACCGGCGGCACCGGCCCGGCAGTGCGCGACGTGACGCCGGAAGCCACTCTGGCGGTGGCACACAAGGTCATGCCGGGCTTCGGCGAGCAGATGCGGCAGATCTCGCTGAACTTCGTGCCGACCGCAATCCTGTCGCGACAGGTGGCCGCCATCAGGCAACATGCGCGCGGCCAATCCCTGATCCTCAACCTGCCGGGACAACCGAAATCGATCAAGGAAACACTGGAAGGCGTCAAGGATGCCGACGGCAGGCAAATCGTGCCCGGCATCTTCGCCGCGGTGCCCTACTGCCTCGACCTGATCGGCGGGCCGTATGTCGAAACCGACGCCGCCGTGGTCAAGTCCTTCCGCCCGAAATCGGCGATGCGGCCGACAAAATGAAGCTTGCCGGCTAGCCGCAATCAAGGGCGGCGCGACTCATCCGCCACCTTTCTTGTCGTCGCGCCCGAGATCGACCACGAAGACCTTCAGCAGCTTGTCGATCTTGTCCGGGTCGCCAATGATGCGGCATCCGGCGCGACAAGCCGAACTGCCGTCGAGCATGACAACCCTGGTCGAATGCATGACCTCGATGTCGACGCTGGCGACGCTTCCATCGGGCAGGGAAATGCGACAACCGGTGAGCACCGTGCCCGGCTGAAGCCTGATCGTCGGGTCATAAATCATGGCGCCCAGCCCCGACAGGCTGACATCGACGATGCGGGCGTCAAACGGCGTTATTCCGCCACCGTCGGCGAGGCAGGCCAGCCTCGTCTCGGACGCGACGCGAACGCGTTGGTGGACGCGGCGCTGCTCGATGAGCAGGACTCGCGGAAAGTCGAAACGGATTGCCTGAACCGGATCGTCCTGTTCGATCGGGTTGCTGGCCACGAATCCGACATAGCCCTTGGGATGGCTGGCGCAAAAGAGCACGGATCGCGCCGCATAAATTTCGGCATTGGCAACCTTGTTGTCGCTGTAGCCAACGACAATGAAATTCTGCTCGGCGCAAACCCGGTGCAATTTGGCGATGAACAACTGGTCGTGAACCTGATGGTGCGACACCAGCGGCAGGGCGTCACCGATCAGCGACTGCAAGACGGCATCGATTTCGATCCGGGACCGGAGCAGCACCTGGGTGCTCCCGGCAATCCGCATCCATTCGCCTTCGTGCTCTGAGGTTTCCATTGGCTTTGGTCGGGACGGGGTCGGTCAGGTTCGGGATTTGCGTTCGGGTCGCGGAAGCAGCCTGCGCTGCCAGGATTCGATCGGGCCAACCCCTGCCGCGGGATTCAGGAGTACGACTGCACGAAAAAATTCGCGATGACGAAATCGGCGCCGGTCTCGATCGTCTCGCGCGGGTGCAAACGGGCTTTCTTGTCGTCAATGTCAAACATCAGCGCCACCTTCTCTTCGAGTGCATCGGCGGCCAGCGCCATGCGGGCATACTCGCCGACCTCCGGCGTGTCGAGCAGCAGCGCCTCGGTCCACAGACCGCCGGCATCGGCAAACACGGCGCGCGGGGTTTTCGACAGGGTTTCGATACCTACCGAGCCCTGATTGGGCCCGGTGCGAACATAGCGGCGGATGACGCCGATCAGCCAGTTGTCGCCGCCCTCGGGCTGCATGCCGACCAGCGCACCGATGCGAATCCAGTCGTGGCCGGAAACGGCCACTTGCGCGCCGAAGCCGCCCAGGCTGACATCATCGACCACCCAGGAGTCGACGCCCTCCGTGCCGCTGCCGCGTCCGGAAAGCTGCTGATGCACGCCGATGAGCCCGTTGACCACTTTCAGCGGCGAGTTGATGCGACGCCTTGTGTTGCTGCGCATCGGCGGCGTCGGCGCCCAGCACATCGCCAGATGATCGAGGACCGGAATCACGGTGCCGACGTCGTATTGCGCCCCCAGATTGATTCTTGGCGGCACGCGGCCTTCGCCCCGGATCAGTTCAATGGTTTCTGCAACCGACTCGACCGCTCGCGTACCATTGAAGAAGCGCAGGGTCGGGGTGATCTCGGGCAGTTTGGCGAGCCGCGTCGGCGGCAGGGGCTTGGACGCATCCACCCAATACACGTTGTCCTTGCGCAGTTCCTTGATCAGCGAAAAACAGGGCAGGAAGTAAGTGATGAAACGTTCTGCAATTTCGATCTGCAGTGGCTGCAGGTTATCCATCGCCGCGGCATGGAACACCAGCGCCTTGAGATATTCCGCCTCGATCGTGGTCTCGCCGCTTCCGGCATGGATTTGCAGAGGTTTCTGCGCGACTTTCGCATCGACGGCAGCCAGGTAGATGCCGCCGAGCGTCTTCCAGAACTCGGGATCGACCGGGCCATAGCGGAAGCGCATCCACTTGAGCCGGGCCGCCAGCGCATTGATCAGACGGCCGTAGAGCAGGGGCATCTGCGAACGGATCGCGTCGCCTTCCTTTTCTGCGGCGCCCTTGCGGGCAATGCAGTCGAGATAGGCATCGGCGAGCTCCTGCCAATAGCTGTGGCCGATTTGCCAATGCCGCGATTCCTGCACGCGGCTGGCGCCGGTCATGGCCGGGTAGTCGCGACCAAGACGTCGCGCCTGTGCCACCGCCGCTTCGTCGAGCTTGAGTATCAGTTCCAGGCGCTGCGCCAGCTTGAAACTCTCGTCGGCGGCGAGCGATTCGAGCCAGGCACTGGCATCCTCGACGGCCGCTTGCGGCTCGCGGGTGGCGATCTCGGCAAGAATGCGCCTGGCTTCGCGCGCTTCGGCCAGCGGATGGTTGGATTTATTGGAAAAGAAGTTGAGCATGGAAGTTTATCGTTACCCGGCTGTCAGCATAGCCCGTCAGGCGTCCGCTGTCACTCCTGCCGCAACCATTGGGCAAGCAGCGTCAACCCCCAGGCGACGCCAAATCCGGTGAGGTCGGACGCGCTAGCGCCCAATCCGCCGCTGCAACTGGACGCCGAAAGATCGACGTGCAGCCACGGCCGCTGCCGGGTGAAGCGTTGCAGGAAGCGCGCGGCGAGAATATGGTCGGCCTCACCGTCCAGGGTGCATTGCTTGACATCGGCCACCTTGGAATCGAGTGCCGGGTCGTAGTCCTCGTCGAGCGGGAAAACACAGACGCGCTCGCCGCTGGCCTGGCCGGCCGCCACGGCCATGGCGCCCAGTGCCTCACTGCTGGCAAACACGCCGGAGTAGCGGGCGCCCAGCGCCACATGCATGGAACCGGTGAGCGTGGCGAAGTCGATCACCAGGTCGGGCTTGGTCTTGCCGCCGCGTTTGCTGCCCTTGCCTTCCTGGGTCGCCAGCAGCAGGGTATCGGCCAGCACCATGCGGCCCTCGGCATCGGTGTGCACGATCTCGATGGTGGTGCCATCCAGCGCCGAGATGATGTCGTTCTGCTTGTAGGCGCCGGGCGACAGGTGGTTGTGCGCGATCGCCAGCCAGCAGTCGACGGCAAGGGGCAGCCGCATCTCGGCCGCCGCCAGAGTCAGTGCCAGCGCCACCGCCGAACCGTTCATGTCTTCGTGCATGCCGGCCATGTAACGGGCCGGCTTGAGATTGTGGCCGCCGGTGTCGAAACAGATGCCCTTGCCGACCAGCGCCACGGTCTTCTGCGGCGCCGCATTTTTCAACTTGGGTCGCCACGACAGATGCACGATGGCGGCATCTTCGTGCTGCGAGCCCTGCGCCACGGCGCAAAAAGCGCCCGCCCCCATTATCCGCAAAGCCCTGAAATCGAATTCCTCGATGGCCAGACCGGCCTCGTTCGCCACGCGGCGAATGCGCTTGCGGTAAGTGGCCGGCGTCAGTTCGTTGGGCGCCAGGGCGGTAAGTTCGCGCGCCAGCAGGTTGGCGCGAGCCAGGGCACCGACCGGAACGAGATCGGCATGCGTCAGCGAACTGAACAGATCGATCCGCGCCAGGGCCGCAGCCGGCTTCTTCTTGCGCGCCGGCAGCGGCACGCCATTGATCTGCGCCACGTAGGCCGCATCGCGCGTTACGTCGCCCATGCCTTCGCCCGCCGCGACCCATATCGCAAGCTGCTTCGGCGTCTCGTCGAGCAGCAGCATCGCGGCTTTGCGCAAACGGGTCAGGCGCTCGAAGCGCGACAGCGTGCAATCCGCCATGAGCAGGGCCAGGCGCCGGCCATCGGGCAAGTCGATGGCCAGCGGCGTCTTGGCCAGTTCCTGCGGCTTCATCTTCTTGCGCTTCAATATCGCCAGCCACTGCGCCCGCTGCGGCAGGTCGTCAGGGAGGACATCGGCGACGGGCAGAATGATCAGGCCATGGGTGGCCTCGTTCAACTGCGTGTAGTCGCGTGCCGGCTGCAATGCGATGCGGGGGAGCGTCATGAACGATTTCATAACCGGTAAAATGGGGGACCGATTATAAGTCCCGCCACCACCCTCCATGCGCCCCTACCTTGACCTGATGCGCCACGTACTCGACCATGGTCACGAGAAAGCCGACCGTACCGGCACCGGCACACGGTCCGTATTCGGCTGGCAGATGCGCTTCGACCTGGGCGAGGGTTTTCCGTTGCTCACCACCAAGAAGCTGCACCTGCGCTCGATCATTCATGAGTTGCTGTGGTTTTTGCAGGGCGATACCAACATCCGCTATCTCAAGGAAAACGGCGTCTCGATCTGGGACGACTGGGCCGATGCCAACGGCGACCTCGGCCCGGTGTATGGTCATCAGTGGCGGCACTGGCCGGCCAGCGACGGGACGGAGATCGACCAGATCGCGCAGCTGATCGAGGGCCTGAAGAAGAATCCGGATTCGCGCCGACACATCGTTTCGGCGTGGAACCCGGCCGATATCCCGCAGATGAAGCTGCCGCCCTGCCACGCCCTGTTCCAGTTCCATGTCGCCCCTTCGACCAGATCAGGACAGGCTCCCAAACTGTCCTGCCAGCTCTACCAGCGCAGCGCCGACATTTTCCTCGGGGTGCCCTTCAACATCGCGTCCTACGCGCTGTTCACGCTGATGGTGGCACAGGTCTGCGAGCTTGCTCCCGGCGACTTCGTGTGGACCGGGGGCGACTGCCACCTCTATTCCAACCACATGGAGCAGACCCGCCTGCAACTCGCCCGCGAGCCGCGCCAAAGGCCGACGATGCTTTTGAACCCTGCAGTGAAGGACATCTTCGGCTTCCGCTATGAGGATTTCACGCTGCAAGACTACAACCCGCATCCGCACATCGCCGCGCCGGTGGCCGTATGATTTTCGGCGCTGATATCGGCGGCACCAAGTCGCTGCTCGGCCTTGAAAGCGATGGCAAGCTCGTGTCCAAACGCCGTTACGCCAACGCCGACTTTGAAGATTTCGCGTCGGTCCTCGCCGCCTTCTTCGCCGACACGCAAACGGATCCGTCCCTGATCCGCGACGGCTGCCTCGCGGTGGCCGGCCCGATTGCCGATGACGGTCGAACAGCAAAGCTGACCAATCTGCCCTGGAGCATCGACGCCGACGCCCTGTCACTGCAATTCGATCTGCCCTTGCGCCTGGCGAACGACTTCGCCGCCGCCGCCCTGGGCGCCGTCGCCGCGTCCGCCGCGCACCGGCTTACCTTGCAGGAGGGAGAACCGCTGGCCACGGCGCCTTGCCTGGTCGTTGGTGCCGGTACCGGACTGGGCATGGCCATGGTTCTGCCGCAAGACGGACAATGGCGCATCATTACCGGCGAAGGTGGCCATGTCGCCTTTGCCCCCGCCGATGAACAGCAGATGGCATTGTGGACTTATCTTCAGGCGCGGCACGGCCGCGTGACCTGGGAAAGAGTGGTGTCGGGGCCAGGACTGGTGGCGATCCATGAATTTGTCGCCGGAGTCGAATTGCCGCCGGAGGAAATCGCTACCCGCGCACTGGCCGACCGGAATAGCGCCGAACATCGCTCGCTGGACCTGTTCCTCGCCGCCTATGGCGCCTTCGCCGGCGACATGGCGCTGGCCTGTCTGGCGCGTGGCGGAGTCTTCCTCGCCGGCGGCATCGCCGCCAGGCTGTTGCCGATACTGCGGCAAAGCGGCTTCCTGGCGGCCTTCAACGCCAAGGCGGAGCACACCGCGATCGCCGCACGCATGCCGATCCATGTCGCCACCGATGCATTGCTGGGACTGCACGGGGCATTGCGCCTGGCGCGCCTGTAACTGTTGACGATGGTCAATACCTTGTCATGTAATGAGAGCAGCATGACCGCAGTGTTTCCACTATCAGGAGGAAGCGACTATGGCAACCACCAAGAGCAGCGCAAAGGCTGCACCCGCCAAGCGTTCGGCACCAGCAAAGGCGGTTACCGCGGCCAAGGCCAAACCGGCAGCCAAGGCCAAAGAGACCGCTAAAGCCAAGCCGGCCCCGAAAGCGAAGGCAGCGCCCAAAGTCGCCGCCGCAAAGCCGGCGCGGCCGCGTGCCGGGAAGCCTGCCGCCATCCCGCTGGAGCAACGCAAGCACTACATTGAAATGGCCGCTTATTACATCGCCGAGCGGCGTGGTTTTGCGCCGGGAAATCTGCTCGACGACTGGGTGCAGGCCGAGGCCGAAATTGATCGGCTGCTGGCCGAGGGGCACTTGGGCGGGTAAATCCGGCGCGCGTCAGGCCGGCAGCAATACCAGCGCCGCAAGGGGCGGCAAGGTCAGCGAAAGTGAAGCGGGAAAACCCATCCAGGGCTGCGACTCGGCGCTGACGCGGCCGTGGTTGCCGAGGTCGCCGCCGCCGTAGTGCGCCGAATCGGTATTGATGCGCTCCAGATAATCCTGGGCCAGCGGTACGCCAAGGCGATAACCGTGACGCGGCACCGGCGTGAAGTTGAGCACCACCACGGCATGACGGCCGTCGCGCGCGCGGCGCAGCCAGCTCACCACCGACTGATCGGCGTCGTGACAGTCGATCCACTGAAACCCGGCAGAGGAAAAGTCCAGTTCATGCAATGCGGGTTCGCTGACATAAAGCTGGTTGAGCTCACGCGCCAGACTCTGCACGCCGGCATGCAACGGATATTGCAGCAGGTGCCAGGGCAGTTCTTCGCCGGCCCGCCATTCCCACGACTGCCCGATCTCGGCCCCCATGAACTGCAGCTTCTTGCCCGGCGCCATCATCTGGTAGGCGAGCAACAGGCGCAGGTTGGCAAAGCGCTGCCATTCGTCGCCCGGCATCTTGCCCAGCAGCGAACTCTTGCCGTGCACCACTTCGTCGTGCGACAGCGGCAAAACGAAGTTCTCGCTGTAGGCGTAGAGCTGGCCGAAGGTCAGCCGTTCGTGGTTGAAGCGCCGATACACCGGATCGTGCTGCATGTAGTCCAGGGTGTCGTTCATCCAGCCCATGTTCCATTTCATCGAGAAACCCAGGCCGCCGACCCAGGTCGGCCGCGACACCATCGGCCAGGCGGTCGATTCCTCGGCGATGGTCAGCGCGCCGGGAAAATCGCCATGCACCATTTCGTTCAGTTCGCGCAGGAAGGCAATGGCTTCAAGGTTCTCGCGCCCGCCATGGACGTTGGGCGTCCACTCGCCGGCACGGCGGGAGTAGTCAAGATAGATCATCGAGGCCACCGCATCGACGCGCAAACCGTCGATGTGGAACTCGGCCAGCCAGTAGCAGGCCGAGGACAGCAGGAAGCTGCGCACTTCGTTGCGCCCGTAGTTGAAGACATGCGTGCCCCAGTCGGGATGCATCTTCTGCTTCGGGTCGGCGTGTTCATAGAGCGCCGTGCCATCGAAATGGGCCAGCGCCCAGTCGTCGGCCGGAAAGTGGCCGGGCACCCAGTCGAGAATCACGCCGATGCCGGCCTGATGCAGGCTGTCGACCAGAAAACGCAGGTCGTCGGCGCTGCCGAAGCGCGAACTCGGGGCGAAGAAACCGGTGCATTGATAGCCCCAGGATTCGTCGAGCGGATGCTCCATCAGCGGCATGAATTCGACATGGGTGTAGCCCTGCTTGACAAGATAGGGCACCAGCCGCTGCGCCAGGTCGCGGTAGCTGTAGAAGCTGCGGTCGGGATGGCGCATCCAGCTGCCGAGGTGCATTTCATACGTACTCATCGGCGCCGACAGCCAGTCGCGCTTTGCCCTTGCCTGCATCCAGGCGCCGTCATTCCAGGCGTGCGTCGGAATCGGCGCCACGCAGCAGGCCGTGGCCGGACGCCGCTCGAAACCGCGTGCATAGGGATCGATCTTGAGCCGCAGCGCGCCGCTGCCGCGCACGCGCAATTCGAAACGGTACAAGGTGCCGGCCGGGAGTTCGGGAATGAACAGTTCCCAGACGCCGGACGCGCCCAAGGTCGCCATCGGATGCACGCGGCCATCCCAGCCATTGAAGCCCCCCACCACCGAAACCCGTTCGGCGTTCGGCGCCCAGACGCGAAAGCAGACGCCGGCGATGCCCTCGCGGACTTCCGGCAGCGCGCCAAGGGTGCGCCAAGCCTGGCGCAATCGCCCGGCGTTGAACAGATACAGATCATCCGCCGGCGGCAACGGCGGAAAGGCGTAGGCGTCGTACTGCGTTACGCCATCGACATTGAGGCGCCACGGCCGGGGCGGCGGCGTAGTCCCGTGCCACTCGAAGAGATCCGAACCGCTGCGACGCTTCAACGGCAGCCATTCGCCAGCGGCCAGCGCCACCGCGACCGATTTCGCTTGCGGGCGGAATACCCGCAGACGCCAAGCCGCGCCGTCCGCATGGAGACCCAGCACCGAAAACGGATCGTGTTCGCGCGATTCGAGCAGCGCGGCGCAGGCAAGGTTCGGCATGGGTATATATTTGAACAGTTTTTTTGCTATCGTGCGGATTGTAGCCGCAACGGAGAAACCACCATGCAGTCGATGAAAACAGCGGGCGGCAGGCAGTCCCGTCCGCAAGCAGCCGGCAAGGGAAATCTGCCATGCATGTAAACGAACTCACCCGCAACAGCTTCGGCATCGTGCTGGCCGGCGGACGCGGCAGCCGTCTGATGCAACTTACCGACTGGCGCTCGAAACCGGCTGTGCCCTTCGGCGGCAAATTCCGCATCATCGACTTCACGCTGTCCAACTGCGTCAATTCGGACATCCGCAAGATCGGTGTCGCCACGCAGTACAAGGCGCAAAGCCTGATCCGGCACTTGCAACGCGGCTGGAGCTTTCTCGATGGTCGTTTCCACGAGTTCGTCGACATCCTGCCGGCACAGCAGCAAGTCAGCGAGAACTGGTATCAGGGAACAGCCGATGCGGTATTCCAGAATCTCGATCTGATCCGGCGCAGCCGGCCCAGGCACGTGCTGGTGCTCTCAGGCGATCACGTCTACAAGATGGACTACCGGCGCATGCTGTCCGAGCATGCCCACCACCAGGCCGATCTCAGCGTGGCCTGCATCGATGTGCCCCTGGCCGATGCCAGCAGCTTCGGCGTGATGCACGTCGGCGACAACCAGCGCGTTTCGGCCTTCGTCGAAAAGCCGGCCAATCCACCGCCCATGCCCGACCGCCCCGACCGGGCTTTGGCCAGCATGGGGGTGTACGTGTTCAATGCCGACTTCCTGTACGAGCAACTGATCCGCGACCACGACGATCCGCACTCGTCGCACGACTTTGGCAAGAACGTCATTCCGCGTTGCGTCGACCGCTATCGCGTGTTTGCCCACAACTTCACCCACTCCTGCGTCGGCATGGACAGCAGCGGGATTCCCTACTGGCGCGACGCCGGTACCATCGACGCCTACTGGGAGGCCAACATGGAGCTGACCAAGGTCACTCCCGAACTCAATCTGTACGACGATGACTGGCCCATCTGGACCCACCAGGAACAACTACCGCCAGCCAAGTTCGTCTTCGACGACGACGGCCGGCGCGGCATGGCCGTCGATTCCCTGGTTTCTGGCGGCGACATCATCAGCGGCGCCCTCGTCCGCAAGTCGCTGCTGTTCTCACGCGTGAATGTTCATAGCTACGCCGAGATCGAGGATTCGGTAATCCTGCCGGATGTGGACATCGGCCGCCGTGCCAAGCTGCGCCGGGTGGTGATGGACAAGCATTGCCGCATTCCCGCCGACATGACCATCGGCTACGACATCGAAGCCGACCGCCAGCGCTTCCATGTCAGCGAGGGCGGCATCACCCTGGTGACGCCGGAAATGCTAGGTCAGCCGGCACATCACATCCGTTAGCCCAACGCTCATGACTTCGATGAACCACTCCGCTTCATGAAATACCTTGACGTCGAAATGCCGCAGGCTGGCAAATGGGCCCGCCCCCTCCCATCCTCCCCCTCGCGGGGGAGGCTATCAATTGGCTCGCTGCGCTCGATATCATGAATAACTGCCGCAGCCGTCGGTGTCTCCGGCGATGAAAACTCTCGACCTGGTTTTTCTCTGGCACATGCACCAGCCGGACTATCGCGACCATGGCGCCGTCGGGTCGGCGATAGTCGGCGCTGGCGAGACGGCGACCGGAGAATTCGTCCTGCCCTGGGTCTACCTGCATGCCATGAAGGATTACGTCGACATGGCGGCGCATCTTGAACGCCATCCGCAGATCCATTGCGTGGTGAATTTTGTGCCGGTACTGCTCGACCAGATCGAGGACTACGCGCAGCAATTTGCCAGTGGGCAATTCCGCGATCCGCTGTTGCGCATGCTGGCCACGCCTGACCTGGACTGGATCAGCGACACGGAGCGAAAGCTGCTGCTGGCGACCTGCTTTCGCAGCAATCACGTCACCATGCTGGCGCCCTTTCCCCACTACAAGCGCCTGCACGACCTTTATCTGCTGCTAACCCGGGAAAACGAGACGGCTCATGGCTATCTCTCCGGCGATTATTTCTCCGACCTCGTCACCTGGTATCACCTGGCCTGGACCGGAGAGACCGAGCGCCGCCGCAATCCGCTGCTGGCAACGCTGATGAGCCAGGGCGAAGGCTATGACGCGAACGACCGGCAACAGTTGCTGGCGAGCATCGGCGAGTTGATCACCGGGCTGATTCCACGCTGGCGGGCGCTCGCCGCGCGCGGCCAGGTGGAACTTTCTTCGACACCGCAAACGCATCCGCTGTCGCCGCTCCTGCTCGACTTCCGCGTTGCGCGCGAAAGCGTCCCCGCCGCGCCGCTGCCCTTTTCCGCTGCCTATCCCGGTGGACGCAGCCGCGTCATCGCCCAGATAGACGCAGCGAGGATCAGCCACGCCCGGCGTTTCGGCGCACCGCCGGTCGGCATGTGGCCGGCCGAAGGCGCCGTTTCCGAGGATTTCGTGAAGTATCTGGCCGCGGCCGGCTGCTGCTGGATCGCCAGCGGTGAAGGCGTGCTGAAGAACAGCCTCGCCGCCAGCGGCATGGCCAACCCGCATGCCGCTTACCGCTGCTGGCAATTGGAGAAGGCACCGGGACTGAAGATGTTTTTCCGCGACGAGCGGCTCTCGGATCTGATCGGCTTCGACTACGCCAAATGGCACGGCCGCGATGCCGCCCAGCACATGGTCCTGCAACTGGAGGCCATCCTCGATGCCGCTGCGGAAGGCGAAGCACCGGTGGTCAGCATCATTCTCGACGGTGAAAATGCCTGGGAACACTATCCCTATAACGGCTACTACTTCTTCGAAGATCTCTACGGCCTGCTGCTCGAGCATCCGCGCATCCGTACCACGACCTACGCCGAGTTGCTGGCGCGGGCGACACCGCCCGTCGCCAGCGCACTGCCGCGACTGACGGCGGGCAGCTGGGTGTACGGCACGCTGTCGACCTGGATCGGCGACGAAGCAAAAAACCGCGGCTGGGATTTGTTGTGCGAAGCCAAGCAAAGCTGCGACCGGGTTCTTGCCAGCGGCCGGCTCGATGCAGGTCAGATAATCGCCGTCGAGGCGCAGTTGGCGATCTGCGAAAGTTCCGACTGGTTCTGGTGGTTCGGCGACTACAACCCGTCGGCGGCAGTCGCCAGCTTCGACAGCCTGTACCGGCGCAACCTGACTCGGCTCTATCGCCTGCTGCAACTCGAACCGCCACCTCAGCTCGACACCCCCATTTGCGCCGGCAGCAGTGACGCAACCCACGCCGGTACAATGCGGAGGTCGAAGTGATGTGTTTGACATTTTTTGCAGAGTGGGTGGCGTGAGGAATTCGGCGCGTTGCGAAGCGCAACACCGAGAGCAGGAACTGACGGATTGCCGCCAAATGGCGATCAACTTGCGTTAGCCTTCACAATCTCGACTGTTCATACTCGCTCGGAGATGTCCGCATGGCAAAGTTCTTGAACACCAGCGCAACCAATTATTTTCTCGAAGAGATGATCAAGGACGCCAAAGACAGGCTCATCCTGATCAGCCCATTCCTGAAGCTCAACGACCGAATGAAGGAACTTCTTGCGGACAGATTGACATCATCAAAACTCGCCCAGAAACTCGGGATGAAAGCCCATGAGTTTGTTGAAAAACTCGTTGCATCTGGTCATCTGGAGGTACGAGAGGGCAAGCATTACCTCACAAGCAAAGGAAAAGAGGTTGGTGGCGAGTTTCGGATGAGTCCAAAGTTCGGCCCTTACTTTCTTTGGCCGGAGAGTCTCAAACCGTGATCGCAAGGCTAACTCGGGCATCAAGGATGCCGCGCGATAAATCCGGGCAGCGCCAGTTATTGCTGCGCTGGGCATCGTGATTTCTGCAACGAGGTTGAATTGAGCCACAAACTGCTGCTCGTCGACAAAGCCAAAGGGTTTGACCCCTTGCTTCGGCACCTGAACAAGAACGGACTCAAGTGCAAGCGTATTAACAGCCTGCTTGAACTTGAGCCAAAATCCGCTACCACGGAAGAGCCCAATTACAAACGGGTTTTCGAGCTGCTAAGCAAATCTGAAAAAAAGGCACGTCCTCGCAAGCGTGCAACGCTGTCTCAACACATCTCATCCATGTTTCAGATGAACATTGCACAGAGCGACGTCGACCGAATCATCGACATTAACTTTGCAAATAAAATGATCTCTGAAAGCAACAACACTATCTCCTATGCGTTTTGAACCGCCCCGTCAAATGTGTCTTGCATTTCCAAAAAGTCGGCGCTGGCGAGATGGCGGAAACAGGTTATCGGGACACCTTGTAGCAGGCGGCCTTTGCCCGGCACCGCGATCCAGCGGTCTGATGCGGATTACCGGGTAGTTCTTCGACAATCATGCTCCCTGAACAAACCATACAAGGCGCCGTCGAGCGCATTGTCGCCGCAGCCAATCCGACACGGGTCATTCTGTTCGGTTCCTATGCGCGTGGCGAGGCGAATGAAGACTCCGATCTCGACTTGATGGTCGTTGAGTCGGCGGTGGTCAATCGTATCAGAGAGATGGCGCGCTTGCGCGACGCGGTTGGCCGCATGGACATCGGCGTCGACGTGCTGGTTTATTCGGAAGCGGAATTCGACGAGCGCAGGCACTGGCTGTCCTCCGTCGTGCGCTGGGCAGTCGAGGAAGGAAAGGTCATGTATGAGCGCGATCAGTAACGAAGCCTTGGCGTTTTGGCGTGCTGCGGAACGCGACCGAATCACCTTCGACATTCTGTCCGCGGCAGCCAACGCACCGCTGGAAAGTCTTTGCTTCAACGCCCAGCAGTATGTCGAGAAGCTGCTGAAGGCGGCCTTGACCTTGCGCGGCGTTGCATTCAGGCGGACTCACGACATTGCAACCCTTGCCGAGCTGCTCACCGCTGCGGGAGGCGACTTGCCCGCGCCGTTGGATGCCCTCAAGAGCCTGGCGCCTTGCGCCGTGCTCGCACGCTATGCGGACTTCCCTTTCGTCGATATCGATCGCGACGAATTGACACGGCTGGTAACTGGCGCTGGCCCATGGGCGGCCAAACTTCGCAAACTTTATTCTCTCCCATGACCCAGTCCGTCACTCTCCTGTTCGGCGTTCACGCCCACCAGCCCGTCGGCAATTTCCCGGCTGTCATCGACGACGCCCATGTCCGCAGCTACGGCATGTTCCTGCGTGTGATGGAACGCTATCCGGAGTTCCGCTTCAGCGTGCATTTTTCCGGCTGGTTGCTGGACGTCCTCTTCGAGCGTTTCCCCGACGACATGGCGCGCCTCACCGCCATGACCCGCCGCGGACAGGTCGAATGGTTCGGCTCCGGCGACTGCGAGCCGGTACTGGCGGCGATTCCGCACCGCGACCGGATAACGCAGATCGCCACGCTGTCGGACAAGATCGAACGCCGTTTCGGCATGCGCCCTGCCGGAGCCTGGCTGACCGAAAGGGTATGGGAATCCTCGGTGGTGCCGGCACTGGTGGAAACCGGGATCCGCTATGTCGCCGTCGACGACTACCATTTCCTGTGCGCCGGCGAAGATGGCGCCAGGCTCGACAGTTTCTACACCACGGAAGAGGATGGCCGCTGCCTCGACCTGTTTCCGATTTCCGAGGCGGCGCGCTACCGGCTGCCGTTTTCGCCGGCGGCCGAGGCCGTCCGCTGGCTCGAAGATCTGGCGCGGGCCGGTCATCGCGCCTCGATCTATTTTGACGACATAGAAAAGTTCGGCATCTGGCCGGAGACCTACGAGTGGGTTTTCGAGAAAGGCTGGCTGACGCAGTTCGTCGAAGGCGTGCTGGGATCGCGCCTGATTCGTACCGACACCTTTGCCGGCTATCACGCCCGCGAAACAACCCGCGGCATCGTCTATCTGCCGACAACGTCCTACATCGAGATGAACGAATGGACGCTGCCGGCACCTCGCGCCGCGGCCTACCACGCACTGATCGATGCAGAAAAAGCGGCCGGCCGCTTCGAGGCGCACAAGCCTTTTTTGCGCGGCGGCATCTGGCGCAATTTCATGTCGCGCTACCCCGAAGCCAACTGGATGCACAAGCGCATGCTCGACGCCTCGCGGCGGCTGGCAATGCTGCCGCCGGAGCAGTACGACGCCGCGATGCAGGAGCACCTGCACCGGGCACAGGCCAACGACGCCTACTGGCACGGACTGTTCGGCGGACTCTATCTGCCCCACCTGCGCCGCGCCGTGTGGAACAACCTGCTGGCGCTGGAAGCAAGGCTCGGCGCCGTGGCGCCAGCGCCGACTTTCGAGCGGGTCGATGTCGACCATGACGGCCATTTCGAAATCGCCCTGCGCAACAGCGAGTTGCAGGCCTTTGTCCGCGACGATGGCGATGCGGCGCTGGTTGAATTTTCCAGTCTCGCCCTGACCCACAACTTCGGCGACACCCTGCGCGCCTACGCCGAGGCCTACCACGCCAAAATGGAGCCGACACCAAAGACGCACACGGAGCAGCAGGCAGGCGGCATCGCCTCCGCCCACGACCGCGTCGCCTTCCTGCACGCCATCCTGCCCGAGGATGCGGCGCCCGACATCCGTCCGCGGGGGATTTTTCTGGATTGTCTGAGCAGGGCCGACGGCACGCTCCAGGCGATTGACGCTTACCGATCTGGCAACGTCCCGGGTAGCTGGGTCGCAAGCAGCGAGGGCTGGCGCATCGAGAAGACCTATCGTCTGGAAGACGGCACACTGAGCGTGGATTTCCGCGCCGACGGCGACGGACTCCCCGCCCTGATCGAGACCGAACTCAATCTCGCCCTGCCCAGTTGCGATGGTTATGGCGGCCGCTATGTGCTTGCCGACGGCAGCATTCCCGGCGGCTTCGGCCAGGAACTCGATCTCGATGGCCTGCAAGAAATCACCCTGGACGACAGCGAACTGCGCGGCGCGCTGCGGATCAGGGCCGGACAACCGGTGCGCTTCAAGGCAAGGCCGCATCGCACCGTGTCGCAATCGGAAGCCGGCTTTGAGAAAATAATGCAGGCCGTCTGCATCACACTCGTCTGGTCGCCTGCATCCGGCATCGATCAGCGCATCGCACTCAGGGTAGTTCCTGCATCGTAGAATGCAAAGGCGCAGGAGTGACGCCCCCCACCCCCCAACCCCGCCCCGGGGCGGGGGATGCGCAAGCGCATCCCTTCGGGGCAGAATATCCCCCACCCCCCAGCCCCCGCCCCGGGGCGGGGGTGACTGATCGACTCGCTGCGCTCGATGGTTGATGGGCGCATCGCTAACTGAAGGTGTAACTGTCATGCCCGGCACCCGCTATCAGCTCGAAGTCAATCCCGAAATCCCGCCGCGTCTGGCGCGCCTCGATGAACTGTCCAACAACCTGTGGTACAGCTGGGATCGGCCGACCCGCTCGCTGTTCGCACGCCTCGGGGCGGGCTTGTGGCGCGCGGTGCACCACAGCCCCAAGGCCTTCCTCAAGCGCATAGATCAGAAGCGGATCAAGGAGGCCGCCGACGATCCGGTGTTCCTCGGCACGATGAACCGGGTGCTCTCGGCCTTCGATTCCTATCTTTCGGAACCCAGGCTGGAACTGCCGGGCAAACCGCCGCTGCAGGCGACCGATCTGATCGCGTACTTTTGCGCCGAATTCGGCTTTCATGAAAGCCTGCCGATTTATTCCGGCGGCCTCGGCATTCTTGCCGGCGATCATTGCAAGGGCGCCTCCGACCTGCGGCTGCCCTTCGTTGCCGTGGGCCTGCTCTACCGCCAGGGCTATTTCAGCCAGACCATCGACCGCGAAGGCAACCAGACCGCCCATTACGGCGACAACGATTTCGACGACATGCCGATCGAAGCGGTGTCTGGCGACGACGGCAAGCCTCTGCATGTCGGCGTGGATTTCCCCGGACGCACCGTGTGGGCCATGATCTGGCGGGCACGGGTCGGCAACAACAGCCTTTACCTGCTCGACACGGATCTTGATGAAAACAGCGAGGCCGACCGCGGCATCCTGCACCAGCTCTATGGCGGCGACCGGCGCACGCGCATCGAGCAGGAAATACTGCTCGGTGTCGGCGGCGTGCGCGCGCTGCGTGCGCTGGGGCTGCGACCAACCGTCTGGCACATCAACGAAGGTCATGCCGCCTTCTTGGTGCTGGAACGCATTCGCAATCTGATCGGCCAGAACATGCCCTTCGCCGCCGCGCTCGAAGCAGCCGCCGCCAACACGGTATTCACCACGCATACGCCGGTGCCCGCCGGCCACGACCACTTCGCCGATGACATGGTGATGCACTATTTCAACGATTTCTGCAAGGCGACCGGCCTCGACCGCGAAAGCCTGCTTGGCATGGGCCGCATCGGCGGCGGCGGCGAGTTCAACATGACCGCGCTGGCCCTGCGCGGCTCGCGCTTTCACAACGGCGTCTCGCGCATTCACGGCGAGGTGTCGGCGCGCATCTGCGGCGACATGTGGCCGCAAGTGACCGCGGCCGAGAACCCGATGGATTACGTCACCAACGCCGTGCACGTACCGACTTTTCTGGCCAACGACTGGTATGAGACCTTCGACCGCCATCTCGGTCTCGGCTGGCAACATCGCCTCACCGATCAAAGTTGCTGGAACGGCGTACACCGCATCCCCGACCAGATCTTCTGGAGCATTCGCCAGTCGCTCAAGGCCCAGTTGCTGCACCTGGTGCACGCCAGGGTACGCCAGCAGCATCTGCGCAACCAGGGTTCGGAGGCGCATCTGGACCGCGTCCTGCGTGGCGCCGACCCGACCAATCCGACCGTGCTGACCATCGGCTTCGCCCGGCGTTTTGCCACCTACAAGCGCGCCGCGCTGCTGTTCAGCAACCTCGACTGGCTGCGCGAGATTCTTTCCGATGCGCAGCGACCGGTGCTGTTCATCTTTGCCGGCAAGGCCCACCCGGCCGACGAGCCGGGGCGGCGGCTGATTCGCCAGATCGTCGAGCTTTCGCACCAGCGCGAGTTCGAAGGTCGCGTCCTGCTGGTCGAAGGTTATGACCTGCATCTGGCCCGGCGCATGGTGGCGGGGGTCGATGTCTGGCTCAACAATCCCATCTATCCGCTGGAAGCATCCGGCACCTCGGGCATGAAGGCGGCGATCAATGGCGCCATCAACCTCTCGGTGCTCGACGGCTGGTGGGGTGAAGGCTACGACGGCAAGAACGGTTGGGCGATCAAACCGGCGGCCGACGGCCTCGACCCCGCCCAGCGCGATGCGGACGAAGCGCGCACGCTGTACGAACTGCTGCAGGACAGCGTTATTCCGATGTACTACCGCAACACCTCGCTCGGTTACTCGCCGGAATGGGTGGCGATGGCCAAGCAGTCGATTGCGTCCATCATGCCCCGCTTCAACATGCAGCGCATGCTGACCGACTACGCCGAAAAGTTCTATTCGCCGGCCGCGGAGCAATGGCGCCGCTACGCCGCCGACGGCTTTTCCGGCGCAGTCCATGTCGCGGAGTGGAAGGAACGCATCCGCGCCGCCTGGCCGCGCGTCTGCCTGCGCCGCATCGATCATGGCACCGCGCGCATCCGCTACGGCGAGACACTGCGCTTCGAGGTCGCGGTGCGACTCGACGGCCTGACGCCGAACGACCTGACGGTGGAGGTGGTATTCACCCGTCCCGGCGAACCGACCTCGGCCCGGGCACGGCGTTACGTGCTGCGCCACGAACGCCCGCTGGAGAACGGCGAGCATTTGTTCTCCCGCGAACTCACGCCCGACCAGTGCGGAAAAATGGAATACCGCGTCAGGGTATTTCCGACCCATTCGCTGCTGACCCATCCCTTCGAGATGGGCATGACCCTCTGGCTCTAGGAGGCCGCGCGTGAATCCGGCCACCAGAGCTGCCTGGAAATCGCTGGCGCACGCCGCCGAGGCGGCACGGGATGTCCAGCTGCGCGACATGTTCGCGGCCGACGAGCGGCGCTTCGCGTCCCTGTCGGTGCGCTGGAACGACTGGCTGCTGGACTATTCCAAGCAGCGCGTCACTACGGCAAGCATGACGCTGCTGCACGGCCTCTGGCAGACAGCCGATGTGCCGGCCTGGATTGCGCGCATGCGCGCCGGTGAAGCGATCAATTACAGCGAAGAACGCGCCGCGCTGCACATTGCCCTGCGCCAGCCGGCGCACAAGGGGCCGATTCTCTGCGGCCGGCAGGATGTCATGCCCGGCGTGCTCGGCGAACTCGACAAGATGCAGCGCTTTGCCGCGCAGATACATGGCCGCCACTGGCGCGGCGCCACCGGAGAACCGATCAGCGACATCGTCAGCATCGGCATCGGCGGCTCGGACCTCGGGCCGCGCATGGCCACCCAGGCCCTGGCGGCGTTTCGCCACCCGGAATTGAATGTCCATTACGTTGCCAACCTGGATGGCGCCGATCTCGCCACCGCGCTCGCCGCCCTGCAGCCGAGAACCACCCTGTTCATCATCGCCAGCAAGACCTTCACCACGCAGGAGACGATGCAGAACGCGGCGTCGGCGCGCCACTGGCTGGTGCAGGCGCTGGGTGAAGCCGCCGTGGCCAGGCACTTCGTTGCGGTGTCGACCAACCTCGCCGAAGTAGCCCGCTTCGGCATCGACCCGGAAAACGCCTTTGCCTTCTGGGACTGGGTCGGCGGGCGCTACTCGCTGTGGTCGGCAATCGGCTTGCCGCTGGCGCTGGCGGTAGGCTTCGACCACTTCCGCCAACTGCTGGCCGGCGCTCATGCCATGGACGAACACTTCTTTTCAGCACCGCCGGCGGAAAACCTGCCGGGTCTGCTCGCCTTGCTGGAAATCTGGAACTGCAACTTTCTCGGCGCGAACAACCGCGCCCTGCTGCCCTACAGCCAGTCGCTGGGACTGCTGCCGCGCTATCTGCAACAACTGGAAATGGAATCCAACGGCAAGCAGGTCGACCGCCAGGGTCTGCCGCTGGACTACACCACGGCGCCGGTGCTGTGGGGCGAGGCTGGCACCAACGGCCAGCACGCGTTTTACCAGCTGATCCACCAGGGCGGTCGCCTGGTGCCCTGCGAGTTCATCGCCTGCCGGCAGCCCGACTTCGACTTGCGCGGCCACCACGAGAAACTGCTGGCCAACTGCTTTGCCCAGAGCGAAGCCCTGATGCGCGGCAGGACGCTGGCCGAAACCACGGCCGAGCTGGCCGCCAGCGGCATGACTGCAGAGCAGGTCGCGCTGCTCGCCCCTTACCGCAGCTTCCCCGGCAACCAGCCATCGACCACGCTGCTGCTGCCGCGCCTCGATCCCTTCAACCTCGGCGCACTGGTGGCGCTCTACGAACACAAGGTCTTCGTCGAGAGCGTGATCTGGAACATCAACCCCTTCGACCAGTGGGGCGTGGAATATGGCAAGCAGCTTGCCGGCCGCCTGCTGCCGGTGATCGTCGGCACAGCGCCGGCCGAGCACCTCGACAGTTCCACCGCCGGACTGGTCGCCGCCTGCCGTGGCAACTGAGGACGCGATGAAAGTCCTCTACGCCACATCGGAACTCGCCCCCTGGGTCAAGACCGGCGGTCTCGCCGAGGTTGCCGGCAGCCTGCCCGCGGCGCTGCGCGCTCTGGGGCTGGATGTTCGCGTGCTGGTTCCCGCCTACCCCGAACTGCTGCAAAGCTTCCCGGATGCGGAGGAAATCGCCAGGCCCGGCGGCCTCGGCGGCCTGCTACCCACCCCGACCCTGAAGCAAGCCCTGGCGCCCGACGGCACCCCCCTGCTGCTGCTCGATTACCCGCACTACTTCGATCGCCCGGGAAACCCCTATCTCGGCCCGGAGGGACGCGACTGGCTCGACAATCATCTGCGCTTCGGGTTGCTGTCGCGCGTCGCCGCCTGGCTGGGGTCGGAAGCGAGCACGCTGGCCTGGCAGCCCGCTATCGTCCATTGCAATGACTGGCAAACCGGCCTTGCCGCAAGCTATCTGCGCTACCTGCCCAGGCAACGCGCAAAGTCGCTGTTCACCCTGCACAACCTGGCCTTTCAGGGCTTGTTCGACCACGCCTCGCTGTTCGAACTGGGGTTGCCAGATGAGGCCTGGCGCATCGAGGGCGTCGAGTATTACGGCTACCTGTCCTTCCTCAAGGCCGGGCTGCAGCATGCCGACGCCATTTCCACGGTGAGCCCCACCTACGCCATGGAAATTCAGACCGACGCGGAAGGCATGGGCATGGCGGGTCTGCTGCGCCGGCGTGCCGCGGACTTGTCAGGCATTCTCAACGGCATCGACACCACGATCTGGAACCCCGCCACCGACCATCACCTCTATCGAACTTACAGCGCCCGTCGCCCGGATGGCAAGGCCACCAACAAGGCTGAACTGCAGGTGGAACTCGGTCTCGAAAAGCGCGAGGACCTTCCCCTGCTCGGCGTGGTCAGCCGCCTGACCGAACAAAAGGGGCTGGACCTGCTGCTCGAAGTAGCTCCGCAGCTATTCAAGCTGCCTGCGCAACTGGCCGTTCTCGGAACCGGCTCGCATGAACTGGAAATGGCCTGGGCAAAGATGGGACGCACGCATCGCGGTCAATGCGCGGTGACCCTCGGCTTCGACGAGGCGCTGGCCCATCGCATCGAGGCCGGGGCCGATGTCTTCGTCATGCCCTCGCGCTTTGAGCCCTGCGGTCTCAACCAGCTGTACAGCCTGCGCTACGGTACTCCCCCGCTGGTGCGTGCCACGGGCGGACTGGCCGATACCGTGATCGATGCCACCGACGAAAAACGCGGCAATGGCTTTGTCTTCGGCCCGGCCACCGCCGACGCCCTGTTACAAGCTTTGCAACGCGCGATCACCGCGTGGCACGATCCCAAACTCTGGCGCCGCTTGCAGAAGCATGGCATGGCGCGTGATTCAAGCTGGGCGGAAGCGGCGCGGCAATATGTCGAGCTTTACCAGCGGCTATAATCGCCGCCCAATGCCAAGACCTGTTCTCACGCTGATCGCCGCCGTCGCCAGAAATGGCGTGATCGGCATCGACAACCGCCTGCCCTGGCGCCTGCCTGCCGACCTCAAGCACTTCAAGGCCCTGACGCTGGGGCATACGGTGATCATGGGACGCAAGACCTGGGAGTCGCTGCCGGCCAATTTCCGCCCGCTGCCGGGCCGGCGCAATATCGTGGTGACCCGTGATGCCGGCTACCGCACCGAGGGCGCCACGGTTGTGTTGTCGCTGCCCGCAGCCATCAGTGCGGCGGACGGTAACGAAGCCTTCGTCATCGGCGGCGCCGAACTCTACGCGGCGGCGCTGCCGCAGGCGGACCGCTTGCAATTGACCGAGATCGACGCCACCTTCGAGGGCGACACGTTCTTCCCCACCATCGACCCAGATCAATGGCACGAAACCGCGCGTGAAACACATCACGACGAGGTCGGCCTCGGCTACGCCTTCGTCACCTACCAGCGACGCTGAGGCGCTGCTCGCCGTCGCGTCAGCGCCGTCCGCAAGGGATACCGTCTCCGGCTCGGCCGGAGACATAACTCTCTACTGCCGTACGCAGTCCACGTAGTAGCGCACCGCGCCATTGCTGGCATCCTTCACCAGGCCGTGAATGTCGGTCTCGAAGCCGGGGAACTTCTCGTTGAACTCGCGGGCGAACTTCAGGTAGCGGACTATCGTGGCGTTGAAACGCTCACCGGGGATCAGCAGCGGAATTCCCGGTGGATACGGCGTCAGCAGTACCGCAGTGACGCGGTTTTCCAGCTTGTCGATTGGCACGCGCTCAATTTCACGATGCGCCATCTTGGCAAACGCATCGCCCGGACGCATCGCCGGCACCATGTTGGACAGATACATCTTGGTGGTCAGGCGGGCGATGTCCCTGGCCTTGTACACCTCGTGGATCTGGGTGCACAAATCCTTGAGGCCGACACGCTCGTAGCGCGGGTGCTTGACCACGAACTCGGGCAGCACCTTCCATAGCGGATGATTGCGGTCGTAGTCGTCCTTGAACTGCTGCAGCGCGGTGACCAGGGTATTCCAGCGGCCCTTGGTGATGCCGATGGTAAACATGATGAAGAAGGAATAGAGGCCGCACTTCTCGACGATCACGCCGTGTTCGGCGAGGTACTTGGTGACGATCGCCGCTGGAATACCATTGTCATCAGAAAAGGCGCCGTCGACATCGAGTCCGGGAGTAATCACGGTGGCCTTGATCGGGTCGAGCAGGTTGAAGCCCTTGGCCAGCTTGCCGAAGCCGTGCCAGCGCGCGCCGGGCTTGAGCATCCAGGCATCGCGCTCCTCGATGCCTTCCTCAGAAAGGTCGTCCGGGCCCCAGACCTTGAACCACCAGTCGGCGCCCCATTCCTTGTCCACCTTGCGCATGGCGCGGCGGAAATCCAGCGCCTCGGCGATGGACTCCTCGACCAGCGCCCTGCCGCCCGGCTCCTCCATCATCGCCGCGGCGACATCGCAGGAGGCAATGATCGAGTACTGCGGCGAGGTTGAGGTGTGCATCAGGTAGGCTTCGTTGAACACGTCGCGGTCGAGCTTGTTGTTCTCGGCGTCCTGCACCAGGATCTGCGAGGCCTGCGAGAGGCCGGCCAGCAGCTTATGCGTCGACTGCGTCGAGAACACCATGGACTCCTTGCAGCGCGGCCGGTCGGCGCCGATGGCGTGGTAGTCGCCATAGAAATCGTGGAAGGCGGCATGCGGCAGCCAGGCCTCGTCGAAATGCAGGGTATCGATCTTGCCGTCGAGCATCTCCTTGATCTCCTCGACGTTGTACATGATGCCGTCGTAGGTGCTCTGGGTGATGGTCAGGACACGCGGCTTGGCGTTCTTGTCGGTGGCGAAGGGATGCGCGGCGATCTTCTTCTGGATGTTCTTCCAGCGGAACTCCTCTTTCGGGATCGGCCCGATGATGCCGTAGTTATTGCGCGTCGGCATCAGGAACACCGGGATCGCGCCGGTCATCATGATGGCGTGGAGGATCGACTTGTGGCAGTTGCGATCCACCACCACGATGTCGCCCGGCGCCACCGTGGAGTGCCAGACGATCTTGTTCGAGGTCGAGGTGCCGTTGGTGACGAAGAACAAATGATCGCAATTGAAAATGCGCGCCGCATTGCGTTCGGACGCCGCCACCGGACCGGTGTGGTCGAGCAGCTGGCCGAGTTCCTCCACCGCATTGCAGACGTCGGCGCGCAGCATGTTTTCGCCGAAGAACTGGTGGAACATCTGGCCCACCGGGCTCTTCAAAAAAGCCACGCCGCCCGAATGGCCGGGGCAGTGCCACGAGTAGGAGCCATCGGCGGCGTAATGCACCAGGGCGCGGAAGAACGGTGGCGGCAGAGAGTCCAGATAGGTCCTGGCCTCACGTACGACATGGCGGGCGATGAACTCCGGCGTGTCCTCGAACATGTGGATGAAGCCGTGCAGTTCGCGCAGGATGTCATTCGGAATATGGCGGCTGGTGCGTGTCTCGCCATGCAGGAAGATCGGAATCTCGGCGTTCTTGTAGCGGATTTCCTCGACGAAGGCGCGCAGTTCGGCGATGGTTTCCTTTTCCCGGTTGGCCAGTTCCTCGTCGTCGATGGAGAGAATGAACGCCGACGCCCGGCTCTGCTGCTGGGCGAAGGAACTCAGGTCGCCGTAGCTGGTAACGCCCAGCACGTCCATGCCTTCCTTTTCGATGGCGTCTGCCAGCGCGCGGATGCCGAGGCCCGAGGCGTTCTCGGAGCGGAAGTCTTCGTCGATGATGATGATCGGGAAATGGAAGCGCATGACAACTCCGTGAAAGGTGAAACGTGAAAAGTGAAAAGTGAAAACCTTGAAACGAGTGGCGGTGAATCGGCGCCCTTACGTTTCACATTTCACATTTCACGTTTCACGGCATTTCAAATCTTCGGCAAGGTCACGCCGACCTGACCCTGGTACTTGCCGCCGCGATCCTTGTACGAGGTTTCGCAGACTTCGTCGGCTTCGAAGAACAGCACCTGGGCGCAGCCTTCGCCGGCGTAGATCTTGGCCGGCAGCGGCGTCGTGTTGGAAAATTCCAGTGTCACATAGCCTTCCCACTCCGGCTCGAAGGGCGTCACATTGACGATGATGCCGCAGCGCGCGTAAGTGCTCTTGCCAAGGCACACGGTCATGACATTGCGCGGAATGCGGAAATATTCCAGGGTGCGCGCCAAGGCGAATGAGTTGGGCGGAATGACGCAATGATCGCCATCCATTTCGACAAAGGAATTCGGATCGAAATTCTTCGGATCGACGATGGTCGAGTAGATGTTGGTGAACACCCGGAACTCGCGCGAGCAGCGGATATCGTAGCCGTAGCTCGATGTGCCGTAGGAGACGATCTTGCGGCCGTCGATCTCGCGCACCATGTCGGGCTCGAAGGGCTCTATCATCCCATGCTCGGCCGCCATGCGGCGGATCCACTTGTCACACTTGATGGTCATGGTTCATCCGCGAAATAGGACTCAAGGGGGCGCAGTATACGGCCTGCGGCGAATTCAGCACAGTAGCCCGGCCAGCCCGGCGACATCTGCCGGGGCGATGTCCCGGGCGATGGCCGTCAGCGGGATGCCGGCAACAAAACGCGACAGGGATTCCAGCGTGGCATCCAGTGCAACCGCCGAACCCGGCGTTTCATTGACGACAATCGCCGTCACGCCAGCGCCGACTCTTTGCAAGGCCTCCAGCGCCGTCAGCGTATGGCTCAGGCTGCCCAGATAGCTGCCGGCGACAAGCACGCAGGGCAGGCCGCTGGCAGCGATCCAGTCACGCACCGTGTGCTGTTCGTCGAGCGGAGCCATGACGCCGCCGACGCCTTCGATCAGCAGCGGGCGGCCCGGCATGGCAATGACCTGGCGCGAGAAATCAACCAGTTCGTCGAAATCGATCCGGCGTCCTTCGAGCGCCGCCGCCATGTCCGGCGACAACGACGCGGCGAATCGCCAGGGCGCGATGGCATCCAGTTCGGCGCGGCTCGCCTCGCGCCCAAGCGCGGCGAGCAAAGCCCCGGCATCGCTCATTTCGGGACGCAGCGCGTCAAAGCCGGACAGCACCGGCTTGAAGGCCGCCGGCGCCAGTCCCGCCGCCCGCCAGTGACGCAGCAGTGCGCAGGCAAACCAGGTCTTGCCGATGTCGGTACCCGTGCCGGTGATAAAATTCGCGCCCATTCTTCCTCCGTTGCCGCATTCTAGCCGGCACCAAATCCGCGTCCCACATGTCCGACTGGCTTACCGAAGGCCTGCCCCACATCTGGCTGCCCTATACCCAGATGGCCACTGCCGCGCCGCCGCTGGCGGTGGTCGCGACGCAGGGCGTACGCATCCGCCTGGCAGATGGCCGCGAACTGATCGACGGCATTTCTTCGTGGTGGACCGCCTGCCACGGCTACAGCCACCCGCACATCCGCGCCGCAGTCGAGCAACAACTGGCCGCCTTGCCGCACGTGATGTTCGCCGGCCTGGTGCACGAACCGGCGCTGCGCCTCGCGCAACGCCTGGCGGCGCTGCTGCCGGGCGACCTGGAGCGCGTCTTCTTCACCGAGTCCGGTTCGGTCGCGGTCGAGGTGGCGCTCAAGATGGCGATCCAGTACTGGCGCAACAAGGGCCGGGCGGAAAAGAAGCGCATCGTCTACTTCCGCCATGCCTATCACGGCGACACCTTCGCCACCATGGCCTTGTGCGATCCCGACGAGGGCATGCACGCGCTGTTCGCCGGGACCATGCCGGACCAGATCATGGCCGAGTTGCCGACCGACGAGAGCCTGCGCCGCGCCTTCGACCTGCTGCTGGAAACCCACGGCGAACGACTCGCTGCCGTCATCATTGAACCGCTGGTGCAGGGAGCCGGCGGCATGCAGATGCACGATGCGGCGACACTGGCCTTCATCGCCGAGGCCTGCACCCGGCACAAGGTGCTGCTGGTCGCCGACGAAATCATGACCGGTTTCGGCCGCAGCGGGCGGATGTTTGCCTGCGAGGAAGCGAATGTGCTACCCGACATCGTCTGCCTGTCGAAGGCGCTCACCGGCGGCACGCTGCCGCTGGCGGCTACCGTGGCGCGGCGACATGTATTCGAGGCCTTCCTGTCCGACGATCCAGCCGCGGCACTGATGCACGGCCCCACCTACATGGCCAACCCGCTGGCCTGCGCCGCAGCGAATGCCTCGCTCGACCTGTTCGAGCGCGAGCCGAGGCTGGCGCAAGTGGCCGCGATCGAGGCCCAATTGAGCAGGGAACTATCTTCCTGCGGCGAACTCGCCGGCGTCGCCGGGGTACGCGTGAAAGGCGCCATCGGCGCGGTGGAACTGAGTGGCAACGTCGATCTCAAGCACTTGCGTACGCGTTTCACCGAACTCGGCATCTGGCTGCGTCCCTTCGGCAACGTGGTATATCTGATGCCGCCCTTCATCATCACCGCCGACGACCTGGCGACGCTCACCGCGGCGGTGCGCCAGGTGCTGGCAGAACGCGCGGCTTTGCTCTGATGGATGCGAGCCTCGACACCCTGCTGCAGGGTAGCCTCGCCGCATTGAGCGAAGCCAATCGCCTGCGTCGACTGCGGCCGTGGCATTGGCACAACGGAACTTTGCACGATGCCAACGGCCGCGCCCTGATCGACGCCTCGTCGAATGACTATCTCGGATTGAGCCAGCATCCACTGGTGAAGACGCGCGCCGCTGAATGGGCGGTGCGCCATGGCGCCGGAGCACCGGCCTCGCGCCTGGTCACCGGCACGCGCGACATCACCCTTGCCGTCGAAGAAAAGCTGGCTGCCTTCAAGCGCTGCGAAGCCGCGCTGCTGTTCTCCAGCGGCTTTCAGGCCAATGCCACGGTGATCCCGGCATTGGCAGGAGTCGGTTCCGACGGTACGGCGATTTTCAGCGATGAACTCAATCACGCCAGCATGGTGCATGGCTGCCGGGCCGCCAGGGTAAAGACCCAGGTCTTCCGCCACGGGGATCTCGATCATCTCGATCAACTGCTGTGCCAGCAATCGGGAAATCCCGAGCGCAAACTGATTCTCACCGAATCGGTATTCAGCATGGACGGCGACCGCGCCGACCTGCCCGCACTGGTGCAACTGGCGGAGCGCCACGGCGCGGCGCTCTATGTTGACGAAGCGCATGCCACCGGCGTGCTGGGGCCCGAGGGACGCGGGCTGGCCGCCGAATGCCGCGGCGTCGATGTCGTGATGGGGACGCTGGGCAAGGCCTTTGGCGCCTTTGGTGCCTACATCGCCGGCTCGCGGGCGCTGATCGACTACCTGGTGAATCGCTGCCCCGGCTTCATTTACACCACCGCGCTGCCGCCGGCGGTACTCGGCGCGATCGACGCCGCGCTCGATCTGGTCCCGGGCATGGACCCGGAGCGGGCGCGCCTGGCGCAGAATTCGCAGCGGCTGCGCGACGTATTGGCGCAGCGAAATTACGACACGCTGGGATCAAGCACACAGATCATTCCCGCCGTGATCGGCAGCGAAAAGGACGCGCTGGCTGCCGCGCAGCGACTGGAAGATGCCGGAGTTCTGGCGGTCGCCATCCGCCCGCCGACGGTGCCGGAGGGCACCAGCAGGCTGCGCTTCGCCCTCGGCAGCGCACTGGACGAGGCCTCCATGCAGCATCTGCTAATGACGGTCGCCACCCATCTACCGCCCCACCCGTTGAAAGCCGGCTAGCCACCGGGGCTGGCCCTGCCGCAGTTCGTACTCCGGCGGCAGGCAGCGGTAGAATGAGCGTTTTCCGGCACGGACCACCGCCGATGAATTCCTCCGTCAGAGCGCAAGACCCATTCAGCTGGACGCTGGTCTTCCTTTGCTGGCTGCTGGCGATGGTTTCCATGCTCGGCAGCCTGTTTTTCAGCGAGGTCATGGGTTACGCGCCCTGTATTCTTTGCTGGTACCAGCGTATCTGCATGTATCCACTGGTGCTGATCCTGCCCGTCGCACTGCTGCCATTCGACCGCAACATCGTGCGCTCGGTCATACCCCTGACGGCTGTGGGAACGCTGGTGGCAGGGTTTCACACGCTGCTGATCGGCGGCTATATCCCCGAGGACATGAAGCCCTGCACCCAGGGCGTGCCCTGTACGGAACTGCATATCAACTGGCTCGGGTTCGTGACCATTCCCCTGCTTTCCGCGCTGGCGTTTTTGCTGATCACCGCGCTGCTGATTCTGGCCTATAGAAGGAGTTCACCGTGAAGCAGAAGAATTTGATTCTCATATCCGCGATATTTCTGGTACTCGCGTTCATCGTCGGAGCGTTTGTCTATAGGAGTCAAAAAGCCGACGCGGCGGGGCAGGCCTACCAGCGCGACAAGACAACCTACGTCCGCCCCTATTCGCCGGGCTACGGGCATCCGGCCGCCAAGGTAGATATCGTGGAATTCTTCGATCCCGCCTGCGAAACCTGCAAGCAATTTTATCCGATGGTCAAGGAGTTGATGGCGAAATACCCCAACAAGATCCGCCTCTACGCCCGCTATACGCCATTTCATCAGGGTTCCGATACCGTGCTGAAAATGCTCGCTGCGGCCGAGAAACAGGGCAAGTTTTGGGAAACCCTTGAGGCCGTATTCGCCGCACAATCGTATTGGGTGTCGCAACATCAGGCACGGCCTGAACTGGTCTGGAACTATATCGGCAACGTCGGCCTCGACCTCGCAAGGCTCAAGGCCGACATGGAGTTGCCCGAAATCGCAAACATGATCCGGCAAGACCTGGCCGATGCGAAAACGCTCAACGTCAAGGCGACACCGGAGTTCTTCGTGAACGGCAAGCCACTGCCCACCTGGGGCTACGAGCAGTTGAAAGCCCTGGTCGAGGACGAGGTCAAAGCCGCCTATTGATCAGGTGTTCATCACCTTGATGCTGGGGAACTTGCTGGTGTGGTCCTTGGCGCGCTCGGCGATCTTCACCGCGATGCGGCGCGCGATGGTTTTGTAGATCAGGCTCGCCGCGCCTTGCGGATCGGCCTCGACAGTCGGCTTGCCATCATCCATCTGCATGCGGATCGCCATGTCGAGCGGCAGGGCGCCCAGCATTTCTACCTCGTAATCCTTGGCCATTCGGTCGCCGCCACCGGAACCGAAAATGGGTTCGGCGTGGCCGCACTTCGAGCAGATGTGGATACTCATGTTCTCGACGATGCCGAGAATCGGAATGCCGACCTTCTCGAACATCTTGAGGCCCTTGCGCGCATCCAGCAGCGCGATGTCCTGCGGCGTGGTGACGATGATGGCGCCGGTCACCGGCACCTGCTGCGCCAGCGTCAGCTGGATGTCGCCGGTGCCGGGCGGCATGTCGATGATCAGGTAATCGACGTCGCGCCAGCGCGTCTCGGTCAGCAGTTGCGTCAGCGCCTGCGTCACCATCGGGCCGCGCCAGACCATCGGCTGCTCGGGGTCGATCAGGAAACCGATCGACATCGCCTGGATGCCATGCGCATCCATCGGTTCCAGCCCCTTGCCATCGGCCGACTCGGGGCGGCCGCTGGCGATGCCCAGCATCTGCGGCAGCGAAGGACCATAGATGTCGGCATCCAGCAGGCCCACCGTGGCGCCTTCGGCCGCCAGGGCCAGCGCCAGATTGACCGCGGTGGTCGACTTGCCGACACCGCCCTTGCCGCTGGCCACGGCAATGATGTTCTTGACGCCGGGGATCAGCTTGACGCCCTTCTGCACCGCGTGCGTGACGACCTTCGAATAGACGTTGGCGCTGACATTGCCGATGCCGGGAATGGTCTTCAGCTGCGCGATAACCGCCGCCCGCAAAGCTTCGATCTGGCTCTTCGCCGGGTAGCCGAGTTCGACATCGAGCGAAACATCGCTGCCGCTTATGCGGATGTTCTTGGCACTGCGGGTGCTGACGAGATCCTTGCCGGTATTGGCGTCGACCACGGTAGTGAGCGCCGCCTGAATGGTTTGTTCG
>JAUSCI010000028.1 GCA_030651305.1 Sulfuritalea sp. | reverse complement strand
GCCGTGTAGGTGATGCTGTCGGTGGCGCTCTGCCCAGCGTCAAGGAACTGCACCGCCGCGTTGTCCAGGCTGTAGGTCCAGGTGCCGCTGCTGAGGACGAAGCTGCCGTAGCCGTTGCTGCCGGCCGTGCTCGCCACGTCGGCAAAGCTGACCGGGTTGTCGTTGGTGTCGACGTCGCTGATGCTCAGCGCACCGCTGGCCGTGGCGGTGCCGTCTTCGGCTACTGTGCCGGTTACTACCCCGCCCAGCACCGACGTGTCGTTGATACCCGTAACGGTGATCGTAACCGTGGTGCTGCTACCTTCCGTGGTCCGGGCGACAAAGGTTTCCGCCACCTGCTGGCCAGCGGCCAGGAAATCAGCCTTGGCGTGATCCAGGGAGAAGGACCAGTTGCCGCCGGAATCGAGGACGAAGTTGCCATACGCGCCGACGGTGGCTGGCTGCGCAGTGAAACTCGCACTGCCACCGTTGATGGACGGGTAGGCCAGTTGACCGTTGGCCGTCGTCACCGTATCTTCAGTCACGGCTCCGGTTCCGGTAATGGATCCGGTCACGCTGCCACCACCACCCGGAATCACCGGGGCATTGGGATCGGGGTTCACGCGGGCCGGAGAGTAATCGGCCGGCACCATGCCGAACTCGAGATAGTCGCCCAGCATCACCACGCTGACCACCTGGCCGCCCTGGCCGGGATTGGTCGCCGCTCCGGTACCCGGCATAAGCACATCGTCGTTGTTGGCGTGGTCCGGCGTGCCGGACAACAGATCGACGCCCGGACCGCCGAAAATAAAGTTCCTGCTGGTGTCGGCAGCATAGTCCGGAGCCGGAGCATTGGTAGGCAGCCCCAATGGCAAGATGAAGCTATCCACCGTCAGCGCCGGGTCGAGCAGATCCGACCCGGTCGTCTGCAAGCGCGTCATCATTCCGCTGTTTGCGCCGCTCGTGCTCCAGTCGATCTGGCCGTTGTCGCCAAAAGCAACACGCTCAAGGGCATAGCTGGCAGATGTGAAGCTATCGTTACCCTTGCCGCCGAAAAGATAGGCCGAACCGCCAGCCACCTTCAGGCTGTCGTTGCCGCCCGCATCCTCGGCTGTGGTGAAAGCCCGCACCAGTTTGCCGCTGAGCGTCGTATCGAAGGTTATCGTGCCGGCATCGCCGAAAATTAACGCACGTTCGCCAGCACCAGTGCCGGTGCGGGTTTCCAGCGTGTCGTTACCGGCGCCACCGAACACCAGCTTGTCGCCGCCGCCAACCAGAACGTCGTCGTTTCCGCCGAGCAATGGTGACAACACGTCAGCAAAACGGTGCTGATAATTTCCGCTACCGTCGAGTCCGCGCCGATAGTCGAGATTGTCGCCGCTCACCACGTCTGTCGTGAAACCGCCGGCGTTGAGAGCGATGTGGTCGTCGCCGATGCCTCCCGCAACGACATTGACATCGACGCCGGCAGCCGGCCAAACGGTGCCGCCGACACCGACGGTAATCTGGTCGTTGCCACCGGTCGACGCCGTGGCATCGGATGTCGCAAAGCTCACCATGCGGCCCTGGGTATCGAAGCGAATGTCCGCCGCATCGCCCGAGATCATGCGTTCATGGCCGGCCAACGCCACCATGCCGATGGTATCGGCACCGAAGCCGCCGATCACTACCTGATTGCCGTCCATTGCCGCGCTGCCCGCGCCCAGGCTTATGATGTCCGCCCCACCCTGGCTCAAACCGGTGCTGGTGACCGCCGTCAGCATGCCCGACGACAGGCCGCTGCCGGCGATGGAGTAAAGCACGGTGCCGGAATCGCCGAGTACGACGCCCTCCCCCTTGCCGGAACGGATTGTGTCTCCCGCCATGCCGCCGACCAGCAAATGCCATCCGGCGACTGTCTCCAGCGTGTCGCCACCGCCCTGATCGAGCGAGAGGCTGGTCACCGCCAAGGGTTTGGCATCGACTCCTGGACTGCGACGAATCTCGGCATTGTCGCCGACCAGAATCGTGGTGGCATCGCTGCCGGCCACCACGAGGCTGTCGCCGCCCACACCACCGACCAGAAGGGCCTCGCCCATGCTATGGGCGCTGTCCCCCGCATAGCCCACCTGGAAGCTGTCGTCGCCCCCCGTCGGCGCGCTGGTGTCCGTGGTTTGCAGATAGATCAGGTCAGCCAGCGGCCGACCGCTGCTCTCCCACGTATCCGCCGTCGCGAATTGAAGCACGGCATTGTCACCGACCCCTGCGCGGAAATAGGAAAGGGTGGAATTCACCGTCATGGTATCCGCCGCCTGGCCGCCGACGAAAATAACACCACCATCGCCTACGATCAGACTATCCATGCCCCCGGGCGAACCGAGATAGCTGGTCACCGATTCGAGCAGCTCGCCGCCGGCCGCATCGAAGCGGATGTCGCCGGAATCGCCGACCACCAGCGCCCGGTCCGTCTTGCCGGACTCAAAGGTCGTTGCCAGATTGATGGCATCCGCACCGTCGCCGCCGATCACCAGCTTGACGCCCCTGCCGCTGGTAATGCTGTCGGCACCACCCTGACCGGCCGCAGTGCTGGTGATTGCCGTCACACCATAGCCGCTGGCGGTGCGATGAAACTCGCCGTTGTCGCCAAGAATGTAGTCTTCGCTGCGACTCGTTGAGCGAATGTTGATGGTATCGGCAGCCATGCCGCCGATCACCACCTGATAGCCGAGGTCTGTGCCTGCGGCGATGCTCTGCGCGCCCAGCGTAATCGCGTCGCGTCCGCCTGTAGCGGCGATGGCGTCGGAAGTGACCATATCGGTCAGCCCCCCTTTGCCGTCGAAGCTGATCGTAGCGTTGTCGCCAACCACAAAGCGGCCGGTGCGGCCCTTGGTTTCGGCTTCCGTCGCGGCGGTAACGGTATCGATGCCGGTCAAGCCGCGGACCTGGCCGGAAATGCTGCTGCCTACGGCGTGACCAATCCCTGTTGCGATGATGTCGATGGTATCGAAACTCGATGCGTCGCCACCGATACCGCCCATCACCACCTTGTAGCCTTCGTTCAAGGTAATTGTGTCTGAACCGCCGAGCGTGAGCTCAGCGGCCTTCAACTCGCGCAGGATGCCGTTTTTCGCGTTGACGTCATAGTTCGCTTCCGCGTTGTCGCCGGCCACAATGTGATCGCCGTCCCGCGCCGCGATGAGGTCGCTGCCGAAGCCGCCGAGCATGATCTTGCCGCCGCTGCCCGAGCCGATGATGTCATTGCCGCCCTGATCGCCCAGTTTGGTCTTGGCCTGCAGCATCAGGTTGCTGTAATCGGTCGAACTGATGGCCGTCGTGCGGTGAATCTCGCCGTTATCGCCGATCAGGATATCTTCGCTGAAAACCGCGCCCGCAGTCAGCTTCTTCAGCACTGAATCGTACGAAGCTCCGCCGACCAGAACCGTGTCGCCGCCCATACCTCCCACCACCAGATTGACGCCGATTTGACCCGAGGTCAGTGCCGCGGCAATCTGGATGAGGTCACCGCCGCCGGTAGCCGCTTGAGTATCCAGTGTCACCAGGTCGGTCATGGCGCCGGTGGCGTCGAAATCGATCTGTGCATTGTCGCCGGCCACCGTGCGCCCGCTGCGTCCGCGTTTCTGGTCGACGCTGCCTGTCACGGCGGCAATGCCGGTTACCGTGATTGGCCCGATTGCCTCCCCGAGATTGTTGGCAATGATGTCGACGATATCGCTGCCAAAGCCGCCAATCACAAGCTTGAAGCCGTTTTCCAGCGTGATCGTGTCGTTGCCGCCCTGATCGATCGCGGTGGCCTGCATCCTGCGCAGGATGCCGGTGTTGGCCGCATCGAAGTCGATCTGGCCGTTGTCACCGATAACCAGGTGGTCACCATCGCGTGCGGTAATCGTATCGTCACCCACCCCGCCAACGATCAACTTGCCGCCGTTGGCGACGATGATCTTGTCGGCGCCTCCCGTGGCGTTGGCTGTCTGAGTGCTTTCTACCTTCAACATCAGATTGCGGGTAGACGATGCCGCAATCGAATCCGTGCGGGTGATCTTGCCGTTGTCGCCCAGAATCGCGTCCTCGCTGCGCGCCAGCCCACGGGTAATCGTACCCAACGAATCGATGGCCCCGGAAACAATGATCGTATCTGCACCCATGCCGCCCAAAACGAAATTGGTGCCGAGATGGCGGGTCGCCAGATCGGCAGCACTGCCGATGACAATCACGTCGTCTCCGCCCGTATTCGATGCCGTGTCGAGTGTATAGAACTCGGTGATGCCGCCGCGCGCATCGGTTTGGATGCTGGCGTGATCGCCGGCGACAAAGCGGACATTGGCGCCGGTAGACGTGGCCGCGTTGAAGGAGATGACATCAGCGCCGAGGCCGCCGAGCACAATCGCCGAACCACTCGACAGACTCACCACATCGGCATTGCCAACGCCGCCGTTTTCTGACACGGGGGCATCTATGGTGTCGATCAGATGGGTCAGTCCGCTGACCGTGGCGAAGGTCAGCTTGGTGCCCGATGCGGTCGAGACCTCGGCGGTCTTGAACTTCACCGTGCCATTGTCGGAGAGAATGATATTGAAACTGCCGGCGACATCGGCGCCGATGATCGTGTCTTTGCCATTGCCGGCAATCACCAGATTGTTGCCGGCGCCCAGGTAGATGGTGTCGTTGCCGCCGCCCTGTGTGGTGATGCTTGTCGCCGACAGAGCGCTGCGGTAGTTGAAATCGACTTCGACCTTGCCCAGATCGGAAATGATGGTGTCGTTGCCTTCACCGCTACCGCCGATGTTGATGATGTCACCACCCTTCGATCCCATGATGATGTCGTTGCCGCCCCCACCCTTCAGGGTCTGGCTTCCGGCCGTGGTCAGCGCCTTGTTCAGGATGGTCTGGCCTTTCCATATCCAGTTGCGGCTGGCCGCGCCGAATTCCCCGGCACCCACCACTTGCAGGCTCAGGTAATCGGTCACATTCGTCAGCGAAGTCGGAGCGGTCTCGACTCCGGTCAGGTTCTTGTAGGTCTGGAAGGTGTCCGCCACCAGCAGGTCATGCGCCGCCTTGCCTTCCAGCACATCCGTGCCGTCATTGCCAACCAGCATGTTGTTGCGCCCGTCGCCACTCAAACGGTCGCCGCCGGAGCCGCCAAAAATGTCATGGAAGCCGCGCACGATGATGTTGCTGGCGCTTGCGGTGCCGAAAGCGCTGGTCGATTCCTCGTTAACCACTACACCGGTGGTGTACTCCGAAAAATCGAGGATGTTGCGCGCATTCGCGATCTCGTTGCCCGACACATCGTGATGCAGGCCGGCAGCCGTATCGCCCTGCAGCGAACCGGTCAGTGAGGCGCCATTGCTCATGCGGAAGACATCGCTGCCCTGCCCGCCGATGGCGTTTTCGAATCCCTCAAACTTGAAACCGAATCCGGCGTTGTCGCCGGCCGTCGTCATCGCCGACGCGGTTGTGCCGGCGAAACTGGTCTGGGTCATGCCCGCGCCGCTACCGTTGACCCAACCCGCATCGGTAGCAGTGACGCTGATCAGGAGATTGGCGGCGTCGCCCGAGAAATCGATGATGTCACTGCCAGAACCGCCCTTGACCAGATCGATCTTGTCGCTGCCATTGGTCCAGGTGACGCGATTGGAACCCTGGAAAGCCTCGCCCACGCTGTCATCAAAGGTCACTACGCTCGTCTGGACGCGGAAGTCGAGAACGTTGCTGCCGCTGCTATCGATGATATCTGCAAGACCCCAACCGGAGAGGAAGCGGTAGCTATCCGTATCTGCCCCACCCTTCATGTGGGTTGTGCCACCCCGCGCGATCAGCAAGTCGTCGCCGCCGTTGCCTTCCAGTGTCGCCGTGCCGCTATCCGATCCAATCAGCACGTCTGCGGCCGAACCGCCCTTCAACACATCGGTACCGCCACCGGCGATGAACAGCACCGAACGATCCAGTGCCGAAGCGTCGATCGTGTCGTTTCCGGCGCCGGCAAAGGCCTTCACCTTGTTTACGCTGGCGAAGGTCTTGGTATAGGTGCTGCCATTGGTCAGAATGGCGCTGATATTGACCGTACCGGCGCTGCCGGTGAGGGTGTATGACTCATTGCCGTCATCCGTGCTGCGCCGCAGGCGATCCGCCGCGCCCTTGGTTATCGAATCCTGCCCGTCGATGCTGCCGATGGTGGAACCCATGTGCAGCGTCAGGGTGTTGCCGTCCATCGAGCCAAGAACCGGCTTCTTCGAGGCCGGATCGTGTTCCCATTCGAACAGGGTCACGTCCATGAAGGTCCATTCCCAGACCCGGACCCAATCGAAAATCGCGAATATGTCCACATAGGCGGAGATATAGGCCGACCCGCGCAAATGCATTTCGACCACATCGAGCGGATCCTCGGACACCGCGGCAATCAGTTCGGAAGCGCGGTATTTGTTGTCCTTGTCCTCGTCGTAGATGTCGAGGGTGCCGACCAGTTTTATGCCGCCCTCGACACCGCCTCGCACAATGAATGCGTTAAGTTCGGCATAGGCGTAGAGCTTTGCTTCGAGCGTGACTTCGGGCAGATCGACGCCATTTTCGATATTGTCACTGACATAAAAGCCATCGAAAATATCGACCAGGTTGTGTGAGTTGAAGAACTTGGTGACGCCGTAAGTATCGAAGCCCAATGTCAGCGCGGCCTCGATTGAGATGTCGCCGCCGATACCCACATAGAGCGGTGGATAGATCGGGAAGGAGACACGGAAGCCGACGCTTACTTCGAGATTCTGCGGTGTGAAGGTCATCAGATCGACCGGTTCGCCCATCAGGAGGCCGATTACGGAGCCGACGGGGTCATCGATGATGGGGAACTTGAGGGCGCTTCCGGGTTTCTTCAGCTTGTCCTGGAAATCGCTGAATGCCTGCTGGGGCGACACCGTCTGCTGCCCCGGCACATCGATATCGGGCAAGCCGATATCGATGCTCGGCAACGATGGCAGGCCGGGAAGGCTGAAGCTCCAGTCGATATCGGGCAACAGATCGAGCAGGTTGACGGCAGGCAGCCAGACGTCCGGCATCTTGATGGTGATTTGGCTGGACGGATCAATCAGCGCCGAGAGGATACCGGCATCCGAAATGATGCTGGACCAGCCGAGGTCGGTCGAATCCGTCTGGGTCCAGGAAAATTCCTTGCCCAAGCCGATCCAGTGAACATCCGGCCATTCCACCGTGATGGTGGGGAGGAAACCATCGATGGTTCCAAGATTGATCTGTGCCGACGCGCTAAGATCGATAGTCTTGATATTGCCCGTATTCACAAATCCGCTCAACGCGCTGGGCCAGTCGAGCGTAGTCGTGCCACCCGACAGCCACGTCCATTCCTTGGCACCCATGGTCCACTTCATCGCCGGCAGTTTGACCTGAAGAACCGGCAGCACTTGGGTGTTGATATTGATACCAGCGGCAATGTCGAAGGTCGCATGGATCGTCGGCGCGATGTCGCCGCCGAGAAGATCTGACAGCCAGACATTCTTCCAGCCCGCCTGGAGATTGAGCAAGACCGAACCGCTGGCAAAGCCGCAGTCGGCACTGATGTCGATCGGCGTCAGATCCACATAGGGCAGGGGCAGCAGGAAGTCGGGCAGGTTGCCGAGGTTTACATCGAAGGAAGGACCGCTCAGATCGAGAATCTTGGTCGAGCCACTATTGACGAAACTACTGACCAGATCCGGCCAGGCAAGATCGATTTCGCCGCCTTCAAGCAGGACATGGGTGACACTGTTGGCGGTGGCCACCATCCGTGGCAATTTCAGCTTCAACAGCGGCAGCAGGTTGGGCGTGAAATCAATGTCTGGCAACTGCAACGTGACATCGAAGCGCGGTGCCATATTGCCGCTGAGGATGTCCGACAAACGCAAATCCGGCCAGCCCGCCTTGATGTTGAGCTTGAATGTGGCCAACACAGTCGTACTGCCCCGCTCGTAAATTCCGGCGATCGTGAAATCGAAGGGCGTCGCATCGACATAGGGCGCCGGGATTCTGGCATCGGCAGTCAGATCGAAATCGAAGCGCAGATCAGGAGTCTGGCCCTGGAAGACCTGGAGCAGCGTCGTCTCACCTTCGTTGGTGCCGCTGGTCAGGGGATCATCCTTCCAGCCCACACCCATGTTGAGGCCGAACTCGAACCCATCCTGGCTGACATTGACATCGGCCATCTGCAGATAGGGCAGGGAAATATCAACGTCCGGAATGACTGAAGGCAAGGCCGCGAGGTTCAGCTTGCGATCCTTGGTGCCGCTGATGATGAGCGCTTCCTTGACCGGCAGCAGCATGCCCGCCGTATTGGTCGGCAGGTTGTCAATCACGTCCAGCAGATTGACCATGGCGATGATGAAGTCGAGCTTCGACACGCCCCCGAACAGCGCCGACATGTCGGAGGCCAGATCCACCACCGAATATTCGCGGCCCATGAGGTCTGAAAGACCCGGAATCGGCGTCGTCAGGGCGTCAATCACCGGCATGATCGGATCGGTCACGTCCTGGATGACGCTGACGATCGGATTCAGGAACTTGGTGAAGAAACTGCCGACATCGATATAGATGTCCGACATCCAGATGTTCGGCTCCCCGGCGTGGAACAGCTTGTCGTAGCCGGAAGTGAAATACTGGTTGATCTGCTTGACGTACTCGTTCTCGTTGCTGTCCTGCCACGTAAGATGAAAGTCGCCGATGACCTTTGGCAGATAGCCTTCTTCCACGCCGAGCGCACTGAGTGAAACACCCAGCGACATGTGCAGGTTGATCTGCGCCTTGGCATCCCACTCCACCTCGTAGAGGTCCGCCAGTTCGGCGTTGCGCAGGTCGGCGAATGTCAGGCGGCCATTGGTGAAGTCGGAAAGCGCCGATATGCCGAACAGCCCGACATCCTTCAGGTTCACGCCGAAGTTGAGTTGCAGGCGGGTACGCGAGCCATCCGCGCCAGTATCGCCGTCGAACATCCCTACGGTCCGGCCATAGTTGGCATTCTGGGTTCCCGTGAGGCGTCCCATCGAATCGGTACCGCTGCCCCAGATACCCGTGTCGTTGTCCTTGATCCAGCCGTCCCAGTTGTCGGTGAGGCGACCATTGAGGTAGAGCAGTTGCGCGTTGAGCGAGGCCGGCTGATTGCCGCTCCCCGGAGTGAGGTACACATCGATCTGCGCCTGAAGTTCCGTGACCGCCGGGGTGAAGGTCGGCTTGCCGACCAGCCACAGATTGTCGATGTGTGCGTCGTCGCTGTTGACCGCAGTGCCAGTTGCTACCCCGGCTTTACCGGGAGCGCTGCTGTAGGTGGTCGTCTCCCCTATGCCGGCGGTGCCCGGCATGTTGGTAACGAGGTAGAAACCGTCATTTATGTCGATGCCGAAGCCGAGGAAGAGGTCCCAATCCAGGTTGAGCCCGATACCGCCATCCATGGTCAAATTCAGCCCCGGCACACCGATATCGAAACTGAGGTCGAGGCTTGGGGTGTAGGTCTGTCCGAGGTTCATGCGGAACTGAATGGCGGTACTGCTGCCCAGCGCCAGTTCCGCGGCTATTTCCTCTGCCTGCGCCTGAACGGCCTTCTTGAATTCACCGAGAATCGCCTTGGGGATCTTGTTGACGAACCCCGGCACATCACGATTGTCGTAGTTGTACTTCACGACGGCTGCGTCGGCGGCTAACGACGCGTCACTCGGCGCGAAAGAATCGAATACATCGGCCAAAGACGCCGCAATCACTCCAGCACCAAACACATCTTTCAGAAGACTGCCGTAGTCATAGCCCTCGACCACTACTTTGTCGATAACAAACTCGGCAAATGCCGTGGCCGATTCCGTAAAACCGGATCCGTAGTTATGAGTAATGTTGGCCACCGCATCGAGCGCTGTACTTGCAACGCTGTCAATGGCCCCCGCCACATCATCGACGATTTTCTGCAAGCTGCTGTCGAGAACCACATAGCCGGCCTTTCCGGTATAGCGGGCGGTACCGTCATCGTGGTAGAGCGTGTTGCCCAGCGTATCTTTCTTTACCTCGTTCAAGCCTGACGTCACCCAGGCAGTTCGCTGGCCCGGCAGAACCGACGGTAATGGCCCCGAGGTCTGCGCCACACCCAGATACTCGGCCAGACGGTCGTCGATCTCCGGCTGACCGGTACCGGCCAGGTACTCGACAACGATATCATCCGGCGTAATCAGACTGTCGCCGTTGTAGTCTCGCAGGAAGTTGAGGAAGACGTTGTTGTTTATCTCGCTCGCCTGAACGATGTAATCCCCATTCGTGTCGGTGGTCAGCATATCGAACAGGAACATGCGCAGGGCGTTGTCCAGGCCGCCATAGACATCGATGGCTTCGTCCAGCGCCCGCTTGATGGCGCCGACGACATTGCTGCGCAAATCCGCCACGAATTGCGTCGCCTCCTTCAACTGATCGCCGATGATCGGCACGTTCAGGACCGAACTGAATGCATCCAGACCCTGTTGCAGCCCACCCAGCACCTTATCCACCGTATCGACGATGATCGTCGGATCGCGCAACAGGAAAATCAACGGGCCGTTGATGATCTTGTCCGGGTCGTCGCTTGATCCGACGGCGGCACTCAACACCTGCGTCAACTGGGTCTGCCAATAGGCAAAATCCGGGATGATCAGGCTGACGTCGAAACCGGTCGCAGGCGCATTGCTGGTCGGTCCCGCCGCGAACAACTTGGTGATGTCCACGGTAAGGCTGGATGGCGCTGTTGACGCGCCGGCACCCTCGGCCGAACTGAAATAGGGATTGGGATTGACATTGGCCAGACCCGACTCGTCGGCGCTGTCGATCGGCGCACCCTCCGGTGTGGTTGCCGCTGATCCGTTACCGGTCGCAGGCCGCTCGGGCAAGGCAGACTGCCTTACCTGGCCGGAAATGATCGTATTGCTGTTCGTCCCCTCGGCTGTAGACTGCAAAGTGAAGCCGGTCTTGCCACCCATCTTGGCAAAGCTGTCGCCGAGATTGACAAAGTTGACTTCCATTTTGCCCATGGGCAGGGGATTGATGAAACCATCGATCTGCGCCATCGCCAGTTGGCCGAGATCATCCGATACCGACAGCGTCATCGGCAATACCACGCTGGCGGAGCCGTCGAAAACGACCTCAAAATTGCTCTGCTTGAGCGCGGTGGCGTTGGCACTGCTCAGCGCGCTATAGGGTCGCAGGTACAGCCGTCCGTCCGCCGCCCCGTCCTTGTCGTCCGAATGCAGCATCAAGCCGCTGGTTCCCGCGACGCTGAGGCTGGCAGTACCGCCGGTAACGCCCAGGCTATAGATACCCTGGACGGCGCTGAAGGCCATGCCGCTGGCGCTGGCGGTCAACGCGTCGAGCGTCGCATAGGTGCCGGTATCACCGGCAAATCCTGCAGCCCCTCCTAGCACATGGTCATAAAGGAAAAGTTTGCCCTGGTTGGCGCCGCTTGACAGGTCGACCCCCATCGCAAGATGGAAGGTCATGTCGGCATGCAGATTGAGCAAGGCACTGCTGTCGGCGTCCTTGAGCCGCGTCATGGATCCGAGCAAAGTGCTGAGCGTCGCCTTGTCCGCATCCGACAGAAGGGCCAGGAGCCCCGTGTCATTGAGGATCAGCTCGATCTGCGCCGTCTGGTCCAGCACGACCCGATAGGGAACGTCGATGTTCAGTGCCTGATTCCCGCTGCTGTATGACAGCGTCACGGCACTGGCATCGATACCGAAGGCAGTTGCCAGAGCAGTCTTCAGGCCGACCAGACCTATACCCGACTGAGTGGAAAGTGCCGAGTCGATGGCGGCAAAGCGAGTTGAAAAGTCGAATAGCTCCGACACGCTGCTACCCAATACCGGCAGGGCACGCCCCAACTCGCCGAAGGCCCCGACCCCGCCCAGATCTCCGAGCAGGCTACCCAACTGGCCGATATCGGAACGCAGGTCTGTCCAGGCTATGTCCTTGAACGGCGTCAGGCTACCCAACCCATCGGGAGGCACCACCGACGCAATGGCCTGCACGGCAGTACCCGCCAAGGCATCAGCGGCGTTGGTCACGTCCACAGTGATGGTGGTTGCCGGATTCAGACCTGTTGCAGAAATTCCCGCCGGCGTGGTAATTCCGATGCTGGAAAAAGTAAGTGCGGCCGTCGGGACGGTACTGGCCGTTCCCGCCTGATTGAGAAAGACAAGCGCAGTCGAAAAGTCATCCTTGAGCAAGCGATCCGAAACACTCAGGTTTTTCAGCGTGATGGTCTTGGCGGCCACCGTGCCGGCCTTGAGCGTCAGTGCGCCCCCGCTCTGGCCGACCAAATCCGTGGCCGCGAGCAAGGTATCGATGGCCGTCTTGACGGAGGCATCCGCTGTGTTGTTCTTCGCCGACGCCAGCGCCAGCTTAATCGTGTTATCGACATCCGTCACCAACTCAGCCAGGGTGGTATTCGCCGCCGTATTGCTGGCGCGCACCAGAACGTCGACCGTGGCCCCCGTACCGCCAAGCGTTACGGTCAGCGGCAGATCAAGCAACAATACGCCGGAACTCGCGTTGTATATCTGGGTCGGTGTCGAGGCCAGGGTCAGGGTGGTGGTGGGCGCGGTGAATTTGAGGACCGTCTTGCCGGCGACCGATGTACTGTCGGCGGTCACAAACGTATGCGTGACGTACGGATCGGTGGTGAACTTGGCCACCAGCGCGGTATGAATGGCCGCATTCACGTCGGACGCCAGATCAGCAACGCTGGTGTTGCCAGCCGTGGCGGACTTCGTCACAACCACATCCAATACCGCACTGCCCACTGTCACGCTCAATCCAACGTCGCGCAACAGACGGCCATTGCTCTGATACGGAGCGTTTGGCGAGGAAACAGTATCGCTGGTGGACAGCGCGCCACCCAATCCAAGCAGGCCGTCCTGTGCCGAAGCAGAGTCGAACAGATCGTTGAGGCTGATGCGATCATGCGCTGCGCCGGCCAAACCATTTCTGAGATCAAAACTCAAGCTGCCCTGATAGTCGGCCGCGAGTTCGTCAAAAGTGAGGTCGAGCATTCCCAGCGTAGCCTGCCCCGGAGTCGCCAGCGTGGCGGCAGTAGCGCCGACCTGGCCATGAATGACGGCGCTGTAGTTGCCGCCGAGCGTCACGTCTTGCAGAAAGACATAGGCGCCGGTAGTGGTGGAGAACTGGCCAGGGGTGAAACCGAGTTCCCTGGTTGCGGTATCGGAACCGCTGATGTCCATTTGCAACGAGGCGATCTTGGCGCTTTGTGTCACCAGTTCGATCTGGCCGTTGCGCAACGAGGCCTGGATGACCTGACCCAGATTCGAGAAGCCCTTGCCGCCGGCCCCGGTTCCAAGATACGCGTGGCTGGAAATTGAAAGGCCGTTCAGTGCTGTATTGATGTCGCTGATTAGATCGGCCGTAGTCATATTGGTGCTGGTGGAAGCGCTGGTGATCGTGACCGCGATGGCGACCGACTGGTCGACCTTGAGGCTGAAATGCGCATCCGCCGTCAGCACTCCGGTGGCGGGCAAAACAACGGCTTTCGGCGCCGGATAGGCGGGCATGGTCTTGAAGCCGAGGACATAGTCCATCGCATTCAAGACGGAGTTGGAGGGCGGCAGGACGGTCAGTTGCACTTGTCCGACCGGTACACTGATGGTCAAGGTCAGCTGTCCGTCGGTCTTCTTGCCAACGGTGACCGCCTGGCCCAGATTGGCAAAACCGCGTCGAGCCAACACGCCACCCGGGGTGACGCTCTGCGCGGCGAACACCGCCTGCAAGTCAACCACGAGATTGTCACGGGTCGTGTTGCCGCTGACATCACTTAGCAACAACTTCAGATCGTAGGCTTCGCCGTTGAACGAAATCCTGAACGGGGCATCGCCAAAAAATCCACCAGCGTTATTCCAACTGCTCACGCTCAGATTGGCGCCCCCTGCGGATGCGGTAATGGTCCCGGTGTAGGCACCGCTGGCGCGCAGTGCAAAGGTATTCAGATTGGCGAAATCAAAACCGATCGTGGCCTCGAAATTTGTTTCCGTAGTGAGATCCAGCGAGGTATCGGTAGACAGCCGGGACAAATCGCCGACATTGCTGCTGACATTGAGCGCGACCGCCTGCTTGTGTCCCGGCGTCAGCCTGACATCGAACAGGAAACTCTTGGTGGTCGCATCGAAGCGTGGATTGACCGAGAAGGCCGCCCCGCCGTTGAGGTTGAGATTTACCGCGTGCTGGAAGCGCTCCATCATCTGGTCAAGCGTAACAAACGTCGTGACGTTGTTGATCTGCGAGTCCTGACCGGCGGCGAGGAAACCCAGATTGTCTAGCGCTGTGTAGCTGGAGCTTGCCGGCGAAGTCAGTTTTTGCGAGTTGATGCGCAACTGGGGCACATCCTTCGCGGCCCATCGTCCCTTGAACTCTATGTCATAGAAGTTGCCACTCGTGCTGACGTCGACATCGCCGCTGACAACCGCCGAATTCCACTTCTGGAGCATGCCGACGAGCGCCGCCTTGACATCGGCGGCGCTGGCGTTGTAAGCGATATCTCCGGTCTGGAACAGGAGCGCGTCCAGGGTAATGCCAAGCACGAAGCTGCCGCCCGAGGCATTGGCAATGGTCATGCGCTGAATTTCGTTGGTGGCGGGGGTGGCGCCCACCGCCGCAGTTGCCAGTTGCCGGGTGCTGACCACCGCCTGCGCCAGCACTTTGCTCGTCCAGACGTTGCTGGCGGTCATCTTGGCGTAGTTCTTCTGCTCGAAGGTAACGTTGAAGATGTACTTCTGGCCCAACGCCATCGTTATGACGTCACCGGTCACACCGCTGATGGCCACGGTGAGGGTTGCAAGACCGACGGCACTGCGCAAGGCAGTCTGTATGTCGGCTGCAGAAGCGCCATATGCCAGCGGGCTGGTGACGAAAGCAGCGCCCGACGAATTGGTGCCTTTGAGCACAAAGAATCCCGCGCGGTTCTTTTCGATGGTGAGCTTCTGCACGGCGTTGGTACTCTGATCGCCCGCGGCCGTCTGATCGATAGTGACGCTGGCGGTCGTCAAATCCGCCGTCATGGCTCCGTAATTGGAGTACTTCGTCGTAGCCGGGTCCGTAGCAGGTGTTACCGGTATCTTGCCGAAGCCGATCTCAAAAACCCGCGTCCCATTGTCCGCGGCGTAGTCGCCGCTAACCTCGGCGACCGACATGCCGGTGACAGTGGTCAGCTTGGCCATCAAGGCGTTGAGAATCGCATTCTGCGCCGCCGTGGCATCGAGCCCGTCCAGCGAGATCGGATCGGTGGTAAAGGCACCACCGGCTCCCTTGAGGATAAAACTGCCGTTGCCGCCATGGATCACGAACAGGCGTTGCACGGCCTCTACATCATCGGCCCCGGCGGCAATGACTTGCACCGAGAGACCGGAAGAAGGCGCCACCCGGAGTACCGAAAAATCCCCCGGATTGGCCTGTAAGAGACTGAGCTTGCCCCAGGTCTTGCCATCCGCGTAACGCGAGAATTCGCCGGCAGTGACGTCGATCAGGCTGCCCGTCGTCAGAGCCGAGCTTGCCACTTGCAGGGCCGCGATATCGGTTTCCGCCTGGGTGCCAATGAAATTGACAAGATAGTGCTTCGGCCGCCCGGTGACGAGCACGTTACCGACGCCGACCACGGCTTCCAGCGCATTCTGGACTTCGATCGGCGTCGCCAGCACGGAAATGTCTCCCGTCACCGTGCCACCAGCGCCGACTCTCAATTGATAGGTTCCGGAACTGGCATGCACCGCCAGCGTCTGCTCTTCGCTGGTATTGTTGCCGCCGGAAACCGTTATCCCGCCTTTCAGGGATTCCGTGATCTCCACGGTCGCCGACCCGCTCCGCGCCAGCCAGCCATTGACGGCGGCAGAAATCTTCTGCCCGATCAGCCCCGCCAGCTGATTGATGTGGGTAAATGCGCTGGTCTCGGTCCAGGCCACGGCAATGGCCAGCGTGGTCACCCGCTCGTCGCCAGGGCGCTGCACCTGCAGATCGAACACCACATCGCTGCCAAGCACCGGGGAGATGGCCTTGCTCGCGGTCATTCCCGAACGTATCGTGGTCGCCAACTGGTTGTCGATGATGTCGTTCATGGTGGCGCTGAAATCCAGCGCCTCACCGAGCTTGAGATCGGTAAACGGCAGCAGCGCGTCGAAATTGCCGGAGTCGCGCAGCAAGGTGAGATAGGTGCCGAGGTCCTGCAGCATCTTGACCACCTGCGTCGAGGTCAGGCTGGACAAGGCTTGCAGGTTCGAGAAATTCGTGGACGTAAGCGTCAGTGGCGCGGGCTGCAGCGAGTTCCAGGCGACGCTGCCGGTGGTGGTGACCCCCGGTGTCGAGCTTGTGCTGGGCGGCGTCGTAGTGGTGCTGGCAAGGGCGGTGTTGACCGCCAATTGACCAGTGACGGCGGGGACTCCTCCGCTGACTGTTGCTGTGATCGTGTAGTTGTTGCCGGTCGCCAGGACGAGCGCGCCGCTGGTCGGCGTGGCAGTTCCCAGATTGAGCGTCCAGGCGCCGTTGGCCGCAGGTGTCACGCTGTAAGTAGCGCCGCCAACGACAACCGACAGGGTTTGCGCTGCGCTGAGGCGGGCCACGCCGGACAAGGTCGGCGTCAGCGTGTGCGCAGTGACCGCATCGACGGTGGGATTGACCTTGATCGTACCGGTGACTGTCGACACGGTGGCGCCACCGGTCGTTTTCACGACTTTGGCAGTGACATCGGTCGTCACCCCTGAGCCCAGTGCGAGCGTACCGCTGGCAGGAGTCGCCGTGCCCAGATTGAGCGACCAGGTAGCATCGCCGGCCGGCGTGACGGTATAGGTGGCCCCGGCCACCGTGACCTTCAGCGTTTGCCCGGAAAGCAGGCTGGCCGTGCCGGTAATCGTGGGCTGGGCAGCGTTTGTCTCGAGGCTGGTCAGGCTGAGTCCGCCAAAGGCAACGTTGATATGCGGCGTGCCTCCGGCAATCGTCGCCAGAGTCGTGCTGCCGATGGATCCCGTGACATCGAAACTGGCATTGGTCTTGACCGCATGCGCGCTGGCGGACTTGACCGTGAACAGGTTGTCGGCGTCTGTATAGCCGGCGACCATGGGAAGCTTGACTTCGCCGGCAAGTCGCCCGGTGTAGCCAAGAAATAAGCCAGCAATGCTGGCTCCGATCGCATTGAATTCAACCTTGCCGGTATCGAAATTGAGCGTGCCGCTTGCCGTTGCATCGACCACGCCCAGCGCCATGCCGGCACTGAAGGCGGAGTTCTTGACCTGGACCCGGGCATCGAGCGCGGTCACACCAATGGTGCCGTAGGTCAGATCGTAAATGCCGGTGTAATGCACGTCGGCCAGCAGAGGTATGCCCTGCCCGCCCTGAAAATCAAGCCCCAGCGCCTTCAACTGTTCGCCAAAACCGAAACGCTGGATGAATTCACGCGACAGGGTCAGGGTTGCCGTCAGGACCTGTCCCGTGGCACTGAAACTGATCGCCGAACCGGAATGGTCAACGACCGATTCCAGATTGCTGTAGGCGCCTATGCCGTTGAGATAGTCGCCCATGCGGTCCATGAGACCGCCCATGGTGGTACCACCAGCGGCAAGGTAGTCATCGAGGACAGTGGTGCCACTCAGCGTCTTGAAACCAATGAGATCGCCCAGCGTCCTGCCATCATTGGTCCGGGTCAGACCGGTGAAGGTCAGATCGACCATCGGCATGCTGTAGGCGAACTCGGCGTTGGCGTCCAGTTGCGCGCCAAGATTGACGGCGGCGTTGAATGCATTGTTGGCGCTTATCGTGCTACCCATATCGCCTGACTTGTTCGGCGTCACCGCCGCAAGCAAATGGTTATAGTCGGGCGTCACGGCAAACAGGCTGGCGGTTTCCAGTGCACCGGTAGTCTTTTCGAGAATCCAGTTGCCGCCGAGAGCGCTGGCGCCTGTGGCACCGGTGGATGCGGCGACGTCGGCGCCGGTGAGTTGTGCCAGCCGGTCGACGAAGGCAACGCCATCCTCGCCGGCGGCCACGTCACAACCATAGAGCAGCAGGTCGGCACCGGGCGCCAGCGCGGCACCCCAGGCAGCGAACTGCTGGCGATAGTCGTCGAGATTGGCCTGGCTCAAGCTGGTTACGCCCAGACGCAACGCGGCTTCGTCGCCATGGCTCAACACATGGACAGCCTGCAGATCCTGGTGTCCCTTGAGCCAGGCAGTGATCTGATCGACACCGTCCTGATTTGCGTCGAGGACGACGACTTCGACGCGAGCCGGTGCCGCCTGGCCCGGCCGGGCTTGCAGCGCCGCGGCGACGAGGGCGGAATAATCCTTGACTTGCGGGTCGACGAAGATGACTTCGTTGGCGTTGGTCGCCGGGGTTTGCGCGCCGGTGGCGCCGAGGTTCTGCACCGGGAGCACCTGGCTGGCAAGCTGCGCGGCTGGAATCTGAATCGGCGCGGCGAGCGGCGCTTCCTGAGGCGGCGGAGGCGGCGGCAAAATCAGCCCCTCGCCAGAGAGCAGAAAGCGCGGCTCCATCGCCTCGACGTGCAGCATTCGCGGGCGAGTGGGCGTGACGCGACGGCGCGACGCCGGCACTTTAAGGAATGCACGCAGACGCTGCGCGACATTGGCTCTGTTCTGGATGAGGTGGTTTTCGATCATGTCAGCCTCCTAATGCGGGACTTCAATGTGTTCCATTGCGTGACTCATTCGTTCTTCAACAACGCGCCGAGGTCTTCGAGATCGGCCCGACTCAAGGTCCCAACCGACTGTTTGAGTCGCAGACGGTTGACTAGATAGTCGTAACGCGCTTGCAGGTAGTCGCGCTTGGCGGCATAGAACAGTCGATAGGCGTCCACCACCGCAACGATATTGGCAATGCCAGACTTGAAGCCTTCCAAACGTGCCTGCAATGCGCTGTCCTGCGCCACCACGGATTTGCGCAGCGCCGCCAGGGTGCGCGCGCTGGCCTGCACCGCCAGGAAGGCGGAACGGGTGGTGCGCTCGGTACGCCGCAGTTCCTGCTCGCGTTCCTTGTCGGCCTTGTCCTTGCGCGCAGTGGCTTCGCGCACCAGCGAAGTGGTCATGCCGCCCTCGAACAGCGGCATGCTGAGCTTGAGAGCGAGTTCGGCGTTGTCGAGCTTCTGCCCGGAGCCGTAGACGGAGCCGCCGGTATCCTGGCGGCTCATGGTGCCGACCACATTCACGGTCGGCAGGTAGCCGGCCTGCTGGCGCAACACTTCGAGTCCGGCGATTTCGAGCGCAAGGTTGCGCGATTGCAAGGCCAGGTTCTGCTCCATCGCGGCTTGCACCCAAGCGCCGGCTGCCGATGGTTGCGGCGGCGATGCGTCGAAATCGGCGCGGAAGCCGCGCACGTCGTCAACGTTGTCGCCGGTGATTTCCTTGAGCGCCTGCCGGGCATCGTCATACTTGTTGCCGGCCTCGACCTCGCGCGCCTCGGTCAGCGCAAAACGGGCTTCGGTGTCGTGCAACTGGGTGACGGTACCCAGGCCGCGCTCCAGACGCGTGCGAGCCAGCTCGAACTGCTTCTCGGTTGCCTCGCGTTCGGCACTGGAGAGTTCGCGCCCATCCTTGGCCGCCAGCAGGTTGAGGTAGCTGCCGGCTACGCGCAGGATCAAATCCTGTTCGGAGGCGACGAGGGTGATCCGCGCCTGCTCGGCAGCAACGGCGGCCTGATCCATCTTGACGAAGGCCTGAGCCTTGAGGATGGGCTGCGTGATGGTAAGCGTCATGTTCTTGCTTGGATAACTTGACGCGCCGGTCGGAAAAGAGGCATTCGAAGCGCGCAGAACATTCTGGCGGATCGCCGAATGCTGGTAGTCGAAACTGGCCGTCGGCAGGTAGCCGGCGCGGGCCTGCGGCACAGCCTCGCTGTTGGCCTCGAAGTCGGCCTTGGCGGCCTGGTACTTGGGATCGGTATCGAGCGCCTGCTGCAACAGGGCCAGCAAGCTGACCGTGCTGCCCTTGCCGTCTGCGGGCGGAGTTTCTTGTGCCCAGCGGCCTTCCAACTGCACCGGACGAATGATGATGCTGGGCCGGGCGCGGTCGTGCAGGTCACGCCGGAAGCGCAAGTCGAGCGGACTGCGCGCCAACTGCGATTCGGAAGCGGCTTCCCCTGGGAGCGGCGTACGCAACGCCAGCGTAAGCGTGCGCTGCAGCGCATCGCCCTGGGCGGCAGGCACGGAATCGATGGTCTTGGCGATCAGCGGTGCCGACCCCGAAAGTTCGACCACCAGTCGCCCCGAACCCAGGCGGGTTGTTTCGACCCGCACGCTGCGCACCGCCGGATGCGCCGGAGTGAATGCCGCGGCGGCAGACTCCAGTTGCTTGGGCGACCAGCCGAGGAAGTCGATAACCAGTTGCGGCGGTTCGTCGAGCGTGTAGGCGTTGACGCGGCTGGCATCGAGTCCGGAGAGCGCAAAGGAAAGCCTTCCCGCCAGTTCGTCGACGCGTATCGCCGCAAGCCTGCCTGTGCGCGCTGCAACGGCGCGCGGCGCGGCATCCGGGGCAAGACTGATCAGCACACGGCCACTTTCGCCCTCCAGGGTGCCAGCACCGTCAACCAGGTCAGCTGACTCGGCAAGATCGAAGATCAGTTGGCTGGTCTCCGCCACGCGCACCTTGCGAATCAGCGGATGAGACAAAGCAAAGGCATTGGCGGCGGCAACGAGTTCCTTGTGCGCCACGCCCGGCAGATCAACCAGCAGACGCGGCGGGTTTTCTTCGAAAGAAACTTCGGCAACCAGGCCACTGCTACCGGAAAGCACCAATTCGGCGCGACCCTCAAGCGTCCTCAAGCCAATGGACGACAGGGCCGGCGGCAAAATCGGCGCGTCGGCGCGCATGGCCGCTGGCCCCAGTACAAGTTCCCAGCGCGACATGTCCTTGCCGGCCGCGACGACTGTTTCGTCGAGGACAGTGGAGGGTGCCGTCATCTGGAGCAGGATGCGCACCGTCTTGTCCTGCCCGGGGAGTACATGCACGCCGCGTATCGACGCCGGTCGCTGCTTCAGGCTGTCGACCAGGGCGGCCACTTCCTTGGCATCAACGCCCTTCAGTTCGATCGTCACCTCGTTGCCGCGCGCGGCGATGGACGCACCGCCGAACACGCCGACACGGGTTTCAATCTGGACACGCACAATGTCGCCATCGCCGCGAAGGTCGAAGCCGGAAACAATCCCGTCCCCCGCCCAGGCGCCCTGACCGGCCAGCGACCAGGCACAGGCGACCACAACAACGGATTTGCGCATTTTCAGCAGGCAAGTCTTGGATATCTTGTTCATAGGGTCCATAAGCGCAAATGGCACAGCGCCGCAAAGGGTTTCGCCGAATGAAAAACAGTTAAAAAGGAACCAGTGACCGACGTCGCCGGCAAGTCGAAACGTCTGGCCGAAATATCTGGCAAGAAATCCGCGCATGAAAGCGACCGCCCGGAATGCCCACTCGCACGCCGCGGCAATTCGGCACGCAAGGCGCCGCAACGAAAATGCACGGCGTCGCCGACCGCCAACCTCGTTCGCTTCATGACATTCAACTCAAACATTTTCTTCAATTTGTAATCAACCTGTCGGGGTGCGACGGAGTGCAAACGGAATTATCTAGCAAACACGAAGTTATATATTTAAAGGATACCAAATTACTGAATGAATAGGATATCGAATTTGTCACAAAAAGGCACAGGAATTTGGCACGGTCGCCCCCTAATACCCACATACGTGCAATGGGTATATTCAAAATTGTTTTTGAAAGTCGGCGCCAACGACACGGCGCATTCAGCCAGCGTCTCGCTGCGCAGTGTTTTCAACCGACAGAGCGCTTCGCAAGCACCTTTTTGCACACGACATTCGCTATCCCGCCGATTGCACGACCGCAGTGTCTGTGACACAATTGCACTGTTGTGTCACAGCCCTAATCCACCATGAAAACCCTCACCATCCGCGAAGCGCGCGAAGGACTGTCCCACCCGGAACAGATGTTCGCCGATGACGACGAAGTGCTGGTTGTTTGCCGTGGCGAACCCGTTGCCCGCATTCTACCGGTGAAGACCCGGCCGAAAGCCCGCTCACTGACGGCGTTTCGGGCCAAGATGCCGTTCCAGGAAACGCCCAGCGAGGTGCTGATACGGGCGGACCGCGACAGTCGGGGCTGACGTGATCTACGTTGATACCAGCGCGTTATTGAAGCGCTATGTCCCCGAGGTCAACAGCGATAATTTTGATGCGTATTTCGTCGCCCATGCGCCCGTTGCGATCAGCCGCCTGACGCTGGTCGAACTGCGCAGCGGCCTTGCGCGCAAGCGCCGAGAAGGCACACTCAGCCCGAAGCAGGAACGCGCGGCGATGGATGAGGTTCGCATCGACATTCAGGATGGTGCGCTCCACATTCAGCCCGGCGCAGACGCGCATTTCATCGGTGCGCAACATCTGATTGACCGGCTAGGCCATTTGCCGCTGCGCACACTCGATGCGCTGCACCTGGCGATTGCCGAAGCCGAACAGGTGGACGAACTCGCCACGGCAGACGATGTCATGCGCAACGCCGCCAATTCCATTGGCTTGCATGTCGCCTATTTCGGCTAACAATTCATCTCTCATCCCACTCTTACGCTTGCTCACGATCATGACTCAACAAAACCCGCCCACCCCCACGCCCGCCGACGACAACCGCCTGATCGCCGAGCGCCGCGAAAAGCTTGCCCAGTGGCGCGCCACCGGCAAGGCCTTCCCCAACGATTTCTCGCGCGAAAATCTCGCCGGCAAGCTCGACGAACTCTACAGCGCCAAAACGCGCGAGGAACTCGAGGCCGCGCCGATCGAGGTCAAGATCGCCGGCCGCATCATGCTGAAGCGCGTCATGGGCAAGGCCAGCTTTGCCAGCATTCAGGACGTTTCGGGCCGGATCCAGATTTTCGTCAGCAACGACGTTTCCGGCGAGGACGTTCATAAGCAATTCAAAGGCTGGGACCTGGGCGACATCGTCGGCTGCGAAGGCACGCTGTTCAAGACCAAGACCGGCGAACTGACCGTGCATTGCAACGTCATCCGCCTGCTGACCAAGTCACTGCGCCCGCTGCCCGAGAAGTTCCACGGCCTTACCGACGTCGAGCAGAAGTATCGCAGCCGCGAGTTGGACCTGATCACCAACGAGCAGACGCGTTTCACCTTCGTCGCCCGCAGCCGAATGATCCAGTCGATCCGCAACTACATGATGAATCACGGCTTTCTCGAAGTAGAAACGCCGATGATGCACCCGATTCCGGGCGGCGCCACCGCCAAGCCTTTCACCACGCATCACAATGCACTGGACATGCAGTTGTTTCTTCGCATCGCACCGGAGTTGTATCTGAAGCGCCTGGTGGTCGGCGGCTTCGAGAAGGTGTTCGAGGTCAATCGCAACTTCCGCAACGAAGGACTCAGCCCGCGCCACAACCCTGAATTCACCATGATGGAGTTCTACGAGGCCTACACCGATTACCAGCGGCTGATGGACTTCACCGAAGGCCTGCTGCGCCACTCGGCCCGCGAGGCGCTGGGCACGGAGGTGTTCGAGTATCAGGGGCGCGCGCTCGATCTTTCCAGGCCCTTCGCCCGGCTGACCATCGTCGGCGCCATTCATCACTACCACCCCGGATACACGTTCGAACAACTCAACGATGTCGACTGGCTGCGGCAAAAACTCAAGGATCTCAGGGTCGACATGAAGGCACCGCACATGGCGCGCGCCGGGCTTGGCAGCCTGCAACTGGCGCTGTTCGAGGAAACCACCGAAGCCGAGCTGTGGGATCCCACCTACATCATCGATTACCCGGCCGAAGTCTCGCCGCTGGCGCGCAGCAGCGACAGCAACCCGGACATCACCGAGCGCTTCGAACTGTTCATCGTCGGTCGCGAAATAGCCAACGGATTTTCCGAACTCAATGATCCTGAAGATCAGGCGGCGCGTTTTCTCCAGCAAGCCAAAGCCAAGGAAGCGGGTGACGAGGAAGCCATGTACTACGACGCCGCGTACATTCGCGCTCTGGAATACGGCCTGCCGCCGACCGGTGGCTGCGGCATCGGCATCGATCGTCTGGTGATGCTGCTGACCAACTCGCCGTCGATCCGCGACGTGATCCTGTTCCCGCAGATGCGCCCGGAGTAATGCCGGGGTGACGCCATCGCCGCTGGTTCCCGCCGAGCGCGCGGAAGCCGGCGACGGCACGCCGTTCTCAAGAATCTACGATGACGTCTATCACACGGCCCACGGCGGCCTTGCTCAGGCCCGCCACGTGTTCCTTGCCGGCAATGACCTGGCGGCACGCTGGCATGGCGCCGACCGCTTTGTCATATGCGAAACCGGATTCGGCCTCGGACTGAATTTTCTCGCCACATGGCAAGCCTGGCGCAAGTCACAGGTGAGCGGCCGACTGCACTATGTCTCGGTCGAAAAGCATCCCTTCCGCCGCGATGATCTAGCCGGATTGCTGGCGCCCTATCCCGAACTGGCCGGCCTGGCCGGCCAACTGCTGCGGCAGTGGCCGCCGCTGACGCCGGGTTTTCACCGGCTGCATTTCGACGACGGCAAGCTCACCCTGACGCTGCTGTTTGGCGACGCCCAGGCATTGTTGCCGCAACTCGTAGCCAACGTCGATGCGATCTTTCTGGACGGTTTTGCCCCGGCAAAGAATCCGGAGTTGTGGTCGTCCGCCCTGCTCAAAACGATCACCCGCCTCTGCACGGGTCAGGCGACGCTGGCCACCTGGAGTGTCGCCGGCGAAGTGCGCCGTGCGCTGGAACAGGCCGGCTGGCAGCTGGAACGCCGCCCCGGCTTTGGCGGAAAGCGCGAAATGCTGGTCGGTCGGCTTGAAATCGCCGTACCACCAGCGCCGACTCTTGGCGTGTCTCACTCACCCCAGGAGCGCCGCGCCATCGTCATCGGCGCCGGACTCGCCGGCACCGCGATCAGCGAACGGCTGGCCAGCCGCGGCTGGCATGTCGACCTCTTCGAACGCCATGCGGCCCCTGCGCAGGAAGCCTCGGGCAACCCGGCCGGCATACTGCTGCCGCATATGGCAAAGGACGATGCGCTGGCGGCGCGGCTGTCCCGCGCCTGTTATCTGTATGCGCTGCGCCGCTTTGCCAATCTGGACGGCGTGCGCTGGTCGCCCTGCGGCGTGCTGCAAATCGCGCGCGACGCGGCGCATGAAACCCTGCAGCGAGCCATGGTGCAGGAACTCAAGCTGCCGGCCGACTTTGCCGACTTTCTCGAACACGAAGCTGCCGCAGCCCTTGTCGAACGGCCACTGGCGCACGGCGGCTGGTGGTTTCCCGGCGGCGGCTGGGTCAGTCCGCGCAGCGTCTGCGCGGCCCTGCTGGCTGCCGCCGGCGAACTGGTCCATGCGCATTTCGACACAGCGGTCAGCGTCCTGCGGCAGATCGCGAACGACTGGCAGGCATTCGATGGCGCCGGCAGGCTATTGGCCAGCGCGCCGCACCTCATCCTCGCCAACGCCCATGCCGCCAATGAGTTGTTGCCCCGCGCGCTGCCCTTGACGCCGATACGCGGTCAGATCAGCTACCTGCCGGATCAATTTGTTGAAAACATGCAGCCGCCCCTGCGCCACGTGGTTTGCCGCTCCGGCTACATCACGCCGACGCAATCCGGTGCGGTCTGCGTCGGCGCCAGCTTTGACCACGACGACACCGATTTGATGATTCGCGCAGCAGACCATGCCGGGAATCTGCTGCGACTGGATGAACTGTTGCCAGGCGCCGCCGGCGGAATTGATGCGACCTCGCTCGATGGTCGCGTCGGCCTGCGCACGACCGCCCCGGATCGCCTGCCGCTGATCGGCACCCTGCCCGACACGGAGGCAGTTGCCGGCAACGCAGCAACGATTGATAACTTGCCACGCCTGGCCGGCCTGCACGCTCTGCTGGGATTGTCCGCCCGGGGTCTGGTCTGGGCGCCGCTGGCCGCAGAACTGCTCGCCAGCCAGTTGGACGGCGATCCCCTGCCGATGGAGCGCGAACTGGCGCGGGCGGTTGATCCCGCCCGATTCCATCTGCGCGCCCTGCGCCGCGGCACGTGAGTTTTAGAACGGCTTGTTGACGGCCGTCAACACCGCAGCCAGGCGCGCCAGCACGCGCTCGCGGCCCATGACCTCCAGCACTGCATCGATCGAAGGCGACTGAGGCAGCCCGAGCAGGGCCACGCGCAAGGGAATCGCCAGCTGCGGCATTTTCAGGCCCGATTCGGCAGCCGTCTGCTTGACCGCCGGCCCCAGTTCGGCCGCCTGCCAGGCGCATGTCGACAAGCGCTCGCGTAGCGCGCTCAAGCTCCTTAGTGCAAGCTCGGTAAAGTGCTGGGCACTTAGTTCGGCGCTCGGCTTGGGTGCGACAAAGAATGGATGCACGGCATCGGCCAGTTCATTCAGGTTGCCGATGCGATCCCGGTACAGGGCTACCACGCTCGCCACCTCGGGACCGTCGGCGACAGCCACGCCCTGCCGCGCCAGACGGCGCGTCGCCTCGGCGGCGAGCCGCTGCGGATCGGCCAGCTTGAGGTAATGGGCGTTGAGCCAGTTCAGCTTCTCGGTGTTGAACTGCGCGGCGGACGCCGTGATGTGATCGAGATCGAACCATTGGACGAATTGCTCCATGCTGAAGACTTCTTCGTCGCCATGGGACCAGCCGAGCCGTGCCAGGTAGTTCAATATCGCTTCCGGCAGATAGCCATCCTCGTCGTACTGCATCACCGATACCGCGCCGTGACGCTTGGACAGTTTCTGTCCATCGTCGCCGAGAATCATCGACAGGTGTGCGTACAGCGGCACTGGCGCCTTGAGCGCCTGCAGCAGGTTGATCTGGCGCGGCGTGTTGTTGACGTGGTCGTCGCCGCGAATCACATGGGTAATCGCCATGTCATAGTCGTCGACCACGACACAGAAGTTGTAGGTTGGCGTGCCGTCGGCGCGGGCAATGATGAAGTCATCGAGCTCGCCGTTGGCGATTTCGATGCGTCCCTTGACTTGGTCCTGCCACGCCACCGCGCCCTGCTGCGGATTGCGGAAACGCACCACGGGCGGCACGCCGGCCGGCGGCGGCGGCAGGATCTTGCCCGGCTCGGGCCGCCAGCGACCATCGTAGCGGGGCTTTTCCTTCCTGGCTTCCTGTTCGGCACGCAAGGCATCGAGTTCGTCTTTCGACGTATAGCAGTGATAGGCCGTGCCCGCCGCCAACATCTCGGCGATTACCTGCTTGTAGCGCTCCATGCGCTGCATCTGGTAGAACGGACCCTCGTCATGCGCCAGCCCAAGCCACTGCATGCCGTCGAGTATCGCCTGCACCGCCTCCGGCGTCGAACGTGCCACATCCGTGTCCTCGATGCGCAGGATGAATGTACCGCCATGACGGCGGGCATAGGCCCAAGCGAACAAGGCTGTGCGAGCGCCGCCGATATGCAGAAAACCGGTAGGACTGGGGGCGAAGCGGGTGCGAACCGTCATAAGGTTTCAAAGCTCGGGGAAAGTCGCGAATTCTACGCCACGCTGGCACTTCGATTGACCGTCGCTGGCGCTTTGTGGTTAAATGCGCGCCTCTTTCCGGGCGGTTAACTCAGCGGTAGAGTGCCACCTTCACACGGTGGAAGCCACTGGTTCGATCCCAGTACCGCCCACCATCAAACCTGGTTATGACAAGTGTTTCCAGACGAAATCGTCCGATGGAAACCGACTTGCCCAATGACGAACTGGTAGTGCGCGTTTCGGCTTGCGTCGGTAGACTCTGTCCGTCATCCTTGCATCGGAGTGCGTCATCAACTGCCTCGCGCGCTCCAGGGTTTCGGCATCGCTCGCGACCCTGGCTCGCAGGTCATGCTCGGTGAATTTCTCACATGGATTCATCATGCGGCGCGTATATCAATCCTGCAACCCGAATAGAAAACGTAACATATAGTTTGCCATAAATGATGTTTTGTGCAATTATATGTGTATGTCCAGACCATCGAACTCCAACGACGCACTCCCGTTCGCCGCACATGATGCGCTGATGCGGCTGGGTATGTCCCTGCGTACTGCCAGGGAGCGCCGTGGCGAAAGTCTGCGCTCGTGGGCGGAGCGAATGAATACATCCGTGCCGACGCTTGCCCGCATGGAAACGGGTGATCCAACCGTTGGGATGGGGGTTTATGCGGTCGCTCTATGGCTCGCAGGGAAAGCGGCCGACCTGGGCGCCCTGGCGGCCCCTGAGAAGGATTCCGTGGCACTGGCGATGGACGTCCGTCGAGCGCAGCGATCGAGCTGTCGCTCATGAGCGTGCCAGCGAAGTTATCCGCCTGGTGGCTCGCGGATCCGGCTTCGCCGGTCAGAATCGGTGAAGTCCATCTGCTGCCCGGCCAGAAGCATTGCGTGTTCGCGTTCAATGGCGAAATTCCAGCGAGCTGGATAAGCCCTCACCCGCTGAATGCTCGCAACGAATGGTTGCCGCTGGGTGATCGCGGCCTGCCGCCTTTCCTGGAGGACTGCTGCCCCGATCGGTGGGGTCAGCTTGTGATTCGGAAGATCGAGAAACCGGCGCGGCTGGCGCCCATCGACTACCTCTACATGGCTGGGGACGGACGGTTTGGTGCGCTCGGCTTTTCTGCCGACGATTCCCGCTACATTCCCTGCGAATCTTCCCCGGCGCTTCCGCTCGAATCGCTCGAGGAAATCGATACCCTGATCCGGCGGATCCGCGCAGGCGAAAAGGTCGACGAGAGACAGCGCCGCCTGATTCGCCCGAGCAAGACCCTTGGTGGCGCTCGCCCAAAGACCCAGGTCGTCATTGATGGGACGTTGTGGATCGCCAAATTTCCGCAGGCCGACGACCCCGCCGACATAGGGCTGGTCGAGTATGCGTCGAACAGGCTGCAGATCGAATGCGGAATCGATGCCGTCGACTGCGACATCAAGCGCATCCCGAGCGGACACGTTTTTCTGACCCGGCGATTTGATCGGGTTGGCAACGCGCGCCTTCACTGCGTCTCGGCGAAAACCATGATGCTCGCCCAGGACGCTTCATTGGAGGATCTGTACAGCTACCTGCTGCTCGCCGACGGGCTGCGCACGGCTGACTCCAGGGAGGCAAAGAACGGGTGTCGCGAGCTTTTCCGTCGAATGATTTTCAATGCGCTCATGGACAACACGGATGACCACGAGAAGAATCACTCGCTGGTACTCCATGATGGCCAATGGAAGCTTTCCAAGTCCTATGATGCACTGCCCCAGTTAACCGGGCTGGGTGCCCAGGCCATGAGCATCGGCAGCGCAGGCACCACCGTCGATATGGCAAACATGCTGTCAGCGCATGCCCGCTTCCTGCTCAAAGAAAAGGAGGCTCGATCGATTTGCTGTGAAGTCGCAAAACAGATCGATTCGTGGAAGGCGTTATTTGCGGGGCACGGCATTTCAAGCGCCGATATCGAAACGATCGAGCAGTTTGTCGATCGCGGCGATCTTCTGTCTATCCGGCGAGACATCCGGCGCTCATTTGCAGGGGTCGATTGCTCGGTGCAAGAAGACGCATCCCCTCCGACAGGCAGAGTCGCCCCGCCCAGGGGATAGCGTACCGAGCAGGACCACAAAGGCGCGGCTGGCGATAACGAAAATATCGCCAACAGCCTGCCCAATCAAGCTGATATGCAGCTTGCGAAGCCAGACCAAGGCTATACCTCGACCCGATTCCGGCCACCCTGCTTCGCCCGGTAAAGTGCCGCATCCGCCTCGGCAATCAATGCCTCTATATCGGCAGCTTGTCCAGCATCCCCCTGCGCTACCGACAGGCCAAGGCTTACCGTGTAAGCGGGCAATGCCTTGTTGCGATGAGTTTCTATCTCGCGCCGAATACGCTCCGCGACATTCATGGCTTCGGCCATGCCGGTATCGGGCAGCAAAATCACGAATTCTTCGCCGCCGAAACGGGCAAGGATATCCGGCAGTCGCAGCAGTTGCGAGGCACGAACCGTGAAATCCTTGATGACAAGGTCGCCCACGTGATGGCCGTACTTGTCGTTGACCTTCTTGAAGAAATCAATGTCGGCCGTAATTGTTGCCAGTGGTCGATTCGCACGCACGCTACGCGCCCATTCCACAGCTGCCTGGGAGAAAAACGCCCGACGGTTTAACGCGCCGGTCATCGGATCACGCGTTGCCATGAATTCCAGCTCGGACCGTAGCCGCTCGTTGGTCAGAAGAATGAATCCGACCGACAAACCCAATACGCCGAGCGAAAACATTCCCAGATACACCTGCTGGATCAGGTTGCGATCAAAGATGTCGTCAGTCTGATCAAACGCACTTGACAGCGTGCTTATGCGCCAAACCGCTACCGCGACGCCAAGCAAGAAAAACGCGCAGAGAAAGCGACTTCCAAATCCTGCCGGCCTGGCGCGCCATGCCAGAACTGCCCCGGCGGAAAACAAACCAATATGGGCAAGAGCCATGATGAAAATGCGGCCCTGATAGTTGTGGCTACCGTAAGTCAGCCACACGATCAGAATCAAGACCGCAGCGATGCCGTCGAGCGCGGGGCGCCACTTGGGTTGCTGTCCCGAATAGCGCTGCAATCCGACAATGAGCAAAAATTGTCCCAGCAGGAGTGATCCGCTCGCGGCAACGATGGCAAGAACATCAGGAAACATGCCACGCATCGAAGCGAGTCCCGACGCGGTTCCGATAAGCACGACCGCCATCGCCCAATCGTTCAATCCCTCGATATCGTCGGGGAAACTTTTTGCCTGCACCCACAGCACCAACGCGCAGAACATCCCCAGCAGGTTGGCAACGAGAAGAAATGTGCGTGGATCGATAAGTTCCGTCATCATCAAGGGCGCGTGCAATGGAACATTCCATTGCGGGTTCTTGTTTTCCGGCAAAGCCGGCAGTGAGACTGAATCCTACGCGAGCGGCATGGACATGGGTGGACTCAAGCGGCGCATAATTCAACAGGATGAAAACCCTTCTCGTCGTATACCACTCAATGACCGGCGGCACCGAACAAATGGCACGTGCACTGCTTGCCGGCGCTGCCGCGGAGAATGGAGTGACGACGCGCCTGTTGCATGCCTCCGCGGCCCAGGCGGCAGACGTGATCGACGCAGATGCCTACGTATTTGCCACGCCGGAAAATCTCGCGGCGATCTCCGGACTCATGAAGGATTTTTTCGACCGCTGCTACTACCCCGCGCTCGAGCGGATCAATGGCCGGCCATATGCAGTGCTGGTCTGCGCCGGCAGCGATGGACAAAACGCGGTACGGCAGATCGACCGCATCGCCACCGGTTGGCGTCTGCGAGCGGTCGCCCAGGCTGTGATCGTTTGTACCCACGCACAAACGCCGGAGAAAATTCTTGCCCCGAAAACGATCAGTGCAACTGACCTTGATCGTTGCCGGGAACTGGGAGCAACGCTGGCCGCCGGACTCGCCATGGGCGTGTTCTGAGTCCATGAACACAAACCCCGGCGCAAGGCCGGGGTTCTTCTTTCCTCAACAGGAAACTGCTTTGTGCGCCGGCATCAAGCCGGCTGCTGATCCAGTTCGAATACCTTGTGCAAAACACGCACTGCAAGCTCCAGGTACTTTTCGTCGACCACGACCGAAATCTTGATCTCGGAGGTCGAGATCATCTGGATGTTGATGCCTTCCTCGGCCAGGGTGCGGAACATCGTGCTGGCGACGCCGGGATGCGAACGCATGCCGACGCCGACGGCGGAAACTTTGCAGATCTTGTTGTCGCCCTTGATGGCGCGCGCGCCGATCTGCGACTTGATCTGCTCTTCCAGCATCTTTTTGGCACGGTCGAAATCACCGCGATTGACCGTAAAGGAAAAATCCGTCGTGCCATCGTGGCCGACGTTCTGGATGATCATGTCGACGTCGATGTTGGCGTCGCCGATTGGGCCGAGGATCTGGTAGGCGATGCCGGGACGATCGGGCACGCCGAGCACGGTAAGCTTGGCTTCGTCGCGGTTGAAGGCGATGCCGGAGATGATCGGTTGTTCCATGTTGGTGTCTTCCTCAAGAGTGATGAGCGTGCCGTTGGTCTCCTGGCCTTCTTCTTCGAAGCTGGAGAGCACGCGCAGTTTGACTTTGTATTTTCCGGCGAATTCGACCGAGCGGATCTGCAGCACTTTGGAGCCCAGGCTGGCCATTTCCAGCATTTCCTCGAAGGTAATGCGATCCAGCTTTCTGGCCTCGGGCACGATGCGCGGGTCGGTGGTGTATACGCCGTCGACGTCGGTGTAAATCTGGCACTCGTCGGCCGTCAGCGCCGCCGCAAGCGCCACCGCCGAGGTATCCGAGCCGCCGCGACCCAGCGTGGTGATGTTGCCGTCGGCGTCAACTCCCTGAAAGCCGGCGACGATGATTATCGTATCGTCGTCTAGATCGCGGCGCATATTTGCATCGTCGATCTCAAGAATGCGCGCCTTGGTGAACGTGTTGTCGGTCAGCACCTTCACCTGGCCGCCGGTGTAGCTTTTGGCCTTGAGGCCGAGATCCCGGATCGCCATCGCCAACAGGGCGATCGTGACCTGCTCTCCGGTGGACAGCATCACGTCGAATTCGCGTGCGTCGGGCTGGGGAGAAACCTCCTTGGCCAACGCGATCAGGCGGTTGGTCTCGCCGCTCATGGCGGAAACCACCACCACCAGTTGATGCCCCTGCGCCTTCCAGCGCGCGACGCGCCTGGCGACATTGCGGATACGGTCAGGGGAACCCATTGACGTACCGCCGTATTTCTGGACTATTAATGCCATTGCCGTAGTTTTGTCAGGTGGAAAAGTTGAATTTTACCCGATAGTCCCAGTCTCCAAAAGAGACAACGACGAGCTTGATGCCCACATTACGGGCTGACGCGCACCGTCAGCCCAAGTTGGCGGATACGTCGCGCCACTTCCTCCATCCGTCCAGCCTCCATGCGCCCCAGGCGCGGTCCTTCTGCTTGCAGCGACGACCGCGCCAGACTGTACAGGTGCACTCCCGCGAGCGCCTGCGCCAAGGGCGCCAGCAGCGCCAGATACGCATCCACTTCCTGCACCGCGGGCAATTCGCCGTCGAGCCTGAACAGACAGGTCTGCACCCAGGTCGGCGCCAGCGCTGCGCAGCATGCCAAGCGTCGCGCCACAACTTCCGGCCTGGCGCGGGTGCCGTTGATGCGGGCCAGCCCGGCCGACGTGCCCGTATCGACTTTGAACCAGACCTCTCCGGCAGACTTGCCGATTCGCGCAATGCCGGCTTGAACGGCCTTGCGGTCGAGCAGGCTGCCGTTCGTGATCAAGCGCATGACAAGCTTGCCGGCCAGATCGTGCGCGGCCAGCACGCGCCCGGCAATCGCCACGGCATCGGAAAACTCGGCGGCGCTGGTCGGCTCGCCATTCCCCGAAAATGCCACATCGACCAGCCGGCGTGCCCCCGCCGGCACCCGTGTCGCCATGAAGTCGCCTGACTGAACCCAGTCCAGGAAATCGTTCAATTCCCGCTCAAGCAGGACCAGATCGATCGGCGGCGGCCCGCCGCGCTTGAGCTCGGGAACCTGACAATAGATGCAACGCCAGTTGCAGGCATTGTTGGGATTCAGATTGATGCCGACCGAAACGCCGCCGGCCCGGCGCGAGATCACCGGATAGACATAGCGCATGCCGGCGCTGTCGCGGGAATGGTCTTCAGTTTTGAGCAGAATGCGGGACATGGCGAATCGAGAGAACGGCGAAAGTGCAGGCACAACCAAGAGTCGGCGCTGGCGGGACGGCGCCGAGGCGCCGCTATAATGCGCGAAAACTCGCCCGCGCATTTGCAACCACTTTGCCACAAACACGACCCTCCTGGCCATGCATATAACCCGCCGTCTCGAATTCGATGCCGGTCACCGGATCCCGAATCATCAAAGCCAGTGCCGCCACCTGCACGGCCACCGCTATGCGCTTGAAATTACCCTCGGTGGCGGCGTCATCGAGGCCGCAGGTCAGCCGGACGATGGCATGGTGATGGATTTTTCCGAAGTCAAGGCCATCGCCAAGCGGCATGTGGTCGATGTATGGGACCATGCCTTTCTGGTCTGGCGCGGCGATCAGGCCGTGGCGGACTTTTTGCGCAGCCTGCCCAACCACAAGACGGTTGTGCTCGACGCCGTGCCGACCGCGGAAAACCTTGCCCGCATTGCCTTTTCCATTCTTGATCCGCTGTACCGTGACAGCTACGGCAATCATCTTCACCTCGAGCGAATCCGGCTCTACGAGACCCCCAACTGCTGGGCCGACGCCACACGCGAAGACCTCGCCTGGCGAGCACAATGACCAAGCTTCAGTAACAGAGAGGAGTACGACAAATGCAAGGCTTGATGATGAACCGGCCGCTGATGATTTCAGGGCTCCTGCAGCACGCCGGGCAGAACCACAGCGATACTGAAATAGTCTCCCGCCTGCCGGTCGGCGGAACGCACCGCTACACCTACAGCGACGCCCACCACCGCTCGCGCCAACTGGCGCGCGTCCTGCTGGCCCTCGGCGTCAAGGTCGAGGACCGCATTGGCACCCTGGCGTGGAATACCCATCGGCATTTCGAGATCTACTATGCCGTCTCGGGCATGGCCGCAATCTGCCACACCATCAACCCGCGCCTGTTCGCCGAACAGATCGCCTATATCGTCAATCATGCCGACGATCGTTTCATCTTCTTCGACGTGAACTTCGCCCCCCTGATCGAGGCCCTGGTGCCGCATTGCCCGGGCGTCAAGGGCTGGATTGCGTTGTGCAGCCGCAACGAAATGCCGGGCAATGCCATTCCCAACCTGTATTGCTACGAAGAACTCCTGGCGGCGCAAAGCGACGATTACGAATGGCCGGAGTTCGACGAGAACACCGCTTCTTCGCTGTGCTACACATCCGGCACCACCGGCAACCCCAAGGGCGTCGTCTACTCGCACCGGTCCACGGTGCTGCATGCCTATGGCGCCAGTCAGCCCGATGCGCTGGGCGCCTCGGCGCGCGACTGCATCCTGCCCGTGGTGCCGATGTTCCACGTCAACGCCTGGGGCCTGCCCTATGCCTGCGCACTGTCCGGCGCCAAGCTGGTCATGCCGGGGCCGCATCTGGATGGCGCCAGCCTGTATTCGATGTTCGAGGAGGAGCACGTCACCATGTCGGCCGGCGTGCCGACCATATGGCTCGGCCTGCTGCACTATCTCCAGGCGAACAAGCTGAAGCTGTCCACCGTCAAGCGCCTTGTCATAGGCGGTTCGGCGGCGCCACCCGCCATGATCCGCGCCTTCGACGAACAGTTCGACATCACCGTGTTGCATGCCTGGGGCATGACGGAAATGAGTCCGCTGGGCACGGTCAATACCTACAAGCAGAAACATCTGGCCTTGTCGGCAGAGGAACGCGACCGCATCCGCCTCAAGCAGGGCCGCGGCATCTTCGGCGTCGAAATGAAAATTGTCGACGGCGACGGCAAGGCCCTGCCGCACGATGGCAAGGCCTTTGGCGATCTGATGGTGCGCGGACCATGGATCACCAACGGCTACTACCGGAGCGAAGGCGGCGATGCGCTGATCGACGGCTGGTTTCCCACCGGCGACGTGGCCACCATCGACCCGGACGGCTACATGCAAATCACCGACCGCTCGAAGGACGTGATCAAGTCCGGCGGCGAATGGATTTCTTCGATCGACCTGGAAAACATTGCCGTCGCCCATCCGGCGGTCGCCGAAGCCGCCGTCATCGGCGCGGCCCACCCGAAGTGGGACGAACGCCCGTTGCTGGTGGTGATCAAGAAAGCCGGCCAGGAAGTCTCTCGCGAAGAGCTGATCGCCTTCTACGAGGGCAAGGTAGCCAAGTGGTGGATACCCGATGACGTGATCTTTGTCGACGACCTCCCGCACACCGCCACCGGCAAACTCTCCAAGTTGCAGCTGCGCGAGCGCCTGCGTGACTATCGTTTCCCGGGAGCATGAATTGACTACATCCATTACCCTCTGCGGCTTTGCCGTCAGCAACTATTACAACAAGGTCAAACTCTCCCTGCTGGAGAAAGGAGTTCCCTTCGCCGAAGCGTTCGTCATGACATCGCAAAAGGAGGAGATGCTGGCCGAGTCGCCGATGGGCAAAGTGCCCTTCCTGCGAACCTCGAAGGGCGTGCTCAGTGAATCGCAGGTACTCACCGAGTTCATCGAAGACAGTTGGCCCGAACATCCGCTCTATCCTCGCGACGCCTTCGAGCGGGCGAAGTGCCGTGAGCTGATCGAGCACATCGAACTGCATGTCGAACTACCGGTGCGCCGGCTTTACACGGAAGCGTTTTTTGGCGGCACGGTGTCCGAGGAAACCAAGACGGAAGTCGCGGCGCTGCTCGAAAAGGGCCTCAAGAGCCTGGCGCGGCTGGCCCGTTTTGCGCCCTTCATCGGCGGCGACCGCTTCACCCACGCCGATTGTGCTGCGTGGGTGCATCTGCCGCTGGTCAGCCAGGCCACACGCAAGATCTATGGGCGCGATTTCATTGATGAATTTCTGCCCCAGGCCAAGGCCTGCATCAAATTGATCGGCGAGCGGCCCCACGCGCATAAAGTGAACGAAGATCGCAAAGCGGCCATGGAAGCCTTCATGTCGCGGCCCAAGAAATGAGCGACACAGTCCGCATCAGGCAATCCGATGGTGTGTTCCACATCGAGATGGCGCGCCCGGAGAAGAAGAACGCACTAACCGCCGCGATGTACCAAACAATGGCGGATGCGCTGACAAGCGCCGAGGCCGACCCTGCGGTACGCGTCATCCTGATTTCCGGCGCCGGCGGCAACTTCACTGCCGGCAACGATCTGGCCGACTTTCTCGGCAAGCCGCCGATGGATGAAAGCGCGCCGGTGTACCGCTTCATCGAGGGCTTCGCCCGACTACAGAAGCCCTTCGTCGCCGCCGTCGAAGGCGTTGCGGTGGGCGTCGGCACCACGATGCTGCTGCACTGCGACCTGGCCTATGCCGGCAGCAGTGCGCGCTTCGCCCTGCCCTTCGCCAATCTTGGCCTGACTCCGGAAGCCGCGTCGAGCCTGCTGCTGCCACTGTGTATCGGTCACGCACGCGCGGCGGAAATGCTGATGCTAGGCGAAGCCTTCTCCGCACAGGTCGCGCTGGAAGTCAACATAGTGAACGCGGTGCTGCCCGACGCACAGGTGCTGGATCATGCGTTCAAACGCTGCCGCAAATTGACCACGCAGCCCGCTGCATCGCTGCGCCTGACCAAGCAATTAATGAAACGTGCGCAGCAGGCTGCGATCCGCGAAACAATGAGCTTCGAGGCGGAAATATTCAGGCAGCGCCTGGTCTCGCCCGAGGCCAAGGAGGCTTTCGCCGCCTTCTTTGAAAAACGCAAGCCCGATTTCGCGAAATTCAATTAGCCGGGCGAAAGGAGCATTCCGCAGGCTGCTAGAATCCGCAGCCCGAGGATGGGTGGCAGAGCGGTTGAATGCACCGGTCTTGGCGCCAGCCCTGCACCGCAGGGCGCGCCAGCGAAGGCTGACCGCCAGGCCGGCCGCAGCTAAACCGGCAGGCGGCGGTTGTTATCAAAGCAGTGGAAGCGTGGCAGAGTGGTCGATTGCACCGGTCTTGAAAACCGGCAAAGGGCAACCTTTCGTGAGTTCGAATCTCACCGCTTCCGCCAGATACATCGCAGCCATGAGATCTTCGCGGCGGCAAGATATTCGCCGTGCGCCGGTGCCGGCTCCTGGAAAGACCGAGCCTCGCAACGTTGCCCAACAGGGGCCCACTTTATCGAGTTTCTGACCCTGACCGATCTGTGGTCGCGCTGGCAGGAGAGTTGCCCGTTGGTCTACGTAAGTGGCAATGCGCCGACCAAGGCGGAGGTACTGGGGACCTGGATGCTGTCGGTCTTGTCGGGACACAAACGGTAGTCGCGCGTCACCACCATTCGTTGCGATGGCGTCAATCCAGGACTTCCGGGCATGGTTGATGTCCTCGGTCGGCCGCAAAACCGAGCATGCCGGACAAACCACCATCACACTCACCGGGGTGCAGCCGGCCGATCTTGGCCCGTTTTCGGTGTCCAAGTCGCCGCCCAGGGATTCAACGAACCAGGATGGAAGGATGCCGTAGCCCATGAAGGTGTAGTCGCGGTCGGCAGTGGCCTCCACGACGTAAACGATCCGCCCGACGTTAGGCCAGCGTCCCTTGACGATGATCGCCACATCGCCGGGTTTGGCGTTCATTCCGGCGACTCCCATCGCAGATCAAGGGCGTAATGGGCCTCGTCCGCAGTTTCAAATGGCCCGCTATATGCCGTTACACACTTGCCCGCATCAAGAGCCGCCAGCAGATCCTCGGATGTGTAGCCATTGTCGTAGCCGGCATATGGATCAGCCCCATCGATCACAGGCAACAGCGGCCGATTTGAAATAGTGGCGTCCCAATACTTCCCGGGGTTCTGCTTGAGGATCGCCCGCGAAACATCGGGGGTGGCCCACGGCGCGAACGGCCCGTCGACTACCTCAGACCCGATTCTCGCCAGATCATCCGACGAGAGGAAGAGCGTGACGTAGGCACAGCCATATTCTCGAAGTTCGCCAACCTCGGCGGCGTCGACATGGGCCTTCCACCAGCACCCGGGCAGCATTCGCAACGACACCGGCTCATGCAGTCCGAGCTCGGCCATGTTGCGGACCACGTTACCAGTCATCTTGCGAAGCGAAGCCAGCACTGGCAGATCGTCGCGCTGTTTGAAGCTGGTCACCAGATAGGTGCCGCCTTCCGTTTGCCTGCGCTGGCCGGCCGCCTTTCCAAGCGTCTCGTCGGCAAGCTCCCGTGCCCGCTGGCGGAGGATCAGCTCGTTGACGTCCTTGGTCACGAAAGCCCCGCGATCAGTTGATCGGCGCGGGCTGCGTCTGCCTTGGTTCCTACCGCGCGGCACAGTTCCGACACGGCGCTGCCGAAAATCCGCACGATTGGATTGCCCCAGCCAGTGCCCAGCGCTTCGAGGCAGCCGAGGTAATACCAGGTCTGCTTTTCCGCCGCGCCGTTCTCGCTGTTGGACATTCTGGCCTTCCAGGCTTCGACACCTTCGCGGTGGATGTCACGCAGGGTGTGGCCGATGTTGTGTAGCTTGTCGGCGCAGGCCACCAGCTTTGCGGATTCCGGCTTGCTGGTCATCGCCTTCAAGTAGGCTTCCTTTCGTGGCCGCCATGCCGGCTTCGGATCGCTGAACGTGTCGGTGCAGGATTCGACAATCGCCGCAACTTCGTCGCCAAACAGGACGCGCACCGTTTCGAGCATTGGCTGGCCACCGCAGTCCTCGGCAGAGTCGTGCAGCAGGGCCGCAATCGCTTGCGTCTCGTCGCCGCCGTACTCAAGGACCAGGGCGCAAACCGCCATCAGGTGCGAGATATACGGGGCGCCAAGTCCCTTCCTGGCTTGGGTGCTGTGGATCTCGTTGGCGAACTGTAGCGCCAGGGCAAACTTAGGCGACAGCATTGGTGCTTTGGACTTCTTTGGCATCATTTCTCCCCTTCCTTCATTCGGGTGGCTCGATGTCGCTCTGCTTGGCATCGGGGCAGATCATGGCGCTGGTCTTGAATTCACGGTGGGTATAGATCAGGCATTTGGTATCCATGAACTCGATGCCCGTCGGGTGCGGAATGACGACCAGCTTGACCGTCTCGCCCGGCGCCACCTCCTTTTCCCTGGCGACGTAGGCCCAATCCTTGAAGCGTTGGGACGCCTCGGCTTGCTGCCCCACGTAGCGCTGGCGCTGTTTTTCTGGCTGCACCACCCATGAGTTGTAAGCCCAAGCCGCAAGCACTCCAACAACGATGATGCTACCGATTGTCCGTTCAAGCGTTGGCGACATAGGGATTGTTCTTCCTTGGCAGCCGAATGGGATGTTCAATTGTACTGCTGAGCTCGCGGGCCTATTCTGGGCAGCACCGCGCTGGGATGCGAGCCGAAACAAAAACCCCGGCCGGAGCCGGGGCGGTAATTGGCGCGCCAGAATCGCTTCTGGCTATTTCTTCTTGAGCGTCAGGTACCGGGCCTGAGGCCGAACCGTGTCGTCGGTGTAGCAACTGCCGGTAGGTGCGTACTCAACCACAACCCCATCCCTGATGTAGAAGATGTTGTTGCAGACGACGCGATTGCTCGAGCAGGTGGTGAAGGCATTTGCGTTCGCATACTTCCCCTTCCCTGATGCCCCTGCATTGGTGAAGCACGACGCCACATCCCCGCCGTTGGCATAGTTCCGCACTTCCATGCCGCTCTGCGTGATGCTCTTGTACATCGGTACCGTAATGAAGAGCGAATGCGTGTCCAACGCCTCAACGGGCATGCCTACCCATGCATCGAGGTCTTGCTGGCGAACGGTGGCGCAACCAGATAGCGCAGAAACTACGGATAGCAGCAGCAAGGCTCGAGTCATGGCGTCATCCCCCTCTTGAATGCCAATTGTATTCCGGAAGGGCGCACCGCCCGCAGCAGCTTCACCCGATCGCGCGGCAGCATCCTGCGGAAAGCCGCCACCAGCGCGGCCTCCTGCTTCTCGGCTGGCGTGCGGCGGTGGGTGATGCTGGTGGTCATTGCGGCTGGTCGCTGCACTTTGGCCGGCGACCGCGCTTTGGCGCGACGAGGCCGGGGATGGTGGCTTTGAAGGCTTGAAATTCTTTGTCCTGGCATGCGACGCGGTAACGCTCATATTGGGCGCTCCACTTCGCCTGACCCTCCGCGCTGTTGCGGTAGATGGCATCCTTCAATTCCTGCGCCTTGCGGGCAATCCCCTCCTCTGCAAGCGATAGGTGATCCGTCAGTCCCCAGCCCAGGGAAAACCAGTCGCAGTCGGAGAACTGCTTTCTCGGCCCCTTGGCGCCGGGCGGGCGCTCGCGGTGCAACCAGAAATCGAACGGTCCGACTTGCCATCGGGGGGTGGCATCATGGTCGATGGGCCACTCGAAATCCTTGGGGAGAATGCCCTCTGCCTCAAGCTGTGCGCGCGTTCCGTCAAACCGCGAGAACCACCGTTCGGTGATGACGACGAGCCCGAGAGCCGCGTCGGCTGCGGCCGATGTCGGTGCGGCTTCGATTGTCTTGGCGCTCACGCTGCACCGCCTTCCTGATTCACGTGGGAGTCGTTCAGCGCGCTGAACAAGGCGCGGCACTCGGTGGCAACATCCATGCAACTCCACATGAAATTGTCTTGCTGGACATCGCTTCGACAGCGGAAACTTTCCCCGGCTTCGCCGTGTGTCGCCAGCAGCATCGCTTCCAGTTGGACCAGCTTGGCTGATAGGAGGTTTTCCACGTCATCAATCGTCGCGCCAGGACGAATGCCAATGGGCATCGGTACATCCGATGAGTAGAGCAGATCCGGCCAGGCCTGTGCGGCCGGTTCAGATGATTGCTTGCTGCTGGTAGTATTTGCGGTAGCCATGTTGTAACTCCTGGTAGTTGCTTCGTGGTCAGGGCCTGGTCGGCGTTGCCTCGCCTTCCCGGCCCGCTTTGCCTGAGTCCGTCAGGCGGCGGTCTTGCCTGAAATTGGTATCACGTCGGCACCCTTTATCGCTGCGTCAATCTCGTCGGCATACCACTGCATCAGCTTGGCGCGCTCGGGGTAATGAGTCGCCCTGTCATATACGCCCTCAATGCCTCGTTTGCCGTGCGCCAGCGCCGCCTCTTTGACGTTGTCCTGCCATTTGCCAGACTCGGCGACGTGCGTCGAAAACAGCGCCCGGAATCCGTGAGCGTGAATGTCCTTGCCCGCTGCGCGCTTGACTGCCTTCAGCACGGCCATATCGCTGATCGCCTTGCCCTTGCTGCCTGGCCTGCTCGGAAACAGGTATTCACGTTCGCCGGTCAGGCTCTTGAGGTCCGCGAGGATCTGCAACGCTTGCCGCGACAACGGGACGGAATGGGGATTCCCCATCTTCATGCGCCCTGCCGGAATCGTCCATCGTGCCCGGTCTAAGTCGAATTCTTCCCAGCGCGCGCCGCGCACTTCGCCAGGCCGGCAGGCGGTCAGCATCACAAGCCTGATGGCGGCAATCGTCGGCGGTGCAGCCTCCACGGTATCCAGTCCGCGCATGAAGCTCGGCACATCGACCCAAGCCAGCGCCCGCATGTTCTCGCCTTCGTGCTTCTTGAATACGTTCTTCAACAGAGCTTGCGCCGGATTGTCACCAGTGAATTGTCCGTTTGCCTTGGCAAAGTCGAACACTTCGCCGGCCCAGCGCCGAACATTGCCCAGCATTTCCAGGGCGCCGCGCGCCTCGATCTTGCGCAGGGACTCACGCAGAACCGGCGCGTCGATTTCCTGAATCGGGAGCGTGCCCAGCAGGGGAAACAAGTTCGCCCGAATGCCCCCGCTGATCTTCTTGAAGTAAGCCGGACTGCAATTCTTCTTCTTGCCGGCCAGCAGTTCATCGGCTACGGATTGAAATGTAGTCGACGACTTGACCCTGTTGCGGATGCGCTCGATCTTCTTGACCTGGACCGGGTTCTGCCCCTCCCGCGCAAGCTGCCGCAACCGTGCCGCCTCCTGCCGGGCCGCATCAAGGCTCATTTCGGGATACTGCCCCAGCCGGACGGTGCGCTCGGTGCCGCCCGCGGCCGTCTTGTATTCGAAATGCTTCCTGCCGGTCGGAGTGACCACCAGGCGAAGCCCCAGCCCATCGGGATAGATCGCCGTCTTTTGCCCCGCAGGATCGGCCTTGGCACGCTTGACGGCCAGGTCGTTTAATCGGTTCGCAGTGCGGAGCATGGTCGGCCTCCTGTCTGGGTTTGCGGCCCGAAACGGGTAGAACTCACGCTACCCGTTTGAGTGCTACCCGTATTTCTACCCGCCTGCGGCTGCGATGTCAAGAGATGATTTGATACGGTGCGACACAAAGAAAAAGCCACGAAGGCCTGATGATGCTAGGACTAAGGGGCCTTTTGTTGCTTCACGTCGTATCAAGAAATATCACGCAAGGCAGGTCGATGGTGCCGGCAACCGGAATCGAACTGGTGACCTACCGCTTACAAGGCGGTTGCTCTACCATCTGAGCTATGCCGGCTTCAAGCGAATTATAGCGGAGCCGGTTCGCTGCTATAAACTTCGTCTTCTCCACCATCAACGTTGCCCATGGTCGCCAGTTCGACTCCCCGCCAGGCTTTGCATTTACTTCTTGTCGCTGCCTCGGACAAGGTCGCGGCGAGGCTGCTGCCGGTCTTTGCAGAAGCGGACAAAGCCTCCGAATTCCACCGCGTCGATACGCCATACGGGCTGCGCGACGCCTTGGGCGAGCAGCCTTGGGATGCCGCGCTTTACATTCCTGGCCTCAGTTCGCTTTCAGTCCAGGAGGTGGTCAGGCATATCGACGAAGCCGGTCTTGATCTGCCCCTGATTGTCGTGGCTGGCCCCAGCGACGAGCGCGGAACGCAGCCGGCCATGAAAGCGGGGGCACGTGACGTGATCGATGCAGACCGGCTCGAACGGCTGATTCCCGCCGTCGAACGTGAAGTGCGCGAAGCCCGGCACCGCGCCGACCACCGTGCCGCGCTGGAAATGCTCAACGAGAGCCAGGCGCGTTTTGACGCGCTAGCCTCGAACCTGCCGGGCATGCTGTTTCAATTGCGCCGCGACGTCGAAGGCGGGTTTCGCTTCCTGTTCGTCAGTGAAGGCTGCCAGAAGCTCTTTGGCTTCAAACAGCAGCACCTGCTGGCCTCGGCCGGCAGACTGTTCGATGCCTTCGACGCCGAAACGCGGAGCAGCCTGGAAAACGCCTTGCGCGAGTCGGCCGCCAAGGGCCGCTTGCTCAACTGGGAAGGCTGCACCCGCGGCCGTACTCGACAAAAGTGGATCAACTTGCGTTCGACGCCGCATCATTTCGATTCCGGCGTTGTCGAATGGCGCGGAATTGCCACCAACATTACCGAAAGCAAAGAAAGCGAGGCCGAACTGCGCGGTTCGCGGCAGCAACTGGCGGAGCTTTCCACCCACCTCGAAGCCGTCAAGGAAGAAGAGCGGGAACGAATTTCGCGCGACATCCACGACGAACTCGGCTCCATCCTCGTTTTTCTGAAAATAGAGGCCGCGCATCTGGCCAGCAAGCTGCCGGAAGGCGCCGACCGTCTGCGCGAGAAGGCACATTCCATCGAGCATCTGCTCGACCAGGCGATGAGCACCGCCAGCCGCGTCGCACGGGAACTGCGACCCGGCATTCTCAAGGAGTTCGGCCTGCCCGCCGCAATTGAATGCCAGGCGGAAGACTTTACCCAGCGCTTTGGCATTCCGTGCCGGGTGCAATGCGACGAAGATGCCATCGAGCCGGAGCCGGATACCTCGCTGGCACTGTTCCGCATTGCCCAGGAGGCGCTGACGAATGTTGCGAAACATGCGCACGCATCGCTTGTTGTCATGCGTTTGCGGCGCGAACGGGGTAACATCCTGCTGGAGATCAGGGACAATGGTCGCGGCATTTCAGAAGCAGACATGCATAAGCCAAAATCATTCGGGTTGCGCGGAATCCGGGAGCGGGTATTGAGCCTTGCCGGAGAATTTCTTATCGGACCGGCGGAACACGGCGGCACTCACATCATCCTGCGCGTTCCGGAACAGGCCGGCGTAGAACCTCCGGACGAAGAGGAATTGCAACACAAGCTGTTTTAATCATGGCCGACAAGATCCACGTCCTTATTGCCGATGACCATGCCATTGTCCGGCAGGGGCTCAAGCAGATACTTTCCGAAACCGAGGATTTGCTGGTTACCGGCGAAGCCGGCGATGGCGCCGAAGCCCTGATACTGGCACGACAGCAGGTGTGGGACGTGTTCCTGCTCGACGTATCGATGCCCAACCGGAACGGCATCGATACGCTGAAACAACTGAAGAAGGAATTCCCGCGCCTGCCGGTGCTGATTCTGAGCATGCATCCCGAGGAGCAATACGCCATTCGCGCCTTGAAGGCAGGCGCCTCGGGATACCTGACCAAACAGAGCGCGCCCGAACTGCTGGTTACCGCGATTCGCCAGGTGGCCTCCGGCAAGAAATACCTCAGCCCGGCCGTCGCCCAGCAGCTCGCCGAAGCGATTTCGGAAAATACCGAAAAGTCGCCGCACGAGCGGATCACCGATCGCGAATATCAGGTATTGGTGCTTATTTCCACCGGCAACACCCTGACCCAGGTCGCGGAAAAACTAAGCCTCGGCGTTGCCACTGTCAGCACCTATCGCGCCCGCCTGCTGGAAAAGATGGGACTCAAGAGCACCGCCGAGCTGATTCGCTACGGCCTCGAACATGGACTGGTGGAGTAACAGCACATGCTCGCCCCACGCTGCCGGCTGCGACGAAGAAGAATTCCGGCTGTTGCCCAACACACACCGTCTTCCTGCACAATAGCAAGCAACAGACATCGCGTAGTTCCGGCATGATGCGGCCGGCCTGACAACCAGAGGAGGAGTTACCATGAAGACCTTGAAGAAATTGCTTGAAGAGCGTCCGTGCACACCAATTTGCGTATCGCCGGATGACACTGTTTTCTCTGCCCTGGAACTCATGGCCAAGCACCACATCGGCGCCGTACTGGCGATGCAAGACGGAAAGCTGGCCGGCATCTTCAGCGAGCGGGATTATGCCCGCCAGGGAGAGCTTCTCGGCAACTCGTCGAAGGAAACTCCGGTGCGGAAGATCATGACCGAGAAGGTGCTCTACGCCCTGCCCGAACAGACGACCGACGAGGCGATGGCGCTGATGACCGACAAACGTGTCCGTCACCTGCCCGTACTCGATGCCAATCAGCGTGTGGTCGGCATGGTATCGATCGGCGATCTGGTCAAGGAAACCATTTCCGAGCAGGCCTTCCTGATCAAGCAACTGGAGCAGTACATCGCAAGCTGAACCGGACGGAACGAGACATGGAAACCAAAGACGCGACCGAGACTCCCGAAGCTTTGCAGGTCCGCCTGGTCGAATTGCGCACCGAGCATCGCGATCTCGACGAGGCAATTAGCCGCATGATGCTGGCACCCCCTGAAGACCAGCTCCTGCTACGACGCATGAAGAAGCGCAAGCTGCTGATCAAGGATCGCATTTCGGCACTCGAGCGCACGCTCGATCCCGACCCCGACGAATACGCATGACCTACAATTTCAACACCCTGGCCCTGCATGCGGGGCAGGTGCCGGACGAGCGCTATGGCGCGCGTGCGACACCGATCTATCTCACCACCTCCTACGTTTTCAAGGATTCCGATCAGGCCGCGGCGCTGTTCAACATGGAACGCGCCGGCCATGTCTATTCGCGCATCTCCAACCCGACCAATGCCGTGCTCGAAGAGCGCATCGCCGCACTCGAAGGCGGGGTCGGGGCGATAGCGACAGCCTCGGGCCAGGCCGCCCTGCACCTGGCGATCGCCACGCTGATGGGCGCCGGCTCGCATATCGTTGCCAGCCGTTCGCTGTACGGCGGTTCGCACAACCTGCTCGATTACACGCTGCCGCGCTTTGGCATCACCACCACGTTTGTCGATCCGCGCGACCTCGACGCCTGGCGCGCCGCGATTCGTCCCGAAACGCGACTGCTGTTCGGCGAAACGCTGGGCAATCCGGGACTCGATGTACTGAACATTCCCGAAGTCGCCGCCATCGCTCATCAGCATGGTCTGCCGCTGATGGTGGACAGCACCTTCACCACGCCCTGGCTGATGCGTCCCTTTGACCACGGTGCCGACCTGATATTTCATTCCGCCACCAAGTTCCTCGGTGGACACGGCGTCGCCATCGGCGGCTTGCTGGTCGATGGCGGCACCTTCGACTGGGAAGCCTCGGGCGGTAAGTTTCCGACGCTGACCGAGCCCTATGAAGGCTTTCACGGCATGGATTTCAGCGAGGAGTCCACCATCGCCGCTTTCCTCTTGCGGGCTCGTCGCGAGGGCCTGCGCGACTTCGGCGCCTGCATGAGCCCGATGACCGCCTTCCAGTTGCTGCAAGGCGTCGAAACCCTGCCGCTGCGCATGGAGCGGCACATCGCCAACACGCGGCAGGCGGTCGCGCACCTGGTGAAGAACGATGCCGTGGCAGGCGTCGGCTATCCTGAGCTGGAGAATCATCCCGACCATGCGCTGGCACAAAAGCTGCTGCCGCGCGGGGCCGGTTCCGTATTCAGTTTTACGCTCAAGAGCGGCCGCACTGGCGGCCGCAAGTTCATCGAAGCCCTGCGCGTCTTTTCCCACCTCGCCAACGTCGGCGACGCCAAATCGCTGGTGATCCACCCGGCATCGACCACCCATTTTCGCATGTCCGACGACGCGCTCCTTGCCTCCGGCATCCATCCGGGCACCATTCGCCTGTCTATCGGCCTCGAAGACGTCGGCGATCTGATCGAGGACCTCAATCGCGGCCTCGCTGCCGCCGCGAAGGCTTGACCATGGAAAGCGAAATCGACGGCAAGGCGGCATACGCCTACACCGGCGGCAAACCCTTCGACGTCAAACTGCCCTGCGTCGTTTTCATCCATGGCGCGCAGAACGATCACAGCGTCTGGAGCCTGCAGAGCCGCTGGTTCGCCCACCACGGCTTTGCCGTGCTGGCCGTGGATCTCCCCGGCCACGGGCGCAGCGCGGGCAGTCCGCTGCCCTCGATCGAAGATCTCGCCGACTGGATCGAACTGCTTTTGGAGAAAGTCGGCGCTGGTGATACGGCGAACTGCGCGGCAAAAACCGTCTCCCTGGTCGGCCACAGCATGGGCTCGCTGACGGCGCTTGAATGCGCCTCGCGCCATCCGGGACGCATCGCACGTATTGCACTGATCGGCACCGCCGTACCGATGCCGGTTTCGGACGCCTTGCTCGGTGCGGCCAAGGACAAGGAAGCCAAAGCCATCGGCATGATCAACACCTGGTCGCATTCACCGCGCGGCACCATCGGTGGCAACACCGTGCCGGGCATGTGGCTGCTGGGAGCCTCGCGCCGGCTCATGGAGCGGCAGAAACCCGGCGTCCTGCACAACGACCTGGCCGCCTGCAATGCCTACAGCCATGGCATGGACGCCGCTGCCGCCCTGCCCTGTCCGGCACTGATCGTCAGCGGCAGCCGGGACATGATGACGCATCCCAAAGCCGCCGCCAAGCTGGCCGCCGCGATCAAGGACGTCAGGAGCGTCAGCCTCGAAGGCGCCGGCCACGCGCTGATGGCCGAACAGCCCGATGCGGTGCTGGACGCCTTGCGCAATTTCATCGTCTGACCCGCCGCTGCAGCAGCCCTGCCCCCTGATCGAAGCCCCTGCACCATGAACCACAGAAAGAACATTGCGTTGCTGGCCGCGGCGCAGGCGCTTTTGTTGACCAACGGCATCATGCTGGTCGCCATCAACGGCCTGCTCGGCATGCAACTCGCGGCCGACAAGCGGCTCGCCACCCTGCCGATCACCACCTACGTCATCGGTGGTGCGCTGGCGACCCTGCCGGCTGCTTTCTTCATGAAGCGTTACGGCCGCCGTGCCGGCTTCATGCTGGGTGCCGGCCTCGGCATGCTCGGCGCGCTGATTTCGGCCTTCGCCGTGAGCATCGGCAGCTTTTGGCTGCTCTGCTTCGGCACGGTATTCGCGGGCATCTATAACGCTTTCGGTCAGCAATACCGCTTCGCCGCCGCCGATGCCGCACCGCTCGACTGGAAGGGCAAGGCCATCTCCCTGACCCTGGCGGGAGGGATCCTCGGCGGAGTGATCGGTCCCGAAGTCGGCAAGCTGACCCGCACGCTGCTGGAGCCGACCTACCTCGCCAGCTATGGCGCGCTGATCGGCTTTGCCGCGCTGTCCATGCTGATATCCAACCGCCTCGATATCCCGCCGCTGTCGATCGCCGAACAAAAGGCAGTAGGTCGCCCGCTGCACCAGATCGCGCGCCAGCCGGCCGTCGTGGTTGCCGTGCTGGCTGCGGCCTGCGGTTATGGCGTGATGAACCTGCTGATGACAGCGACGCCCCTGGCCATGGACATCTGCGGCCTGCCGTTCGCGGATACCGCTTTCATCCTGCAATGGCACGTTATCGGCATGTTCGCGCCCTCCTTCTTCACCGGCGGGCTGATCAAGCGTTTCGGCGTGCTCCCCATCCTCTTCGTCGGTGCCGGGCTAATGTTCGTCTGCATCGGCATCGCCCTGTCCGGCATTACGCTGATGCATTTCTGGTGGGCGCTGGTGCTGCTGGGGGTCGGCTGGAACTTCCTGTTCATCGGCGGCACCACACTGCTGACGGAGACTTACCGTCCCGAAGAGAAGGCCAAGGTGCAGGGCACCAACGACTTCATCGTGCTCGGCGTGCAGGGCGTGACCTCGCTGTCGTCCGGAGTCCTGATCAGCAGCGAAGGCTGGGCCAGTCTCAACACCTACGCCCTGCCTATCGTGGCCATGACGGCGCTGGCAAGTATGCTGCTGTGGTTGCACCGTCGCTCCTCCCGTTGCTGAGGAACCCCATGAACCCTGTCCTGTTGGTTGTCTCTGCCGTATTGGCCGCGTCGCTATACATGGTCGGGCTGACGCTCGACATGTTCTGGCTCAAGCTGCTGACCAAACCATGGCTGGTGGTTGCACTGGCCTTCGCGGTGTGGCATCACGCCGGCAACGGTGCCGGACGTCGCATCGCGTGGGGGCTTCTGGCCGGCGCCGTCGGCGATGTCTGCCTGGCACTGCCCAACGCGTTTCTGCCGGGGATGATCGCCTTCGCCATCGGTCACGCACTGTATGTGGCCGCGTTTGTGCAATGGAGCCGCAGCCCGGCGCTGATCCTGCTGGCGCCGGTGAGTGTTTTCGCAGGAACAGGGCTGTGGCTGATGCTGCCCGGCGCGGGAACATTCACCCTACCGCTGGCGATCTACGTCGTCGTCATCGCGGCGATGATCTGGCGCGCCGCCGCCTGCGCGCTGGAACCGCAAGGCGACGCCCTGATTCGCTGGGGCCCGCTTGTGGGCGCGCTGCTGTTCGGCTTTTCCGATACCTTGATCGGCATTCACCGCTTCGCCCAACCCATGCCGGGTGCCGCGTTTTCCATCATCCTCACCTACTGGGTCGGACAGGCACTGTTTGCCGCTTCCGCGATCAGGCGTCAGACACAGACGAGTACGGAAGCCGCCAATTCGCCTTGAATCGCCGTATCACCAGCGCCGACTCTTGCCCGCCGGTCGCGGCCTTGCATTGCGATGCCTACTTGTCGTCCTCCAGAGAGGCGGTTGCGCGTACAACCTCTTCCAGCGAAGTCAATCCGCGCAAGGCCTTCTTGAAGCCATCGTAACGGAGTTTCTTGAATCCCTGACGAATGGCGATAGCCATGATCTCGTCGTAATCGCGTTCACGCAAAACGGCTTCGCGAATCTGCGGTGTCACCTTGAGGTACTCATGGATGCCTATTCGCCCTGAATAACCGGTCTTGCCGCAGTGCTCGCATCCTTCGCCACGATAGAAAACTGGCAGTGTTGCCCCTTCACGCCAGAAAAAATACTGGCGCAGGATATCGGGGTCGGGCTGATGTTCGGTCTTGCAGTATTCGCACAGCCGCCGCACCAGCCTCTGCCCCAGCACGCCGATGATGGAGGGGGCGACGATGAAACGCTCGACCCCCATTTCCAGCAAACGCGTCGTGGCCTGAATGGCATCGCTGGTGTGCAGTGTGGTCAGCACCAGATGCCCGGTCAGCGCCGCCTGGGCGGCAATGCGCGCGGTTTCCGTGTCGCGGATCTCGCCCACCAGGATGGCGTCCGGGTCCTGCCGCAGCACCGAGCGCAAAACCGCCTCGAAGCTGCGTCCCGCCTTGTCGTTGACCATCACCTGATTCAGGCTCGGTACGTCGTATTCGACCGGGTCTTCGATGGTGACGATATTGATTTCCGGCGTGTTGATGAAATTCAGCGCGGCATACAGCGTGGAACTCTTGCCGGAACCGGTAGGGCCGGTAACGAACAGGATGCCCTGCGGCTGTTTCAGGGTTGCCTTGAAGGGACGCAGTATTTCCGGCGAAAAATCCAGCTTGTCGAGATTGAGCGCGGCGCTGGTGTAGAGCGAGCCCAGAATTCGCATCACTACCTTTTCCCCGTGCATCACCGGCAGGCTGGAAACGCGCAGGTCCAGATTCTTTGTAGGTAGTGGAAAACTCAGGCGACCATCCTGGGGCTTCCGCCTCTCGGTGATGTCCATCTCCGCCATGATCTTGTAGCGTGAGGCCAGCGGCAGCGCCATTTCCACCGGCAGAAAAAGTTTATCGACCAACACGCCATCTATGCGAAACCGCACCACTACCTCATTCTTCTTCGGCTCGATATGGATGTCGGAAGCGCGCTCCTTCAGCGCCAGCAGGATGATCGAATCGGACAGGGCTACCAGCGGTCTGGATTCGACCAAATCAGTCAGTTGCTTCTCGCTGAACTTTCCCGAAAGGAACGGCGACAGATCGAGCTTGGCCACCAGCGCATCGACGTTGCTGGTCGACTGATAGCTGACCTTGATTGCCGACTCGATTTCGTCCCGGAAACAGAACACCGGGCTGACCGGCTTCATCATCAGAGTGGACAGCTCCTTGACCGCATTGGCATCATCAGGGCGAACCATGCCAACGGTTACCGCATCGCCCATCTGGTAAAGCGGGATTGCCTGGTAGCGTTCGGCAATCTCGCCCGGCAGTAGCGCAAGTGCCTCTTTCTGGAACAGCGTCTTGCCCAGATTGACATAGGTGCAATTGATCATTGCCGCCAGCAAGTCGCCCGCGGTATCACGATCAAGGTAACCATCCGTGATGACGAACTGCACAAATTCGATGGTGTCCTGGTTGGCCGCCTTGAGCATGCCGTCCAGCGAAGAAGCGGGAATCCGCGCCTTTTCCTGGAAATTTGCGATAAGGGATTTCGTCAGCTCGATCATCAGAATTTCTTTCTGCGCTTGGTCACCAGTTTGCGTATGTCATCCTGGTTGACGCGCGCTTTGTGGGTGGTCTCCAGAAATTTGTTTTCCTGGGCTGCCTGCTCCGCCATGCGCTCCAGGTCAAAGCGACTGTCGGCATCCATGACGGCGCGTTGCGCTGTTGCGTCCGCCGTCGACACGAGTTCGGCGCCGCAGCGCCCGCAATACGCATCAGTTACGGTGGCGATGAATCCACAGCGGCAACGCGCGTGTGGCAGCACCTCACCGCAGGTGCCGCAAGCGGCGTAACCGGGCGGATTGGAATGGGCGCAGCTCACGATTCCGCCGCCCGAATGTCGGCCAGATATTCTCCCCAAGTCTCGCCGATCATCGTGCTCAAGTCATCGGCAGGAATATTTTTCAGGATGTAATTGCGTGCGCCGTTGTCAATGCATTCCTTTACCACGTCAATGGCGTTAAGCGAAGTCATCATGATCACCAGCGCACGGGGATTGATCGCAATGATTTCCTTCAACGCGCTGATACCGTCCATTTTTGGCATATTGATGTCGAGCATCACTATGTCGGGTGATAACTGCTTGTAAAGTTCCAGTGCCTGCAGGCCGTCCGCGGCCTCGGCAACCACTTCCGCCCCCAGGGAAGAAACGATCACGCGAATCAGGTTGCGGATATGCCGCTCGTCATCGACGATCATTACGCGAACCTTGCGTACTGCGCTGCTTTCATTCATGTACCGCCTCCACTAAGTGTCCAGAACAGATTATGACGATGAGGTGTTCGAAGATGCAGACCGCGACACGCCATCATTGCAGCAAACTCCAATCCACCACTCTGCATCGCCTGATTGCTTGCCTAGTCTGTCAAGGCAGACCCATCCTTCGCACGCTTGTCGAATGCACGCAACTTTGCCACTATCCTCGCCGAAATGTCTCCCAGACTGGCAACTTCGTCCAGCGCGCCAATTTCTGCCGCCTCCCTCGGCATCCCATACACGATGCAGGATGCCTGATCCTGACCGATATTCCACGCTCCGGCCTGCCGCATGGCAAGCAAACCCTGCGCACCGTCCTTGCCCATGCCGGTCAGGATCACGCCCAGTCCGTGTTGCCCGGCCTGCTCGGCTATCGACCCGAACAGCACATCGGCGGCTGGCCGGTGACGATTAACCGGTGCTTCCTGAGACAGGCACAGAACAAAACCGTTGCCGCTTTTCCTCACCCGCATGTGCGAATGGCCTGGCGCCAGATACGCCGTGCCGGGTTGCAGCAGTTCGCCACCCCGGGCTTCGACTACAGTCAGTTTTGACAAGCTGTCCAGGCGCTGGGCGAAAGACGCAGTATAGGCTTCTGGCATATGCTGGACCATGACGATGGGCGGCATTTCTTCCGGTAGCGAGCAAAGCACTGCCTTGATTGCCTCGGTGCCACCTGTCGAGGCGCCGATGGCTATAACTTTTTCGGTCAACAGGCGCGCGGAGAAGCTGCCGTTGGGCTGCGCAAGAGTCGGTGCTGGCGGTGCGCCGACGCGCGCAGTCGATATCAGGCGCGCGCCCCTCGCGCCACGAAGCTTGTCGCGGATCTCTTCCGCGTAGTCACGCAGCAGGGAAATATTCTCTGCTCTTGGCTTGGTTACATAATCAATCGCGCCAAGCTCCAGTGCACGCAGCGTGACGTCGGAGCCTGCCTGAGTGAAGGAGGAAATCATGATCACCGGCATCGGCCGCAGGCGCATCAGCCGATCCAGGAATTCGAGGCCATCCATGCGCGGCATTTCGACGTCGAGCGTCAGTACGTCGGGGTTCAGCGCCTTGATCATTTCGCGCGCGGCAATGGGATCCGGGGCGCAGCCAACCACCTCGAGATCAGACGCTCCGTTGATGATCTCCGTCAGCAGCGCGCGCATCAGCGCCGAGTCATCGACAACCAGTACCCTGATGGTCATGAGTCCCTCTCGAACAATTCGATGGTGCCCGATACCGGTGCTGCGTTGAGGCGGGCGGCGTATTCGGCTTCGCGCCGCTGCAGGGTATCGTTATGCAGTCGTGTCAGGGTCTTGACCAGCACGCGACCGGTGGCCGGGAAGAAATATACCTTGCGCGGATAAAGGTCGAGCAAATCCTGCGCGGAAACGGGAATCCCCTCGAGCCGCAGGTAATCGAGCACAAAACTGGAATTGCGCTCCCCGACGTTCGAACTGGGCAGGCTGGCCATCACCCTGCCGCCGCCAAAAACCTTGGCCACCATACTGCCGCGGCGGGCGCCCAGTTTGAGCAGATGGTTGATCAGGATTTCCATGGCGTAGGTACCGTAACGCGCCGAAGCCGAGCAAGGGGATTGCTCGACTGAATCAGCCAGCATGAAATGATTCATGCCGCCAATGCCGTTTTCCCTGTCGCGAATGCAGGCTGAAACGCAGGAACCGAGCACCGTCACCAGCAGCATGTCCTTTTCCGTAACAAAATATTCGCCAGGCAGCACCTTGACCGCCTCGGCACCGAAAATCGGGTCGAAGTAAAGGTTGCCCGCCAGATGATCGGCCAATCCCGCGTCCATCGTCAGATCCCTGCCGCGGACTTAGACACAGGTTGGTCAGCCCGCTCATACACCGTCCGCCCAAGGGGGCGAAACACGTCGGCAGCCTGCAGAAAGTTCTCGGAATGCCCGGCAAACAGCAGGCCGTCTTCGCGCAACAAGTCAGCGAACTTCTTCAGTATGGCGCGCTGGGTCGGCTTGTCGAAGTAGATCATGACGTTGCGGCAGAATATGACGTCGAAGCGGCCGAGCAGCGGGAATCGCGCATCGAGCAGGTTGATGCGCATGAAGCGGAGTAGTTCCTGCAACTCGGGTCGTACCCGCACCTTGCCCGCCTGCAAGCCACGTCCCTTGAGGAAGAAGCGGTGCAAGCGGTCGGCACTGAGATTGGCCGCTCGATCCAGCGGATAAACGCCTTTCTCCGCGACCGCCAGCACATGGGTATCAATGTCGCTGGCAATGATCGATACCGGCGGCGCGAGCGTGCCAAAGGCCTCGCAGGCAGTCATGGCAATGGTATAGGCTTCCTCGCCGGTCGACGCGGCCGAACACCAGATGCGCAGGGGCCTATGCTGCAACTTGCGCAGATGCCGAAGCAGAGTATCGAAATGATGCGCCTCGCGAAAGAACGAGGTGTGGTTGGTCGTCAGCGAATTGACGAAGATCTCGCGCTCGACTTCATCGCCTGATTCGAGGTGCCGCAGGTACTGCGCGAAGCTGCTATAGCCCAGCGCCCGCAAACGCCGCGCCAGCCGGCTGTAGACCATTTCCTGCTTGATCGGCGCCAGCGAAATCCCCGCATCCTGGTAGATCAGCGTGCGCACCTGCTCGAAATCGGCGGGTGTAAAACCAAATTCGCGGGCGCGCTGTTCCACTGTCGATTCACCAGGCCGAGGTTCGCCGTGCGGCTATCGATCGGGCCGGATGATGGCCGGACCCACTGAAGTGACATCCAAGCCGGCGGGCTTGATCGCGGACAATCAGAATTCCTCCCATTCTTCGCCCGAATCTCCCAGATGGAAGGGTGGAATCTTGCGCGCTGCAGGTCGCCTGGCCTGCGGACGGACACTCGCCAGCTGTTTCGGCGTGGCATCGCGCAGCACCGGGGCCGGCATCACGCGTCCCTCGCCCTCGGCCAGCTTGAACATCCGCACCGTCTGCACCAGACCGCGGGCCTGCTCCTCCAGGCTCTCGGCCGCCGCCGCCGCCTGCTCTACCAGCGCTGCATTCTGCTGCGTCACCTCATCCATCTGTCCCACCGCCTGCGTCACCTGCTCGATGCCGCTGCTTTGCTCACGGCTCGCATCCGCGATCTCCGTGACCAGACTGGCGACCAGATCAAAGCTCGTCACCACGTCGCCCATCGTGCCGCCTGCCTCCCGCACCAGGCGGGCACCACCTTCCACCTTTTCCGCTGATTCCGCGATCAGCGCCTTGATCTCTTTCGCCGCCGTCGCGCTGCGCTGCGCCTGGCTGCGCACTTCCGCCGCCACCACGGCAAAGCCGCGCCCCTGTTCGCCGGCGCGCGCAGCTTCCACCGCCGCATTCAAGGCCAGAATGTTGGTCTGGAAGGCAATGTTGTCGATTACGCCGATGATGTCGGCAATCTTTTTCGAACTGGCCTGAATGCCGTTCATTGTCTCCACCACCTGCTGGACGACCTGCACGCCATGCGTCGCGATCTGGTTCGAGTTCTTGGCCAGGTCGTTGGCCTGCTTCGAAGTCGCGGCATTGTTCTTCACCGTGGCGTTGATCTCTTCCATCGAGCTTGCCGTCTCCTGGAGGCTGCTGGCCTGCTCTTCGGTACGGTTGGACAGATCCATGTTGCCGGCAGCGATCTCCTGCGACGCGATGTCGATCGTCTCGGCGGCCTCCTTGATGCGCCCGACCACCTCGCGCAAGCGCTCGATGGTGGTGTTGGTGTCGTCTTTCAACTGGCCGAATATGCCCGAGTAATTGGTTTCGACGGTTTGTGTCAGATCACCCCGGGAGACGCGAGACAGCACTTCGGAGGTTGCGAGCAAAGCCTGTTGGGTGGTACCAAGCAGCCCGTTGATGCCTTGAGCCAGCTTGAGAAAGAAGCCGTCCTTGCCGGCGAGTTCGATGCGGCCATCCAGATGACCCGCACCGGCGCTCTCCACGATCGCGGAGATTTCCTTTTCCACCAGGAGTTGAGCCGTCAGGCCCTGCCATTCGCCGACCGACCCGAGGCGCTCGCCGTCCTGGTTGAACACCGGGCTGGTGGCAACACGGTAGGTGCGGCCGCCGATGTCCATGACGGTCTCGGTGGTAGCGGTAAGCGTCGCCAGGCGTTTCAAGGCGGCTTCCGGGTCCGCATACAAGTTGCCGATGCTGCTGCCGACAAAGCCATCGACGCTGAAGGTCGGGTTCTGCGCTTTCAGGTTCGGTTCGATGCGGCGCAGTGTGTCAATCAAGGCGGGGTTGGCGTAGATGACCTGGCCCGCCGGATCGGCGATGCGTACCGGCGTACTGACGCTGTCGAGCGCGATCTTGATTCGCGTCATTTCGTCTGCCTGACGCTTCGTTTCCATGACCTCAAACCCAAGCCGCGTCTGCATCGACTGGAGGCCCTGCAAAGCTTTGCCGAGTTCATCGTTGCGGCTGACATCGACGAGGTTCTTGTAATTGCCCTGCGCCACATTGTTGAGCGTCTCCACTACCTGCGACAGCGGAAGGGTAATCGAGCGGATCAGCATCAATGCCAGAAAGATCGCCGAACCGGTGACCGCAAGCACCACGACGATGGTCGCCAGGCGAACCAGCTCGTACTCCGTCTGCGACTCGACGAACTGCTCGCGAGCGCGATCGGTGTGGTACCTGAAAATGCTGTCGGCCTTGGCGGATGCATCCGCATACAGCGGATTGATCGTCTGCAGCAGCAGCAGGGTGGCTGTATCGAAAGAGCCATTCTGCTGTGCCTGAACGGCCGGTAGCAATCCTTCCTGGATGTATTTCCTGACCGCCTGGGCATAGGCGTCAGCGTTCGTGCGGTTACTTTCGCTATGGATGGCCTTCTGGTAGTCCGTCCATAGCGCTGTGATCTCCGCGATATCCTTCTTCACTTGGGCATGCTGTTCTGGCATCGGGTGGGCCCGCATTGCCGCGGACTGCGGATTGGTTGGATCGTGCTGCATCGCGAGCATGATCTGCGCGCGATCGTCAGCCATCAGTTTGCCGATTCGGCCGACGATGCGTACCGGCTCCGTTCGACGCTCATAGATGTCGCCGATGGCCTCGTTGGTCCGCGATACCGCGACGATGCCCAGAATTCCCTGCACGATCAGCGCCATGGCCAGAAAGCCGAGCACCAAGCCCATCTTCAGGCTGATCGGCTTGTTCTGCCATAGCGGCCCGCGGCCTTTGACCGCCACCCCTGTCTGCATGCGCAGATTGCCCTGACGCTTCTCGCGGAACTGGCGGTAGACCGCCTCATGGGCAGCCAAGGCCTCGCGGTTGGCCTTTCGTCCCACCGCCATGTAGGCGGTGATCTGGTGATTCTCCCAAACCGGCGTGGCGTCGGCGAGCACCCAGTAATAGTCGCCGCTCTTGCTGCGATTCTTGATGTAGCCGGTCCACGGACGTCCTTGCTTGAGCGTGCTCCACAAGTCGGCGAAGACCTCCTCGGGCATATCCGGATGGCGGACGATGCTGTGCGGTTGGCCGATCAGTTCGCTCTCGCCGAAGCCGCTTATGTCAAGGAAATCCTGGTTGGCATAAACAATCTGGCCCTTGAGATCGGTCTTCGACACCATCAGCGTGGCATCGGTCAGCATGATTTCGTTCTGGGTCAGGGGCGGGCTGCTTCTCATTTTTTGCTCCTCGCGGGATGCGATGATTATTGTGCGTGGTGGGCGGCATCAACCAATGCCATCTCATGGGACAGCATCAGTTGGTCGATGTCCATGACGATGAGCATGCGCTCGCCGATGGTAGCCAGGCCATTGATGTACCTGGTATTGACCGTCGCGGCGAACTCGGGTGCGGGACGTATCTGTTCTTGGCGCAACATGGTGACATCAGACACGCTGTCGACCACGACGCCGACCACACGCAAACCGATATTGAGAATGATCACCACTGTAAAGGGCGTGTACTCAGCCTTGCCGATATTGAATTTGATGCGCAGATCGACGATCGGCACGATGATGCCGCGCAGATTGATCACACCCTTGAGAAAGTCCGGTGCATTGGCAATGGTAGTGGGCGCCTCATAGCCGCGAATTTCCTGCACCTTGAGGATATCGATTGCATACTCCTCCGGCCCCAGGGTGAAGGTCAGAAATTCCAGGGTTTGGCCGCCACCTTCGCCTGCGTCATGGCCCTTGACCGCACCATGCTGAACCATCATTCGCACCCCGCTCGCTTATTCATCGGGTCCACCACTTGAGTCGACCTCAGGCAGGGCCATTCTTGCCATCTGTACCAGTGCCGCCACATCAAGAATCAGTGCCACGTGGCCGTCGCCCATGATGGTAGCACCTGATATCCCGTTAACTTTGCGGTAATTGGACTCAAGGCTCTTGATCACTACCTGCTGGTGGCCGACCAGAGCGTCGATGAACAAAGCCGCTTTGGTGCCGTCGGCCTCAAGCACCACCATGATGCCTTCATCGAACTGCGTGACGGCATCGGGAATTCCGAAAATCTCGTAAAGGGCCACTACCGGCAAATACTCGCCGCGCACATTGATCAGGCGCGCGACCCCCGATACGCTCTTGATCATCGCCCGCTCGGCTTGCAGCGACTCGATGACATAACCCAGCGGAATGATGTAGGTTTCGCGTCCCACGGCGACCGACATGCCGTCGAGGATCGCCAGCGTAAGCGGCAGGCGCACGGTCATGCGGGTGCCGATGCCGGCCGTGGACTCGATCTCGACCCGGCCTTCCAGCGCCATGATGTTGCGTTTGACGACATCCATGCCGACACCTCGCCCGGAGACTTCGGTGACCTTATCGGCGGTAGAGAATCCCGGCTCGAAAATCAGCAGCCAGACCTCGCCATCGCTCATCTCGTCATGTACGGCGAGGCCTTTTTCGCGGGCCTTGGCGAGAATCTTCGGACGATTGAGCCCGGCGCCGTCGTCGCCCACTTCGATGACAACGCTGCCGCCCTGGTGATACGCCTTGAGCGTAATGGTGCCGCTTGGCGTTTTGCCAATGGCGATACGCTGCTCGGGCATCTCGATGCCGTGATCGAGGCTGTTGCGCACCAGATGGGTCATCGGATCACTGATGCGCTCAATCAGACCCTTGTCCAGTTCCGTGTCTTCGCCGATGGTCTTGAGCTCGACCTGTTTGCCCAGCTTCTGGGCGAGATCATGCACCACGCGCGGGAAGCGCGAGAACACCACCGACATCGGCAGCATGCGGATCGACAGCACCGATTCCTGGATGTCACGGGTATTCCGCTCCAATTGCGCCAGCCCATTGTGCAGACGTTCGAACTTCACCGGGTCGAGCGTCGCGGCAGACTGCGCAAGCATGGAATGTGTAATCACCAGCTCGCCGATCAGATTCACGAGTTGATCGACCTTGACCACATCGACGCGGATCGAGCTTTCCGGTGCCACCGCAGGCCTGGGCGTGGAACGCCCGTCTGCGCCGGATATTGGCTTCAGCTCGACGGCATCCTTGCCGACAGCAAGAGTCGGTGCTGGCGGCACGGCGGCAGCACCCTTTGGCGGGGGCAACTCAATCCTGGAGGAATCGGCAACGGCCGCCACTTCAGCAACCACCTCATTGCTGAACAAGCCATAGGCGCCATCGACATCACCTCCGGCAAACGCCAGGGACCCCGCCGGGCCGATGCGAATGCTGTCACTTCGTGCAATGAATTCCAGCATGCTGCGGACGATATCCGGATCGGCCTCCGCGGCAATGCGCAAACGCCATGGGCTTGTGACTGAGCTGGCCCGCTCGCTAACCGCAACAGTCCAGCGCCGACCCAATTCCGCGACCAGGTTGTCGACTGCGATGGCGGCCGCGCCTGCATCCATGTCGAGAACAAAACTGACATCCAGTTCCCCGGCTGACTCCTTTGGCGCCGCCGGCATTTCCACCTTCACCGCGACAACCGGAACCGGCGGCGGCTCGCATACGGTCAGTTCGGAGAGACGTTTGCACATCGCGGCTACCTGCAACGGGTCGGCGACCCCTTCGCCACGCCGCGCGGCCAGCAGACCTTGCAAGACGTCTCTGGCAGCGAGAAAAGCATCGATCATTGCCGGGCGCAGAGGCAGATCACCCTTGCGAATGCGATCGAGAAGAGTCTCGAGCACATGGGTGACCTCGGCCAAATCGGTAAAACCGAAGGTGCCGGCCGAGCCTTTGATCGAATGCGCCGCGCGAAAAATGGCGTTGAGCTGCTCGGCGTCGGGATGGCTGATGTCCAGATTCAGCAACAGCGACTCCATGCTGTCCAGGTGTTCCTGAGTCTCCTCGAAGAACACCTGATAGAACTGGGTCATGTCAATCGGCATGTTGCCTTCCGGTCGTGGTCTGGACCGACTTAGCCGATGATTGTTCTTACCACTTCGACCAGCTTTAGCGGATCAAAGGGCTTGACCAGCCAACCCGTTGCTCCCGCGGCCCTGCCTTGTGCCTTCATGGCAGCCGATGACTCGGTGGTCAGGATCAGGATTGGCGTGGTGGAGTACTGAGTCAGCGCACGCAAAGTCCTGACCAGAGTCAGCCCGTCCATGCGCGGCATGTTCTGGTCGGTAAGAATCAGGTTGAAGCTCCTCGCCTTGGCTTTTTCCAAGCCATCCATGCCATCGACTGCTTCGATCACCTCGTAACCGGAACTCCTGAGGATAAAGGCGACCATCTGGCGAATGGATGCAGAATCATCGACGGCAAGAATGGTTTTGAGCATAAGGAAACTCCCCGCAGGGATTGGGTAGCAGGTTACAACAAAACAGCGCAATTCCGCCTTGAGCCATACGACTAGCTCAGTTCGCAACGATTGCGGCCGTTCTCCTTTGCACGGTAGAGCCCTGCATCGGCATCGCGGAACACCATGACCGAGGCGCCTGACGCCGATTCGCGGCGGCTGCCGCCAATCGATGCAGTGACGATACCCCACGCTTCGTTTTGCTCATGCGGAATCCGCAGCTTGCGCACCGATTCGACAACGCGTGCGGCGATTTCTGCGTAGGCCGCCGCCGAGATCGAGGGCATCACGACGGCGAATTCCTCGCCGCCATAACGCGCGGCAAATGCCTCCTTCGACAAGCCTTCGGCATTGGCCTCGGCGACTGCGGTTTCAATAGCATTGGCGATTGCGCGCAGGCAGTCATCACCGGCCAGATGTCCATAGTGATCGTTGTATTTCTTGAAATTGTCTACATCCAGCATCAGCAGGGCGAACGGGGCGCCGTTGCGTATGCACTGCGCCCAGGCCAGGTCGAGATTGAGATCCATCCAGCGACGATTGAACAAACCGGTCAGGCCGTCGCGACTGGCCTGCTGTTCGAGTTTGAGATTTGCGATCGACAGTTGCCGGCGCATCGCCGCAATGCGCGCCAGGGCATTCATCTTTGCGTGCAGAACCTTTTCTGACAGGCCTTTGGCCAGAAAATCGTCGCCCCCGGCCTCAATCGCAGTGACCAGGTTTTCCGGCGTATCGGATGCCGTCAGAAAAATGATCGGCGTCCATGCCCACTTCTGTGTCGCTTCGAAGGCGCGAATCCGGTTGGTGGCCTCGAAGCCGTTCATCACCGGCATCTCGATGTCCATCAATACCAGATCAGGCGGTGACTCGCGGAACTTCTCGAATGCCACCTGACCATTCTCGGCAAGACTTACTTCATGACCAAAGGAGCCCAGACGCGCCGCCATCACTGCAGCGACCGCCCGAGTATCTTCAACAAGGAGAATTTTCATGCGCCGCCTGGAAACGAGTCTGAATGCCGAAGGCTGACTATACCGGAAGCAAAAGACGACGTATTGATCCGCCAGGCTCTGCCAACAGGCGCGCTGCTGTTCGGCCTTTCCGATACCTTGAGTCGCCGTATCACCAGCGCCGACTCTTGAATGACCCATCACGGATTGCGCACCCCGCGCAACACGGTCTGAGTTTCGTCGTGGCGGACACGGTTGGTGAACCACCAGACCCCCGCCTTCTTTATTGTCCAGTCGGCCTCGGTGCCTGCCAGCAGAAGCGAAGCCAATCGTCCAAGCGCCGGCTGATGGCTGACCAGGATGATCGCGCCGGGGCGATCCGGCCATTCGGCAGCACCGAGCAAGTCGGCAACGCTGGCGCCGACGCCGAGTTGCGTCTTGACCTTGACCGGCAGGCCAAGCGTCTGCGCGGTCTGCATGGCTCGTCGCGCGGGACCCGACAGCACCACAGGGTCGCGCAGTCGCTGCTGAAGAAGCCACTCGGCCATCTGTTGCGCGTGCCTGAGTCCTCCTGCGGTAAGCTCCCGTGCGGCGTCGGCTACCGCGCCGGTGGCTTGCTTTGCTTCGGCATGGCGCCACAAAATCAGATCCACTTTTGTCTCCGTGTGGGTGAGCCAGCGAGAGTAGGTCATGCGCGTGACAACGGCGTGACAAGTCTGCCCAATTATCAACATCCAAGAATGTGCAGCCGCCGGCAATGCGACTGGTTCTGCGCTTGAGGTATCCTTGCCGCTGCCCTGTCTCCGAATAGATACCTTGCCGCGCGAACTGCCTGAACTAGACGAACTCGAACGCATCATCGCGGAGGGTGCTCCTCATCTGGCGGCACGAGTCGTTTGCGATGTAATGAGCGACGCACGGCGCTTCCCGGTCTATGCCGTATGCATTGGCAATCCCAGTCCGGACGTTCCCGCCGTCGGCTTTTTCGGTGGGGTGCATGGCCTCGAACGCATCGGTACCGGGGTCGTCCTGGCCTATTTACAGAGCCTGGTGGCGCGCCTGCGCTGGGACACCGTACTGCATCGGCAACTGGAATCGGTGCGCCTCGTCTTCATGCCCATTGTCAACCCGGGCGGCATGTGGCGCGGCACGCGCGCCAATCCCAGCGGCATCGACCTGATGCGCAACGCTCCGCTCGAGTCGACGGAGCGCGTGCCGTTTCTGATCGGCGGCCAGCGTATCAGTTCTGGGCTGCCCTGGTACCAAGGGCCGCGCGGCGCTCCGATGGAAGCAGAGAACCAGGCCGTTTGCCGGATTGTCGAAGAAGAGTTGCTGCCGCACGAATTCAGCCTTGCGCTCGACTGTCATTCCGGCTTTGGACTGCACGACCGCCTGTGGTTCCCCTATGCCCACACCGCTGTTCCTGTCGAGCACTTGGCCGAGATTCATGCACTGAAGGAAATCTTCGACCAGACGCATATGAACCACAATTACCTGTTCGAACCACAAAGCTGCCAATACCTGACTCACGGCGACCTATGGGATCATCTGTACCGGCAGGCAACTCATCCCGGTCGGATCTTTTTGCCGCTCACGCTGGAAATGGGCTCATGGCTTTGGGTGAAGAAAAATCCGCGCCAGTTTTTTTCGCGTCACGGCATTTTCAATCCATTGATCGGGCATCGGCAGCAACGCGTGCTGCGCAGGCACCTGCCCTGGCTTGATTTTCTGGTCCGCGCCGCAGGCGGGCACCAGCGGTGGATCCCAAGTGGGGAAGCGCGGGCGCAGCACCACGAGCGAGCCATGGCGCTCTGGTATCGCGGGGCCGGCCAATGAGCACCTGGGTTTTCCTGCGCGGGCTGACGCGTGAGCAGCGGCACTGGGGCGACTTCCCCGCTACCTTTCGCGGTGAGATTTCCAACGCTGAAATCGTCGCGCTCGACTTGCCCGGCAACGGCAGCCTGAACCGGATGCCAAGCCCGACCCGTGTTGGCGAAATGGTCAGCTTTTGCCGCGCGGAACTGCTGGCGCGCGGTATCCATCCGCCCTACCAGTTGCTGGCCATGTCGCTGGGCGCTATGGTGGCTGTGGACTGGGCGGCGAAACATCCGGAAGAACTCGGCGGCTGCGTGCTCATCAATACCAGCCTGCGTCCATTCAGCCCTTTCTTCCATCGCTTGCGGCCGAACAACTACCCGGCATTATTCAGACTGACCATGCTCGGCGGCAGCGATCGTGAATGGGAGGAAACGATCCTCGGTCTGACCTGCAACTGCACCCGCAATCCCCGTACACCCCTGGAGTCATGGATCAGCTACCGGCACGAGAATCCGGTTTCGCGCCGCAACGCCTTACGGCAATTGCTTGCCGCCGGCCGCTATTGCGCGCCCACGGACAAACCTTCGCCGCGCCTGCTGATCCTCGCCAGCGCAAGGGACGCCTTGGTCAACCCGCGCTGTTCGCGTCGGTTGGCGCTGCGCTGGCGAACCGCCTATGCCGAGCACCCGGACGCCGGCCACGATATTCCGCTGGATGACGGCGTCTGGGTGGTCAGCCAGATTCGCCACTGGTTACAGGCGGCATAAAGGATCCAGCGCGGGCCAGGGCGACATGGTCACCGGACAGGTTCCCGACGAGCGGCCGTGCGTCCCGGCACCGACGTACCGCTGTCCGCCTACGGACGCGGTGCGGCGTTGTTCACCGGTGTCTATGACAACACCGATGTCTTCTTCAAGCTGGGACAGGCGGTACTAGGCGGAGTGAAATAGGGATCCTATCTCTGCGGCACTGCCACAGGGCGCCTCAGTCGCCGAAGTTCGTTCCCACCCGACGCGCACTGCCGATCCATGAGTGGTTGAGTGGCACAGTCTTTACCTTGCCGGCGACATCTTCAAGCTTCACCGGGCGCGAGCCTTCGCCTTTTGCCGCCACCATGACTCCGTAAGTACCTTTGGCAATCAGGTCGGCGCAGGCAGTGCCGAGGCGCGTCGCTAGAAGGCGATCACCCGCGGACGGCGCACCGCCGCGCTGGACGTGGCCGAGAATGGTGACGCGAGCCTCCAGACCGGTGAGGGCTTCGAGGCGTTTGGCCAGGCGCAGGGTTCGGTCGGCGTAGATCATTTCGGCAGCATCGGCCTCCTCATCATCGACCTTGCGTCCGTCCTTGGCTTTCGCCGACTTCTTGTCAACTGTCCTCGCCTCAGCAATTGCGGCAAGGTCCTGCTGCGAAATGGCCCCTTCGGCTATGGCGACGATCGAGAACGGGCTGCCGCTGCGTGCACGCGCCCGGATCGCCGCAGCCACGCTTTCGACGTCATAGGCAATTTCAGGAATCAGAACGACATCGGCGCCGCCGGCGATTCCCGCACCGAGCGCCAGCCAGCCGGCGCGGTGGCCCATGACCTCGACCACGATGATGCGATGGTGGCTGTGCGCCGTGCTGTGCAGGCGATCGATGGCCTCGGTGGCAATGCCCAGCGCCGTATCGAAACCGAAGGTGCTGTCCGTCCCGGCAACATCGTTGTCAATGGTCTTGGGCAGAGTAATGACGTTGAGCCCCATCTCCTTAAGGCGCAGGGAATTCTTCTGCGTGCCGCCGCCGCCGATGCACACCAGGCAGTCAAGATGGTTGTCACGGTAATTGTCCACGATGGCATCGAGCATGTTCAGCATCTTGCCGCCGACGGGCATCTTGTGCGGCTTGTCGCGGCTGGTGCCGAGGATGGTGCCGCCAATGGTGAGGATGCCCGAGAGGGTGCTGCGGTCGAGCGGCGTCGTGCGGTTTTCCATCAGACCGCGAAAGCCGTCGCGGAAACCGACGATGTTCATGCCGTAGTAGCCAAGCAGGGTCTTGCCGACGCCGCGCATGGCGGCGTTGAGGCCGGGACTGTCGCCACCGGCGGTGAGGATGCCAATGAATTTGCTCATGGTTGCCGCTCGCAAAGAAAGGATTGGCTAGCCTACCATCGGTGCCCGTCGCCGGGAACCAACTGACCAGAAACATAAGGTTTCTTCCTGATTGCTTGCGCCTGCCACCGCATATTCATTTGGTCATTGCTCTGCAACATCTGTCCGCTAGTGTGTCGTTTTGAAACTGACACCCCGACTTCGACCAACGCTTCACCACGACTTTAACGACTATCGACATCATGGCCAATCTCGCCACCCTTAGCATAACCATCGAGCCCTTGTCGCTGCATGACCGCGTCGCGGACATCAACGAAATGTTTCTTGACGAAAGGTTCGAGCGACTGCTGTCCCTGCCCGTCGTCGATCAAGGCCTGCCGGTGGGCATCATCAGCCGCAACAGGATGCAGCGCATATTCTCGTCACGATTTGGCCGGGAAATACAGGGCAAAAAGCCAATCCAAGCTTTCATGAATCCAGCGCCGCTGATGATTTCCATCGACCAGTCGATGGAAACGGCCAGCCATTACGTAACCCGGAATATTTCCTACCCGATCACCGAGGATTTCATTCTGGTCAAGGACAATCGTTACCACAGTGTCGGTTCGGTCATCGACCTTCTGCGCGGCATGGAAGGCCGCCTGCTGGCGCAGAACCAGTCGCTAGCCAGCACCCTCAACGCCCTCAGGGAGTCCCAGGCGCAGCTCGTACAGTCCGAAAAAATGGCTTCCCTGGGCCAGATGGTGGCTGGCGTCGCGCATGAAATCAATACGCCCCTCGGCTATGTCAGAAGCAATATAGAGATCAGCCGCGACGCCTGCGGCGATCTTCACAAACTGGCAAATGCCTACGATGCCTTGATTGCCCTGCTGCAATGCGGAACCGCCGGCGAGGATGAAATCGGAACCCAGTTTTCTTTCGTCCAGCAAACCCGCGAGGACATGCTTTCGAAGTTCCCGCGAGAAGAGATGGACGGCCTGTTCGTCGACACTCTTTACGGTCTCGACCAGATTTCGGAAATCGTTGTGAATCTGAAGAATTTCAGCCGCCTCGATCTGGCTGCCGAAGACCAGGTCGACATCAACCAATGCATCAACAGCGCGCTGCTCATTGCCAACAACGTCGTCAAACACAAGGCCGAAGTCGTTCGCGAATTTGGCGATTTGCCAAAAATCCGCTGCGCTCCCTCGCAAATCAATCAGGTCGTCCTCAACCTGGTGACCAATGCGGCGCACGCCATCGAAAGCAACGGACGCATACACGTCCGTACCCGGGCGGCCGGCGCACACGTACACATGGTGATTACCGACAACGGCAAGGGCATCGCCGCGGAGCATCTGAAGAAAATATTCGACCCGTTCTTTACCACCAAGCCGATCGGCGAAGGGACCGGACTCGGCTTGTCCATCGTGTTCAAGATCATCAAGGATCACGGCGGACACATCCGGGTCAAGTCCGTTCCCGGCGCGGGAACAGCATTCTGCGTCAGCCTGCCGATTCATCCGCAACAACAATCCGGGAGCCTCCAATGAGCGCCGCTACCATTCAGTTAGCCAGCAGAACACTTGCCCCTCCGCCATCGCCGGAGAAGCGCCCCACCCTGCTTTTCGTTGACGATGAAGAGCGCATCCTGCGGACCTTGAAACTGATGTTTGCTTCGCAATACCGGGTATTGGTCACGACCAGTGGCCATGAAGCATTGCAAATGCTCCGGCGGGAAACCGTCCACGTCCTGATCAGCGACCAGCGCATGCCCATCATGGCGGGCGTCGACCTGCTGCGCCAGGCCAAGGATATCGCGCCGAATACCATGCGGCTCCTGCTCACCGGTTACTCGGACATCGAAGCCATCATCGACTCGATCAACGATGGCGAAGTTTTTCGTTATATCAACAAGCCCTGGGAAGCCAATGAAGTACGGAAGATTGTTGGCGAAGCAGCCGAAATTGCCATGAGCCTGGAAAGCCGGCCGCCGCTGCCGGGTATGGCCATGGCTGTCGGCGAGACCCGCACTATTCTGCTCATAGATCATTCGCCGGAAATCGCCACCTCTCTCGGCAACCTCCTTAAGGAAGACTTTCCCGGAGAGTTTCGATTGGTGTACGCAAGCCGATTGGAGGAAGCGATCAGCCTGCTGGAAAAATACGAAATTTCGGTCATCGTTTCGGAACTGCACGTTGGCAACGAAGACGTCACTCCATTCCTGAAGACACTCAAGCATTTCCATCCGCAGATTGTCACCATCGTGCTGACCTCGTTCCAGGACACTCTGGCGCTGACGAACCTAATCAACCAGGGGCAGATTCACCGTTTCATTCCCAAGCCGGTCCGCCGCGGCATGACGTCTCGCAGCATTCGATCAGGCATCGAACGGCACAACGAGATCCGCATGCGTCCGCTACTCGTAAACCGGCACCGGGTAGAAGCTCCCATAGCCGAAATCCAGCACGGACTTTTCAACCGCGTGCGAGGAATGATCCAGCGTCTCGGCGCAACAGGCCAAAAGTAGCCACGCGGCCGCGGCTTAGTCGCCCCCCGAACTGCCTAGCTCCCCCGCCGCTCGACAAACAGGCTGTTGCCGGCAATCTTCTTGGCTTCCTTCTTTGCCACCGCAGCGGCCGAGGAAACCTGGTGGTGAGTGGAGAAGTGCTGCGGATCAACATGAACGCCGCCAATCGACAAACTGACCAACGGCGTAAACACATGCGCGCCATGGCGATCATCCGTCATGTAGCCACCGCTGGCCAAGTCTTCCGCTGAAAACAGCGGGCCGATCGCAGCGCCAAACCAGTTGAGGATGCGCTGGCAGCGAAGCTCCCAGTCCGGGCTGGAGAACAACACCAGAAAGTCATCGCCGCCAATGTGGCCGACAAAATCCACGGCCGGATCGGTATGCTCCCGCAAGGCCCGCGCCAGCAACCGGATGACGTCGTCGCCGCGAGCGAAGCCATAGACATCGTTGAACGGTTTGAAGTGATCGAGGTCGCAGTAGGCGGCCCAAAACGGATGACCAATTTCGAGATGGCTGTGTATTGCATCGTTGATTGGTTCGTTACCCGGGAGCCCAGTCAGCGCGTTGGCGTGCTGTGCGGCCCGCATCTGCATGCGGGTGATTTCCCGCATCAAGTCCTGGCCGGTACCGATACCCCGGTAGAGGCCGTTCTCAACGATGATGAAACCGTCGGTCAGATGGTACTGGTCACCCTCGGCGATGATGCGGCCCAGTTCCTGAAGGGATGAATTGACCTCCACCAGTAACGGTTTCTGGTTCATGAACAGATGACAGGGCTTGCGGCCAAACAACTCGCGACGAAAGGGCCGCGCCAGACGGTCGATCAGCGCGTATCGGCCGATAATGCCGCGCGGCACGCCATGATCGACCACGGGCAGGCTGGGCAAGTCCGGATCGCGTTCGAAGATGGCATAGGCATCCTCGATGCTGGCGGAGGGCGGTATCGGGGTTACCGCGCGCAAGAGAACCGACACCGACGGAGTGTTGTGTCGGTTTCGCGCAGCATTCACAGGACGTCGAATGAAGGCCGAGGCCGCCTCCACGGAAATACTGGACGACGGCGATGCGGCGGGACGGGCGAAGAAGTAACCCTGGCCACGGGCAATGCCGATGTCCTGGACACAATCGAGCTCGGCAGCAGTTTCGACGCCCTCTGCAATTACCTGGCTGCCCGAGTTTCGGGCGATTTCCTGGATGGAGCGCAGGAATTGCTTCTTCACCGGGTCGGTGTTGCAACCCTGGATAAAGTGCATGTCGATCTTGACGAACTCGGGACGCAGTTCCGACCACAGTCTCAGGCTGGAGAATCCCTCGCCAAGATCGTCGATGGCGATGCGAAAGCCCAGGGAGCGATAGTGGCGCACGGCCGCGCGCATCTGATCGTAGTCGTAGGCCGGTTGGTGCTCCGTAAGCTCGATGACGACGCGTTGCGGGTCGATGCCGAGCTGGTGCACGGCGCATAGCGTTTCGCCGTAACGTGCATCGTTGGGTTGCAGCAGGCATTCGGGAGACACATTGAGGAACAGGTCGCCGGCAAGGTTCATCAGGGAAAAACCTTCCAGCGTGATGCGCCGGCACAGGTGCTCGACTTCGATGCTGCGGTGGCACAAGGCGGCTGCCCGAAACAGCTGAACCGGCGAATGCAGCGGGCTGTTCGACGGGCCGCGAATCAGCCCTTCGTAGCCCGTGATTTTTCCGTGCGCGAGATCGACAATTGGCTGGAACAATGGGGTGAGCGCCCGTTTGCCAATAATTTCCCGCAGACGAAAATCCGTCTCGGTGTCGACCTGTGCTTCCTTGAGTGACACAGACTGGATATCAGCGGTGTTGCCGTAGCGCATCTCGAAACGGGCTCGGTTAGCGGGCATCAGCAGGGCAGCGGGATGGGTCATGGCTTCGTCACTCCTTGGATTTGAGGCAGAATTTCATGCTAGTCCGAACGTATTACGATACGGTGACGGGACAGCGACAGCGCGCCACCCTTGATAAGCCTGACATTTCAGCGCGACTCCGGTCACGGCAACGCGCGTCGGCATGGTCGTGCGTCGATCAGGCGCGACAATGGGCTTGTCATCGTTGTGTCGTATTCGTGCGTCAAAATGCGCTTATGAATGGGGCGATCTCGAACCTTCGGGCGATCTGGCGCCTGGCGCGGGTTGCCTTGCATCTTGCCGCCGGGTCGGCAACGGTCTTCTGTGCCTATCCGCTGCTGGCGCGGCGTTGGCACCTCGCAATCAAGCAACGCTGGTCGCGACAGCTGCTCGAAATGTTCGGGGTCGGCCTGAAGGTCAGTGGTACCAACACCGCGGCTATGCACGTGGCGAATCACGTCTCATGGCTTGACATCTTCGCCATAAATGCGGTTTCGCCGGCAGCATTCGTCGCCAAAGACGATGTGCGCAAGTGGCCCTTGATCGGCTGGATGAGTGCGCGAACCGACACCATTTATATTCGTCGCGGTTCGCGCCGCGCCGCCCACGAAACCACTCGCCAGGTGGCGGAGTGTCTGGCCAGGGGCCTCGGTGTGGTGGCTTTTCCCGAAGGCACGACGAGCGATGGTGGCCATGTCCTGCCTTTCCATGGCGCGTTGCTGCAGGGAGCCATCACGAGCGGCGTGCCGGTCCAGCCGGTGGCGCTGCGTTATCAAACCGGTGACGAAGAAGCGGCGCAGGCGCCGGTCTATTGCGGCGAGACCAGCCTGCTGCAGTCGATGTGGCGTATTGCCGCGGCCGATGGTCTTGTGGTTGAACTGAAATTTCTTGACGCGCACGCTACCGTGGGACTCGACCGCCGCCACCTCGCGGCACGACTGCGCGGCGATATTGTCGCCGCCCTAGGTCTGCCCGTCAGTTGCCCGACCGTCCAGCCGCGGCAGCTTGAATCCGCGGATCAGCTTGAGCTTGTCGGGAATGTCGCCGAGCAAATCCATGTGGCGCGTCCCGTGCCAGCCGCCGATCAGCGTTACGGCTTCGCGCAGGTGGGGGTCTTTTCCGGCGCAGACCATCAACAGGGTGCCGGCGCTGGCGAGGTCATTGAGCTGCCCCAGTTCGTCCTGAAGGCCCGCGAGTCGCTTGATTACGGTAACGCTTGACCGGCCGGGAATCATCGGGCCGAAAAATTCGATGGCATAGCGCAGGCGCTTGATGCCGATGCGCAACTGGTGCAGCGAGGGCGGGTAGTCGACGCGGGCGGCATCGGCCAGTTCGAGAACCTTCCGCTGCAGTCCGCGCAAGCGGCGGTCGGCGAACTGCAGCAAAGGCGGCGCATCGCCGGCGCCGGAAGGCTCGACAAAGGGGGCGCGCTGCAGCAGGCTGGCGGCGGTCAGCAGCAACTGGCTGTAGGCGGGTTGCCGCAGGACATGGCGGATATGGGCACGGGCGCCATAGAGACGGTTGGTGACGGCGCTGGCCAGGTCGGTCAGGCGCGGCTCGCCCGGCAGCGCGTTCGCTACCGGGACAACGATCTCCGCCATCAGTACATCCAGGTCACGGGCCTGGCCCAGCGCACGCATCAGTTCGCCCATCGGCGGCACCAGTTGTTCCGCAAAACCACCCGGCAGCACCGGACCGAACATGCGCAACGCGGCACGCAGGCGGCGCGTGGCGACCCGCATCTGATGCACGTATTCGGCATCGTCGCTGCGCACGGCGCCATCGTGGTTGAGTTGCAGATGCGTCAGGCAGTTCAGCGCTATCAGGCGGAACGCCGTCAGCGGCGTGTCATTGGCATCGATCGGCACATCGCCGGCCCGCGCTGGAACGCTTGGCGTATTGAGCGAGAGTCGGTAGCCCCGCTCCGCCTTCGACAGCAGCAGGGGTGGCAGCGCCTGGCTCTGCGCCAGTTCCAGGGCCAGCGCGTAAAGACTCTCGATGCTGCCCGACAGCAGTTGCAGTTCGAGCTCCGAAATGGATTCGCGGCGACCGTTGGCGGCAACCCAGCCGCGGTCGAGTTTGACCAAAATCCGGGTGTCGGCGTCGGGATCGAGTTGCCAGACGGTGCGGCGGAAGTTGGTTTCGAATACTGCGGCGAGGCGTCCGGCAATCTTGTCGCGTTGCAGCCAGTCGCGCAGTTCGGCATCGTCGACGCAGGCAAAATCGAAATGGTTGGGATACGGGATCTGCCACTCCGGTCGCCTGGTCAAACCGCCGCTCGAGTCGTCCTGGCGCTTGACCGTCTGCTGCCATGACGCGCCGTGCTTGCGCAAGCGCAGCAGAATGCCGGCGCGGCGCAAGGCCATGCGCCCGGTGTCGTAGTAGATGCTGACCAGCGGGTGCTGCTCTCTGGTGGTCGCCGCGGCCAATGTCGGGTGTTTCAGCAGAGCGCCGTGGCGGTCTTCGGCGACGGTCAGTTTGAGGGTGATTTGTTGAGCCATCGGATCAATGCCGGAGAGGAAGTTGGACGGGGTGCAGCCGCTGGACCCCAACAAATTACTACCCCTGTATTACACCCTCGTTACAGGCGATGGCTGTTTCTGGCAGTTCGCCAAGAGTCGGCGCTGGCGACACGGCGACAAGGGCCGCCGGTGCGGGTACGGCCGTTTCTGCCGTGGCGGTTTGCCAGGCGCGGACCAGTTCCAGCCGACCGTCGTGGTGTTCGACGATGGCAGTGCAGCTATCCACCCAGTCACCACAATTGACATAGACCAAATTACCGATCCGGCGTAGTGCGGCACTGTGGATGTGGCCGCAGATCACGCCGTCCAGCCCGCGCTCGCGAACGGCGCGAATCACCGAGTCCTCGAAGTCGAAAACGAATGAAACGGCACGTTTGACGCGGCTCTTGGCATAGCCGGCCAGCGACCAGTAGCCAGGACGGCGCAGCAGGCGGCGCAATCGCGAGAGCGAGGCGTTGAGGCGCACCAGCAGGTTGTAGCCGATATCGCCGATGACCGCCATCCAGCGGTGATAGCGCGTTACCTGGTCGAATTCGTCGCCGTGCAGCAGCAGGTAGCGCTTGCCGTCAGCGGCGACGTGAATGTGCTCGCGGCGCACCAGAATGTCGCCGAAGGAGACTCCGTCGTACTCGCGCATTGCCTCGTCGTGATTGCCGGGGATCAGCATCACTTGCTGGCCATGGCGGGCGCGACGCAGCACCTTCTGCACCACGGTGTTCTGTGCCGGAGTCCAGTGGATACCCCGGTTCATCGACCAGAAGTCGATGATGTCGCCGATCAGGAACAGCTTCTCGCTTTCATAGTCGCGCAGGAAGTCGAGCAGACGATCGGCCTGGCAGGCACGGGTGCCGAGATGAACGTCGGATATGAAGATCGAGCGAACGTGCATCAGTCGGGAAGAAAGCCGAAGCTCGCGGCGTCCGGCGCTGCGATGGCAGGTCGCTCGATGGCTTCGCGCAGAGCAACCACCAGCTGCTCGTGGACGCGGTCCCAGTCGAGCACGGCAACGCTCGTCGGTGCGGCGGCGACGGCGCGCCGCAGAGCACCGGGGTATGTGACGAGATCGAGCGCGGCGCGCACGAACTGGTCGCTGGCACCCGCATCGGCCAGCATGCCGTTGTCACCGTGGCGTATCAGTTCAGCCGCCGCCGCCATGCGGTAGGCCACCACCGGCAGGCCGCTGGCCAACGCCTCGAGGGTGACGTTGCCATAGGTCTCCGTCATGCTCGGAAACAGGAACAGGTCGGCCGAGGCGTAGTGGGCGGCGAGGTCCTCGCCGTGGCGCATGCCGGCAAAGATGTGCTCGGGATGGCCTTGCTCCAGTCGGCGGCGCGATGGACCGTCACCGACCAGTACCAGGCGCGCACTCGGGGCGTAGTTGCGGATCGCATTGAAAGTGGCGAGCAGCAGAGACAGGTTCTTTTCCGCCGCCAGACGACCGACATGGGTCACCACCAGGTCGCTATCGCTTACGTTCCATGAGGCGCGCAAAGCAGCGCTGCGGCGTGCCGGGTTGAACAGCGCCGTATCGACGCCACGGGCTACCACGCGAACGCCGTGATAGCCACGCCGCAGCAGATCGACGCCGAGTTGGCGGGACGGCACCAGAGTCATCCGGCTGCGATTGTGCAGGCGTCGCAGATGGGCCGCGACCAGGCCTTCCAGCCAGCCAAACCCGTAATGCCGGCTGTAGGCGTGAAAATTGGTATGGAACTCGGACACCACCGGAACGCCCAGTTCCCGCGCCGCAGCGATGGCCGAAGCGCCCAGCGGTCCTTCGGTGACGACCTGCGCCACGTCCGGCCGGTCGGCGCGCCACTGGCGCAGAAACAGGCGCCGCGCCGGCAGGCCGAACTTCAGGCCGGCATAACCGGGAATCGGCAGGCCGCGCACCAGCGTGGTCGCGTGTCGCGCCGAGGCGGGCGGCGCGTCCTGCGCATGCTGGCGCGGTCGCGTCAGGCTGACGCGATGCCCGCGCGCCAGGAGGCCCTCAACCATGCGCCCCAGCGTCATGGCGACGCCATTGACTTCCGGCGGGTAGGTTTCCGTGACCACCGCGACATGGAGGAAGCCGGTCATGTCGATCTCAAGAAAACAGCACCAGCGACCAGGTCGCCAGCACGTTGATCAGGGCAATCAGCACCGCAGCGCTGCCGATGTCCTTGGCGCGCTTGGACAGCCGATGCCGATCCAGTGAAATGCGATCGATCGCTGCTTCGATGGCGGAATTGAGCAGCTCGACGATAAGCACCAGCAAGACGCTGGCGATCATCAGCGCCTTGCCGATGCCGGATATGGGCAGCAGCAGGGCAATCGGGATCAGCAGAGCCGCCAGCAGGCTTTCCTGGCGGAAGGCGTCTTCGTTGAGATAGGCGGCGTGCAGGCCGGACAGCGAATAGTTGAAGGCATTCCAGATGCGGCGCAAGCCGGTTGCGCCCTTGAAGGGGCTTTCTTCGACGCGGGGATCGGTATTCATCGGCTGGCCGGCACGGCCTGGGTGCAGTCAATGGCAACCGCGGCGCGCACCAGTTCGCGGTAGAGCGCGGCAAGTCGGGCGGCCTGTGCCGCGGCGTCCCATTCGCGGGCGAAGGCCACGGCCTGGTCGGCCATGACGGCGCGTTTTGCCGGCCGTTCGAGCAGCGTGACCAGTTGCTCGGCGAACGCTTCCGGCGTGTCCGCGGCAGCGACGGCACCGCGCCGGGGAAGAATAATTTCGGCCGCGCCCAGTGCCGCAATGGCCAGCACCGGCAAGCCGATCGCCATGGCTTCAAGCAAGACCAGGCCCTGGGTCTCGGTATGCGAGGCGAAGGTAAACACATCGGCGGCGGCATAGCAGTCGCGCAAGCTGCCTTCGCGCGGCAGGTAGCCTACGAAGCGAACATGGTCATCCAGTTGCAGAGCGCTGGCCTGGCGGCGCAATGCCGGCAGCGCCGGACCTTCGCCGGCAATCACCAGCATCAATTGCGGCTTCTGTCGCCATGCCAAAGCCATCATTTCGAGGAGAAAGCCGATATTCTTTTCGTGGGCGGCGCGACCCACGAAAAGTGCCACCTTGCGCTCCGGCGCGATGCCCCACGCCTGACGAAAGCGCCGGCCATCGCCACGCACGAACTGGCTTTCCGGCAGGCCGGTGGCAATCACGTGCAGCGGCGTATTGATGCCATAGTCGCGCAGGGTGGCAGACATCGGTTGCGACGGCACCACAACGGCGTCGAGCGACTTGCACTGATGCCGGGCCAACCAACGGGCAGCAAAGCGAAGTACGCGCCGCGGCAGGAAACGGATGTAGTGGAACAGGTATTCCTCGAAATGCGTGTGATAACTGGCGATGCAGGGAATTCCCCGCGCCTTTGCGAAGCGCAGACCGGCGTAATGCGCGGCGAAGGGAGTCTGGACATGCACCAGGTCAAAGTCGGCGCTGGCGAGACGGCGATCAATGCCGGCGAGCGAACTCCACTGCATCAGCCGGTCTTCCGGGTCCAGCGGCACGGCGCGCGAGGGCAGACGAACGATGTCCGCTGCTTCGTCGGCAGCGACGTCGGTCCCGGGATAATCGGGCGCCACTACCGTGGTCCGTATGCCGAGTCTGGCGAGATCGTCACGGAAAGTCAGGATCGAGGTGGAGACACCGTTGATGCGCGGAAAGTAAACGTCGCTCACCATCAGCACATGCAGTTTGCGGCCTTCGTGGTTTGCATGAACACTGCTGCGACTGGAAAAGCTCTGCCCCATCAGAACTTCGGCAAGGCTCATGCGGCATCCCGTTCGGCGGGCCTGATGAAGTGACGCATGTAACGCGGATTCATGCGCGACATTGGCAGCAGCATCAGCAAATCGGCCGTGTTGAAGTAGGGATCCCAGGCCGGTTCGCCACAGACCCAGGCGCCGATGCGCAGATACCCCTTGATCAGCGGCGGAATCAGCGCCGGTTGCTGGGTGGCGAGGCGTTCAAAAGGCAGGCTGTGCCTGGGGAACACGCGATATTCGGCCGGAGCCATATTGGCGGGACCGATCTGGCCAAACAGGTTTGCGGCGTTGTGCCCGCCATCCGCCATGCCGATCGAGGCGCAACCTATCAGGTACTCGTGATTGCGGGTCACCATGTACTCGGCAAGACCAGCCCAAAGCAGGGTGATGACGGCGCCGCTGCGATAGTCGGGATGAATGCATGAGCGCCCTACTTCCACCATGCGACCGCGCAGGTTCTGCAGCCGGCTGAGAAAGAACTCGCTTTCCGAGTAGTAGCTGCCGGCGCGGCGGGCGGCGTCCGGCGACAGGATGCGGTAGGTGCCGACGATGCGGTCGGCATGGCTTTCGCGCACGATCAGGTGGTCGCAGAACGGATCGTAGCGATCAATGTCGTGGTTCGGCATGCGGGTACGGATTTGGGCGCCGAGTTCCTCGACGAACACCTTGTAGCGCAGGCGCTGCGCTTCGCGGACTTCCTCTTCGCTGTGCGCCAGCGCAACGGTGTAGCCGGTGTGCTGTCCGGCGACGATGGTTTCAGTTTGATGTTTTTGCATGGCATTCTCCTTTTGGCTCCGTGGGTTCGTCGGCATTCTCGAAACCCGGCGTTACCGCCTGATGGCCATTTCGTTACGGAGAGGTTGCACGCCCTTGTCGGAGAGCGCTGCGGCTGCCTGGGAGACATAACTCATGGCTCCGGCTATGCGGGGCGTTGCGAGTCACACTCCTGTAATAATCCCTTACTACAGTTGAGGCCCGACCAAAAAATGAGGTGCTTCCATGAACTTCCCTGATTTCAGAAATATTGTCGCGACAACGTTTGTCGCCGCGCTACTGCCCTTGTCCGCGCAGGCCGCCGACATCACCGGCGCCGGTGCCTCCTTTCCCGCGCCGATCTATGGCAAATGGGCCGAGGCCTACCAGAAAGCCACCGGCAACAAGATCAACTACCAGTCGATCGGGTCCGGCGGCGGCATCAAGCAGATCGTTGCCAAGACGGTAGATTTCGGCGCGTCCGATATGCCGCTCAAGCCCGAAGAACTCGATAAACAGGGGCTGATGCAGTTTCCCGCCGTGATCGGCGGTGAGGTGCTGGTCTACAACCTGCCGGGCATCAAGTCGGGCGAGATTCGGCTGACGGGTGCCGTGCTGGCCGATATCTTCCTGGGCAAGATCGTCAAGTGGAATGACAAGGCGCTTGCCGAGTTGAATCCGAAAGTAGCCTTGCCCGACCAGGCGATTGCCGTGGTTCGTCGCTCCGATGGTTCCGGCACCACCTTCATCTTCACCAACTACCTGTCCAAGGTCAGCCCGGAATGGAAGACAAAAGTCGGCCAGGGCACGGCGGTGCAGTGGCCGGTGGGCCTCGGTGGCAAGGGCAACGAGGGCGTCGCCGCGTTCGTCACCCGTATTCCTGGCTCGCTCGGCTACGTAGAATTTGCCTACGCCAAGCAAGGCAAGCTGAGCTACACGCTGCTGCAGAATGCGGCAGGCAATTTCCCGCAGCCGGATGACACGGCCTTCAAGGCGGCGGCGGTCGGCGCCGACTGGACCAAGTCCGCATTTTATGAAATCCTCACCAATGAGCCGGGCAAGGACGCCTGGCCGATTACCGGCGCCACCTTCATCCTGGTGCCGAAAGTGTCCGACAAACCGGCACAAACCCTCGAATCCCTGAAGTTTTTCGAGTGGGCCTACAAGAACGGATCGAAGATGGCCACGGAACTCGATTACGTGCCGTTGCCGGATGCCCTGGTCAAGCTGATTCATACCTCCTGGGGTAACATCAAGGATGTGTCGGGCAAGCCGGTCTGGACCGGCAAGTAAAGCTCAATCAACACCCTGGTAACGGCCCACGGCGCCCATGTTGACGAGCGCCGTGGGCCGATAACGAACTACGCCATCCGCAAAGACCAAATGAGTTCGACAAGACAAGGCAGGCTGGGCGATTGGGTCTTCTTCAACCTGACCCGTTTCTTTGCGCTATTCGTGCTGCTGATGCTGGGCGGCACGGTCGCCTCGCTGGTCCACGGTGCCTGGCCGGCCATCGAGCGTTTCGGCTGGGGCTTCCTCTGGTCGGGCGAGTGGAATCCGCCGATGGAGCGCTTCGGCGCCCTGATTCCGATCTACGGCACGCTGGCAACCTCCCTCATCGCCCTGATCATTGCCGTGCCGGTCAGCTTCGGCATCGCGATCTTTCTTACCGAGATGGCTCCGGTCTGGCTGAAGCGTCCGCTCGGCATCGCCATCGAGTTGCTGGCGGGCGTGCCCAGCATCGTCTACGGCATGTGGGGATTGCTGGTTTTTTCTCCCGTCTTCGCCAATTATGCGCAACCGATGCTGGCGGCTACCCTGGGCAAACTGCCGGTGATTGGCGAGCTGTTTTCCGGTCCCGCGCTGGGAATCGGCATTCTCAGCGCCGGAGTCGTGCTGGCGATCATGACGATTCCTTTCATCGCCTCGGTGATGCGCGACGTTTTCGACGTCACGCCGCCGATGCTCAAGGAGTCGGCCTACGGGCTGGGCGCGACCACCTGGGAAGTCGTCTGGCATGTGGTGCTGCCCTATACCAAGGTCGGCGTGATCGGCGGCGTCATGCTGGGCTTGGGCCGCGCGCTCGGCGAAACCATGGCGGTGACTTTCCTGATCGGCAACATGAACGTCTTCGGCGGATTTTCGCTATTCCTGCCCGGCAACAGCATCGCTTCCGCGCTCGCCAACGAATTCGCCGAGGCCGACTCGCCGATCTACGCCGCCTCGCTGATCGAACTCGGCCTGATCCTGTTCTTCATCACCTTTGTGGTTTTGAGCCTGTCCAAGTTGCTGCTCATGCAGTTGTCCCGACAAAGCGGGCGGGAAACCTGAACCATGGCCACCAAGCTCTCCACCTGGCGCAAGTTCAAGAACCGCATGGCGCTGACGCTGGCATTCCTGGCCATGTCCTTCGGACTGTTCTGGCTGTTCTGGATCCTGTTCACCACCCTCGACCTCGGCATCGCCAGCCTGTCGCCGAAGTTGTTCACCCAGATGACGCCGCCACCGGGTTCCGAGGGCGGCCTGTTGAACGCCATCGTCGGCAGCCTGCTGCTGGTTTCCCTGGGAACGCTGCTGGGCACGCCGATCGGCATCCTGGCCGGCATCTATCTGGCCGAATATGGCAAGCACACATGGCTGGGACGCGTCACCCAGTTTCTCAACGACATCCTGCTCTCGGCGCCGTCGATCGTCATTGGCCTGTTCGTATATGCAATCTATGTGGCACAGGCGGGGCATTTCTCCGGCTATTCCGGCGTGATAGCGCTGGCCATGCTGGTCATCCCCGTCGTCATCCGCGCCACCGAGAACATGCTGCTGCTGGTGCCCAACACCATGCGCGAGGCGGCATTCGCCCTCGGTGCGCCGAAATGGAAGGTGATCGTCAAGGTAACCTTGCGCGCATCCCTCGCCGGCATCCTCACCGGTGTGCTGCTGGCCATCGCACGCATTTCCGGCGAGACCGCGCCCCTGTTGTTCACGGCCCTGTCCAACCAGTTCTGGACGCTCAACATGAACGGGCCGATCGCCAATCTGCCGGTAACGATTTTCAAATTTGCCATGAGCCCTTACAAGGACTGGCAACAGCTGGCATGGTCGGCGGTGTTCCTCATCACCATGGGCGTACTGGCCCTGAATATCATCGCACGCGTGATATTCCGGGCTTCAAAGCATACCTGACAGGCCTTCGGCTCAATAGCGAGAAAAAATGAATACCAGCCCCATGCCCGGATTGACGACGCAAATTTCCATCAGGAAATTCGACTTCTATTACGGCAAGTACCATGCCCTGAGGAACATCAACCTTGACGTCTACTCGCGGAAGATCACCTCCTTCATCGGCCCCTCGGGCTGCGGCAAGTCGACCCTGTTGCGCACCCTCAACCGGATGTACGACCTCTATCCCGACCAGCGCGCGGTGGGCGAGATATTGCTCGACGGTCGCAACATCCTGGATCGCGGCGTCAGCGTCAATGAACTGCGCGCCAAGGTCGGCATGGTGTTCCAGAAACCGACACCCTTCCCGATGTCGATCTATGAGAACATCGCCTTCGGCGTGCGCCTGCACGAGCAGCTCTCGCGCGTCGAAATGGATGACCGGGTCGAGTGGGCGCTGCGCAAGGCAGCGTTGTGGGAAGAAGCCAAGGACAAGCTCCAGTACAGCGGCATGAGCCTGTCGGGCGGCCAGCAGCAGCGCCTGTGCATCGCCCGCGGCATTGCCGTCAAGCCGGAGGTGCTGCTGCTCGACGAGCCGACCTCGGCGCTTGATCCGATTTCGACGATGCGCATCGAGGAATTGCTCAACGAGTTGAAGGAAGACTTCACCATCGTCATCGTCACCCACAACATGCAGCAGGCGGCGCGGGTATCGGACTTCACCGCCTACATGTACCTGGGCGAACTGATCGAGTTTGGCATCACCGACGAAGTCTTCGTCAAACCGAAGATGAAGGCGACCGAGGACTACATAACAGGCCGTTTCGGTTGATGCGGCCAACAAGGAGACATCATGGTTGTCAGTGATCATTCATCCCGGCGTTTCGACGAGGAGCTGGACGAACTGCGCACGCGGGTATTGCAGATGGGCGGACTGGTCGAGCAGCAGATCCACGACGCCATCGAAGCCTTCGGCGTCGGCGACTTGGAGCAACTTGAGCTAATAGAAAACGACGATCACCGCGTCAACGCCCACGAAGTCGGAATCGACGAAGCCTGTGCGCTGATCATCGCCCGCCGCCAGCCGGCGGCCGTCGACCTGCGCATGCTCATGGGCATCAGCAAGATCGTCACCGACCTCGAACGCTGCGGCGACAAGGCGGCCAAGATCGCGCGCAAGGCGAAGGGGATTTTCGATCACGAGATGCGGCGGGTACCCTGTATTTCCGATATTCGCGAGATGGGCGAAATCGCGGTCAGGCTGCTACGCTCCGCGCTCGATGCCTTCGCCCGGCAGGATGCGGTAGGCGCCGCCGCCATCGTCCGCGACGACGTCGCCATCGACGAGAAGTTTCAGGCCATCACGCGCCAGTTGATCACTTTCATGATGGAGGATCCGCGCACGATTTCAGTTGCGCTGGAGATCCTGTTCATTGCCAAGGCGGTCGAGCGCGTTGGCGACCACGCCAAGAATATCGCGGAGCAGATTATCTATATCGCCCGCGGCACCGATGTCCGCCATGTGACCTGGGACCAGCTTGAACGCGACGCCAAAGGAGAAGGCGAAAGCGCATGAGCGGCATCATGACCCGCGTTCTTGCGGTCGAAGACGAAACCTCGATCCAGGAACTGCTGAAGATCACCTTGGCTACCGCGGGTTTCGACATCGAAGTTGCCGGCTCTGCGGAAGAGGCCCTGCGGTCGATCAACTGCCAGTTGCCGGAAGCCGTGCTTATCGACTGGATGCTGCCCGGGATGTCCGGACTGCAACTGGCCCGGCAGTTGCGCGCCGATCAGCGCACGGCGGCGCTGCCGCTCATCATGCTGACGGCGCGTGGCGGCGAAGCGGATCGCGTTGCGGGACTCGAGAGCGGCGCCGACGATTACGTCACCAAGCCATTCAGCCCGCGCGAACTGGTCGCCCGCATTCGCGCCTTGCTGAGGCGTCGGGCGCCGCAGCACGGCGGAGATATCGTCGCGGTGTCCGGCGTACGCCTCGATCCGGCAGTCGTCTCGGTGACGGTCGATGGCGCCGAGTGTGCGCTGAGGCCGACTGAATTCAAGCTGCTGCGCCTGCTGCTGAGCCAGCCGGGACGGGTCTTCAACCGTGGCCAGTTGCTCGATCTGGTCTGGGGCGACCATCGCTTCGTCGAGGAGCGCACCGTGGATGTCTCGATACGGCGCTTGCGGGTTGCCATCGGCAGCCGTGGCGATGACCTGATCGAAACCGTGCGCGGTGTCGGTTACCGGTTTTCGGGCAAGAACGGTTAGCTTTCCATGCCATTCTGGGCAGGTCCGCTGTTGCGCATATTGACGTTGATAGTGGTGGCGCTGGCTGTCGGCCTCTTTCTCGACGACGCGACGGGATGGGCGCTCCTGGCCGCCGGATTGGCCGCAGGTTACGCGTACCACTTGATTCAGCTGGGCCGCCTGACACGCTGGCTCGACCGCACGCGTTGGGAAAACGCAGTCGCGGTACCCGAATCCTCGGGCGAATGGGGCGACGCATTCGCCGCACTGTATCGCCTGCGCCGTGAGGAACTGGCCGGACGCGAACGCTTGTCGGATTCCCTGGAGCGACTCAGCCAGGCGGCCGAGGCGCTACCCGACGGGATTGTCCTGCTCGACGCCATGAAGCGCATCGAATGGTGCAACTCGGTGGCAACCCGACACCTCGGCATCGACGCGGTGCAGGACCGCGGCATGCCTATCACCCATCTGGTGCGCGAACCGGTCTTTACGGCTTACGTTCAGGACGAGGGAAAAGTCGACCCGGTGGTTCTAAAAAGCACCTCGCCACCGGTGCGAACCCTGTCGCTGTCGATGATTCCATTCGCCGAGTCCGGTCGCCTGCTGATCAGCCGGGATATCACCGCGATCGAACTGGCTGACACCATGCGGCGCGATTTCGTCGCCAACGTCTCGCATGAATTGCGGACTCCGCTGACCGTGATTGTCGGTTTCCTCGAAGGCCTGGCGGCGGGAGATGTCGTCGCTTCGCCGAATCTGGCGCGGCATCACGCCCTGATGTATGAGCAGGCACTGCGCATGGAGCGGCTGGTCAGGGATCTGCTGGCGTTGTCCGCCCTCGACGACACGCAACCACCTGCCAATGAGGACGTAGTCGACATACCGGCGCTGCTGGCGACACTGGTCGAGGAAGGGACCGCCTTGAGCGGCGGCAAGCACAAATTGACGCTGGAAATCGCGGCAGGGAATTTCTACGGTAGCCGCGAGGAATTGCGCAGCGCTTTTTCCAACCTGATCAGCAATGCCGTCCGCTACTCCCCGGAGGGCGGAGACATAGCGCTACGCTGGGTGTTGCGCGACGGCCTGCCGGTATTCGAAGTAGCCGACAATGGCATCGGCATCGCAACCGACCACATCCCGCGCCTGACCGAACGCTTTTATCGAGTCGACAAGGGACGCTCATCGGCAACGGGTGGCACCGGACTCGGCCTGGCCATCGCCAAGCATGTTCTGATCCGGCACCAGGGCAAACTGGAAATCGAGTCCACTCCCGGCAAGGGCAGCACGTTCCGGGCGGTGTTTCCGAAGGCGCGCTTGTCCTGACACGCACGAACGAAGATGACGCTGGAAACATGCGGCCAGTTTCAGCCGCACTTGCAGCACATCGAGAAAAAAGGCGGGGTCGCCCCCGCCTTTCAGTCAATCAAGAACGGTAACTGGTATTACTTGCCGCCGATCACGCCGGCTTCGTTGGCGGCGGTGTTGCCTTTGCCGCTGGCAACTGCAGTCGCGTTCTTCTGGCTGGCCTTGATCTTGGTGTTGCCCTGGATCTGGGTGCCACCCTTGATGGCGCCGGCTGTGTTCTTGGCGGTGTTGCCTTCGCCTACTGCAACGGCGGTAGTGTTCGTCTGCTTGGCCTTGATATCGGTGTTGCCCTGAATCTGGACACCTTCGGGGTTGCTGGAACGCATCGATTGCTGCGCGAACACAGGGGAGGCAATAACGGCAGAAGCGATGAGAAGAGTGACGATACGCATGGTGAGTCTCCTTGGCAAGGTTGATGGCACTGGTGGAATCGAGTCAAACGGCCAAGTTTGCCGCCAACCCGGAACGACTTTTTACCAGATACACATTGGGACTAACGCCCCAAGCTGCGTTGCGTTGACAGGGCAGTCGAAATCCACGCGGTCAACCGCCAATGCCAACCCTGCTTCCAACACCGTTTCCGGAAGGGCTCATGAGCATTGAGCGACTTTCTTCGCCGCCGCTCGACCTTCCTGCTTCTTCTCGTCGCGTGCAGGCCTTTCTTTCTTCTCTTCTTTTTCCTTGTCCTTGCTGGCTTCCTTCTTTTCCTCGGCGTTCGCCGGCGTCTTCTCGCCAGCCGGCGCCGCGTCTGTTGTCCGAGTGATCGCCGTATCGCCGGCGCCGACTGTTGGCTCCGCAGCGTCGCCAAAGGTTCCCGCCTCGCCTCCGGTCGTTTGCGAGATCGATGCCAGCAGGATCTTGTCGCCGGTGCTCTCCGTGGGCGCGGGCGGTGGCGTCTCCGGCGTCTTCACTTTCTCATCGGCAGGCGCCTCCGTGGCCTTGGAGATCGCGTTGGTGATGTCGGTGATTGCAGTCGTCGAAGTCGTTGTAGAGGTACTTGCCTGCTCATTGAGGATCGGCGCCGCGCCGGCAAAGTTGCCGGGGCTGGACGTGATGCTCCCGCTCGTGGCGCTGTAATTGATTGTGCCGCCTGCCGCAACGCTGCTCACGGCCCCGGCGGCGGCGACGATGTTGCCGCTGGTACTGGTGAGAGCAATGTTCTGTCCCTGAATCGCAGCGTTTTGCGCAATCGCGCCATAGGCCGCCAGACTCACTGCACCGCCCGCCACCAGCGCTCCATTCAGCGTAATGGTGCTGTCGACACTTGGCGTCAAGGCGCTCAGGGTGATGCCACCCGACGTTTCGACGCCGCCGCTGCCGATCACGATCGGACTGTGCGCGATGAGGCTGATGCTTCCCGCCAAGGCGCGGATCTTGCCGCTGCCGGACCTGATGCCACCGGTGACGTCGAGTTCAAAATTGCTGCCGAGAACCTCGATGGCTGTGTTTCCCAGATTCAGAGCCTGATTGTCGGTAACAAGCACGGAGCTACCCGCTGGAATGATTACCTGGGCAACGTTATCGTTGTCGGGCAAGGCGCCTCCTGCCCAGTTCGCCGCATTCGACCAGATGCCGGAAGTTCCTCCGGTCCACGCCACGCTGGCCAGTTGCGTGATGGCGCCGGTACCGTTAGCGGACGGAGGCAGGCTGTAGTTGGCAGCAGCGCCGCCGGAAAGCCCAAGCGCGTTATAGCTCACGGTCTTGGCGGCCCCGACATGGCGGCTGTCATACGCCGCAGTCGCAGTTCCGAGCAATCCGAGTGAGTCGCCGTTGGCCACGTTGTTCAGCACAAATGCCCCGACCGATGCCGCTGGATTGCCGTCGTAGGTCTTGGTCGGCGCGGTAAAGCTTACCGTCAGTGGTCGCGCTGTAACGGCCAGCGCGCCGTCGACATAAGTGATGCTGTAATTGGCGGAATTGAAGCTGCCGCCCTTGGCGGCGCTGGCCGAAATGGCGTAAGGCGAACCGCCGACGTTGGCAATGGCTGCCGCACCGCCGCTGGCCAGCGTAACGTCGCCCACGGTCTGGCTGTTTTTCAAGCCGGAGGCAAGGAATTCGGTGCCGGCAAAGCTGAGAACGTCGCCGTAGACCTTGCCCTGATTGTTGGCCGTGATGGTAAGCGGAGCCTGGCTGACGCTGTAGGCCAGTCCCGTTCCTGCGCCGAAGGTGTAGCCGACGCTGCTCGACAAGTTGCTGACATAGCTCACGCTGTAGCTGCCCGCATCGCTGGCAGCCGTAGGTATCGGCACATTGAAGACGGGTGAACCCGCAATGCCGATATTCCCGGCGTTATCCTCGGCATCGGCAAAACCGGTCAGCGTATAGCCGAAGCTGGCGCTCGGTGCGTCGCCGTAGACGTGGCTCGGCGTACCCGTAGCGGTGGCGGTGACGGACAGCGTTCCTGCCGCGGACGCATAGATGAAGCCGTTACCGCTTTCACTGACGCTGCCCGGGGCGTAGCTTCCAAGCGTACTGCCGTAGTGACGGAAAGCAGAGGTGAGTCCGCCCTTGGCAATCGTCGCCGGGCTTTGCGAATACACCAGCCAGCGCCCGTTGCTCGCCGTTAGCGGGTGATTCCCGCTATCGACGAAGTTTTGCCCGGCAGCGAGAACGATGGCGTTGCCGGTGGCGCTCGCGGCGATGCCGCCCGTCAGGGTCAGATTTCCCGTCGCGCTGGCCAGCAGCGAGGTCAGCGATCCCAGCGCGGGCAGCAAGAGATTGCCGGTGTGGCTCACATCCAGTGCACCGCTGAGTCCGACGCTACCGCTGCTGTAGTTGAAACCATTGACGACTGTCAGGTTGCCGCTGCCATTCAGCGCGCCGCCGGTCATGCCAAGGGTTTGTACCGAGGATGCGCCATTCAGTACCAGTGTGCCTCCCGATACGGCGAGCGAGCCGCCTACCGCGGTTGCGCCGGTCACGGTCAGCGAACCACCCGACACATCCAGCGAGTTGCCGCTATTCACGGTGAGCGCGGCAATGGTGTCATTGCCCGTGGGATGCGCGACGGCGAAGCCTGAACTGATGAGCGCCGTATTGCCGGAGCCCGGCACCGCGCCGCCCGACCAGTTGGCCGGGGTCGCCCAGTTCAGGTCGCTGGCCGTGTTGAGGAAGGTCTTGGTGCCCACGGTCGAAAAGATCAGGCGCGAGGCCTCGCCCGCCGCCAGGTTGTAGCCGGCATCCATGTTGGGCGGCAGAATTGCAGAAGCAAAAGTACCGCTAGCCGTGCCGGTCATGGTCACGATGGGAATGAAATCGGCATTGACTGGCACGTAGCCGCCCGTCAGGCTGGCATTCAGCGTACCGCCCAGAGTCACGTTGCCGATTACGGAAAGCTTGTCGGAAAGACCCGCCGCCGTCCCGCCCAGATCGATTTCGATGATGCCACCGGCCAGGTTCAGATTGCCCGTCACGGCGAGCGTGCCCGCAGCGCCGACACCCGCCGGGCGCAGCGTGCCGCCGGCATTCGAGAGCGTGCTGCCGGCGCCCACGTTGACGGTGCCCTGGCCCTGAATGATGCCGGCGTTGGTGAAGCCGCCCGTGCGCTGGAAGGTGGCGCCGGCCGCAAGATTCATGGTGCCGGTGTGGCTGAAGCTGCTCGTTTGTGCGTTCAAAGTCCCGAGCTGGACATCGAGGATGCCGGAGTTGGTGAAGGCGAAGGGATTGGTCAGGCCGATGACGGTGTCCAGCGCTCCGCCGGACTTGCGCAGGGTACCGGTGTTGGCGAGGGATGGCGCGACACCGGCGGTGAATTGGAAATCAGAGTCGCTCTGTATGTCGAACAGGGCATTGTTGGTCAGCAATGCATCGTTGTTGAGGACCAGGTTGCCGGCATCTGTAAATGTGGTCGTGCCTGCGTTGGTCAGCTTGCCGCCATCGAGGAACTTGGCGGCGCCGCCACTGATCGCCAGCGTCCTGCCCGTCGCCACGGTGATGCCGCCTGCTCCGCCGACGCCGAGCGTGCCACCGGTCCAGTTCAGGCCGCCACTATCGAGACTGACTGTACCGGCGCCGGTCCAGGTAGCGCCCGACAGCGTCAGTGTGCCGGCACCGCCGAAAGTCGTTGCCCCGGTAAAGGCATGCGATCCGCCGGTGTAATCCAGCACGGCACCCGCGTTCAGCGTGAGCGTGCCGCTGTTGTTGCCACCGCCGCCGCTGACCGTGACATTGCCGCCAATGCTCGACGCGCCGCTGAAACTGACCGCGCCGTTCAGGTTGATGGTGCCGGTCTGGGCGTTGATGCTGCCGCCGTTGTTGTTGATCGCCATCGGATTCGTCAGGCCGATGATCGTGAC